>PGYA01000118.1 GCA_002839435.1 Candidatus Riflebacteria bacterium HGW-Riflebacteria-2 | reverse complement strand
GATTCGATGCTGTGTCATCTTCATTATCTGGGCTTCTATAAGCTTGGTGCCTTGTCGGACTGGTCGGGAGACCCGTCTCAGGCCTGCCGGCCATTTGATAAAAACCGCCGTGGACTGGTGCTTGGCGAGGGCGCGGTTGCATTTATGCTCGAAAGTTCTGCCAACGCTGTGCCGGAACGTATTCTTGCTGAAATCTGCGGTTACAGCTCGACAATGGATGCATGGCTGGTCACAGACCCTGATCCGAGCGGTGAGCAGTTGGCTCGTGCTGCCATGCAGGCCATAAGTGAGGCCGGTATTACACCGGATCAGATCGACTGTGTTCATCTGCACGGCACCGGAACTCACAAAAACGCGCCGGCAGAGGCAAGTGCCATGAAACGGATTTTCTCTGGCCGATATGCTGAAATACCGGTATATTCGATGAAAGGCCAGATTGGCCATCTGATTGGCGCCTGCGGCGCCATGGAAATTCTTGCAGTTATCTGGTCAATGCAGAATGGCAAGGTTCCGGTAACTGTTAACTATGATGAACCCGATCCCGAGGTCGGACTCAATGTCATCAGAGGCAGACCGCTCGATCTCGACATAAAGTATGTTCTCAAGCTCAATGCCGCTTTTGGCGGGCAGAATACAGCGATTGTAATGAGGCGTTTCGATGCGTAAAATTTTGCTGACCGGTGCCAGTTCAGAGATTGGTGCGGCTATATGCCGCAAAATCGCGGATTCTGATGATGAAATGATTCTGCATGGTTTCAGAAATGTCGGCGTTCTCGAGCAGCTGCGAGATGAGCTGCCATGCCGCAAAACTGTAATTTCCGCCGGAAATCTCGCTGATTCGGGGTATTTATCTGATCTGATCAAAACCGCCGAGGGCTGCGATATTCTGGTGAACTGCGCGGCAGTGACGCATTCTGCACCACTGGCGCAGATGTCTGATGCCGAAGTCGATCTGATGATAAGCGTTAACCTACTGGCTATGATCAGACTGTGCCGGGAAGTTGTTCCCGGCATGCTGGCCCGAAGAAACGGCTCGATTCTCAATGTTTCGTCGGTGGCGGCTTCGCGTGGAGTGCGCGGCCAAACCGTTTATGCTGGCACAAAAGGATTTATCGAATCATTCACTCGTTCACTCGCCGCTGAATGCAGCCGAAAAGGTGTCAGGGTCAACTGCATCGCTCCCGGTCCGATTGACGCCGGCAGTCTGAAAAGCCTGCTCAGTTATACCGGTGACGAGGTCAAGAAGAATGTCGCGCTCAACCGCCTGGGCCGGCCCGAAGAAGTTGCAGCCGTCGCCGCATTTCTTCTCAGTGAAAGCGCCTCGTTCATTGTCGGTGAAGTTGTGCACGTCAACGGGGGCTTCATGTATGGATTGTAGCTTTGCGCAATATGACGTGCTCAAAAACATCGCTCAGGCCCGCAAAAGTTGTCGAGCCTTTTCCGACAGGCCTCTGCCAGAGGATCTGGTTCAGAAGGTTCTTGATATTGCCATGCTGTCGCCCTATGCTTCCGGTCGCAAAAACTGGACGGTAAAAGCTATCAGCGACAGGGCTGCCATTGCAGACGCTGCCAGTCTGGTGCAGACTCATTGCGAGACCTTGTCGACAGATGTCAGAGAAGACATGCGCGCCGCCTTCAACGACTACGCCGAAAACTTTGTCGTCTTCAAAACAGCTCCAGTTCTGCTGATTACCGAGTTTCGCGTTATGCCTGCGCTGTCGCTGATGACCGGCGGAAACCAGGAGATAGTTCGCTGGGAAAGAGAAAATTTTATCAAGTCGATATCGTGCGTGAGCATGCTGATTCTGCTTGCCGCCGAATCCTTGCAGCTTGGCGCCTGCTGCATGACCGGGCCGCTGCTGGCGCATGACAAGCTTGCCCGCCTGTTTAAAGTCAGGGAATCAAGAGAAATCGGGGCTTTGATAGCGCTCGGTTACAAGTCACAGGAGAATAAAAATGGTTGAACAAAAGCTTCGTGAGCTGCTGCTGCCGGTGCTGGATCTCGATTCAGTCGAGGAAATCGAGCCTGGTTCATCGCTGGTCAGCGATTTGGGCGCCGACAGCATCGATTTCGTCGAAATCGTCTATCTTGTCGAAAAGAATTTTGGCGTTGTGCTTAAAACCAGCCAGATTATCGTAGCCGGAACAGACCCTGACGATCTGTTCGCCGACGAAAGACTTACCGCCGCCGGAGCCGAACTTATTACCAGAAATCTCAAGGCTGACCCCGGCCGATATCGTGAAGGGATGACCCGGGTCGAACTTTTCCGGGTTCTTACGGTGCGCGATCTGGCAAGGGTAATCGAGCTTAAGATGGCAGAGAAGGCCTGATATGCTTAAAGGTAAAACAGTTTTTATTACCGGTGGAACCGGATATCTCGGCAGCGAGCTGGTAAGGATCTTTGCCGGTTATGGTGCTCAGGTTATTTTTTCGTTCAATCGTGGCGCTGAAAAGGCTGAAAAGCTGAAAAGCGAAGTCGCCGGCAGTGAATCGGTAAAAATGAACATGCGCGATGTCAAAGAGATCACGCATGTCGTTGAGCAGCTTTATACAAGGCACGAGAAGATAGACATTCTGGTTAACAATGCTGCAATAAGCCAGGTTATGCCTCTGGCGATGCTTGATGAAGACGATGTCGATGACGTTCTCGCCGTTAACATGAAGGGGCTGATTTTTGTGACCAAGGCTGTTGTTCGCGGCATGATCCGCAACAAGTCAGGCGTGATAATCAATATGGGATCGATTGCGGGGCAGCGAATTCTTGATGTGCCCCTGACTTATGCGATG
>PGYA01000117.1 GCA_002839435.1 Candidatus Riflebacteria bacterium HGW-Riflebacteria-2 | reverse complement strand
ATTCTTACAGAAGTCCATGATGTTAACACCATGCTGGCCAAGAGCGGGACCAACCGGGGGGGCCGGATTTGCTTTACCAGCCGGAATCTGCAATTTAACAACAGCTACTAATTTCTTGGCCATAACCTTTGAACTCCTTCTGAGAACTTATTCTACACTTATCAGGCTTCTTCGAGCTGAATCAGATCAACTTCGATAGCAGTGTCGCGGCCAAATATGAACACGAGAACCTTGGCCTTGCGCTTTTCCTGATTGATTTCCTTGATAACGCCTATAAAGTCGGTGAATGGGCCGTCGATGATCTTGACTGTCTGACCTTCGGTAAAACCGATCGGGGTCATGGCAGCAGAACGCTGAGGACCAATGCCGGCAGCACGAAGAACTGTCTGCACTTCTTTGTCATGCAGAGGGGTCGGTTTACTGCCAAGTCCGACAAACCCAGTTACGCCTGGAGTGTTTTTAACAACCGTCCAGGTGTCGTCGTCCATATCCATCTGAACCAGAACATAACCAGGATAGATCTTGCGGGTCTGGGTAACACGTTCACCGTCCTGCACCCGTTCGGCGCTCTCTTCGGGAACCATTACCTGAAAGATGCTATCTTTTTTGCCGAGAAGCTCGACACGGTTTTCGAGGTTCTTTTTAACCTTGTATTCTGAACCGGAGTTGGTATGGATGACATACCATTTTGCTTTTAAAATATCCACGATTAACCCTTATACCGTTCCGCCGCCTATGATCATGGTCAATACCTTGCCGAACAAGATATCGAGCAGACCGATAAAAAGCCCAAGACCGATAGATGAAGCTATAACCACTTTGGTCGATACCTTCACATTCTCGTAAGTTGGCCAGGAAACGCGACCGTTGGTTGGCCTGACTTCGATCCAGACTTCTCGCAAAAAGCGGGAGGTTTCTTTCCACCAGGATGCAATTTTACTCATGCGTGACCCTCGTTCTTCCTTAGGGGTATTCAATCAGGCCAAGAGGGAGTCGAACCCCCAACCCCCGGTTTTGGAGACCGGTGCTCTGCCAATTGAGCTATTGGCCTAAGTAAACCAGCTGAGACCCTTACTTGCCTTCTTTGTGAATAGTATGCTTGCGCTCAGCGCTGCAATACTTCTTCAGTTCGATGCGGTCGGGGTCGTTACGCTTGTTTTTCATGGACATGTAATTTTTGCGTTTGCAGCTGCTGCAAACCAGAGTGATTTTTTCTCGCATAACGGTACCTCGCTTAAAAAAGCCGACAGGGTCGGCTTGTTAAAGATTAGCAGGGGGCGGAAAATCCGCCCCCGAAACTTACGAAATTATTCGATGATCTTAGTGACGACGCCAGCGCCGATAGTGCGGCCGCCTTCACGAATAGCGAAGCGGAGACCTTCTTCGCAGGCGATCGGAGTGATCAGTTCGCACTGGAATTCAGCGCGGTCGCCGGGCATGATCATTTCCTTGCCTTCACCGAGCTGGACAACGCCAGTAACGTCAGTGGTTCTGAAATAGAACTGAGGTCTGTAACCTGAGAAGAAAGGTTTGTGGCGTCCGCCTTCTTCCTTGCTCAGAACGTAAACCTGTGAGTGGAACTTCTTGTGCGGTTTGATGCTGCCGGGTTTGGCAAGAACCATGCCGCGTTCAACTTCAGTCTTTTCAATGCCGCGAAGCAGAAGACCTACGTTGTCGCCGGCCTGACCCTGGTCAAGCAGTTTGCGGAACATTTCAACGCCGGTAACTGTGGTTTCACGGGTGTCCTTGATACCAACCAGTTCAACCTTTTCGCCAACCTTGATGATGCCGCGTTCAATACGACCAGTTACGACAGTGCCGCGACCAGTGATGGTGAAAACGTCTTCGATCGGCATGAGGAAGGGCAATTCAACTTCGCGCACAGGTGCCGGAATGTGGTCATCGCATGCCTGCATAAGTTCTTCGATACTTGCAGTCCATTCGTTGTCAGCATCGCTCTCAAGTGCCTTCAGAGCGCTGCCGCGTACGATCGGAATGTCATCTCCGGGGAACTCGTACTTGTTCAGAAGATCTCTGATCTCCATCTCTACAAGGTCGAGAAGTTCCGGGTCGTCTACCATGTCGCACTTGTTCATGAATACTACGAGTGCAGGTACGTTTACCTGACGCGCAAGAAGTACGTGCTCGCGGGTCTGGGGCATAGGACCGTCTGCTGCTGATACTACCAAGATCGCTCCGTCCATCTGCGCCGCTCCGGTTATCATGTTCTTGATATAGTCAGCGTGTCCCGGGCAGTCGATGTGTGCGTAGTGGCGGCTCTCTGTCTGGTATTCAACGTGTGCTATGTTGATCGTGATGCCGCGCTCTCTCTCTTCCGGAGCCTTGTCGATCATGTCGAACGGCGTAAAGTCCGCTCCGCCATGTCTCGCAAGCGTCTTCGTGATCGCCGCTGTAAGAGTCGTCTTACCATGGTCAATATGGCCTATCGTTCCTATGTTTAGATGCGGCTTGTTTCTTACAAATTTCTCCTTTGCCATTTCTGTCTTGCCTCCTTTAGATATTTCCTGTTTGTTAGATCGTTTGCTATATTTTCAGAAGTTCTTCCGCTACGCTTTTCGGTACTTCGTCATAATGATCAAATGTCATCGTATACGAAGCTCTTCCTGACGTCTTGCTCCTGAGGTCCGTTGCGTAACCGAACATTTCTGCAAGAGGAACAAAAGCTTTGACTATCCTGGCATTGGCTCTTGAACCCATTTCAGAAATTTTACCTCTTCTTGACGAGATGTTTCCCATGACATCAGCCGTCGCTGGTGGAGCTAAGGTAATGAACTATGCAGATATCGACTCAGCTCCTGAAGAAAAAGCACG
>PGYA01000003.1 GCA_002839435.1 Candidatus Riflebacteria bacterium HGW-Riflebacteria-2 | reverse complement strand
GGGTGGCTCCCATTTTCTTTGCTATTTCAAGCCGGTAGTCACTGAGGTCGCTGGCTACTATGAAGCGTGCTCCGGCAAATTTAGCTATTGCAACTGCCATACTTCCTATCAGCCCTGAACCGGTAATAAGAACATCTTCTCCAAGCAGAGGAAATGAGAGGGCAGTGTGGGTTGCATTTCCGAAGGGATCCATAATTGCTGCCCATTCATCAGGAATGCGCGGGTCGTCGATACGACTGATGCAGTGCACCAGATAAGAAATTTTGTATTCATCTTTTTCATTGAGAAGGTATTCGAGAAGTGGCGTAGCAAGAGAACGGTCGCCGCTTTCGGTAAGTCTTTCCATCGCCTCGAAAACGACGTAGCGGCTGCCCAGACGCATTTTGTGCAGCAGAATCTGTTGTGTCGTGAGCTGTTCGCCTTCTTTGAGTTCGAGTTTGAAGGGCTTTTCTTCTTTGGAGTCGGATTCTATTTCGGGAAAGCATTCATAAAAGTGATTGCGGGCCTTGCGGGCAAAATAGCGCACCTGCGTATCATGGTGGACGACGGAATCGCTTACCAGGGGCATCAGTTGTTGGGCACAATCCAGGTTCAGCGAACTTTGCTGGCACAAAAAGTCCAGGGCAAGCAGTTTTTCATCGACACTTTCAGATTTGAGCGAGTCGACAAGAAGCTCCTGCCAGTTCTGTGGTAATGAATTGGTGCTGTTCATAATATCACGGGACAGTTATTATACAATATCATGCTGAAATTTGCGAAACAAATTGCCGGCATGGCGCGCCGGCGTTCACGCTTTGTGTTATCATAGCCCGGTGCAGCTTTGCTGCCAATTCATGAGAAGGTGCCCGAAATGAATCAGAATCCGCTTGTATCGGCAAAAAACATACTCGCAATCGAAATCAGGGCTTTGCAGAAGGCCTCAGAGAACCTCGGTGACGAGCTGGTTAAAGCTGTAGACCTTATCCTGACCAGTCCGGGCCGCTTGATCGTCAGCGGAATGGGCAAATCAGGGCTGGTTGGCAAAAAGATTTCTTCGACTTTGTCGAGTACTGGCACTGCTTCATTTTTTCTGCACCCGGCCGAGGCTCTGCACGGTGATCTTGGCATGATAAAAGAGCGCGATATCGTGCTTCTGCTGTCAAATTCGGGTGAAACTGAAGAAATGGTGCGCCTTATTCCATTTCTGCGTCGGGTCGGTGCCGGGATCATCGCCATGGTCGGCAATACCGGTTCTACCATGGCACGCATGTCTGATGTAGTTATCAATGCTGGAGTTGAGCGCGAAGCCTGCCCGATGAATCTTGCCCCGACCAGTTCGACAACAGTGGCAATGGCTCTTGGCGACGCTCTGGCCGGCGCTCTGGTTGAGGCACGTGGCTTTAAGGAAAAAGATTTCGCGCGTTTACATCCTTCCGGTAGCCTTGGTCGCCGCTTTCTTATTGTTCGCGATCTCATGCACGCCGGACCTGAAGTGCCCAGGGTGTCTCCCGAAGCTTTATTGCGCGATGGTATCGTTAAAATGTCGCGCGGTGGCTTTGGTGCCCTGGTGGTCTGCTCAGCCGACGACAACTTGCTGGGAGTTTTCACTGACGGTGATCTTCGTCGTTTCTTTGAACGCAGCGACAGTTGCAACCTCGATGTGCCGATAAGTCAGGTTATGACCGCCAACCCGCGCCATACTTTTCCCGACCGCCTGGCCATGGAAGCTCTCAAAAGCATGGAAGACAAATCAATCACCTCATTGCCCGTCGTCGAAAACGACAAGGTTGTTGGCTTTTTGCACCTGCACGACATTTTGCGAGCCCGACTGGTGTAAGTTCAGCTGCCCTTACAGAACGCCGGCAAAATCCTTATAATTGTACCATTATGAACAGAATTAA
The DNA here is from genome assembly GCA_002839435.1 of Candidatus Riflebacteria bacterium HGW-Riflebacteria-2. GTDB lineage: Bacteria > Muiribacteriota > Ozemobacteria > Ozemobacterales > Ozemobacteraceae > Rifleibacterium. Next base: position 126,371 of record PGYA01000003.1, on the reverse strand, counting down.
AATGGTAATGCTGGTCTGGCTGATGTTTCTGACGCTGGCGGTTCCCGCCGAGGCTTCTGTCTTTTCTGACGCGCTGGCTAAGGCGCGATCGGTGATGCAGAGTGCTTTTCAGCTGAGTTTTCTGCATAAGTTGCCGGTCGTCTTTTACAAAGAAAGCTTCGACCGGATGTTCGAGCATACCAACCGCAGCATCGACGAGATGAACCTCAAATACGGCGATCGCACGATAACCCGCGACCAGTTTCAGGATGACAAAGCTGCTCATATCAAAAAATCAGCCGAGCTTGCACTGCATATCAAGAGTCTGGTAGGTTCGGCGCATCTTGCCTACGGTATTACCATGGTGGTCGGTCTGATCAAGGAGGCCATCGACGGTTCGTTTTTAAACCCCGGCGGCTCTCGCAGCAAAGAAGATGTGATCGCTGACCATATCGGAGCCCGTGCGGTTTTTGGCGAAGAGAAGTTCAACGAGTCACTCAACAAGCATCTGGGTAAACTGATCAAACCCGAGCCTGCTGCTCCGGTGAACGGCCAGTCTGGTGAATCGGCAGCTTTTGCCGGCGACCAGAGCGCGACAACGCAAGCGGTCGAGCAGCAAATCAACCCCTTTACGCAGCAAGGCTCGCAGATCGGTGGCGCTTCGTCGACTACAGCCCGTCAACAGCTGATCAAGCGCTACTACGAAGCCGTCGAAAAAGGCGACACCGCCGCCGTCCAGTCGATAAGCGCCGAACTCAAAGCATTGCCCTGAGTTCAATTCGTCGAAATAAAAAAGCGCCGGTCGGCAAGACCGGCGCTTTTTTCTGCAAAGTTTATTTGGGGCCGAGGGTGGCTACCATTACGGCTTTGATTGTGTGCAAGCGGTTTTCGGCCTGATCGAATACGCGTGAGAACTTGCTTTCGAAGACTTCCTCGGTGACTTCCATGGCACCGACTTCTTTTGAAACGATGGTGTCGTTGTTGTGGAAAGCCGGCAGACAATGCAGGAACAGCGGCTTTTCCTTGCCAGTCATCTTGAGCATTTTCATGTTGACCTGATAAGGCGTCAGCAGTTTGATGCGGGCGGCCATCTGCGCTTCCTCGCCCATGCTGGCCCATACGTCGGTATAGAGCACATCAGCGCCCTTGACGCCTTTGGCGACGTCGTCAGTTATAGTGAGCTTGCCACCGGTTTCTTTGGCGATGGCTTCTACTTCTTTAACCAGGCCCTTGTCGGGGAAGAGCGACTTCGGCGATACAATGCGGCAATCCATGCCCATTTTAGCGCAACCGATCATCAGGGAATTGGCCATGTTGTTGCGGCCGTCGCCGACGTATGCAAAAGCGATGCCCTTGAGCGTGCCAAAATATTCTTCAATAGTGAGCAGGTCGGCAAGAATCTGAGTCGGGTGATACTGGTCGGTAAGGCCGTTCCAGACCGGAACACCAGCGTATTTTGCCAGCCCTTCAACGGTTTCGTGTTTGAAACCACGAAATTGGATGCCGTCAAACATGCGGCCAAGAACTCGGGCGGTATCTTTTACCGTTTCTTTCTTGCCGAGCTGAATGTCATCTTTGCCGAGATATTCGGGATGGGCGCCTTCGTCAACGGCGGCCACGACAAAAGCACATCTGGTTCGGGTAGATGGCTTTTCGAAAATAAGCGCGATGCTTTTTCCTTCAAGGTTTCTTGGCTTGATGCCGGCATATTTAAGTTTTTTGAGATCAGCCGACAGATTGAGCAGGTAGCGGATTTCTTCAGGGGTAAAATCCTTGAGAGTCAGAAAATTGCGACCAATAAGATTCATTGCCATATCAACATCATCCTTTCCGGGAATATGTACGTTTGCCGACCATATTGATAGCATTGAACCTGCATTATTGCAAGTTTTATCAAAGGTCAGGCAAAGGCGCCGTGGCAGAGTACCGAAAAACCGCAATCTTCACAGGCCGTGCCGGATACTGGGCGCCAGGCGGTTTCGCTGCGAATCGCTGCGACCGTAGCTTCGATGTCGGCTTCGAATGCCGGCAGATCCGGCTCAATTTCGACCACTTTGACTTCGTCGTAAGTCAGATAGGCGATAAAAGAACGGGAGAAGCTTAGGTGTCCGAGCTCGCCAAGCACGCCGCGGCTGGCGGCAATGCGATAAAGTGCGAGCTGCTCGCTGTAGCCGGCATGTGCATCAGCTGAGAATTTGCGGGTTTTGAAGTCGATTATGCTCACATCGCTGCCGTTGCGATCGACGCGATCGGCAAAGCCGCGCACAAAAAACGGCTGGCCGTTTCCCTCGAATTTTACATTAACTTCAGCCTCGATCTGCCATGGCTCAGATAGTCCAAGTGGCGAAGCCGTGTAGTTGAGCACAATTCCGCGGGCAATGATGGCTGCCTCGCGCCCGGCATTGCCATAACAGGGGATAAGCGTGTCGAGAATGCCGAGAACCCGGTGGCGCGTTGTCTCCGGGTTGTCGAGCAGATGCCCGCCCTGTGCGTGGTAAAGCCTGATGCATTCATGTACCAGCGTGCCCAGTGTGCCATAAAAACTTGGCTGGCGCTCGTGAAATGAGGTTACATGCCGGCTGGTGAAAAGGTAGCGGCGTGGGCAGGTTTTGAAAAGGTTGATATCCTGCAGCGAAAATATTTCCTGGCTGCTGCCTGCATGAACCTGCACCTCCGGGATCTTGCTCAGGAAGGCGCTGATATGCCTGATGTTGCTTTCTAGTTCACCAGGATCTGGTGGTGCTGGTGGGGCAATAGTGGTGGTTCCGACTTCTGTTTTTCCGTATTCCAGCCAACGCTCCAGCAGGCGTCGCCATTCCGGTAAACTGGCACACATCCCGAGATCAGGGTTCTTTTCGAGCAGTTGATAAACTTCGTGCAGAGGCTCATTGGGTGCATTTTCTTTTTCGGGTGGGCGGCTGAGTTCTTCGCGCCCGGTAACTATAAGGATGTCTTCGGCTCTGGTAAAAGCCACATATAGTTTGCGGCGGTCTTCGTCTTCAGAGGCATGCCGGTCTTCTTCGAGATGTTTCTCGAGCACTGGTGGCGCACCCTTGCGCCCGGTCTGCGACGGGTCGTTGATCATCAGACCATACGCACGGTCAAAGTAGATGCGAGCGGTCGCACGATAATGACGTCGTCTCATAAAGGGGCAGATCACCACCGGAAATTCGAGCCCCTTTGACTTGTGGATGGTCATTATCTTGATTGCATCGCCTTCTTCGAGACCGAGACCGGCTTCGTCTTCGTCGATGTCAGAGGTCAGAATACGCTCGATATAGCTCAAGAAATCACGTAACGAGGTAAAAATGCCGTTTTGCTCAAAGTTCCTGACTATACCGAGAAACTTGGCAAGGTTGTTTTCCATGCGTCGGCGCCGCAGTTCAGAAGTTTGCGTCGCGGCATATTCATAAAAGCCCGCCTGTTCAAGAATAAAATGGCAGAGATCGAGCAAGCCAGGGCGGGTTGCGCGTTCCTTGAGCAATACGAAAAGTTCGCGCAGCTGTCTGGCGCGCAGGGGCAGTAGTTCAGGCGCCTGTGCCAACAGATGTGGCAGCAGAGCTGTCTTTTCATTACGCCCGGCCGACGCGAATTCTGCCAGCTCGTCATCGTTAAGTCCGTAGAGCGCGCCGCTCAGAATCTTGATCACGGCGTGGTCGTCTTCCGGCTGAACCAGCAGTTTGAGAAAGGCGAGAACTTCTTCGATTTCGCTGCGCGCATAGAAGCTGAAGCCACCCGACATGATGTAGGGAATCTGGCGCGTAGCCAGCGCATCTTCGAACTGTCGCGGCAGGTTGCGGATGCTGCTGACGATAATGGCAATGTCGCCGTAGCGCAATGCCCGCTCGCCGCCGGCTTTTCGGTCGGTAATGAGCATGCCGGATGCTGCCATGCTCTTGATCATTTCGGCCAGGTCAGCGCATACTTCACTGTCTGTAGCACTATCAGGGTGTAACAGGCAGTTTACCGGGTAGCCGCGCGGCGAACTGCCGCGGCGCGCTTCCTGTGGCGCGAACAATTTACCGGTGTTGCCGCCGAGTTCAAGAAATTTGTCAGCCAGCGTCAGTATCTCACGATAAGACCGGAAGTTGTCGGTGAGAATTATGTCCTGGTCGCTGTCAAAATTGCGAAAGGTATCGATGTTGGCACCCTGAAAACGGTAAATACTCTGTTTTTCATCGCCAACCACAGTGATATGGCTGTCGCGGTCACGACAGAAAAGGTTGACTATTTCCAGTTGATCGGGGTTGTTGTCTTGAAACTCATCGATGAGAAAAATCCGGCGGTCAGGCAACGAACCTGATTTGCGCATATCCTTGATCAGGTCACGACTGCGGATCAGGATTTCGTCGAAGTCGAGCAGTCCACGACGCTTGAGTTCTTCGAGATAACAGTTATAAAAGTGAAACAGCCATTCGAGACAGTTCTTTTCGAGTGCCGCGGCTTCGACGCTGCGTGCCGCAAAGAGATTTTTCGCGAGCTGATAAAACTCGCCGGGCTTGAGCAGATAACGCCTGATTTTGCCGAGCGCAGCGGGAAACTCGTTGACCAACTTCATCGCCACGTTGGCACCCAGTGCCTGTGGGCTGTCAATGATGCGTTCGCCGAACATCTCAGCGAATTTTTCGACGAGTTCGCGCATGATCAGCTGCCGGTTGTTTTCGGCGATGACCGCATCTGAACGATCGAGCCCGGCTCCGAAGGGATCCTGGCGTAGAACACGACTCAGGAAAGCATGAAATGTCGATACTTCCATGTCACGCAGCAGTGCCGGATCGAGTTTGCGTCGCTCCACCAGACGGGCTTTCATTTCAGCCGCAGCTTTCTGAGTGTAGGTTATAGCAACAAGCTCGTCGGCTCTGATGCCGCTGTCGAGCAGACCGGCAATTCGGCGGGTCAGCACCTCAGTTTTGCCGGAACCGGCTCCAGCCGCTATACGCAATCGACCCTGGCCTGGCCAGGTAACAGCTTTGGCTTGTTCCTCGGTGAGTCCCTGAATGAGAGGGTTTTCAGAGTTGTTCACGCATAGCCTCCTGCTGACGGAGCTGATCGAGACGTTCCTGGCAGAACGGGTAAAATTCACATTTTGGCTGGCGGTTAAGGTTGAGATGCAGGCAAGATCTGGCTTCTGGCTGTGGCGAAGGTCGGCAGTCAAAAACCCGCTGTTGTCTGATTTCATCGAGAACGCCTTTGACCTGCAGCGAAAACCGGTCGAGTTCAGCATCACAGACAGAGTGCCCATATGATGGGCCGCAGCCGTAATTGAGGGCTGCCGAGCGCAGAAAACCTGCCTGCATGCCCTTTGAGTTAATCTTGTAGGCATCCTGGCCTATATATAGCAGGGCGGCCGAAGCATTGCGCCAGCCAAGTTCGCGACATGCCAGCAGATAAAGCGGCATCTGGATTTCCTGCGGCAAACCCGCTTCGACAAAAGAACGGGTAAAAATCTTTTCTGAATTCATGGCCTGACTGCCGGTGGTCTTGTAATCGATGATCTGTGCCGAACTGTCGTCGAGTCGCACCAGTCGGTCGAAACGCCCGACAAAGGTGAAGCCATGCAGGTTGAATCTGAATGCATGCTCGACACCGATCGTGTTGCGTGGTGGCATCTGTTCGAGCTGAAATATCGCATGCCGGTATACGGGCAGGGCATTTTGCAGCTCGTTCGCCTCGAGGTGGCGTTGAAAAAAGTCGAGACTGTCGAGCATCGGCTTTGCGTTCTCAAGGTACAGCTGATGCAGGTCACCGTCGTCGGGAAGTTTCCCTTGTTCCCAGATACTCCCGGGTGTGTGCAGCTTTTCGAGGCATTCATGAAAAGCGTTGCCAATTACGAAGTAAGGCTGCTTAGCCTGCAGGGGATCTCGGATTTTGAGGATGTTCAAAAAGAAGAAGCGGCGCGGGCAGTCGATGTAGTTGGTCAGCGAACTGGCCGAAAAGACGAAGTTTTCGGGCAATTGTATGCCGTTGACTTTTGCCGCCGTAAAATCGCGCGGTCTGATCCCGTGAAGCGAAATTTCGGGTGGAATCAGCGGTTCAAGTTCGGCGAGAACTGGTTCGAGAGAGGCGAGGGCCTGCGCGTCGAGACGACTGAGACGGGTTCTGAATTCTGCCGGGGTCAGCGGCCGCTCTTCGGCGACAACGGTTTCGGTCGGTATCCCGATCTCTTTCAGAAACGGCGCGGGCAGAGCCGGGTCGCTGCCGAGGCGCTGTGGCCAGGTCAGTATCGCACCCTCTTTCGCTCGGGTAAGGGCGACAAAAAACAGGCGGCGCTCTTCTTCGAGATGGTCTTCGTGGCTGACCGGATAAGGATTGAAAAAATTGACGGGCCGGTTGCCCTGATTGAATGTCTGGCGCATGGCTTCCAGCGCGGCTGTATTCGCCAACAGGTTTTCGCGCAGGTTTACCGGAAACTGGCCTTCGCAGAGTCCACAGACAAAGACTATCGGGAACTCAAGGCCTTTCGACTGATGAACTGTCATTATTCGAATGCCGTCGCTTTTTGTCTCGCTGTTTTCTTCGAGTGTAGAGGCATAATAGGTCAGCCATTCGTCGAATTCCGGCATCAGATCTGAGACTATTGGCTGGCGGGAATGCTGGGCCTGAAACATTTCGCAGTAGTCTGAGATCATGCCGCGAAAATGCAGGACATTGCGGGCTGTTTCTGATGCCGGATCTTTGAGTAGATTGCTGACAACCAGAAGCAGGCGGGCAAAGACCACGTTCAGAGGTTCGGCGCCGCAGTTTTCGAGAATTCGCACTGTCTCGGCAAACGAAGCGGCTTTGATCAGAGTTTCTTCATCTGCTTCCGGGATTTCTTCAAGCTGACCACCGGTGAGTCGTTCAAAAAAATCTTTTATCGTGAAAGTCGGTGTCAGCAGGGCAAAAACCGCCTGCACCCACAGAGGTTTTATGGCAAATACCGTTGAAGCGAAGGCGCGTTGCAGGGCTTCATGTTGTTCTGATCCTGTGCTGGAGGCAACTTTTAACAGAGAGGCCAGGGCTATGACTTCTTCCGATCTGAAAAATTTCATATCGCCGGCAATCGCGAAAGGTATGTGCAGTGCCTGCAGGTTTTCGGCCACGAGGTCGATCTGGTAATTGTTGCGCACCAGTATGGCGATATCTGATGGCTGGTAAATTCTACTTTCGCCGTAGATCAGCAGAGAGGCAATTTTTCTGCCGATAAGGCGGGCTTCTTCGAGTTCATCGCGAACTCTGTAGACCTTTACAAACCCCGACTCTGCGTGGCAGGCTTTGAGCAGGCCATCGGCATCTGACTTTTCACGCCATTTGAGATTGGCGGCGGCGGTTATGATACAGCTGCCGGAGCGATAGTTGAGCGAGAGTGGAAAGACTTTTGCCTGATATTTTTTCTTGAAAGGGCCGCTGGCTGTCATCATGCCGGGATCAGCGCCCCGGAAACGATAGATGCTCTGACGTGGATCGCCGATTACAGCGGTCTTAACCGAATCGTCATCGCCCTTGAGCAGTGATAACAAAAGAAACTGTGCCGGATCGGTATCCTGAAATTCATCGACCAGAATGACTCTGAATTTTTTGCGATAAAGTTCGGCTGTCTGACGGTTCTGCATAACCCTTATGGTCAGGCTTATGAGATCACGAAAATCAAGGTAACCGGTCTCGTTGCGTTCTTTTTCGTAGAGTTTGAACAGGTTGAGCAGTTCGCGCATGCGTGTCTGGGCACGAGCAGTCAGCTTAGAGCAATCTGTAATAGTTCGCGCGAACTCTTCGGGTTCGACAAGGTTTGATTTGAGCAGCGAGATAAAGGTCAGCACTTCCTGCTGAAAACCGCGACGGTTAAGAACCTTGCCAAATTCGGCAAAGGCTTCAGGTTGCTGACGGCGGCAGATGCTGCTCATCAACAGTGCTTCCTTGAAGCCGGTTAACAGCTTGAAATCAGGCTGAACTTTTACGAGGTGATATTGTTCGCGGAGAATGCGGGCGCAGAATGAATGAAAAGTCGATATCCAACACTGGTCAAAGCTGTGCGGATAATATTCGAGCACGCGTGAACGAAGTTCAAGGGCGGCTTTGTCAGAAAAAGTCAGTGCCAGTATTTCTTTCAGGCGTACGTTTTTGTGCAGCAGGTCTCCGATAAGAACCGAAATGGTGCGGGTTTTGCCGGTGCCCGGGCCGGCGATGACCAGAGAGGTTTTGCCGAATTTCTTTATTATCGCGCTTTGCTGGTCGTTAAGCTTTTTCAGGTCATCCTGCAGGCTCATTTGAACATTCCCGGGTAGACGAGGTCGAAGTCAGCCGAACCGGTGATCAGATACAACAGTGTGTGATGAATAACATCAGATACGAAAAGGCTCATTCCAACAACAAAGATGACGTCGGCCGCCCGATGTCTTCTGACTCTGCTGATAAGCAGCAGTATGAGCAGAATCACGCCGGCGTAGCCATGATGAAACCTGATGCCCATTGTCAGTTGCCCGACGGTAGAAGCAGTATGTTCGGTGGATTTCAGGCCGAGCCCGAATCTGAAAAAAAGCGTTACCGATTCGATAACAAAGGTCAGCACAATTGTCGCCGTCAGGCGGTTTCGGCAGAACTGGCAGATGCGTTCAAGCATAAGCTGACCTCTTTGTATTTATGAAAACACAGTCTAACACAGTCTCGATTATAAAAACTATCAACGCTCGACGAAGATTTCGACTTCGCCGGCGGCATCGCCGTCGCTTATGGCGCTGATGCGGTGAACGCCAGGTGACAGGGGCCAGTAAGCCTCGTAAGGCGGTGCGGTGCGAATGAATTCCTGGCCGTTGATCAGCCAGATGACTTCGGGTACCGGTCCGGTTGGCAGTGCCCGCAGCAGCGCGTAGTTCTCGTGACCAGCAGCCATGACGTAACGGTCGCCATCGTGTGGCGAGACGATCTTGATGCCGCCATACACAGTACCTGGTGGTGATGACTTGAGAATCAACGGACCACTGCTGACAACAGGTTGTGTTTGCACTGTTTCGAGCCCGAACAACTGGTAAGGATCGCCTACGCTGATGTTGCCTGAGAGCTTGAACGGGTCATGGTCAAGGTGGCGGCGCCTGTCTTTTATCCAGCTTGCGTAATCGGCCGGCAATTCGTGCTGATCGCTCGACCCGCTATGAAAAGAACATGGTTCCGGGTCGCGACTCAGATCTGAAAACAGGTCGTAGCCTGACTGCGGGCAAAATTCTGAAGTTGCCTGGCCCGAAGTAGAACAGACCTTAACCTTGCGTATGCCTTTGGGGGGCTTTATCTGACCGTTGTTGCGATAATCTTCGAGAAAGTCGATGAGATTTTTATAAATAGGGCCGCAGGCGGTTGCGCCTGACAGGCCACGTGTTGGTGCGCCGTTGAAGTTGCCGACCCAGATGGCGATGATAAACTCGCTATTTACCGCCATCAGCCAGCAGTCGCGATATTCGGTGCTGGTTCCGGTTTTTATCGCTACTGGTCTTTTTGATTTGAAAAAGGACGGGTTGCCAAAGGTAAACAGTCGCGCTGTCGGGTCGGAAAGTATGTCAAAAATCAGATATGATGATTGTGGTGACAGTATCTGTCTGCTTTCCTGTGCTTGTCCTGGAAAAAACCTGAGTGAGTGCAGGCTGCCACCATTGCATAAAACTGCATAGGCTCTGATCAGGTCGAGCATTCTAATTTCAGGGTTCCCGATGGCCAGCCCGAGACCAAAGAAGTCGGCGGCGCCAGGGCGTGGCAGCAGTAGTTCCAGGTCAATGAGCAACGAAAAAAACGGCCTGACGCCGAGTTGGTTGATCATCTTGATGGCGGAGGTATTGAGGCTGTTGCCGAGAGCAGTGCGAATACTTACCGGCCCATAAGATCGGCGGTCGGCATTGTAGGGAACATACTCGCCCTGTGGAGTTTTGAAGGTCTGCATCGTGTCTGGCAGCACATAAGATGGATAATAGCCGGATTCAAGCGCCAGAGCATAGAGAAAGGGTTTGAGCACTGATCCACCGGAACGTCGGGCAATACAGGCGTTATTATAGCCTCCGGTCAGTGGGCCAAATTCGGCTGATCCTGTCATGGCAAGAATCTCGAGAGTTCGCACATCGACGATCATCGCGGCCAGCTGCGTTGCGCCGCTTTTCATCAAGCGCGGCATGTGCGATCTGGCTGTGTTGTAAAGAAAATCCTGAAGATCGATATCTATTGTAGTCGGCAACATGCCAACTGGTCGGCCGAACAGGGCGACGGCAAGATCACAGAAGTGAGGGGCATGAAACGGCAATTTGCGGCGGTAGTTAGGAATCGAGGTTTTAACTGCGTTTTTGTATTGCGATGCGTTGCATTTGCCGTATTTCAGCATCTGGCTGAGAATCCAGTCGCGGCGTTTGCGAAGCTGGGCATTGCCGCGGGCGGTAAAGGGATCGAAGCGGCCAGGAGCCTGAATCGCTGCAGCAAGAGCAGCACTTTCGGCCAGGTTGAGCATGGCGGGCGACTTGCCAAAGAGTAGATGCGAAGCGAGATATATGCCTCTGACGTTGCCGAACATCGAGACGGCGTTGAGATAAAATTCAAGAATCTGATTTTTGCTGGTGCTGTATTCGAGTTGCAGCGCCATCAAAAGCTCTGTAACCTTGCTGGCCAGGTTGCGCGGGGCGGGCCTGATTACCCGCATGAGTTGCTGTGAAACAGTTGATGCGCCGGATACGACCCGGCGGTTAACCAGATTCTGCCAGCCTGCCCTGATAATTGCCGGAAGGTCAAAGCCGGGGTGTGAGTAGAAATTGCGGTCTTCAGCTATCAGTACAGCGTCAATCAGTTCAGTCGAATGACTGGCAAGGCTGGTGTAGACCGACAGATCCCCATGGTTATCTGAATAAACACGCATGATGCGACCATTGCGGTCGGCGAGAGCGCCACCGCTGCCGAAGCGGAGTGAAAGATACTGTTGTGGGTCTTCACTGACCAGTGGCAGCCATAGCCCACGTAAAAGCCACAGCAGCACCAGCGCTGCCGCCATTGCGAGAATTGTCAGCAGCAGTTTTTTGTATCGTCGCAGCATCTTATTGAATCCTGTAATGATAAATGTGAGTCCGAATATATAACACGTATTCGTGCTCTCGGCGGATGGCAGCAATAAAGAAGGCCGGCAACCGCTTTGGGCTGCCGGCCGACAGGGATTCAGTTTAGATCACTGAGCCGGCAGCACGGTGATGGTTTTGGGCACCGACATGCCGTAATACTCGGGGTTATACATCAAGCCGACCTGACTGGGCTTCATTTTGAAGGTTCCTTCGCAGACAGCCCTCAGATAATAGACCAGACGGAAACGACCTGACCATGAGCGATTCTTGAAGGCAAGCAGGCGGTCATTGCGCAGTTCGCGATGATCGGCGTAGAAGGTGTAAGCTCCAAAAGCCCAGTCACAGTAGTATTCTTCGTTGTCCATGTCGGCATCAGATGGTATCGCATCGTTTTTGAGGTTTGGGTTGATCGCGATAAAACCAGCAGGGATCGGATCTTCAATGGCAAGATGGCTAAGATATGCTCCGTAACGGTTCTCTTTGCCAAAGTCATCTTCGAATTCGACTGTGGCCTTGATGATGTCACCCACACGAATTTCTTTGCTGCCGCTGAGGTTTTCGAATTTCTTTTCGATAGAGAATCCTTTGTTAACTGCTTCGGTGCGGTCGGTTTCGTCAGGATAGCTGTATTCAAAGCTATAACTGAGCATGATCTTGCCGGGAGCTTTTATGGTTATGCCATCTGGGCTGAGCAGAGATTCCTGGCTGATTTCACGGGAAATCCCGAACTGACCGCTGTTAAGGGTCTCTGTGCCATCTGCGGTTGTCAGTTCGAAATCGACGTTACTGGCGAATTCAGTGTTTCTCGACTTAAAATACTCTGCCAGCGAGAACAGCGCCAGGCCGGTATCGGCAGTCGAGTTCCAGTAACCGCTTTCGCTCAGGCTGTTAAGCAGACGCCCGGAAAGGTCGTCTGCCATCTTGTCATTGCCTTTGAGGGCAAGGCAGGTCAGCAGGAGCAGGGCATTGTGTCTGGTTGGAGTATAGCGCCAGCCAAAAGAAATGTCTCTTGCCGCTGGTTCGATTTTCGCCAGCCGTGCCTGAAGTTCTGCAATCGGAGTCTGGCCGTTAACCGATTCGGCCCACAGCAACAGTGGTGCTGATTCTTTTCCGACTTTTTCGAAGCGTTTTTTAAGAGTATCCATGTCGGCTGACGATATCTTGCTGTTCATGGCGAGGTTGACCACTGCCATGGCCATTATGCCATCGGAAAAGCGGTCATCATTGTTGTTCTTGAACAGGTTCTGGCGAATAAAGTCAACGCTGGCCTGCAGCCTGTCATCGTCAACCGCATAGCCGGATTTTTTGGCGATAGTCATGGCAAACACGGCATATTGCGTGCCCCACCAGGATTCGGAATACTCTGATGTCCAGTAGGAAAAGCCGCCCGAAGGTTTCTGCATTTTCATCAGCTTGTTCAGGCCACCTTCAAGATATTTATCGACATCAACAAGGCTGTAACCCGGCAATTTGCCTTCTCTTATGAGATTACGCATGCCGGCCAGCGGAATGATGCCAGAACTGACCTGTTCAAGGCAGCCGTATGGGTAGCGCATCAGATAGCGCAGAGCCGGTGCCAGTCTTGGCCATGGTGTAGTAGAGATGTTAAGCCGTGCATGAATGGCACCTTTGGTCGCGGTCGTGCTCATTTCGGCAAGATACTTTGGCATATCCGGCTTGATCTGGTGACTGCCGGTGAAATGCCCGGAGAGGTTACGGTTAATGATGGTGGCAGCCGGATTAACCGGAAGGGTGCGGCTGATCGCATCGGTCAAGCCGTTGAAAGAGCCAGATAGAACGAGCTTGGCTTCGCCGGCGCCGTTATCGGCTTCGAGTGTAAGTTTGCTGACCGAATTGGTGAGCGGTTCGAGGCTGACATTGTTCTTGCCTGGGCTGGCTGCCAGATTTGAGGCTTCGACAACCGAAATCTCGGCCTGGCCGCTTTGTGAGCCCTTGTTACTGACCGCTATCGGCAGGGTTGCTTTGTCGCCGGCTGTCAGGAACCTTGGCAGAGCCGGTTCGAGGTAGAATTCGCGGCTGACTCTGAGCTGCCGTTCTTTTGAGCTGAAAGCAGTGCCACGGTCGAGCGCCACGGCATAGATGCGATAGGAAGTCATGCTGTCTGGCAGCTTGAATTCTATTTCACAGCGACCATTAGCGTCGGTGCGCAGACCTGCGTTCCAGTATGCTACCGGTCTGAAATCTTTGCGCGCATCAAGGTCTGAAGCGATAGCTCCGGCGCCGCCGTCACCACCGGTAAGTGCCCGGGTTGACATGAGTTTAAAGAGATCCTGGCTGATCAGCGAAGTGCGCAGATCGCCGGTGAATACGCTGAGAGGCAGTAGAAAGTCATTGAGCGCACTTAAGCTCGGCGTCACATATCCGGTCAGCGAAAGTATTGCTTCGTCTACGACACAGACCGCCATTTCGACATCGGCTGGCTGCCCTTTGAGGTCGGTTACCACGAAGCTGATCTTCTGATGGTCTCCGGGGCCGGCTTTCAGTTCGCCACTCTGTTCGGGAGCGATGGCTACCGAGATGTTGTCAACGCTGTTCTGCACTTTGATGTTGGTATAGCCGTAATAGGCGCGTGGATAATTGCTGTCAACGTCACTTGTATATACCGGAAATTCGCCACGGGTTGCCGGTGCGATGAGCCCAATATAGACGTTCGGGCGGGCAGCGTCGGTAAGAGTTTCGATAAACTCACCCTGTGCCTTGTTCAGTTTTATAACGCGGGCATTGAGAATGCCGTCGGATTCTTTGGTGAGCAGTGCATATTCGCACATGCGTGGCAGCGAATAGCGGATTTTGACCTTGTCGTTAACTGCGGCCACGTCGCGGTCTGGCATCAGGAAAATTTCGTTTTCGCTGCGCATGCGCTCGCGGCCGTTGAAGTCTTCGAAACTTGAATAAGAATAGTCTACATAAAAGCTCATGGCGGTCTTGGCTTCTTCGCTGCCACTGCCGTAAGAGGCGAGCAGCATGTAATCACCGCCATCGGCAAGAATCAAATCAAAGGTGGCCACGCCGTCTTTGATGCTCTGTTTTGCGTTATGACTGCGTGTCCAGCCGCTGGTCCAGCTGTAGTAGATGCCGCCGTCACTGTCACGCTTCTGAATGTAAAAGTAGCGTTTGCGCATTATTTCGAGCTGTATTTCGCCGCGTTCGAGTTTTTGCCCGTTTTTGTCAATGGCTATGATCTGAACCGGGAATTCTTCGCCCTGTGTAAGAGTCGAGGGCAGTCGAGCGATGCCGAGACGATAAACCGGGTCAGGTGAAAAACGACTTACTGCGGTTGAGGGGCGGGCATCGACGTCGAGCACGGTTGCTGATATTTCGATGCTGTTAAGGCCGCTCAATACCGAGTTCGATACTGGCAGTGCGATTGCCAGCTCGCCATCTTTGTTGAGAACCGAGTTGCCTGATTCAATAAGTTCTTTCTGTGCATCGTTGTTGCCGAAGTGGTAAAGGCTGTATCCGGCCGGAGAAGACGCGCGTTCGGTCAGATGCGCAGTCCACTGTACCTTGGCGTGACGAACCGGACCGCCGCTGTAGTAATTTCCTTTGATTTTACAGACGAGATAATTTTGCTCGCTGTCTCTGCCGATTATCTGGCGGACTGTCCGCTTTTCATGGTTCATTTCGAGCGTCACGAAATGGCGTGGCGGTTCAAATTCCTGCACCTGAAAGCTTGTTCGACTTACCACGACTTCGCTCTCGCTATTTTCTTCATCGCTGCCAGTTTTGGCTGGCTTCGTCGGCGAGCGGCCCATGAGCTTATCCCAGGCGGGGTCGCGCTTATCGTCTGCGACTTTGGATTTATCAGTATTTCTGGTGACCTTGATGTTATACTGGCCAAGCGGTTGATAGCTCTTGATATCGATAGAACCAGAGCAGGTGCCGAATTCGTTAAGTTCATGTTCTTCTTCGTAAATCGTTTCAGAACGCGGAGTTTTGATATTTACGGTCACTTTCATGCCGGCCGGCGCGACAATGCTGTTATCACTGTATTCTCGAACGGTAGCTTTCCAGAACACGGTTTCGCCAGGCCGATAAACGCCGCGTTCGGTAAAGATGTTGCCATTGGCAGACAGTTGCCCGCGCATGTCAGGGCTGGCCTGGTTAATTGACGAAGAGTAGATGCGATTTGTAGTCAGTTTGATAAAACAACTGTCGGAAGGGGTTGCTGCTGCCGCGATGATAAGGTCGCAGATTTTCAGCGTTGCGCGACCGACCTTGGGAGTGTCGTTGTCAAGCGATATGGTTGGGTATTCGGTATCCTGGTTTGCCCGCAGAATACCGTCACGATCAGTTTTCCCTGCCATTATCGACTGGCCGTTACGGTCGAGAAGCATTATCGAGGCCTCAGCAACCGGATGCCCGGTTTCGATTGAGGTAACCCAGAGTAATAGATCTTTGCGTCCGAATTTATAGGTTATCGATAGATCGGTAACCTGGAACAGCCGGGTTACTCGCTGCCCATCTTCGACGTCTATTTCTCCGGCTCTTACAATGACAGATCCGCCTTTTTCGGGTTCTGAACGGTAATCGAGCGGTAACGAGAAGAAATGCTCGCGATCAGGATTTTCAGTGCCGAGAAAGGCTTTGCCTTCAGACGAAAAATCCGGTGACAGGAAATTCTGCAGTTCACCGGCAATCTGGGCGTCTTTGATCTGTTTGAGAGCTTCGTGTTGTTTGACAAAGCTTACCATAAGGGTGTCAAGCTCAGCTGCAGCACTGCCTATTTTTAGACTTTCACCACTGCCAAGTCGCATTCCTTCTGAATCCTGTGGTCTCTTTTCTTCTGCTTCAGCAAAAGCGGTGATTGAATCGAGAGCTGGTCCGAAGAAGGCAGGAACTTTTGTCAGCTGGCATTTGAAATTACCCACCCGGGTAAAGCTGAGTGGAACAAGCTGGCGGCTGCGCAGTTCGATTACCGAGCGGTCTACGGCAAATGAGATCTGGGGTTGCGGCCCGACAGCGGTGAATTCATGCGAGGCGTTGGCGAGA
This sequence comes from Candidatus Riflebacteria bacterium HGW-Riflebacteria-2, assembly GCA_002839435.1. Lineage (GTDB taxonomy): Bacteria > Muiribacteriota > Ozemobacteria > Ozemobacterales > Ozemobacteraceae > Rifleibacterium. Next base: position 110,325 of record PGYA01000003.1, on the reverse strand, counting down.
ACCTGCTTTTCGCCTTCAACAGTGCCGCCAACAATCTGAAGTTTGTATTTTTTTCCGGTTGCGAACTTGCCAATAACGCGGTAGCGGTTGCGATCGCTGTGATAGCGGCGACTTACCTTGAAATAGCCGATTGGCGGTGTAATTTTGACATGTCGTGCCAGCTTATAGTCCTTTACGTTGGCGTCAAGGTCGAAATAGACGCCTTTGTCATCAGAACTGTCGAAGAACGGCTCCAAATAAGACATGGTGATTGCATTGATAGTGGAAAAGCTTATGACAGTGCTGGTTCCGATTACTTCTTTGCTTTCTGCAGCGATGATGCCTTTGGCTACGGTTATTTCCCAGGTGCCGGTGGCCGGATTCTTTTCGGATGGGCCGATAATAAATATTTTTCGCTCAGGTGGCAGTGATTTTTTCTGGTCTTCAGCGTCGAACGAGGTGGCGTTGATTACCTTGATTCTGCTGTTATTGCCGTTCTGCTTGCATGAGATGCGCTTAGATATTTCCAGGATCGATACTGGCCGGTTGAATTCAAGCTTTAGACGCCAGGTTGTTGGCTGTACATCGCCAGAGATCGAAAAACTGTGGATAAAACTGAAGGCTTCTGTTGCCATGCCCGGTGCGCACAGCAGAAGAAGACAACAGAGAACCGAAAAACAGCTGAAAAAGGCTTTTCTGGTCATTTGTTTACCTCTCGATGAATTTGTTAACATTCTAGCGCAAAACACGAGATTTTTCATCTTTCTTGCAGTAGTCAGTTGTTTCCGCTAAGATATAGACAGACAAAACCGGAGGAACCAAAATGAGACAGATTCTGATTGGTATGTTACTGGCTACAGCTGTTTTTTTTGCGAGTAACGGTTATGGTCAGCAGATTATGCCGGTGCCTCTCGACAGCACTGACCTGATAACTCCGGTCAATGCTCATCCGCTGCCGATAGAATCGGTTGCCCGCCGCCGTGGTCTGCTGCTTGGAGAGCCTTCACGAAATCTGATCATATTTTCAAGCACCGGTATAACAGGTGCTTCGGCAGGCCTGTATGAAGCCTGGGTTCCCAGGCGTCGCATTCATAGCCAGTGGCAGGGGCTGGAAACTGTTTATCCTTCGATGACCAGACCGCGAAGAGGTTCTTCGCTCAGTCTGCTGCAGATGTTCAGCCAAATGGGGCGGCGCCTTGGAATGGTTTCGGACGAAGACTTCATCTTGCCCGGCTTCATTCAGAGCGAGTCGTCTCAGCAAGCGGTAGATCTGAGCAATTATCATCTGGCTTTGAGCTTTTCTGGTCACAGAGAAGCCGAGGAACGTGCCCGTCTGATCACATCGGCATCAGGCAGCGGCTTGCCTTCGGCCCTGACCTTCGCTGAGCTTGAACGGCTTTTTACGAGGAAGAGCAACCGAATTGCGGGGTGCTTTTATGGCCCGTTAAAAGCTGATTGCAAGACCGCATCTCGAGAACCGGGTTTTGCTGAACTGGTATCATCTGCTGTCAGTCGCCTGTCAGTTGCTCCTGAGGGCTTTTTTCTGGCGGTCAACTATCGTGCGGTTGCTTCTGCCCGTAACAAAGACCTTTTCTGGCAGATGCTCGAGCATAAGAAAATTCAGGATAACATTCTGCAGCAGCTGGTTACTTTTGTACATGGTCGCAAGGATACTCTGTTGCTGGTAGTAGATGAGCCTGAGTCAGGCAGCTGGTCAATTGGCAGGAACTTCGATCCCGCCGCCTTCGTTAACGACCTTAAAAAGATTCCCGATGTGATGCGGGTTATATCAGAAAAACCAGCTGATACGGCTGTTGTTCTTGGCCGGCATTTCGCGGGCGTCTCGTTTCCTGTTGATGCTATTCTTGTCGCCCTGAATGCTGGTGATGCCGAAAAGGCTGAAAATCTTGTTGAACAGGGTATTAATCGTGCTCATCAGGTGAGTTTTACCAGCCATGTTACTGAACTGGCAAATGCCGGCATGACCATATTCTCACTTGGGCGTAATGCTGAAATGTTTTTCGGCTTGAGTTCATTCGAAGATTTTCACCGCCGACTGCTCAGTTGTGTAAGTATGCCGACAGAGTAGATTTTCTTCTGACAGAAGGGGGCTATCAGCATGCAGCAGTTCGTTTCTCTTTATCAGGCAAACATGGAAGGCGGAGAAGCCCGCAGTGACCTGATAAGGGTGCCTGAATTCGTAAAATCTAGCCCGGATGGCGCTTTTCGCGGCCTATATTTCAGCGGCGAGCAGGGCAGCGCCCTTTATGGCCCCATGGTGATTGCCTTTGCGGTGCGCAAGGCGAGAGATTTGCTGTTCGAGGGTTGCGACTATGCTGGCGTCGAAATTCAGCTCGAAATCGGCGGCCGTCGCCTGCCGCAGCTTCCTGTGGCGAGTGAACTCGAGCGCCTGCTGGCCGCTGAAGATTGTCTGATATTGATAAATGGCAACCAGTACAAGCCGACTACCGAGGTTCTTGGTTTTCAGCAGGTTTATGACGACACGGTCAAATGTATTGAAGCCTTGAAACGCCTTGGTATTCCCCAGGAAACCATGGCTATTTACGCAACTCCGGAAGAAATCAGCCTCGAAATTCATGCCGGCGTTATCGGACTCGAAGGCAGCGATGATCTCGACCAGAGTTACTACCGCCTTCTTGGCGCCGTTGGCGACATAAGAGATTCAGGCGGGCGCGCCAGCAAAGCTTCATTGCGAACAGTCGTTGTTCAGTCCTGCAGCAGGGATTACCGGGTGCTTCTACCGGGCAGTAATCACCCGACGTTGCATCGGCCAAGGGTTGGTGTCGGAGCTTCGCATTTTGCCTATGGTATTGCAGCCTTCTCTGATTTCTGCAGCAAAAAGCGTACGCAGCAGGAAAGCATTCAGGAAACGTTGAACTGGCTTAAATTTGTGCAGACTCCTCTGCCGCCGGTTCCTGGGCTTGCCGACAAGATCAGACAGATGCCTTTGCCACCATGGCCGGGATATGCCAGAAAAGGCGGAAAATCGGCCGGCGGTCAGACGCAGACCGCTGGTGCAAAAGCTGCCAGTGGACGGTTTCAGCCTCTCAAAGCTGAAATTACCGAGAGTCTCGCCGGGCTCAAGCAGCAGCCAAAGACTGTGCCGTCAATCTCGACTGGTCTCGATAAGTCACTTGGCGGAGGTTGGGCTGCTGGAGCGGTGCATGTAATAACCGGGCCGCGCGAAACCGGTAAGGGCAGTCTGCTGACACAGCAGGCGCTGCTGGCCCAGAAAAACATGGCAGTTCTCTACGTATCTTACGAGCATAGCCTGAGGGAATTTGCGACACGCGCAGCGGCTATGACAGGCGTTGTCAATCTATCCGATCTGCTGGCTCAGTTGCAGTCGAATGCCAGCGCCGAACAGGCGCGAAAAGTGTATGCTGCTGCCCTCGAGAGGTTCGCTGACGGTCTCGGCGAAAACCTCGTATTTTCAGGCCTCGAAGCAAATCGCGGAGAGTTTTCCGTCGCCGATTTGCAGCAACTGGCAGATATGCTGCCGGGAGATGGCGACCGTCTGATCATTGCCGAGTCAGTAAGCGAGACTGCACTGAATGAAGATTTTGCCGGCAATATGCGGGCCTTGCGCGATCTGGCCGGCAACGGCAGATCGACAGTTCTTTTGTCAGTGCACTCGGATATCAAATGCGGCAAAAGGCCACATTTTATTGAAGAAGACGATTTGGCACTGCTGGCGCGTTATCAGCGTTTCTGCTCTTCGCTGCTGGTAATGCTCTCTGAAAAGGTTAACCTGCGACGGTTCGTCGGATTACTCAAGGGGCAGATCGATGCCCAGCTGGTGGGCAGTCTCGAACAACGTGCGCTGCAGCTGGCTGGTGGCAAGAGACTCAAGACTGACACTTTTTCACTTTTACGCTTGCTGCACAGTCGCAATGGTCGCCGCGACATGTTGTTGTATCTATATCAGCCTGATTTCATCAGGTTTTTTGAACTGGCATCTACTGTCATGAGCAGGAGTTAAAATATGGCAGAGAACGAGCTGATCAGAATTCGTCTGCTGGTCAGAGGGCGGGTTCAGGGGGTTGGATTCAGGCGTTTTGTCTGGCGTGCTGCCACGGCGCTGCCGATAGGTGGCTGGGTGCGCAATAACCCCGACGGCAGCGTAGAAATAGAGGCCTGTGGCGCTGTTGGCCACATAGGTTATTTTATTTCAGACGTCAGAGAGGGATCTTTTCTATCGCGTGTTGATGAAATCGAAGAGCTGCAGCGCGAGAAACTAAACACAAAACCTGAAGCCATTTTTGACATCAGGTGATACGATTTTCATTCTGCGATTCAATGCGGTAAAAAATTGCTGTCAGTTGAGGAAGGTTCGTTTATCGATCTTGGCGAGAGCTTTTTTGATAGCCTCTTTGACTCTGAAGTCAGGATCTTCTTTATGAACGAGAAGTATTCTAACCGCTTCAGCAGTGGCAACATCAGCCAATTTATTGGCAGCGTTAATACGCACATCAGGGTCAGGTGACTTGAGGTCCTGGGCAAGCTTGTCTTCACTGGCCTTGCCCATACAACCACCGAGCATAATCATTGCCACCAGGCACAATAACAGCAGTTTTTTCACTAGATTCCTCCATTACTTCATTTAAGGAACTGCATTCAGTATAGCGCTTTCGAGCTTTTCAGCACCAGTTTCTTTTTTGAGCAGCAGCATATAGCGCTCGAGTAGAAGCTGCATCTCATTTTCCGGCGTGAGGTTGCCGGAACTGTAGATGATAACGGCAACATTGCGAGTCTCTTCGAAAACCTTGCTTGCCTGCGAATCTTTGACCGGGCTGCCGATGGCGGCATGGTCACCGCCCTGTCGGGCGACCACCATCAGCTTTTTCAGCGCCAGTGTCTGACCCTCGCGGTTGAAAACATAAGATTCGTCGTCCAGACCAACGCGCAGGCACAGTTCATAACCGGATTTATCGAGGTCGAAGGTGCTGACCGGCAGGTGCGAAACCAGAGAAATATGATTGTTGATGTCGACGACGTTGTTGATGAAATTGAAGCTACCGCGGTTTTGCAGGTCTTTGAAGAGAAATTCCGATGCCGGCCGGCTGCGCCCGGAAGGATGAAAACCGAAGGTTTTAAGCAGACTTCTGATGCCCTTCTGCATATGATCGGGATAAATGCAGTCAGGTTCAACAAACTCTCTGACAGCAGAGTTGATTCGTTCACGGTATTCAGTTGATGAAGGTTTGACGGTTACACCGCATGCCTCGATCAGCCCAATTCTCAGGCTGGAAGGTGGCAATGATATAATTAGACTGGTTTTCATACGCAGGTTTTCCTGTGATTCTTGCTGCTCTGGTTGTTACTACAAAGATAGCACAACAGCGCAGATTATGCAGCTGGCGACAAATGATCAGGCCGCACAGTTTCTGTGGGCTGGCAACTGTTCGAGAATCTTATGGCAGATGGTGTTTATGTCGCGTGCGCCCATGACCAGCACCAGGTCGCCATTGCAGGCTTCGCTTGCGATCCGCCGTATGATTTCGTCGCGGCTTCCTGTATACCATGCGTTTTTAAAGCGCTGGCGAACCGAATTTACGATTTCTTCTGAACTGATATCACGGCTCACGGTTCCACCGCCATAGTAAATATCGTCGATAAAGAGGTATTCATCACTTTCCAGCCGACTGAACACATCGATGAGGTCATCGCGGGTAAAGCTGGTTGGCCCGAAGCCATGTGGCTGATAAACGATGAAGCGGCGTTTTGAAACCTTGCGCGCAGTTGCGATAGCTGCCGCAATTTCAGCGGGATTATGTGCAAAATCATCGATCACCGTTACACCTGCGGCCACACCAACTTTTTCATAGCGTCTTTTCATGCCTGGAAATGCGCGCAGCGCTTCGGCAATATCAGTCAGGCCGATGCCGCAGATACTGGCGGTGGCGATTGCTGCCAGAGAGTTTAGAATGTTGTGTTCGCCCGGCATTTTTATGTTGAAGCTGACGCCCTTGACTTCGAAACTGGCCGAGTCGTTGTCTATTGTTACATTCTCTGCCCGCCAGTCGGCTGCCTCAGAAAAACCGTAGGTCTGAACCGGGTCATCGCAGGTCCTGGCAAGCTGTATCGCCTGCTCATTTTCGCCGCAGACGAGCCTGAAGCCGGTAGTATTCTCGAAGAACGAGCCAAAAAGTTCATGCAGCTCGGGCAGACTTTTATGGTCGCGCGAGATGTTGGTAACAAGCGACAGCCATGGTCGATATTTAACGATAGATCCGTCCGACTCATCGGCTTCGATGACAAAATGCGGCCCGATTCCTCTGAAGGCGTTGGTATCGAGGCCGGCAATAATGCCGCCAACAGCACAGGATGGCTCCTTGCCGCAATACTTGAGAATCCATGCGATGAGGCCGGTAGTCGTAGTCTTGCCGGCAGTGCCGCCTACAGCAATGCCCATTTTTTCGTTGAACATCTCAGCCAGAAGGTCAGAGCGCATTATCTGCTCGAGCCCCAGTTGTTCTGCCGCCATAATATCGGGCACCTGTTTCTCGACCGCAGTTGACTTAACGATTTTGAATTCATTGCTTTTGAGGCCGGTTTCCTGCATGAACTGCTGCGGGCCGGTGCCATCCTGCAGATACAGCTTTACTCCGATTTCGCGCAGACGCCGGCAGTAATCGCCATCGAGATTGCGATCAGAACCGGCTACCTGAAAACCTGCATTGTGCAGTATTTTGGCAAGGCCGCTCATTCCCATGCCGCCGATTCCCACAAAAAAAGCATTCATGCGTTTGCCTCCAGAAATAGTTAACCGGGGATCTCTGTCTGTCCCCGGTTATACTATCGTCATAATACCGGCAATGCATTAACCTGCGCTTATGGCTCGGTTGTGAAGGTAAAGTTGCGTGAAATGCTGCGTGCTGACTCAAGGTTATAGCGACTGGCAACGACTCTGAAATGATAGGTCGTCGCTGCCAGCAGATTGTAGAGCTGTATGCGATGCCGCTTTTTCAGCTCGGTAGTAGCATAGCTTGAATAGCCGTAAAGTTCGTTGTTGCCGAACTCAACGTAACCGTCTGATTCGATATCGGTTTCCCATTCAATTATCGCCGAAGTGGAATATACAAGCGGAACAGCGACCGAGGTAACCTGTGGAATCGGCACGATATCGGTGTCTAAAATTGTCACGGTCATGTTGTTGTCAACCTGAACGTCACGTCTGATAAGGGTGACAGTGCCGTCGGAAGCCTGCATGTGCAGGTTATACCGGCCGCCAGCGACCCGGGCCGAGAAACGGCCTTCGCCATCGACAGGAATCGCGACTTCAGAACTGCCATTGCTGGCAAGAATCTGCAGGTTTGCCGCTGCCCTGAACTGCCCCGAGATTACGCCGCTGCCGTCAGCGTCGCTGTCGCCACGACTGGAGAGGCAGCCCTGCAGGGTGGCCACGACAAGCACGGCCAGTAACATGGCTGTTATTATAGTTTGAGGCCTGGTTTTATACATCAAAATTGTTCTCCTGCCGGTTTTACGGTGACTCTGGTCGCCGTAAGCTCGCCATAACCGTTCTTGTGAAAGCGCAGATCGTAGGTTCCCGGGTTCAGGTTGTAGATCACGTATTCGCCCATAGAATCGGTCGTTGTCTGGTAGCTGGTGTTGCGTACCGTTACGCTGACACCTGATACTGGTCTTTTTGTGCGCTCATCGGTGATTCTGCCGCGAATGATGCCCTGACGCAGATCGACTGCCACCTTGAGGCGATTGAAAAACATTCCGGCGGTCTTCGAGAAGAGACGCATCTCGCCGTCTTCAGGCCGCAGCGTGATAACTTCGCTGCCACGGTCTTCGTATCTGAAGTTCCAGTCAGCTGTGAGCGCCGACATCCGGTAATTGAGATGCACGAGGGTGTTTCCATCGCGAACCTCAAACCTGAACGGGTGCAGAGTCAGTCTGACGTCGCGGTAGCTTCGCAGTGTGTCTTCTGACATGTTAACAAAGTCGAACCAGGTGTTGCCCTGCCAGTCACGATAATCTCGCGATACGCTGGTGCGCAGCGCGATATGATCGCGTCGGCTGAAAGCATCGCTGAGGTTCTTGCAGAACTGGCGGGCTTTTGCTTCCCTGATTCGTTTGTTTTCAAGCGAAAGACCTGCTTTAAAAATGCTTATCCGGCGGTCTAGCGAATCAACTGTCTGCACGCTGAGCAGAACATCAGGCATAGAAGGTGGCGCGAAGTTTACTTCGTGGTAGCCGTCACGCCCTTCGCGCAGTGCGTAGACAAGATCCTTGCCGAGATATAACTCGAAGCGGTCTTCAGGTTTTGGATAGGGCGTGATCTTGAGCTGCAGGTGCAGACTGGCTGGGATTCGACCGTCTCTGCTGCTGATTATGTAAAAACCGTTTTCATCTTTGCCAAGATTACTTAGATAACTGTCGTTAATGCGAACTGAATCTATGTTGTATTCTATTTCGCGGCTTACCTGGTGGTGAATGCTGGCGAAACGGCGCAACCAACTGTCGAAACGTCTGAACGAATCGTATTCTGACTGAGAATTGAACATGGCGAGAGGCATTGCGCTGCCGTCGGCATTTATCTTGAGGCTGTAGCTCTCAGGAATCATGGTTGGTTCGGCATCACCAGTCAACCTGAACGCGGCCTGACCTTTAACCGCTCTGATGATCTCATGCTCGGGGTTGCTGATAAAACTGCTTTCGCCGTGATTTACCATCAGAACGCCGTGGCGGCCGGTGATCTCGATGAGACCAGAATCGCGTGCCGACAGCATCACTTCGGCGCGGTGCAGTTGCAACGAAAGCGGTGGAATTGCCTGTGGCTGCATGCTTACTCTGATGCCGGATGATGGTTTAACCATAACCATGTTGCCGGCGGCCCAGGCAAGTATCATGTAACCGTGCGAACCGGTGCGAACCGAGTCGTTATGGCGAAGGCTCTGACCCTGTTCGATCGGCTGCCAGTTTGCATCATGCATGCTGCGATGAAAACAGGGGCCATCGACCATCATTACAGTCAACTGGTCTTTGACAAAACTGTGGCCGGCAAGAGTGTTTGGCATTACGCCTTTTGCGCCGGCGTGAAGCGACGTGCCCATGCCGAGGAACGCAACTGTCAGAAGCAAAATGAATGTTAATCTTTTCATATTCATTAGAATGCCTTCAGATACCTTAACCTGGCGGTATAGTCGTTGACTTCGCCAATGTTGTTCTCATAAGTGCTGCGGTTGCCCTCAAGATCTAGAATCAAGCGGGCAGTAGTGCTGTATTCACGTGTCAGTGAAAGATTCAGGCGGTCGTGATTAGAACTGGTCGTGATCGGATCGACGTTTTCGCGCAGATAATCGATACTGATCAGAATATTGTCATGAAAACGAGAACTGCCGCCAAAGCCGATCCAGGTCGTCTCATCCATGCCGCCAGCTCTTTTATAGCTGAGTTTTTCGAGCGAATACGAGCTGTATACTTTTTGCTGCCGGCTGTATTCCCAGGTCAGGGTAAAATCGTAACGCTGTATGTCACGATCGTTGAGAACGTTGATATCGTCTTTGTCGATGGTCTGTGTCAGTCCGAGGTAATAGGCAAACTGGCCGGCGCGCTGGTTCATTTCGATCCACAGCAGATCGCGGTAGCGATCCATGAAGCCTTTGGTTTCTGAATATTCATGCAGGGGCTGGTAGTAAAAATCGACCCGCAGATCTTTGTAGTATTCGCTCGGGCGAACGGTTACCTGCATTTCGGGTTGCTCACGATAAATGGTTGAACGCTGGTAGTTGGCGAGGTTGTCGCGGGCAATGCGCTGACTGAGGCGGGTGCTGATATAGCGGTTGAGTTCGTAATAAAACCGCGCAAAATAAGCGCGCTCATCGCGTGGGGTCATGCCCAGCGGCGAAATAAAACTGGTATCGCCCTGCTCAAAGCCGGCTTCGATATTGTAGTTTTCGCGTTCGTAACCAGTCTTGAACCGGTAAGCATCACCCTTTTGTTCGCCCGGGCCGTCGCGTTTGTCGAAGTTGGTGTCGCTCTGCGCCAGCTCAGCGTTCAAAAAAATGTTTTCGGTCGGTCGCATATTGATATCGACCGAGTATACCCGGTTTGTCATGCTTGGCAGCTCATCAGAAGCCGCGGCATTGTCGCGGCCATCTTCGGTGCCGACGACGTTGAAGCCAACTTTGAATGAAGCGTCACGTGCGTGCTCGAGCCTGAGACCAGCAATATAGCGGGGGTTGTCGAGATCTTCGCGCTCATTGGCGTAGTAACCACTGAAACCGCTGACGCTGGTATAGTCGAATTTCTGCACCCCATAAAAGCCAAGAACGCTCTGGGTCATCGAATATTCAGACATCTCTGGGAAAGAGTGGCCGAGCACCAGCCGCGACCTTCGCGTGCGCGAATCGATACTTGCCTGATTGACCAGAAAGCCGTGACGATAAGGGCGGCGGTCGTTGCTGTAGGTAGTATCAAGAATTACCTCGAGCGAATCACCGTTCTGCCTTGTCGATAAGAGTTCGTAACGATAATTGGTTTCATAAAACTCGCCCTGATCTCGCGCAGAAAGTTGTTCGTCACCATCGACCCTGGTTACGTAGAAACTCGAGTCGGTATAGAGGTTGGAGCTGAATACACGCTTTTCTTCCCACTCGTTAAGATCGTAGCGGTTGGCTTCACGTTTGTCGAGCACCGGAATACTCATTGCTGGCGCCGGTGGCCGTGTTTCTGAGGCAGGAACGAATATTTCGCGATGCGGGTTGGTGACTGCTCCAAAGCGTGGATCAGCTGCTGTAGTAACGCCTGTATCGACTGCGATGACCGGTCTTTCAGGCGGCGGTTGCAGCTCGGGAATGGCAAGCGGGTTGAAGTAGCCAGCATCTGCCGATGACGACGAACCCGGACGTAACCTGTTGTCGGTGTATCGTCCGGTTCTCTCTTCGCTGGCGCCGGCGGTAAATCCGCTTCCGGTTAAGAGCAGAAAAACCGCCAGAATCAGTAGACTTTTTCTGGCGGAATATTTCATTATGTCTGAATTTTTTTCAAGAACACTTTCCTGTGACTAGTTGAGGTAGGTGAGCGGGTTCTGGGTTTTGCCATTCTTTCTTACTTCAAAGTGCAGGTGATTGCCGGTTGCAACGCCAGTAGCGCCAACTTTTGCGAGTAACTGACCAGCTCTTACATTCTGACCCTTTTTGACCAGAATGCTGCTGCAGTGTGCGTAGCGGGTAGACATGCCGTTGGGATGGCTTATTATTACGAGGTTTCCGTAGCCAGCCCGACGACCGGCATAGATTACCTTGCCACTCTGAACGGCTGCGATTGGAGTTCCCTTGGGAGCAGCTATGTCGATGCCTGCGTGAAAAAGACGTTTGCGATATACCGGATGCTTGCGCCAGCCATATTTATCTGACAGGCGGCCGCGCACTGGCATTTTCCAGGAAGCAAGAACTGCTTTGCTGCTGCTCTGAGCGACTTTATAGCGGCCCTGAGTGGGAACCTTGAGAGTCTGGCCAGCCATTACCACGGTGTTGCTCATGTTGTTTTCGGCAACGATCGCGCTGATAGTGGTCTGATATTTTCTGGCGATGAGTGAGAGGGATTCGCCTGAGACGACCTTGTGTTTTACCACGGTTATCTTCTTTTCAGGCGCAGTCCTTTCGGTTTTAACCAGGCGATAAAGTTTTTTGTTCGGGGTGACTTTAATTTCTTCGCCGACTTTTACCATGGTGCCGTTAAGGCTGTTATCCTGCTGAATCTGGGCTACGGTGGTATTATAGCGGTGCGCGATCTTGAGCAGGCTGTCGCCCTTGGCTACTTTATGGGTAACAGGTTTGTTTTCGCTGGCAGTTGTTTCTACAGCCTCGCTGGCTTTTGCGACGATGGCAGCTGTCACCGGCTTTTCGTTTTCCCTGGTCGCAGTCGGCGCAGCAGCAACTTCTGCTGAGGGTTTGATGTTGCTGACGACTCTGCTGCTGACAACCGGAGGAGGCGTGAGAAGATCTTTTTCGCTGAAGTCGATCTTGCCTTTGCTGGCTGGAGCTTGCGCCATCTGGAGTTTCTCGACACCAACCATTGCAAGTTTCTTTTCAGGTATGAGTTGAAACTTGTTTTCCTTTATCAGTTCAAGCTTGGCAGGAGCTTCTGCTGACAGGTTATTTTCCTTGATCATTTTGAGGCCTGATTTGATGCCTTTGACCGGAATTCTGATCTGCTGTTCGGCCATGAGCATATGAGATTTGAGATTATTCTCTTCAATCAATGATTTGAGAGGTATACGGAAGCGACTGGCGATTTTTGAGAGTGAATCACCGGGTCGCACGGTGTAAACCATTTCACTGGCGGGAAGGGGGACCTTGAGGGTCTGGCCGGCTTTTATTACGTGTTTGTCTTCGAGACTGTTCGCTTTTTTGATAAGGTCAGCAGCTGAACCAAACTGGGCGGCGATATTGTAGAGAGAGTCGCCGGCCTGAACCGAGTATTCAATGTAGCGGTCGAAGCTGTCTTTTTCGTTGCCGGCTGCCACGAATTCGGCAGATACCGACCGGGTTTTGACTTCGGGAACGGTCTGGGCCGTAACAGTGTTCTTTGCCGGAACACTGGCGATGGTAGCAGCAACAGCAGGTGTGGATCTTTTTGTGCTGCTGATCTTGACAGAAACAGCATTGCTGGCTTCAGCGGTTTTGAAGCTTTCGATGAATGCATTGTTCTGGAACGGGCTTTCGATACTGAATGCCGTTTCGCTTTCGCGGTTGATGAACTTGTCGATAGCGATGGCAGAAGTTTCGAGAGCCACAATAGCTAACAGTATCAGAACCGAATAATGTCTTGCCCTTAGATTATTCCACACGTTGCGCTCCTTGCAGTTCCGGCGTTTCGAAAATTTTGGTTTGTCGGAACTCGTCCATGAATTCCTTCGTTTATGCCGTAGTACAAGAATCGACATATGAGCAGCGATTGTTTAGCAGGAAAAAAAATATCTTTGGCGATGGACGCCGACTGCGACTTGTGCTATTGTTTTTCAAAACATGCAAATACACAGGGAGTCATGATCTGTGAGCAAACGACCACCAGAATTGACATGGCAGGACAAAGCCATTCTCGTTGCCATACCAATAGTAGTTTTCACTATTTTTATCCTGGCCAACTATTTCAGCCAGGATCTGACCGTAGCCGATGCGTTCGAACAGAAGCTGCCTGACGCAGAAGTGCGTGATGGCGGCAATATCGTGCAGGTTTACCCGCTGGTTGCTACCGATAGCGTCAGTTGTCGTATTAAAACCCGCGACAACCTGGCTGAGTTTGATTTTACTTATAACGTAACAGGTTCAGAGACCATCAAGTTTGATGTTGGTCGTCTTGTGCAGTTTTATGGCCAGTATAAGTATGACCATCGCGGTGGCCATGTTTATGCCCCATACAAAGGCAAGAGCGGTCGCATGACTGGCTGGGCAATCTACGAAAACCAGCGCTATACTGCCAAAGGCGACGAAGAAGACCCGCTCTGAGCCGTCACGGCCCCGAAACGATGTCAATGCCGACCTGCGCCAGGCCGGCTATTTTCATGCCAAGTTCGTCGGCCGCTTTTTCTGAAAGATCGATGATACGCCCTTCCACAAATGGCCCGCGGTCATTGATACGCACCCTGACCTTGTAACCGTTTTCCAGGTTATAGACCTGAACCCAGGTGCCGAAAGGCAGTTCCTTATGAGCCGCCGTCATGGCCTTCCTGTCGAAAGGTTCGCCGGAGGCCGTCGGCTTACCCTGATATTCGGCGCCATACCACGAGGCGATACCAGTCTGGTAGTAGCCAGTATCGGCTGTTGTCGGGTTTTTGCTGCCACTGCTTTCGCATCCGGAAGCCATGAGAGCCAGTAACAATACCGGCAGAAATTTGTATATGCGCTTTTTCATGTTAGTCAACTCGGCAGAGATTGCCTGTTTTTTTACCTGATGTTGGCGAATCTTTATAATTCAGGTTTGTATTACATTGACAAAAAAACAGGCAGTTAGTAAGATAGACACAGTCTGTAGATATTTGCCCCTCAGGAGGGTTTGAGCTTTGAGCCAGCGTAAGAATTATTTTATTGCAAAAGACATGCAGAGCAGATTTGCCGGAACTATTCTGCTTCTGACCTTTCTGGTTGCGGTCATCACTGCCTGCAACATATACGTACTTGGTTCTTATTTTGTGAATACCACCAAAACAGTGGGCGAAGTACGCAGTTTGACTCTTGTTTTACAAGACTTCGTCGCCGAGTTCTGGCCGCGCCTGGTAGTGCTGATTTTTGTTAATGTGATTATCGTTTTCATTGTCAGCGTCATGTATTCGCATCAGACGGCCGGTCCCGCTTACAAGCTGGAACAGAGTATCAAGAGAATAAGCGAGGGCGACCTTACTTTCGAAGTCAGCCTGCGTCGCAATGATAATCTTAAAGAGCTGGCAGCGGCTCTTAATGAGTTGCTCAAAAAGTTCAGGGTAACCCTGGCCAAGGCCAAAACCCTTTCCGATGATATCGCCGTAAAACTCGACACCCTCGAAAGTGATGACAAGTTTAAAAAGCTTGCCGCCAATGCCACAGAACTGCGCGAGCTGATCAAGCAGTTCAAGATCGAAGGCGCCGACAACGGCGCGGCTACAGTGGTGATAGACCTCGACGAAGGGGTAGAAGAAGTAAAACACACCTGAGAAACAGGGTGGCAAACAAAACGGGTCATCGCGACAGCGATGGCCCGTTTTGTTTTATGCCAGGGCTTCGTTTCCTGGCAGCGACTTTGGCATAATAAAAACGCGGCGCCTTGCTATATTGAAGGCGCCGCGTTTTTGTTGCTCTGGAAATCAGCTTGCCATCAAGGCTTCCTTGATGCGGCTGAGGCGACCACGCAGACGCAGTATTGCTTTGGTATGCAGCTGAGAAACTCGGGAATCGGAAACTCCAAGGATCTTGCCAATTTCCTTGGATGTAAGTTCTTCGTAGTAATACAGGGTTATGACCATGCGCTCACGGTCAGAGAGTTTGGAAATAGCGTCAGCCAGAATCTTTTTGGCTTCTGCTTCTTCGATTTTGGTCTGGGGATTGTCGCTTTTCTGGTCTTCGATGAAGTCGAAGCGTGAAGAGCCTTCTTCGTCGTCATAAAAGATTTCATCGAGAGAGAGCAGCAGAGACTTTTTGGTTTCGTCAAAAAGTTTGTGCAGCTCTGAAATATCGATGTTGAGATATTCGGCAACTTCTTCGTCGCGTGCATCGCGGCCGAGTTTGCCTTCTAGTTTGGCGTAGGCCTTTTCCAGCTTGCGGGCTTTCTGGCGGATCGATCTTGGTGTCCAGTCGAGAACGCGCAGTTCATCAAATATTGCGCCGCGAATACGGGTTTTGGCGTAGGTTTTGAATTTGACATTGCGGTCAGAATCATACTTGTCGATGGCGTCGATAAGGCCAAGAATGCCATAGCTGACGAGGTCGTCGAATTCGACGTTGCTGGGCAGATTGACTGCAATGCGCCCGGCCACGTATTTAACGAAGGATGCATACTTCATGATCAGCGCGTCTTTGATGCGCTGATCGTGATTGGTCTTATACTGTTCCCAGAGTTGCTGGTCCTCTTCGTCCTGAAGGCGGGCCTTCAGTTTTGGGTCAGTAATTTCCTGCGATTCTTTTCCTACCAGAAGTTCTTTGTTCACATCATCCCTCCGTGTCTGGCTGCCTTATGAAACCGCGGCCGAGTCACCCTGCGAGGTCATTCCGCTGTCGTAAGACCTTGCCTGTGCTTTCTGTCCGGCTTCATCGGTAGGGGTGCCATAGTTTTCCGTCCTGTGCCTGGGGTTATTGTTATCGTCGAGAAGATCGCCGAGCTCAGCCTGCAGATCGGTGTCTTCGAGCATCATTTCCTGTTTCAGTTTTTCGCTTTCCTTTTCGGTGGTGCCGGGCAGCAGCAGAACTTCGAGAAAGCTGCCGAGTATCGTACCAAGCGTTCCAAAAATGAAAAATATCACACAGCCGCGATAAATCATTGTTCCTGAGTTAACATTGCCCATTATCGCCATCAGCACAACTATGCCGGTAACGGTAACAGCCATGAACAAGCCCATGAGCAGCGATAATCGGGTCATTTACAGTTCTCTCATCTCTTCGCCTAGGATTGACAGCCTGACAAGGCCAGTTTCCAGATCAAATTCAATCGAGCGCCCGCGTTTGCCACCGGTATCTTCTGCGACAATCGGGAATCCCATCTTTTTAAGAGCTTTTTTTACTGCCACGGTATTGTCGCGGCCGATAGTGTTTTCGAAATCTTCTGTTGGCGGGAACATTTCTGAGCCACCAACGATCTTTGCATGCAGATTTGCTTTGAACACGCCATCTTCAGCTTTAATCGCATTGTATAGAGCCGGAATCGCAGTGTCTGCAAACTTATTCGGGTTCAGGCGCTCTTTGTCGATACCACTTGAATCAGGCAGCATGATATGTGCTATTCCCCCGACCCTGCTTTTGGTGTCGTAGAGAGAGACAATCACGCATGAGCCGATGCCATAAACCGCCAGGGTTTCTGGGCTTCTGGCAACTTTGAGTTCGCCCATGCCAACCGGAATGACGACAGACATGTCTTAGACGACTCCGATCTTCTGCAGCAATAGAGTGAGAGACTTGGGTTCAGGCAGCAGAAAAATGTGTATTCTCAAGTCTTCTTCGCTTTCGATAAACGATGTTTCGATCATCAAGACCTTGTCGCTCACTGCGGTCATGTCGGCGACCACACTGTCGATCATGGCTCCTGCCATATCGTAGGTCATCGATGGCAGAGAGTTGAGCATTGGCGTCTGTGCCAAGGTTGAAAGGGCATTCAAAAAGGCTCCAGCCAGGATATTGCCGACTTCGCGCATGCAGGAACTTTCCAGTTCTGACATATTAAGCGGGTTGTCAATTTCGCATCCGGGAATGAGAGTCTTAAGCAGCTTAATTGCGGTTTTCTCCGGGATGAGAAGGAGAAATCGCCCGGAAATTTCGCCGAGAACCTTCAGAAATATGCCCATGACCTGAGTGGCAGGACCACCCAGCAGTGCCGGGATATCTTTGAATTCAAGTATGGTAGCGCTTGGCACTGCCATGTCGATTTTGCGGTTAAGAAATTGCGCCAGCGCACTGGCGGCATTACCAGAACCGATGTTGCCGACCTCTCTGAGAGCGTCGAGCTGTATTTTGGTCAGGGTGGTAACATCTTCCATCAGCAACCTCTTCAGTTACAAATCAGTGCCATTATAAAGCAGCCCGATACATAATGCAATAGCTGCAATTTATATCGAACAGATTATAACAGGTAAAATTACGCTGCACACTCGCGCACACATCAATCAGATGGCGGCTCAGGCTGAAGAAAATTCATGCCATTGTAACTGGTCATTGCCTTGTTACCCATGCCAAGCAACCAGAGTGCCGCTATTTCAGGAATTTCTGCGAGAACCAGGCGAAAAACTGCCATTTCTTCTGCGTTGACAGTGCCAAGGACGTGCGATACCAACTTGTCATGCGAACTCTCGTCTTCTTTCAGCGGTTGTCCGACTCCGATACGCAGTCGCCAGAAGTTGCGACCAATGTGACTGATAATTGATTTCAGGCCGTTATGACCGCCGTCGCTGCCGCTGGCCCGCATTCTGATGCGCCCGGCCGGCAGGTTTATATCATCTATAACCACCAGCAGTTCCTCAGGGGGGGTATCATTGTCGATCATCACGCCGGCAACAGCTTCGCCGGAAAGGTTCATATATGTTTGCGGCTTTACCAGAATATGTTGCTGACCATGCATGAGCAACTGACCGCATAAAGCCTGGTGTTGTCGCATGTTCATCGCAACATGGAATTTGTCGGCAATAGCGTCAGCAGCCCAGAAGCCGGCGTTGTGTCTGGTGTTTTCGTATTCTCTTCCGGGATTTCCAAGTCCTGCGATGATCATAGACAGTTTTTTACCAGAGCCGCGTGTGAAAGTCAACGCAAATGGCGCTGATAAAGCCTTTGCCTGCTAAAATTTGACATATTCATGGCAACGCGGTTATAATCCGCCAAACCTGAGGTATTTTCAATTTTTAGCAAGGTTTGAAATATGGAATCAAAATCAAAAGTTCTGCTGATCATTCTCGATGGCTTTGGCCTCTCAGAAACCGCTGAAGGCAACGCTATTCATGCAGCTAATCCTGAATTCATCAACAAGCTGTTCGAAGAACGTCCATTTACGCGACTTGGCGCCTCAGGTCTCGATGTCGGCCTGCCCGAAGGCCAGATGGGCAATTCTGAAGTCGGCCACCTCAACATAGGCGCCGGCCGAATCGTCTACCAGGATATCACCCGCATCAATCTTGCGATTGAGGACGGCTCTTTTTTCGAGAACAAGACCATGCTCGATGCCTTTGCGCGTCTCAAAAAGTCGGGCAAGGCGCTGCATCTCTACGGCCTGGTTTCCGACGGTGGCGTTCACAGCCATATCAACCATATCAGCGCTATCTTAAAGCTCGCCAAAGAGCATGAGCTCAGCAAAGTGTTTATTCACGCATTTACCGATGGCCGCGACACCTCTCCGACCAGCGGTGTACATTTTATCAGAGATCTCGTCGAGCGCACACGAGAGGCCGGTGTCGGGCAGATCGCCACCATTTCCGGGCGTTATTACGCCATGGATCGCGACAACCGCTGGGAAAGAGTCGAAAAGGCTTATCTGGCTCTCGTACACGGAGTTGGCAACCGCGCGACCGACCCGGTTCTCGCCATGGAAGCTTCTTACAAGGTTAATGTGACCGACGAATTCGTGGTGCCGGTGGTAATCGAAACCAATGGCGACCCTGTCGCTACCATAAATGATGGCGATACCATTCTTGCCTTCAATTTCAGGGCAGATCGCATGCGCCAGATCAGCAAGGTGTTTACCCTGCCGGTATTCGAAGAATTCAAGCGCAAGGAAATGCATGTCGATTATCTCAGCTTTACGCACTACGCTGACGAATTCAAATTTCCGGCGGTATTCGCGCCGCAGCACCTTGACAGTGTTCTCGGCTCGCTGCTGGCCGACAACAAGATCCCTCAGCTGCGCCTCGCCGAAACCGAAAAATACGCGCACGTAACCTATTTCACCAACGGCGGTTATGAACCGCCTTTCGCGCTCGAAGACAGACACATGGTAGCAAGCCCCAAGGTCAAGACCTACGATCTCAAGCCTGAAATGTCGGCTTTTGAAGTGGGTGAATTCCTTGTCGAAAAACTGCGTTCCGAAAAATATGGTTTCATAATGGTTAATTTTGCCAACTGCGATATGGTCGGGCATACCGGTATAATGGAAGCAGCCATGAAAGCTGTCAGCACGGTTGACTGCGTGCTGTCGAAGGCGATTCCAGTCGCTTACGAAAAGGGCTATGACTGCATTATCACCGCTGATCACGGCAATGCCGAACAGATGGTCGATAAGGAAACTGGTGAACCTTTTACCGAGCACACGGTTAATCCAGTACCCTGCTGCATTCTGTCGCGGGCATCCTATGAACTCAGACCTGAAGGACGTCTCTGCGATATCGCGCCCACCGTGCTCGAACTTCTTGGTATCGAAAAACCGGCGGCCATGACTGGTCTGTCACTGATTTCCCGAAAAAAATAATAAGGCGATGAATTCATCACAAATTACCCGAAAGGGCTATCTTTTCATTGTTTCCGGGCCTTCCGGCGTCGGCAAGACTGTGCTGTGCAATGCTATAGTCAACCGCTTCGCGCCCGACGTCGTTTACTCGATATCTACCACTTCACGCGCCCCGCGCGGTGGTGAAACCAACGGCCAGGAATACTTTTTCTGTGCCGCCGAAGAGTTCGAAAAAGCCATAGAACGTGATGAGTTTGCTGAATGGGCTTTTGTACACGGCAACTATTACGGAACTCCCCGCCAGTTCCTCGTCGATAACCTCGATGCTGGTCGGCATGTGATATTGAATATCGATGTACAGGGCGCCATGAAGATTCGCGAAAAATTTCCCGAATCTATCATGATTTTCATTTTACCGCCGACTTTCGATGCACTTGAAAGCCGTATTCGCAAGCGCAACATGGACAGCGAGCATTCTCTCAGGCATCGCCTTGAAAATGCCCGCAAGGAACTTGATTATCGCGATCATTACCGCTATACTGTAATTAACGATGACCTTAATGCCGCTATTGGTGAATTGACCAGTATTTTTGCGGAATACGTCGAGAAGCGACAGGCTGAACAACCCGCCGTTAAATAATTTGCGGGTACTGCCATTGACACCTTGGCAGGGCATTCTTATAATTTAGGAAACTTCGGTAATTCGACCCCCGTGGTCAAGGAGGCTTTATACGATGAACCGCACCAAGCTGTGCTTCCTGTTTGTATGTTTTATCATGTGTTTTACTACTGCCTGGGCTGAAACCAGCACGCTGGTGGCTCTCGATGCCAGGCTTGAGATCATAAGCGGTCAGGTGAAGCTGACCCGCGTTGGCAGCGCAAAAACAGATGTCATCACGCAGTCGGTCGATCTTTATGCCGGCGATCTTCTTGAGACGCTGCGAGAATCGAAGGCCACGCTGGTATATGGCGATGGTACGCTGATGCGCATCAAAGAACGCACGCTCGTTGAAGTACAGCCCCTCAGCATCAAGGTTTTCAAAGGTAAAACCTGGTACAAATTCACCAAACGCGGAACTGAATTCAAAATCGAAACACCAACTCTGGTGGCCGGAATCAGGGGAACCGAATTTGAGATTGCAGTCGGTTCGCGCCGGCGCACCTCTCTGTCAGTAACCGAAGGCGCTGTTGAAGCCAGAAGCCGCAAAACAAAACGCGGTATGGTCGTTCGCTCGGGCTTCGCTACCCACTGTGACGCTGAATCAGATATGGCCAGACCCTATAAATTCAATGTCGCACTTAAAAAGGCTGAATGGGCCGACGCAGAATGGGAACCCAGGGTGGATGAAAACGACATTTATCGCCTGTTCCTGCGATATCAGAACCTTAAATATGAATTCGGCGAAAGCGATGCGCGCACTCAGGATGCCTTCCAACAGATGGATAAGCTTAGAAACAAAGTCAATCCCAAATAATCAGCTGACATAACGGATTTATAAAAGGGGTCGTCTCATAACGGAGACGACCCCTTTGCTATAAGATTTTTTGCTGTGTTTAGCCGCCTGTGTCGAATTCATCCCAGCGTGCATAGCACAGACAGTGTGCTTCAACCTGAATTTTATTGCCGTTGATATCTTTAACCGTAAGTATCATTTTGGCATTTACCGGTGATATGTCTGCTCTGGTCAGTTCAAGCAGGTTGAATAGCCTGCTTGTATAAGGGTTCATAGGTATTTCTGTCGTTGCTGCAGCTGCAAGTTGTAAATTATATGGAGTTTCGGGCACTTCAACCGACGGGATCGGATCTCCAAGTCGTGTAGTATAGGTAATTGAAAATGAAACGAGATTCGCCGGAACGCTGGAGTCAGAGAGCAAACTGATAGAAGTCGAAGGCAAGATAACATCGTCTTCTTCTGAGCTTTCTTCGGCACCTTCTTCTGTTGTTGTTTCAGCTTTTTTGGGGAGTCGCAATTTGTCTGGCGTTACCGACACAACTGTAAAATGCGCTGCAGGAAAGAAGAATTTGTCTGTGCAGCCGGAAAAAGTGACGGCGCAGACTAATAATGTCAGAAGCAGCATGAGTTTTTTGAGAAGTTTCATTACTGCTAATCATCGGCTGATAACCTGCCATGGCTTACTTAATTTTCGCAGGGTTGTCAGTCGTCGTCTGACCAGCTGTTCGGCCGGCGATGCGACTTTTTTTCGCTGTTCTGGCGTTTTTTGGTGATGCGTCTTTGTACCGAAGCACGGGTTGGGCGGGTTGGCTTGCGGGGTTTGGGTGGCACCAGCGCCTTGAGTATGAGCTGGCGCAGCTTTTCGCAGGCGTCGTCAAGATTACGTGACTGCTCACGATATTTCTGGCTGGTGATGATGATGGTATTTTCTGAATCAGTACGGTTTCCGGCCAGAGCCAGCAGGCGGTTGACCACCATGGTGGCGAGCTGTGGGCAGCGCTCGGGGTTGAAACGCAATTCTATGCAGGTCGCTACCTTGTTTACATTCTGACCGCCCGGGCCAGACGAGCGTACGGCACTGACTTCCAGCTGGTCGGCCGGTATTGTCAGTTCTTCGTTGATTATTATCAGAGTATTCAAGTTTGCAGCTCCCTTAAAAGCCATTCCACGACCGGTTCAAGTGCTATGCTGGCCATGCAGCCTTTATTGGCGCAGTTATCGCACCTGCCATTACAATAACCCAGATCGGGCCTGGTAACAAGACTGCGATTGCCGACCGGGCCCCAACGTGTGGGAGTCATCGCCGCCACCGGCGGGAAAAAGGCTGCTGTCGGCAACTGCAGTGCCGCTGCCAGATGCAGGGGGCCGGTCGAACCGCCGACAAAGGCAGAACAGGCCGAAAAAACTTCGGCCAGGCCGGCCAGATCGGGGATATCGCACAAAAAATTGAGATTTTTACTCTGCAACGACTCAAAATAGATTTTGAGTTGTTTTTCGCCCGGCCCAAGGCTGATCAGTACCGGCAGGTCATGCTCGAGCAGCATTTTTGCCAGACTGGCATAGCGTTCAGTGCTGATGTTGTGGGCTGATCCACCGTGACCGGGATGAATGATAACCGGTCGCTGCCGGCCGAGTGCCGCAATCACCTTGGCTCCTGCCGATTTCTGGGATTCTGTAAGTCTGAAATGGTAGGGCGTGTAGTCGATGTTGGCAACTGTTCCTGTCAGCAGGTCGAGATTGTAGCAGAACTCGTGTTTCTCGTTGCGCGAACGCTTCTGCACATGCCGGTCATTTAACAACAGCTGCCAGATGTTGGAAGCACGGCCGCTGCGGCGGCCAATTCCGGCGCGCCAGGCGCTAAGAATCGCCCGGCCGGCCGGATGAACCATGAAGCAATGATCGATGGCCATTTTTTTAAAAGCCTTTGTCAGTGGCAAAGAAAAAATGCCGGGCGGGTAATCGTCGTCGATCACTATTTCATCGATTTCCGGGCATAATTTAAGCATCGGTGCGGTATAAGAGCGAACGTGCGCGACAATATGCGCGTTAGCAAAGTTTTTTCGCAGTTCGCGAAACATCGGCAAAGTGAGAATCAGGTCGCCGGCGCGGTCGGTGCGCGATACCAGAAAGCGCAGCTCAGACATGGTTGTCGCCAAGCAGTAACTGCAGTTCAGCAAAGACGGCCATGGCACTGATGTTCTGCATGCAGATATGATCTTGCCGCGGACAGATGCGTTGCCTACAGGGAGCTTGTGGGCAGATATCGGTACTGACCGCAACAAATCCGGGGTTCAGCGGACCGGTTCGCGTCATGTCGGTCGGGCCGACCGGCACGACAGTTGGTGTGCCGCACAGAGCACCGAGATGCATGGTGCCTGAATCATTACAGACCAGTGCTCTGGCACCAGACAGCAGGCAGGCGAGTTCGCTCAGGCTGGTCTGACCGGCAGTATCGACCAGTTTTCCGCGGGCCTCTTCGCAGATTTGTCGGGTTAGCTCTGTTTCATTACTACCGGCGGTTAACACTACCGGCACCTCATAAGCGCCTGAAATAAGGCTGGCCAGCTCGGCGAATTTTTCGGGCTGCCAGCGCTTGGCCGAGCCAAAAGCGGCGCCTGGTGCCAGCACCATGTAAGTTTGTTGCTCGCCGAGCCCGAATCGAGCCAGAACCTGCTGGAGTTGCTCTGCTTCTGGCTTGTATAATGGCAGCGCCGGCTTTTCACTGGCCAGCCCTGCTGCTTTTACCAGCATGAAATGCAGGTCTGACTCATGCATCTGTTTGAAATTGTGAGGTTTGTCGATGGCCTGGTTAAGCAACAGGCTGCGCATCTGATTGGCAAAACCGGTGCTCTCTTTTCCGGCGCAGGCTCTGGCCAGTATTGCCGCCCGCCATGAGTCGGGCAGGGCGATCACATTTTCGGCCGCGAGTTTGCGCAAGGGTTTGAGAGCATTGAGAACCTCTAAAAACGCGGCTTTGGTATCTACCGGGTGAATGCTGAGGCTTCCTGGCAGCAACTGGTAGACTTCGGCCAGATGCGGGCGAGTAACGACATGAACTTCGCCGGGCACAGCTAATATTGCCGGTGCCGACATCAGGATGTCGCCAAGCCAGTTAAGGCCGATAAAGATGGTTCTCATATAAAGTTCTTAAAAAACCGCGCAATTTTAGCGACGGTGCCGGGTATCTCGACGTTGCGGCAGGCAAAATGCCCTTCGGGGCATGCAAAGTTCTGGCCATGCAGGCTGCATGGCTTGCACGGCATGGGCTCTGAAAGCACCATGACGTTATCGGCCGGTATCGGGGCAAAGCCAAGCGATGGGCAGGTCTGAAAGAACAGAGCGACCAGAGGCGTGCCAACCGCGCGTGCCAGATGCATCGGCCCGGAATCAGAAGACACGACCGCTGTTGCCAGATGTATAATTCCTGGCAGATGATAGAGCGAGAAATGATTGCGCAGATCAAGGCTGTTGATGCCGGAAGGCAGCACGTCAGTGCTGGTGCCGATCAGGGCGGTGATTTGCGGCATGCCGTCCTGTAGGGCTGCCAGCAATGCTTCTGGAATTATTTTCCCTGGATTTGAGGCGTCGGGATGCAGCAGAATGAACTGCTTTTCCTGTAGGCCGAGTTCCTGCAGTATTTTGCGACAGGCATCGAGGTAGTCGTCGCTCAAGTTGAGTGATGCGTCAGGGTTGTCGAGATTCACGCCGCAGACTTCGCCGTATTTCTGCCAGACCGGGCGCTGATCGGAGAAGCGCAGCGGGTATTTGCCGCGCATAGCCAGCAGCTGCTCGCCTAAATTGCGTTTTTGATAAACTCTGGTTATTGGTGCATTAAGCATCGAGCGCAGGGCAATTGTCGAAAGCTTGCCCTGCAGGTCGAATACAGCTCGTGCGTGTAGTTTTTTAAGCTGTCCGGCCAGTTTGATCAGGCTTCCGGTGCCATTGTAGTAATGAATGCTCGCCGGCAGAAATTCGCCAAGCTGGGCCCAGCGCCCGTGAATGACCATGTGCAGGTCGATGCCGCGTTTAGCAATCGCGTGCAAAGTGGGAAGCGTGAGCAGAATATCGCCCATGGCGTTGAGACGCAATACTATTTCGGTGTCTGACATGGCGGCAGCAGTTTCATGTTCTGCAGACTTTTAACCGTGCGGTGGCAGGCACCTGACATTGAATCGAGCACCTGGCGTGCGCGAACGCCGTATTCAGCAAAAGCGTCGTGATTGTGCAGCCATTCACGGATAGTTTCGCTGAGTTCGTGCGAATTGTTAACGGTGATTACCGCACGGGCGCGGTTTAAAGCCATCATTTCGTAGCGGAAATTGGAGGTGTTGGGTCCGGTGATGATTGGTCTGGCAAAGGCAGCCGGTTCCATCAGATTGTGTCCGCCGCGTTTGATCAGACTGCCGCCGACAAAGGCCAGCGCCGCGATCGCATAAAAATTACGCAGTTCGCCCATTGTATCGACAAGCAATATTTTATCAGCTTGTGTCGGGTTTTCTGTAACTTTCTGGTAGGCAAGTCTGCGCTTTTTGAAGAGTCTTTCGAGCTCTTCGACACGCTTGACGTGGCGCGGTGCGATTACTACTGTGGCGTTTAGTTCGTTCCAGAAAGGGGCAAGCGCTTCAAGAATCAGTTCTTCTTCGCCAGGATGTGTGCTGCCAAACAACAGAACCGGTCGGTCTGGCGCGATTCCGACCTTAGCCCGAATTTTTGCGGTATCTGGCAGCGCTTCGGCGATATCGTATTTGAAGCAGCCGAGGGTGTTTTGCCTGGCCGCATTAACACCAAGCACCCTGAACCGGCGTTGATACTGTTTCTCCTGGGGGAACACAAATGCCAGGTTGCTTATCGCCGGCTCGAACATCGGCCAGGCGATGCGCATGAGGCGCACGGTTTTTTCGTTGATGCGGCCGTTAATGATGCCGTAAGGTATATTCTTGCGAGCCAGAGTGTCAAGAAGTAACGGCCATATCTCGGTTTCGCTTATCAGCATGAGCTTTGGCTTTATTCTTTCGATGAACGGAATTACGAAGGCGGGAAGCTCGATCGGCAGAAGGGTTGCAAAGCCGCAGATAGCATCGACCTTGAGCTGACGCAGGCCGTCGAGTGTCGTCGCGGTGCAGACAATTCGGTCTTTGCCATACTGCTGCGCCATTTCCCGCAGAAACGGGCGCAGGGTAATCACTTCGCCAAGCGAGGCGCCGTGAATCCAGAAGGTGCCTTCTGCCGGTGCTTCATAGTCTTCGGGCAGAATCCCCTTGCGCAGGGCAAATTCATCTCTTTCGATACGACGTGGCGGAAACAGGTCGAGCAGTTCGACTAATGCCCGCAGCAGCCACTGATACGATCTGAGGTAAATTTTGCTCATGTCTTGGTAGCAGAACCCGTAAGCTCTTCGATTCTGCATTTTCTCCAGTTGGTAGTATGTATATATTTAGCTTTTCTGAAGCCGTAAGTCAAAGACAACTTCAATTTCATTGTAAAGATTCAATTGTCGGTGACAAGGCGGGCCCATGGGTTATCGGGTGCGTCGGCGGGCTGGGTTTTCCAGCGGCGATGCAGCCAGAACCAGTCTTGCGGCTGCTGTTTGACAAGTTTCTCGAGTAGACTGGTATAGCACGCGGTGATCTGTTGCTGGCCCAGGATATCGTTTGAGTAATCTTCGGGGTAAACAGGTGGGTAAATTTTGAACAGATGCCGGCCGTTGTAATCTGGAAACATGAACAGGGGCACGATGGGTGCGCCGGTTTTTAGCGAAAGCTGTGCCGGGCCAGTCGGAGCTGAGGCATAACGCTTGAAGAAAGGCACGAATATGCCCTGCTTGCCGTTGTCTTGATCGACCATCAGCGCAAGTATCTCACCGCGCCTGAGTGAACGCAGAATTTCCCTGATGCCGAAACCCGAGTCGGTTGTTTTGCCACCGAGCCGGCGTCGCATGTTTTCCATCCAGGCATCGACGTGCGGGTTATTCTGGCGCCTGACTACCGTGCAGACCGGGTAGCCGTTCACGGCCAGCCAATGCGGCATCATTTCCCACAAGCCGAAGTGTCCGGAAACTATTATTGCACCGTTGTTGCGTGCCATCGCTGTGTCGAGATGCTCGCGGCCTTCGATATTGATTCTGGCCAGCAGGTCTTCACGGCTGATGTAGGCCAACGCGGCCATTTCGAAAGCGTTGAGCAGAAAATGCCGGTAAACTTTTTCGCCGAGTTTTTCAGCCTCTGGCTGCGTCAGTTCAAGATGAAGCTGCAGGCTGGCAATGATTTCACGCCGCCGCAGGCCGATCAGCCGCCAGGCAAAAAGAGTCAGCAGCTGAGCCAGTCTTTGTTTGCGGGGAAGGGGCATGCTGCTGCAGCTGCGGGCGAGATAATCCAGCAGCCAGGCCAGAAGCGGGTTGAACAGTTTTTTTATAAAGGCTTTCAATTTTTGCGCTTTCTCAGTTTGCGTTTGAGGCCGCGCATTTTAAAAATCAGGCCAAGCAGAACGCTGGTTTTCATTTCAATGGCATCTACCGGGCAGACTTCCATGCAGCAGAAACATGAAATGCAGCGGTCTTTGTTGAAGGTGGCGCCATTATCGCTGATTTCGATGGCGTCAGCCGGGCAGATTTTCTGGCAGCGGCCACATTTTATACAGAGGTTGGGCAGGAGTGCCGGGCCGGCCCATGCCAGTCTGCGGCCATAGTTGAGCAGCCACTCAGGAATGAATGACGTAGAAATAAGCTTGGGCACCCGATAATCACTGAATTTGAGTTCGGCCAGCGGTGTGCCGGCCATTTCTACCTGTTGCAGGGTCACGGGCCCCCAGCCCAGTTCGCGGCAGCGGGCCAGCATAGGAATTTCAGCCGGGTCGAGCCCGACGACAGCGCAGAAGCCGATATCTACAGTGACCGGTGAAGTTGCCGCCAGCAGGACGCCGGGGTTTACCACGCGGCCGCCGGAAGGACCCTGGCCATCCATGGCTGCGATGCCATCCATGATGGTCAGATGGCATGGTAGCTGTTGTGCGAGATCGACGATAAAGTTGGAAAAGTCGATGGGGCGCGGAAATGCTTTGTGCCACTGTGCTTTGGCGAGTCCGGGCAGCAGGCCGAACAGGTTTTTCAGCGCACCGGTAATGCGGGTCAGATTGTGTGTTTTCATTTTAGGCAGGTTGATGACGAGATCGACATCGAAGCAGTGCCGGGTGGCATATACTGCCAACTCTCTGCCGTTGCTGACAAAACTCAGCCGTTGCTTGTCATCGTTCTCAAAACATAGCAGCCTGGCACCGCTGTTGGCGGCAGCAGTGGCGAACCCGGTGCGGTTCCAGAAATCTTCCGTGCGCCCGAAAATCGATGGCGGGCTGTCACCGATGAAAACCTGAGCTCCAGCTTCAACGCAGAGCTTTGCTACAGCTTCTATGATGGCAGGATGAGTGGTTGCCGCCTGACCGGGGTCTTTGCAGCTGAGCATGTTGGGCTTGAGCAAAACCTTATGCCCTGGTCTGACAAAGTTGCTGATACTGCCGAGCGGTTCAAGCAAACGACGGATTGCGACATCGACTCCGGCCTGGTCGTATGTCTGGCAATTCTGCAGCGAAAGGAGAGGCCTGTTCATCGTTTATTCCATGTTCTGCTGTATGAACGGGTGATCGAGAAGATGCTCCATGATTATCGGCGGTGGCGTCGGGCCGCTGCCTTCCTGGGGCTCTGACGGCATACTCTGAATCAGTGGATAATCGGCATATGGCCGGCGTTGCAGTATCTGGCGTGGCCATGGCGTTACTTCGAGTCCTTCTTCGCGTTCGATGAGAATGCACTGGTTCAAATAAACGATGTTGGAGAGAATCTGGGCAAAAGGCACGTTACGAAATGATGCGTAGACTGGAAAATGCAGATCGCGCGGAAACTGAATCGGCACCTTGCCGCCGAGCGAGATTTTTCTGAGAATGAACTGAATGTCGTCGCCCCGCGAATTGATGACGCCAGGCGTGTTCAGACCGGGGTAGCGCAGGGTGAGCAGTCCGGGTGAACTTTTTTTCATGCGTTCGAGAACTGCTGTCCATGCTTCGCCTGACGGGTGAACCGGCAGAATTTTAAGCAACGGGCCGTCGATGACAAAACGATGATGTGGTGGCATAACCTTGTGCAGCATAGTCTTCAGACTGCTGGCGTGGTGACCGGGAACTATCGGCCCGCCGGCCTGAAAGTGCATTATTGCGTGGTAGCCGAAGCCATGCGCAAGAAGTTCGATTGCTTCCCACATGGCAACCGGGTGACCGAAAAATGACCAGTCGAGATGGCGTCGCGCCTGTTTGGGGGCATTCATGTAGATTTCGGCAAAGGTCTGTGTCGAAGATTTTTTAAAAAGAATGCTTTCGCGCCTGATTTCTTCAATATACCATTCTTCGTCGAGGCGCATTTTAGCTATCACATGATGACGCTGGTTCTTGTAATAAACCAGAGCCCGCGGGTTGTCTTTGTAGTAGAGAATAGCTCTGATTTTAGGTTCATCGCCTTTAATAACCGAATATTGCGCTTTGAGCGGCAATACGAAGAGTGCAGCCAATACTGTGGCAGCGACAATCAGTCTGAGGTAAAACCTGTTCACTCGTCGTTTCCTTCTTCGGCGGCTTTTTTCTGCGCCTCTTTCGATTCGCGATAAAAGGATTTTATGCGGCCCGGCCGGTATGGGCGATGGCGCAGCTTCGCCGCCCGTGCGGCAATTTCTTCGTCGGACTCGGTTTCATCTGCAAGTGCCGCCGCCTGTGAAGGCGGTGCCGGTGACTTTATGCCGGCGGCACCGTTTTTATCTGAGAAAATCTGTTTCTGTAGTCTGGCTGCGCGCGCAAACTGGTCAGCGGTCAGGCTGGCTATCGCCTGACCGGGTGTGGCCGAGGCGTTTCCGATGAGTGCCTGGAGTTCTTCGCTTGCCTTGATTTTGTCTTCGATGTCTTTCAGTCCTTCAAGAAGCTGCAGGCGTTCGTTCTCGCCGGGATTCGCTGCCAGCAGAAGCTCCAGACGGCTTTTTCCCTCTTTCAGCTGATCGAGATTCTTTAACGACATGCTGTAAGATTCTTCAAGGCTGTTGGCGTCTTTCTGCTTGCGCTCCATCTCCATCTTGATGGCCTTTTCACGCATTTTGCTGAAATCTGGCAGTTCAGGCCGGAAGCCCTTGCGTGTCGGTCTTTGTTCAGCTGCCTTTCCGGTTGCCGGGTCGATTGGCATGTCCGGCTCGTTAAGGCCCTGACGACTGCTGGAATCGAACTTCACCTCATCCATCCAGTCGGGAAATTTCTGCTGGGCAGAAGCCGGGCAGACCGCAACCAGGAAGAACATCGCGGTAAAGGAGGTTACAACGATAATGGCATTAAATGATCGTCTTGTGTTCATAATTTGAGTTGTACCATAAAAAATCAACCAATGCAAAATTCAAATCACTGCCAGTTTGCGCCAGAGCAAAATAGCTTGTCGGCGCGGCGTCGAACTTTTTATGTGCACTGCGCTGCAAGTCGTGATGTCCTCTTAAAGCGGGAGCACTTGCGTAAATTATAGAAAGGGTTATTATCAAAGGGGGGACAGATGAAAATAAAAACTACACAACCTGAGCAGGTTTTTATTCGTTTTAAAAACCCGCGATACCTGAGAGTGATCAGAGACAATACCGAGGTAATAGCCAGAAAAATGGGATTTGCTGAAGACCAGATCTTTGAGCTGTCAATGGCGGTCGATGAGGCCTATACCAATGCCATAGAGCACAGCGGCAGGGTTGGTAGCAAGTCTGAACTTGAGATAGAGTATCTGATTTACGAAAACAGACTCGAAGTCTCTGTCAAAGACTCAGGGTGCGGGTTTGACTGTGAACGCCTGGAAATACCGAAGACTCTCAAGAGTCTTCATTCGAGCCGCGGTCGCGGACTTGGCCTGATTCGCATACTGTCAGACGGATTTGAGCTTAAATCTCAGCCCGGTGTCGGGACTATGATAAAGATCATCAAGTATCTGCAGTCCCGTCAGAGAGCCATTCTGGCAATGGGCTGAGCGAATTATTCGCTTATCTTGAATTTAAGCTCATCCATGCGCTTTTTCACTGCATCGATATCGAGCGCGGCGAACTTTTCGGGCAAAAACCTTTGGTCGGTACATTCGATCACTGCTGCCAGATCCATGTATTCAAGTCTGGCAGAGTGTGCCATTGGCCGGTATGCTGCCATTGCTTCCCTGATGAAGTGACCGACCGGTTTGCGGTCGGGAGCATCGTCTTCCTGCAGTTCGAACATGCGCGAAGCCATGATCAGAATGCCTTCCATTTCGTTGCCGCCGATTTCGAGCGACTCAGGAAAATCGGGCAGATCTTCGTCGGCGATTTGCACCCTGTTCTTCTTAGCGAGCGCCCTGAAAAGCGCCTGCTTGTCTTCCATTGTCTGTGGCGCGAACAGTGGAATATGCACGTCGAGACGGCCGACGCGCTTGAGATCGACTTCGAGCAGGTCAGGGCGTGAAGTCGCAAAAATCCAGAAAATACGGCCGCGATTACGGGTGTCGGCCATTTCGCGTGCCAGCATGGCATAGATGCGCCCTGAAACACCGGAATCACCCGAGCCGCCATCGCGCTTTCCCGCCACCTGGTCGGCTTCATCGATAAACACGATTACCTGGCCCATGGCATGCAGTATCTTGAAGATGGCTTCGAGATTGCCTTCGGTCGCGCCAACCCACTTGTCGCGGAAGTTCTTTATTTCTACGCATGGCACGCCGGCTTCGCCGGCAAAGCACTCTACCAGATAGGTTTTACCGGTACCGATACGCCCGTTGATCAGATAACCCATCGGCAAAGCCTTGATCTTGCCGCGTTTCATCAGGTCGGCGTCCTGGCGCAGCCAGGCTTTCGCTTCGCTATGGCCGGCAACGTCATCGAGAGTGCGCGTTGATTCAACAAAGGAAATACGCCCACTGGCCGACTTTTCGATCATTTCCTTTTTGACTTCGCGCAGGTATTCCATGGTGATGCGCCGCTGGTTCTTGATTGCACGCTCGATCAGGTTTTGAACGTCGATGCAGGAAAGCCCTTCGAGTTTCTGAGCCAGCGACTCGCGATCGACATCGCAGATGCTTGAAAAATTCTCGATCGAAGCGGTTACCGACTGCACAAAGTTAAGCACCTGCTCGGCATCGGGTAGATCGATCTGAACCTTTGCTGAACGCGGGTTTTCGACAAGCTGGCGGTTGAGGTCGTTAAGATTCTCGGCAATCAGGCAGGTGCTGACATAGGCATTATTGATATTCGGGTCTGAGGCCCAGTCGAAAACGCGTATCAGAGTTTCGACCGATTCAGCGCTGGTATAGGCAATTTCGGCGCGCGGCAGCAGGTACTGCGCATATTCAATAATTACCGCTACCCGTATCGGGTTGGCTTTGGGCTTGCCTTCTTTATCGATGGACGTTCGGGTCAGGCCATGCCTGATAAAGCGGTCGATAAGGGCCAGGGCCTTTTTGGGGTCTTTGGGAAGGGCGTTTCCGGCTTCGAGGGTCGTTTCACCGCCGGAGGTGTTGCCGGTATAGCTGGTGCGATGAAAGCTGTCGAATGCGCGCAAAAAGTTGAAAAAAATCTCGCCGCCTTTGGTGGTTCTGATTCCATGACCACGGTCATAGCAGATTACCACTTCGAACGGGGCAAACATTACGCTGGTCATAAAATCCCTTAAAGACAGGCTGTGCAGCTTGTTGTCTGTCTCGGCCCTGAAAGAAACCCAGTCGTCAATATTGCCGTAAAGAACAAACTGACTGATCGAGCCACTTTTGAAGATTTCGGCCATTTCGCTGGCCCATCTGGGATAATTTGCCATGGCGTTTTATTCCTTTATTCCAGTTCGTGATTTGAAGGCGGTGGGATAACTGTATCACTGTTGAGTTCAAAATCGTCGCTGCCAATCGGTGGCCCGCTCAATTTGCGCAAAAAGTCGGAATGGTTGTTGATCCAGTCCTGGGTTTCGCCGAGAGCGCTGTTGACACGGTCGATACTGGAGCTGAGTCCTTCCGGGCTGCCGTCGAGTGCGATTTCTTCGCGTACCTGGTGCAGCTGGTTTTCAATGCGCTGTAGTTCAAGTTCGACGAGCGTCTGGTTTTCATTGGCGATACTAAGGTTATCAATGCGTTTTCGGTGTATCTCGATGTTACCCTTCAAAGATTTTTCGATAGCCGGGCTGACATTGGGTGCATTCAGCTGCTTTTCGAGTTTCTTGATTTCGGCGCTGATATCGCCTGCTCTTGTTCGCTGCAGACTCTCTTCGATAAGCTGTTTGGTTTTAAGCAGCTTGAGAAAGATCGAGGGCAGATGGTTAAGGGTCTGTTGCCGGCTCTGGTTCATAAAACCGCCACTTTCATCAAGATTCCAGCGCATCAGTTTGTTGATTTCGGCCAGGTTTGAGTTGAGTCGCTTGAGGCGCGAGTGGTTCTCGGGGGTCAGGCTGGCAATAAGTTCGTTCATTTTCTGCGAACGGGATTCTTTAACTTCATCGAGTTGTTTGGCGAACACGTAATTCTGAAAACGCGGATTGGTTGACAGAAACCAGAGGTAGATGAATTCAAGCGCCAGGCCAAGGAACCAGAATCCCGGGTTGCTGAAGCCAAGAATGAAAACTCCGAGTATGAACATTTTGTTCAGCGGAATTTCGCCCATGCCTTTGATGTTTAAACCGGCGTTGAATGCTTCTGCCAGGTAGTCTGAAAAACCGGGTTTGCGTCTTGGCGTCATATCAGGCGGTTCCACCAATTCTTATGAATTCGTCAGTAATCTGTTTGAGGAAATCGTTGAACTTTTTGCTTTCCTGAACTTCCATGGGCGACATACCCGCATGTTTGCCGATATCGTCGGCATAAACAGGAATCTGGCTGACCAGTCGCCCCGGGTTGGCCTTGAACATGAAGATGCGGTCACTCAGGTAGACAGCTTCAGCGATAGAGTGGGTAACAATAAAAACTGTCGCTTCTACTTCGTTCCAGAGATTGGTGATCAACTGCTGCATCTCGATGCGGGTCGGTTCATCGAGAGCTGAGAATGGCTCATCCATCAGGATAATTCTCGGCTTGAGCACCAGGGTGCGTGCAATGGCAACCCGCTGCTGCTGGCCGCCCGAAAGCTGATACGGAAATTTTTCTTCGTGCCCGGCCATACCAACCTTGCCCAGCATTTCGCGCGCGAGCTTTTCCATAACGGCATATGAATAGCCGAGACTCTCGCGGTTGAGCTGCAGGCCGAACATGACGTTCTGCAATACGGTGAGATGCGGAAACGAGCTGTATTTCTGAAAAATCATGCCGCGATCGCGCCCTGGTCCGGTGACTGGTTTGTTACGCACAAGAACTTCACCGGCGGTCGGGCCGCCAACTTCCTGAAAGCCCTGTATCAGGTTGAGTACCGTTGATTTGCCGCAGCCGGATGGCCCAACCAGCGCGATGAATTCACCGACATCTGGCAGATCTTCTATTTCGAAATTAACATTCTGCAGGGCGACGAATTCGTTGGGCGTGCCGTGATTGAAAATCTTGTGAACGTTACGGAAGCTGACAATCGGCGCATACTTGTTTTTGATGCCTTTTTTTGCCGCTTCGTCGGCCTGTAAAGCAGTCTGGGCGCCGATAGAGATAGCGTCTTCCCTTGCGTCCGCATCAGCTGTATCAACCGGAACAGTCCTTTTAACTACTGCCTGGTCATTTATTTGCGCGGCCATATCTGCATCGTAAGCTGATCTGGCCGCTGCCGGATCTGGCGTTGGCTTAGCTTCAGCAGCGGTCCAGGATTGTTCTTCAGCCGGCTTCTGGTCGGTCGGAAACGGGAACTGGCTGTGATTTTCAGCGGCTGGCTCTTTCTTTGCCTGTTGCGGAGCCTTTTCGACGACCTTCTTGTCTTTCTTGTCTTTTAACTCTTCTGCTGGCTTGCTTTTAAGTGGATCGGTCACGGTTGCCGGCAGGGTTTTGTTGACCGGTGCTCTGGTCAGCTGTGGCGGGTTATTGGCTGCATCGAATTTGTAGAAAAGGCCGGCGAATTTGCGAAAAAATTGTTGCAGTTTTGAAGGCTGACTCATCGTTCCTGCCTCCGGTATGGGAAGAGTTCGCGATCGACCTTATCCCAGATTTTATCAGTAATGAAGGCAAGAACTACGATGGCGATAAGCACCAGGTATATGTCTTCGCGTGGCCCGCGGCGTTGACTGGTTAGAATAAGCGTGCCTACGCCGGAACTGCCCATGTCTACCATTTCAGCAAGAATTATATAGCCCCAGCCGACGCCGAAACCAATGCGCATGGCATCGAACATGTTGGGAAGCGCTATTGGTAGCAAAATACGGTTGAGAACGTCGTATCTGGTTGCACCGAGTGTGTAGCCAGTCTGCAGGTAGACATTATCGACCTCTTCTAGCGCTTTTACAAAGAGTGGCAGCAGATAAATCGTAAATCCGAGAGCCAGAAACATAATTTTCTGCTTTTCGGTGGTGCCAAAAAGGATCATAGTAAGAGGCACCAGCGCCGGAATAGGCAGATATCCGCCAAAAAGCATCAGCGGTGAGAAAAGTGACTTTAGTTTGCTGAAAGTCCCCATCAGCAGCGCCATGGGAAATGCTACGAGGAAAGCCACGAGAAATCCGGCACCAACGCGCAGAAAGCTGTAAAGCATGTTCATTGGCAGGTTGCGCTGAGACCATAAAGACGGAAGCGAGCGCGATACTTCGCCGGGGCTGGGGATAATAACCGGCGGAAACTTGCGGGTTTCGACTACTTCGTAGCGGTAGGTAATTTTGATCAGCTGGTCAGAATTTTTGGCAACCGCTGCTGGCAGCGACGAATCAACTGCTGTTGGCTCAACACCATCTGAAACACTGGGCTTTTCACTGTTCTCGCTGGGTTCAGACAGTCGTTTTGTCTCTTCGCTATTTGCTGGCGTATGTTCGTCCGGCTTGGGAAGCACTTCTTCATTGTTCGGAGCCTGGTCATTTTCAGGAGTTTGTGCTGGCGACTTTGCGTCTGGCTCGACCGGCTTGGCAGGCTGCAGATCGACCATGTCGGGTTTGATAGTATCGCGTTTTATAAGGCTTCCTGGCGGCAGGATTATGCGTACTGACTTTTGCATAGTTCTTTTGCCAAAGTTGGTGACGACAAAACGTTCGCCATTTTTTTCGAGCCAGGTTACCGGGCGGCCAATTTCATCTTCGCCTTCGCTAAGAGTGCTGTCAGGTATGGTCAGAGTTACTTTATCTCTGAACAGTGTCCCTTCAGGGGGGGCCACCTGTTCCCAGTTTTCAAAAATACCGTCGGGGAGCACCACTTCATGAGTTTCACCGGTAGTCATATAGATCCAGAGAAAAAATATTACGAGTATTGGAATGACACCCAGTATGATCTGGTCTACCAGCCTTACCGGGGTTCTGATACCGAAAAAGTTCTCATGGATTGTGAGTTTCATTATTCTTTCCTGAATTGTGGCCGGCAGGCGTGAGCCTGCCGGCCTGAGCTACGTTTCGGGAGATCAGTTGCTTTCGGGTGGGAATACAGATACTTCGACGCGGCGGTTCAGGGCCTGGTTGAGCGGATTGCTCGAGTCGGCGGCTTTGTCCCAGCCGGCGCCTTCGACCACGAATTTGGAGGGGTCGAATTTGTATTTGTCAACAAGTGCGCGTTTTACCGCTTCGGCCCGGGCAGTACTGAGGTCTTTGACGATCTTTTCAGGAATTTTGCCCTTCATCGAACTGTCGGTGTGACCGACGATCGCGACTACGGCGCGTTCATAAGCGCCTGAAAGACGAGCTACCCGTTCGAGAGTTGCTTCAATGTTGGGATCGTAAAGAGTATTGGGCATTGGCACGCCACTGAGGTCATGGGCGGGTTCGTAGATGTTGGCAGAGTTCGGATAGAAGTTGATACGGACAGTCTGGGTAATGATCGGGGCTTCGGCATTTACCTTTTTGAAGGTGGTTGGCACGAATTTGCTGACATAACTGTCTTTTTGATGCTTGAACTGACCGCTCGTTTCTATTTCTTTGAGAATCGAGAAGTCCATGATCTGGCTGAAGGGCATTTCTTCTTTGACCAGACCGGCCTGCTGGTAGATGTAGGTGATATTCTTCCAGGTGCGTTCAAAGTTTGTCGGGCTGTTGGCGTTGAGGAAAAATCCGAAGTTTTCAGCGAAGTTGGTAGAGTGAGCGTCGGCCTCCATGCCTTTGACGTCTTCAACCTTCATGCCGTAGCCATCAGCCATCCACTGAAAGGCTTTCGCCTTGAAAGTGGCGTCGTTGAGCAGATCCATGCCTTCGAAGATACCGGCAACCAGGCCTTTTACTATTTCTGGTTTGTCGCGGGCAAAGTCGGCACGCACAGCCCAGACGTCAGCAATGAGCTTGTTGGCATCGGCGGTGGTGGTCAGAATTTTAGTTCCGGCGACCTTTTCGGGGATATTGTAAATGTCAGGTGCCCAGCTTACGCACGCGTCGATGCTGGGGTCGGCAACGAAGGCCGCCGCCGCTTCAAAAGCGGTTGAAGTATAGCGGTGGGTAACCTCGTTGAGGCCAATGCCTGCATTGATCAACAGATTGCTGACGAAATATTGCGACGGGCTGTTCTGGGCATAAACAATGGTTTTACCCTTGAGGTCACCGACGTTTCTGATTCTGGTGCGGGCAACAATACCATCGCCGCCGTTTGACCAGTCAATCTGCTGGTAAATGCGCATGGCAGTGCGGCTGTCTTTGGCAAGTTCGGGAGCGAACAGCACCATCATGTCGAGGGTGCCCCAGAGAACGTGGCTGTTGCCGGATGCATAAGCGTCACGGGCGGCAACCGGGTCATCGATGAGTTTGAGGTCAACCTTGAAGCCGTATTTCTTGAAAAATACGCTTTCTTCGTTGGGAGCGAAGCCGTGGTTGGCGGCGATAATCGGCAGCCAGCCGGCCCAGACGTTGATCGGGAAAACTACGACTTTTTCTTTGTCATCCCATTTGTATGAGGAGGTGCCTTGCACTGGCGGCAGAGTTTCGCGGGGCACGAACTTGTATTCGGAAACCGTAGTGACCGAATTGGTATCAGGAGCTTCGACTACCGAAGCCTCCTGGGAAAAGGCAAAATTCACCGACAACAAGAGGGCGAATAGAACAAAAATGACTCTTTTCATGCTTATCTCCTTATATTTTTTCAATTCTTTTCCATCGGGCCAAGGCCGCGCTGGGGAACATCTTCTGTTTCGGTTATTTCGGCATCGCTGACGCCCACTTCGAGACCGTTCATGGCGGCAAATTCAGCCAGAGCAGCGTCGCCAAGAGCTTCCATTTCGCCTTCCTTCATTTCGATGTTGCTGCGATCATAGCCGCTGGCGACGCGGGCCTTGCCGGCAGCCTTGTCGCGGCGTTCTTCGAGTAACTGGGTTACGCGGTTGATGGTATCGCCACTACCGCCAATGCCTGAGATCATGCCTTTTGCCATTTCCTGGAGCGAGGCCTGGGCTTCGAGCATCTGGGTTTCGCTGACCATGGCCTGAAGCTTTTCGATGCGGTGCTGGGCGTCTCTTACTGAGACATCGCGGGATTTTTCGAGATCCTTGAATGTCTTGTCGGCAATTTCAAGCTGTTGCTGATTTTCTTCGAGCTGTTGCTTGACTGTCTGTAGCTGCAAAGCCAGCTGACCGGCCACTTTTTTATTGCCGGCCTTGAGATTGGCCGTGATTTTTGCGGTCAATTCACGGTCTTTGGCTGAAAGGGTCTTGATCTGGCGCATCAATCTTTCGGTGAAAGCAGCGTGATTAGCCAGATTCTCGTTGAAACGTGAAATCTGGGTTCTCAGGTTCTCTTTTTCGGCCTCGATAAGCGCTTCCGGGTTGCTTGATTCTAGACCGCTGATGAATAAACTGAAAAAACCACGAATGAGATTCATTAACCTTTTGAACATGAACAGACTCCTTATGCGTCTTATTTTTCCGGCGTGAAAACCTGAATTTCTACTCTTCGGTTGAGTGCCTGATTTAACGGATCAGAGGTGTCGGCCGGCTCATTCCAGCCTTTGCCCTCTACGACAAACTTGTTGGCGGAAAACTTGTATTTGCGCACCAACGCGTCTTTTACTGACCTGGCACGGTCATTCGACAGGTCTTTAACCGCTTTCTCAGGCACCTTACCCTTCATTGAGCTGTCGGTGTGCCCGACAATAGCTACCTGAGCCCGATCATACTGACCGACCATGCGCGCGATCTTTTCGAGCGTTGCGTCAACGCTCGGGTCGTAAAGCGTATTGGCAATCGGCTGGCCGAATTCGTTGTGTTCGGGTTCGTAGATATTGTCGGAATTTGGATAGAAATTGATTCTGACTGTCTGTGTCAGAACCGGGGCCTCGGCCGAAACTTTGTTGTAGCTGGTCGAGACGAAGCGGGCAACCTGAACTTCTTTCTGGTCGGGGAACATGTTTTTGTCAGCAAACTTTTTTATGATGGAAAAATCGACAACTTCGTCGAACCTGACGGGAGTGCCGATCAGACCAAGTTCGCGATAGACGTGAATAATGTTCTTCCAGGTGCGTTCAAAGTTAGTCGGGCTGTTGCGGTTGAGAAAGAAGTTCTGGTTCTCAGCGAAGTTGGTGATGAAGGCATCCTGCTCCATCGACATGATATCGTCGATTTTCATGCCGTAGCCTTCGGCCATGTGCTGGAAAGCTTTAGTTTTGGTCGTCTGATTTTTGAGCATGCTCATGCCTTCGAAAATCCCGGCGACCAGACCTTCGATGATCTCGGGATGATCATTGGCAAAATCGGCACGGGCGGCCCAGACGTCGGCGATCAGACGGTTGGCTTCAGCCGTAGTAGTAAGAATCTGGGTTCCTGCAATTTTTTCGGGAATCGTGTAGATATCAGGTGCCCAGCTGACGCAGGCATGTATGCTTTTGTCGGCGACAAACGCGGCCGCAGCTTCAAAAGCGGTTGACGTGTAGCGGTGCTCGACCTTGTTGAGCGGAATGCCGGCATTGATGAGCAGATTGGTGATAAAATACTGTGATGGGCTGTTCTGCGCATAAACAATGGTTTTCCCGGCGAGATCTTTTACTGATCTGATATTGCCGCGAACTACTACGCCGTCGCCGCCACTTGACCAGTCGATTTGCTGAAAAATACGTGGTGCCGTTCGACTGTCGCGCATCAGGGAAGGCGAAAACAGCGCGATCATGTCGAGAGTGCCCCAGAGAATGTGCGATTCGCCGGCAGCAAAAGCGTCGCGTGCCATGATCGGGTCGTCGATCAATTTGAGATTGACCTTGAAACCGTATTTTTTGAAGAAAATGCTATCTTCGCTCGGGGCAAAACCATTGTTGGCGGCAATGATCGGGAGCCAGCCGAACCAGACGTTGATCGGAAAAACTACAACTTTTTCTTTTTCATCCCATTTATAGGCGGAAACACCGCTTACCGGCGGCAGGGTCTCGCGTGGCACGTAAGTATATTCCTGCACCGTGGTAACACCAGCGGCATCGGGAGCTTCGACGGCGACTTTGCCACCGCCGCTGACGGGCTGTGAATCGCCGGTTTTTGAACTGGCGGTTTGAGAACCAGAATTAGCACTCGAAGCACCACCGAATATCTTTTCCTTGAGCTCTGGTGAAAATGATACTGCTGCCGCAAAAATGCAGCCAATTACGAAAAGAAACATGACGAACTTGCCCAGTGGGGTTGGGCCCATGTCATTGCTCATTTACATCCTCCTGCCTGATAGTGATTGTGACTCGAATTATGTTCCCGGCTCAAATGTATCAGAATCTATTATAATAACGACAACTGCCCCGGCAAATCAACCTTTTTCAAGAGTGCAGGTTGCTAACAGGTTTTATTGTACGGTTGTTTTATGACGGCTAAGATGAACAAAGCTTGCGAAACTGCCGATAGGCTGAGTTATGAATAATAAAAAGTTTCTACTCCTTGCCATGCTGATATTGCTTGCGTCTGCCTGTCAGGCCGGTACTGGCCCGACTCTGCTCATGGAAAAGCGGCCGCAGGGCATGGATTTTACCGGCGGTATCGGGCCACTGGTAAAATACAAGACGGTAAGCGCGCCAGATAATTTTGGCGGCGACATGACAATGTGGGGAGTTCGCCTTTTTGCCGGATACTTGCGCGATCCTGAGTTTGGCCTTGTTTACAGCTCGGGAAATCTTAGCGGGCGGGCGCTCAAGTTCAACCTCGACATGGCAGGTCTGACCCTGGAAGATTCTTTTCGTGAAGATGCCCGGGTAAAATGGCGGGCCACTCTTGGTGGCGGTCATTATGAATTGCGCACCATCGCCGGTGGTCTGGTAAAGACGAAGGGTTCTTTCAGCTTTTTTGAGCCGATGATCCTCGGTGTGTTACCGATGACGCGGCATATCGTGCTTGAGTTTGGCGCCGGCTATACCTTTGCTGGAGCAACCGGCGTCAGAATAGAAGGTCTGACACTTCAGTGCGAGCTTCTCATGGGTAAGTTCTAGGCCGCGGTTTTAATCCTGTTTTCGGCTGTATAGACGGTCTGAACGGTCGAACGTATCTTTGTAGTTTATATCGACATTGCAGATCATGTCATACATTTTGAGCGCTTCCGGATATTTTTTGCCCTCTTCAAGTGCGACTCCAGTTCTGTAGAGAACGCTCTTAATATTCTCTGTCATGATCTCGGGGTCGAAATCAAGAGTTTCGAGTATTTCCATAGCCATAACCGGGCTGTTTTTCTGAAGCATCGCGCTGGCAAGCAGCACGCCGACATCCTTGTCGCGGCTCGATGCGAAATCAGGGCTGAGAATTTCGACAACTTCTTCCCATTTGCCACGTTGCGCTTTCTCTCTTGCCAGCGCAAGATTCTGCTGTGTGGTTGCTCCGCTTTTACTGATTGGTCGGGCAGATGGCGGAGTCGCGATCGGAGGTGCTGGCGGTTCGGCCGGTGGCGGGGGCTGACTGGCTATAAGGTCGCTTTCGCTGACCATGTTGCGGGCTGCAAAATTGTCAACGCTGCTGCTGGAGGACTCGCCACCGAGTTCTTCGGGCAGCTCGCCGGCCAGTTCATCGAGAAGCGAATCATCGGAAAATGGATCGAGTGTCGGGAGCTCGACGGCTTTCTTCGGTATTTTTGCGGCCGCTTCTGTTGTGGTTGAATGGTTTGCAGGCTCAGGTTGCAGTGTGTCCTTGAGGAAATCAGGAATTGGAATGTCGGTTGATTCGTTGGTTTCAAAGCCTTCCGGCGGCGGTTCGACAAAGTTTTCAATGTCGATATCGGCTGCTGTCAGGTTGCCTGAACCATCGCTGTCTGGCAGGTCGGGCATCGGCAGTTCATCAGGAATTTCCGGTATGAATTCTCCACTGTCACCACCAAATTCGGTTGCATCTTTTTTCAGGCCGACCAAAATCTCGCCGAGCTGTTCGTTTCCAGGATTTCTTTGTATAAAATCCTGATATTGCGCTATAGCTTCATCCAGCATGTTGAGCTTTTTCATC
Organism: Candidatus Riflebacteria bacterium HGW-Riflebacteria-2; assembly: GCA_002839435.1. Lineage (GTDB taxonomy): Bacteria > Muiribacteriota > Ozemobacteria > Ozemobacterales > Ozemobacteraceae > Rifleibacterium. The sequence continues at coordinate 67,841 of PGYA01000003.1, read as the reverse complement.
GATGAAGTATAGACAACATGGATGCCCATGTTGTTGATATTCTCATTGAGAACCTTGATACATTCACGTGCAGCGTCTGAAAAACGGCTGGCTTTTGAGTAATTTCGGGCCAGCAACTCGCGAAACTCGACAAGGTCTTTTATTTTAAGAGCCTCTTCGAGAATGCCAATCACCTCAGTACCCATTGTGCGGTTTTGCACGTAGCCATGCGCGAGAGCCAGCACTATTTCTGGCTCACGAATTCCGCTCTGATAGCAGGTGCCAAGTATACCCATCGCTTCTACCGTATAGTTACGGGTTTCGGCATAGTGCTTGCCGAGAACTGGCAGATATTCTGTTTTGGCGGGGTTGTCCTTGTAAATTGTTTCGTACATTGCGATGGCTTCGCTGGAACTATCGTTGCAGGCCATGGAAGCCTTGGCGAGGAAACCCCAGGCAATGTTGTTGGTCGGAAACTTTTCCAGCAGCAAACGCGCGTTTTCCTGGCAGCGCACGTAGTTTTTGAGTTCAAAATGGGTTTTGGCATTGATTTCAAGGAGTTCGCGCTCAATCTGGACAGGCTGCTTTTTGAGCAGGGCTTTTTCGACTATGCTGACCACCTTGTCGTATTTTTTCTTTTCATAAGCATATCTCGCGCTCTTGAGAGGATCAGAGAACGAAAGGGTTATTGCAGGTACAAGCTGCAGCAAGAAAATAATCAAAAATAGCAGCGCGAAGACACCGATTCCGACTTGAACCCAGAACTTGTTGAGATGGTAGAAAAGGCCAATGCGAAGATCGGTGAAATTGGGCTGGTTCTTGGCAAAGGCTTCTTCGTTTTTGCGGAATTCCTGAAAGATGGCGTTTGCCTGTTCGTATTTGCCGAGAGCATAGAGGAGTTCCATGCGAGTCCACTCGATGTCTCTTCTGAAGAGCGGCTCCAGGTCAGTGTTTTTCAATACTACGTCAAGATACTTCAGTGCTTCGTCCAGATCTGGGTCAGCCCGCAGAATATAGCTTTTGCCTATATAAAATGGTGCTTCCTTGAAACGATCTGGCTCTTCTTCCCAGGCTTCACGAAGTGTCGGCAGCGCCTGGTCATACTTCTCAAGTTCGAACAGGTCTTTTGCCTCGCGGTAACGCTTGAACAGATCGAATTTTTTGTCGAGCTTTTGTTTGATCTCAACCTGTCCCTGAACTTCCGGGTAAAACTCTACTGCTCTTTCAAGGTTGTTTTTTGCATCATCGTATTTGTGATTTTCAAACTGGGCCTCAGCCTGCTTGAGCCAGTATTCGGCTTTCTGCATTTTTTCGAGTTCAGGATCGCGCTCAGGCTCCTCGACCTTTGCCGGTGGCTGTTCTGGAACAGGGCGGTCTGGGAGAGGCCTGTCAGGCACCTCGGCATCATCTGGATCCTCAAAGCCGGTTGCGTCATCTTCACCCGGATCCTCGCCCTCGTCGTCCTCGTCGCCAGTTTCATCAGGCAGCGGGTTATCATCGCCGGTGTCATCTGCCGGGTCGTCAGGCGTGGCATAATCTGCGGCCGTGGTAGTGTCGGGCTCGGTCAGTTGCGACAGCATCGCGGTTGATACCGCAGTTGGATCATTTTCGAATGGACTCTCGGGAATTTTGGGCAGGCTGGCATCACCGGCAACCGGGGTGGCTCGTCTGATAAAGTTGGAATTTTTGCTGAGCTTGCGGGCTGTTGCTATTCCGTAGGTTTTGCAGGAATAGAGAAACTGAAAGTCTTCGAAGACAACTGGCGAGTCAGGCATTTGTTCAAGCACGCTCGCCATCTGATCGAAAGCCTGAGCCAGATTGCCGCGGCGGAAGAGGATTTTTGCGAAAACATAGTTTGCTGTCGGGCCGCCTTTGTTCTGAAGCGCCCGGGTCGAGTGCATCGAGGCTTCTTCCAGCTTGCCTTCGTGAAAACTTATGTCGGCAAGGATGATGAAAATTGTCGGATCGTCAGGGCTGACCCGGCTTTGTTTGGTCAGGCGCTCGCGCGTGCGCTCAAGCAGGTCTTTGCGCAATTTCTCGAGCTTGGGGTCGAACTCATCTTTGGCCATTTCCATGCGAATCAGCTCAAGATAAGCCTCGCCATACATTCTTGCGCTGAGAAACTTGCGCAGGGTGGCGAAGTCTTCCTCGCTGGCAACCTGCGCCAGTGAAGGCCGTAGTGGGCATAGCAGCGCGAACAGACAAAGAACCACTATCCATACGGTTCTGCTAGATATTTGCTTAGCTGAAATATTATTCAGGGCTGGTTTCCTCAGGCAAGATTGTGGCCACAGTTCTGGCAGCAGTATTCCTGCGACGAATTAATATGCTGGCAGTTCGGGCAGATTACCTGATCTTGTGCCAGCTCGGGAGTATTGTCAGCGGCAGATGGACTCTGACTGTGACTTGTGTTCTGGCCAGCCAGTTTCTGGGCGTCTCTCAGGCCATTCTGAAATGCAACATTATACGGATTGTTCTGCAGAAAGTTGCCATAGATGTCGAGCAGTTCATTGAGTCGATTCTGCTTGTGATAGGCTTCACGCAATACCGAATGCACCAGTTCGTTGTTGACGTCACTGTTTATAACCTGTTCACAGAGCTGCAGACAGGAGTCGAACTGTCTGAGCTTGAGATTTATCTTGGCGACACCGAGCAGGAATTCTGCTTCTGGAGAGCCGAATTCCATCATTTTCTGGAAAACCTTCATCGCCTTGTCGTCGCTGCGACCCTTCTTGAGGTAATAGCGGCCAAGTGGTTTGAGCACTTCAGGGTTGTTGGGATCAAGGTTCAGCCATTGTTCAAGAATCTTTATGCCATCGTCTGAAAGATTCTTGGACTGTGTATAATGCGAGCCAAGCAGTGAAACCAGCGCAATGTTGCGTGGGTCTTTCTGATACAGGTTGAGAAGCTCGGGCAGACTTTCCGGCGAGAGCATGCGGCGGCCAAGGTATGCGTAACCCAGCCAGTTATGAGCTTCTTCATCTTTCGGACTGATCGAGATGAGGTGTTTGCATTCACCGATGGCACGGTCGTAGATGCCCTTCTTGAGGTAAGCCTGAGCGAGGATGCGCGAAATCAACGCGCCGTCAAACTGTGTCAGATTTGGTAGCCTCTTGATTTTGACCAGTTCGCTGATGCATTCATCATGCATTTCCTTCTTGAGAAATCTCTGCGCTTTGCGCAGTGATGAGTTTTTGTTGTATTCAGGCAGATACTTGTAAAGGGCGTAAGCTATCCAGGCCAGAATTAAAAGGATGAGTATCGGAAAAACCGTTTTCCACTTGGCTGCACTTGACTGTAGTAGTTTGTCTTTCAGTTCCGGGTAATCGGGGTCAGAATTGTAAATCTCGGTAAAATAGTTGAATGCCGCCTCTTTATCATTGTTTTCGAGGCTTATTGAGCCGATTATGAACTTGGCGCGGTTGTTCTCGGGCTGAATTGTCAACTGGTAGCGTGCCAGTTCAAGGGCTTTTTCTTCGTTCCCGGTTTTCCAGTAAGCTTCGGCAAGCATGCTTGGTAACTGCACGTCATAGTTGCGCGGCAGCTGACTAAGATATTTCAAGGTGTCTTCGTATTCATAGGCATTTCTGGCTTCAACACCCTTGTTCCAGAGCTCTTTTTTATCATCGGTAGCCTTGATCTTGTTCATTTCGACTTCGAACTGAGGGATAAAACGTTTAAGCCCTGAATCGAGCTCTAGTATTGCCATGCCGCGACTGAATGAAATCATCGCGTCTTTCTGATTGCCGGCCTCAAGAAACTGCTTGCCGCGTCGCAGGTAACCTTCGACCATGCCGGCTCTGTCTTCTGAGTAGCGTGGCAGGCGGCCGGGTCGCGCAAGGGTCTTCATCAGGGTGTCTTCTTTTTCTGCGGCCTGCTTCAACAGATTCTGGGCTTCGCTGTTACCGGGTTCGACCGAAACCACGTATTCGAGCATGTCGCGCGCTTCCAGCCAGCTTCCGGCTTTTACCCGCTGTCTGGCTTCAGCCAGGGCGGTTTTGGCGTCGCGTGAGCTGGTCAGTCTGGTTATTTCCTGCTGCACCTGTTCGTTGTTCGGAATAATTTCGTCAGCCCGCTTCAGCGTAGTGATGGCGCCCTCGGTGTCGCCTGAGTCGGCCTGCTCTTTTGCCTGGCTGAGCAGCAGAGAAACAGCGGCTTCCTGCTTTTCTTTTACTTTGGCTATCAGCTGTTTTGAGCTGTCTGGGTTTGCCATCGAATACTTCGATGCATTGTCAGCAAAACCGCGCGCGTCGTTGAGATTATTGCGCTGCAGGGCTATATTGCCGAGAATGTAAAAAAGTTCTCCCATGTTTTCTGAGGCGTAATCTGTGCGTCGGGTCGCATTTTTTTCCAGGAGAGATTCGGCCATGTCGGCGGCCTGGTCGAGGTTCCCGTCTTTGTAAATCTCTCTGAGAACTTTCAAACCAATTTCAAGATTGCCCGGATCGACCCGCATGGTCTCGTCGCGAAGACGCTTTATATCATGCTTGGAGCCTGCTTTCTCGGCTGCCTGCAGGTCTTCTTTAAGAATTCTAACGTAAGCTTCGACGTAAGTCGCATTGGTCGGCTCAAGTGCCACAGCCTTGCGCGTTGCCTTTGTCATTTCTTCGCGGTTGTTGCGCAGTCGCATGAGCTTGGCAGCGTTAAAATATGGTGCGGCCCATTCCGGCTCAAGTTGCATGGCCTGCTTCAGATGCTGAACGGCCTCCTGATGATGGCCGCTGTTGATAGCAAGTTCGCCCTTGCGATTGAGTTCGCGTGCCTCATCTGATATGGCAAATGCTGAAATGCTCACCAGCATTGTCAGCAGTATGAGAAGTATAACAGTTTTGATTTTTAAGCGGTTCATGACTTCCCCATTTCCTTCAAGTATGACCGCTTGTCAGTCTAAGTTATTTTTGAAAGTTTTGCCAGTGCTTTTAGTGCGCATCTTCTAACATCTGGGTCAGTGTCGCTGGTAAGATCCTGTAAGAGGTCGCCAAACTGCAGTGCGCCGATTTCTCCGAGGGCCCAGGCCGCCGAAGACCGCATTTGTTTATGGGAAGAGCGCAGCATCTGTTTGAGAGTGAGAACCGCACCGGTGCCGCCGAGTTTCCACAGCGCCATGGCGGCATTGCTGCGCACACGGTTGTGTGAGTCATTCAACAGCGGGAAAAGAAGATCGGTATACTGCTGATCTTTGAGTTGCCCCAGAGATTCAACCGCATTGGCTCTGACTCTGCCATCCGTATCGCGAAGAGCTCTTGCCAGTAGAACTACTGATTTCTGATCTTCGGCACGGCCAAGACTCTTAATCAGCATTGCGCGTACGCGTGCGTTTTCTTCGCGGCTGAACTTTTCAGTAAGGCGGGCCAGCGCCAGATCCTGGTTCAACTGCATGGCTGTTTTCACTATGGCGTCGCGTATATGATTCTCGTCTTCATGTATATATGCGTCAATCAGTTGACTGATAACGCGCGAAGACCCTATTTTGCCAATACTGAGTACGGCACGGTTGCGAACCGTCGGTGAAATATCGTTTAACAGGCCAACCAGGAGGTCAAGCGAGCGGTCTTCTTGAATTTCGCCGAGGATATAGGCAACTGAGGCTCTTTTGCGAGTGTTAGGCGAACGCAACTCTTCGGGCAGCGTGTTCAGGCCAAACCGGATGCCTCTTTGCCAGAGCGCTTTGATGGCATTGGCGCGTACCCGGTTGTTGCGGTCTGAAACGAGCACTTTCAATATTTCTACGGTTTCAGGACTGTCGATGTCGCCAATTGCCTCGACAGCATTGGCTCTGACCCGCTCGTCGGCATAGTTGAGAAATGCCCGCAGCAGTGGAACAAACTCGGCCGACCTGAATGAACCTATAATCTTGATGCCGGTGGCAACAAGCGACGGGTCGTCTTCGTTTTTGAGAAAATCACATACAGCCGCTTTTATCGCCTGTTGGCCGCGACCCTGCATCGCATGCAGCGCTTCGCTGCGCAGTATCGTGTTGGGCGATTCAAGATAGGTGATAATCATGCCGAAAACTTCGGGGTTGCTGGTCAATCGCGCGGCTTTCATGGCTGCAGTAACAACTTCCGGGCGCCCATCGCGAAGGCCTTCGAGAATATACTCATCGACATCTTCGAGTCGATCGCGCAGCATACACTTCAGGCAGAAGAGCCTGACGCTCTTGTCCCGGTCCTGAAACAGCTTTTTCAGAGTTGCATGATCCATTGCGGCTAGTCCTTGGGTTTTTCGGAGAGCGATACTTCAAACTCTCTTATCGATTCGGTTGCATCTGAAATAATGATTTTTTCAGGAAAAACAGATCTGAGAAAGAATGGCGAGCGCTTGAGGGCACCACCAACCTTGGTCAGCAGCAGTTCGTCGGCAAAGCGCAGAATAGCGACGCGATCAGTCCCCAGGGTAAAAAAGCCGTGGTAGGTTATGTCGGGGCGTTCAAAAGTTTCTTCTTCTTCGCCAGTAATTGCTGAAATAACCTGAATGCGCTGTTCAGACTTCTGCACAAAAATGTTACGGCTCTGATCGTAGGGATATAGCTGTACAGCTGAAAACCGGCTGTCCACCCGCTCAGAAAGGGCCGGATAAGACACTGCTTCCAGCGGTTTCGGCGGAGCCAGTGGCGCTTTTTCTGCCGCAATGCCAGGGGCCTGGGCTGCCACCGCCGGATTCGCTGGCGCTGTCTGGGTGGTGATGCCACGTGATTCTTCTAACTTCTTCTGCCGGTTCGGTTTCAATACAAGACTGTCGAGCAGCAGAATGAAGATTATAGCTGGCACGCCAAAGGCTACTGTCTTGTTCTTCTTGCAGTAATCGAGAAATTCATTCTGAGTCATGAGTAGTCCTTGTATCGAAGGTCAGGGTAAGAAAAATGTCGAAAGAGTGAGTTTCATTGACATGTTGCCCTGCGGGTCACTGAGCGGCGGGATTATTTCGATCTGTGAAATTTTAACCAGTCTGCCCAGAGAGTTCTCTATTTCCCACAGAAACTGTTTCAGCTTGTTGTAAACACCATGAATTCTCAGGTCAAACTTGAACTCGAGATAACTCGAACCAGCTCCCGCCACCGGTGCCGGCGGTTTATAGGTGGAGTCCTGAATGTGTATGTCGAGTGCTCGAGCCTTGCGCTGAACCTGTTCGATAAACATTGTGTAATTTGCGGCGCTCTCAAGCAGTTTCTCGAATTTATCCTTAACTTCCTGTCTTTTGTCACGCAGCTGAGACGTAATATCGGCGACCTGCTGTCGGCGCTTGGCAAATTCAGCCTGCGAATCTTCAAGTTTTTTGTTAAGGTTGACCAGTTCCTGGTTTTTGTTGGCAATAGACTCGCGCTGCTGACGGTTGACCGAGCCGAGAAAATATACCAGCCCGCCGATTGCAATGGCAATCAGGCCGTAGGTTACAACTCTTTCTATTATTGAGCGTAGTCTGGTCTTCACTTCATATCCTTATGTCTTTATTCACTTTGTCGCACGATAAGTAAAGTCGAGAGTGAACTTCTGAACCGAACCTTCATCCTGAGCCGCATTGGCGGTTGTTTTCAGCATGGCGCTGAATTTCCCGCTCTGCTCAAGGCGTTTGGCAAATTCAAGCACATCAAAAATGGTTGAGGCTTCGCCGGTCAGGGTAAAACTCTGCCTGATGTTTGTGAAATTTTTGGGGTTTATATCGGTGATTACAACTCTTTCAGGAACAGACGCTTCAAGCGTCGCAAGAAAATCTACCAGGCTGCTGCCAGGTGTGTCGAGATTTTGATTGATAAAATTTATACTGCTTTTTAGAGAGTTTATCTCGTTTACGGGCGGTTGCAGAGCGCTGGTCTTTTCAACAACATCACGAACCTGAGCCTCAACCTTGTCTACCTGCGCCTGAACCCCGGACAGCTCACTGTGGTTCTTGATTGACATGCTGCCGATCGCTGAGATCGAGACCAGAATCGTTAGAAATGCCAGAACTATGCCCAGATTGTCGCGGGGCAGGCTCTTGTATTCCTTTGGCAGCAGATCTAACTGATATTTCATGTTAACCTCTCAAAAAGCAGCCACAGGCAGCTGCCAGTGAGTTGCGTTCAGCGTCGTTTACCGGCCGGCCGGCGACATATAATTGATAGAGCTCTGAAATACAGCGCACTTTGGTGTTGAGGTTCGTTCCAAGCTGAACATGAATGTTCTCGAAATTGGCTCCACCACCGGAAATAATTACTTCATGAATCGTAAATTCCCTGAACTTGGTCAGGTAACTTTCGATAGCTCCAAAGATTTCACGGCAGAGCAGTGCGAACACATTTTTAATGACGGTGAAGTTATACTGAACGTCCTGCTCTGGCGATGGCTCGGGTAGAAAGAAGTTTTCGTTGCGCTTGAACTGATCTGCATCAGGTTCTGGCACGTGAAAGTGCTTGCTCAGTTGCTTGGTAAAATCATAGGAACCTACCGGTCTGTTCTGCAGCGATCGCAGCAGGCCGTCTTTGAACACTCCAACTGATGTCGACTCATGCCCGAGGTGAATCAGGCAGATATTTTTGCCCTTATTATCGTTGCTGATAAGATAATGCTCGATAAGATTGGCGACATTGAAAAAATTCAGTTCGATGACAACCGGGTTAAGGCCGGCTCTTTGAATAATGCCGCCGGCCTCGAGAAGATTGTTTTTAATTGTTGCAACTGCCAGTACTATTTCGTCTTCTTCCCAGGTGCCGATACTTTGTTGGGTCATGAACCAGTTTTCGTAGGGCAGCGGCATTACCGGCTCAAGGTCTTCTCTGACGGCTTCTTCCATTTCCTTGCGCGAATAGCGTGGCGGCGTGACCATTATGTTGAGCAGTGACGAATGGTCTGGTAGAAGGAGCATGGTGTTTTCGTATGAAAGCTTGGTTTCCTTTATCAAAGAAGCCGCGGCTTTGCGCACCGGTTCAGCATCCATGATCGGAAATTCGATGAATGTAGATACCACGAAGTCCCTGGAAGCGTCAGTAGACAAGCATTTTTTTAGATGAATCTCACCCTCTGATGCTGATTCAAGCATCAAAAGGCGCATTTCGTATGTTCCCATTTCGAGAACTGTATTGATTCTGGGTCCAAATCTTGCCATCGATTAACTTCCCATATTGATCATGATGTATTCTTCAACCGGAACTTCACCCTCGAGAACCTTGGCAAGGCAACATTCTGACAGGGTTTTAACCTTGCGTTTGCGCAGGAAGGTAGTTAGTTCCATACTGGTGCGGCGTTGCCCGATCATTTCTCTGAGGTCCGGTGTGACTTCAATGACTTCATACAGACCGGTTCTGTCGCGGAAACCACTGTTGTTACAGTGTTTACAACCGGCCCCGCGGTAGAGCCTGTGACTTTCGAGTTCTTTCATTTCTATGCCAAGCGAAGCTGCCAGATAAGGCGTTCGTTCTATTTCGGTCTTGCAATGCGGGCAGATCTTTCTGACCAGGCGTTGACCGACAAGCAGACAGAGAGCAGAAGCGTAAAGGTAGGGGTCGATTCCGATATTTTCGAGGCGGTTAATCGTTTCTATGGCCGTGTTGGCGTGGATTGTCGAAAAAACCATGTGACCGGTGAGTGCCGCTTTAACTGTGATTTCAGCGGTTTCATAGTCGCGGATTTCGCCGACGAGAATGATATCGGGGTCAAGACGCAGAATGGCGCGCAGGCCGCGGGCAAAAGTCAGTGACCGGTTCGCGTCGTTCTTGTTTTCGAAAACCTGCATCTGGTGAACACCGGGAATTTTGAATTCAACCGGGTCCTCTACCGTGATGATTTTTTTCTGGCGGCTGTTGATAAGTGACAGGGCAGAATAAAGAGTTGTCGTTTTACCAGAACCAGTAGGGCCGGCAAGCAGACAGAGACCCCATGGTTTGCCGATATTGTATTCGAATATGCGCAAGTCGTCGTCGTGGAAGCCGAGGCCCTTGAGGTCGAGATTGACGCGGCCGGCATCGAGAACGCGGATCGTGCAGTTCTGGCCGTAGATCGAAGGCAGAATGGCAACGCGGAACTCAATATGCTGGTTTTTAACTCTGAGTTTGAAGTTGCCGTCCTGCGGCATGAAGCGCTCAGTGATGTCGAGATTCGACATGATCTTGATACGCGAAATAATCGCCATCTGCGCGGCTTTTTCGACGGGCAGAATATCGTAAAGAATACCGTCGATACGATACCTGACTTGAATGATTTTTTCGAAGGCTTCTATGTGAATGTCAGATGCGCGCATCTTGACGGCGTCGAGGATGATCTTGTGAACCAGGGTTACAATCGACGTCTGGTCTGATTCTCGCTTGAGTTCTTCGAGGTTGAGGTCTGACTGTGGCGCAGTATTGGCAAAGGACTCCGTGAAGAGATTCTCTTCTTTGGTAAATTCAAGTTTGACGTCTTTGAGCAGGTCATCTATCGGCACGTTGTCGAGCACATTCTGCGGGCGATAAAGGACTTCGTTGATGATATGCAGTATCTGCGATTTGGTAGCTAGAACCCATTTGATGAACATAAACCCGGTCGCCATCTTGATGCTGTCGAACATCTTGTTATTGGTCGGGTCAAAAACCGCTATGGTTAGAGATTTTGGTTCCTTGCGCAATGGAATGAACTTGTAAGTCTTGATCAGGCTTTCCGGAATCTGCCGGATGAGATCTGAATTCAATTCAGCATTGCCGAGATTGACGAACTCGATGCCATGCTGCATGGAAAGTCCCCTGAACAAAGTTTCCTCGTTCAGCGCCTTGTCTTCGATGAGTATTTCGCCGATCATTCTGCGTGTCGCGGGCTGGCGTTTGAGTGCGTTGTCAAGCTGTTCCTGCGTGATAGCGCGCATTTCAATCAGGATTTCACCGATTCTTTTTCTTTTCAGAAATTCTGCAGCCATTATTTAATTAGTCCTTCCTCACAAGTATCGGCACGTCAAATTCAATATTTAATTATTTTTACTCAGAATTCAGCAAATTTAGTAATCAACTCCATCTATGGTTACGGAAAAACTTGTATAATCAAGAGCTGTTCCAGCACCGCCAGCGCCGACATTTGTGCCGAGAAAAAGAACTGTATCGATGCCGGACGTATAGCTCGCATCCCCGTCGTTATCTACAAACGCCAGCTCATTGTCAATGTCAAATACACCGACGTTAAGAGGGTCATAGTAATAAGCCGTCTCTCCACTAAAATTCCAGGCAGTCGGTGGAACGGGTGAACCATCTTGTGGGTTCAAAAACACCGGCATCTGCGGCAGATACTTCAAATTGGTGCGGCGGGTCAGCGCAGCATCGACGATCTGTATCGGGCCGGCGGTAAGCTCTGAATAGGCAGTAGAACTCCAGCCGTCGGCGGGAATCAAAACGACGGCACCCGATGAAACAGGCACGTTGATCGGGCCGCGCAGGTTGTCGCCACGAAATTGGTTGAGAACCTGACGATAGGTGGCAAGATTCTGTTTAAGCGTCGACAGGCGCGCATCGTAGATGTAATCGTTGTAATAGGGCACTGCCACGCCGGCCAGAATACCTATTATGGCAATAACTATCAGAAGCTCGATTATCGTAAAACCTTTTTTTGTCATGTTTTCCTCACCAGTCCTGGTATTTTGTGCCGTCAATGGCAGTGACAAAACCACGTCGTCTGGCAGGGTCGGTGACGCATGAAACATCCATTACGCCGACGTGATTGGCAGGTAAAGTCGTTATGCCGCTGCTGTAAGTTCCCGGGCTTGTGCCGGAAGCGCAGTGAACTACCCATTCCGGGGCTCCAACAAAGGGATCGGCCGGAATGGCATTCAGATAAGGTTTGGGATAGAAAGTCGCAATACCGACATCGCTACGGTCGTAGATGGAGTAGTTTGCGTCGGGCTTTACCAGATCTTCCAGTCCTGGTGGGTAAAGCCGGCTGTCGGGAATGGTGAAAAGAAGCGTGTAGCCGTCTGAAAGCTGGCCGGCTACGGCGTTGCGGCAGTCGCGTTTCCACAGCATAATCGCTTCTCTGACAGAATCCTGGTTGTTTTCAAGCATGGTTTCCTGAGTCTTGACGTAGGTGATCTCGGCGACCGGTACGGCAGCAAGCGCAATGACGCCCATGATGGCGACAACTATGAGCATTTCGAACAGAGAGAAACCCTGTTTACCAGTCATCGGTTCTGCTCCCGTTCAGCGCCAGGCCGGCGCCACGTGATACTATGTCGGTTACACCGGAGGCGGTCGTGCCCCATGCTGCAGAGTTGAAGGGCAGGGTAGGTGACCCTGAGGTGTTGACAGCGGCCTTGAATTCAAAGCGGGCATTGGGAACCCAGCCGATAAAAGGATGCGGAGGAATGTTCCTGACGAAGCGTCTGTCAACTGGTATTGTGACGGTGTAAGTGGCATTGACCCCGCTTGATCCGGTTGGAACATCTATTTTTAGAAGTATGTTTCCTTGGACCAGTTTCTGTGGAGATTCTGGATAGCCAAAGCCCTCATTGTTGGCCAATTTGAGAAAGTTTTCCTTAACCTTCTTTTTCTGTCCTGCTGGGATCGTATTTGCGCCGGGCGGTTCTAGGGCATTCTCGATCAGATAACTACCGTAAGCTATGACGTAGGTTCGATAACCTTCGACGAATTCACGCGCCGACAGAGGCGACTTACTGCCAGAAAGGGCGCTGCGCACCGAGGCCAGAATCTTGCGCAGGCGTTTTTCCTTTTCGCGTTGCTGAATGATCTTGTAGACAGGAAAAGAGACCGCTGCCATCAATGTGATGATAACGGTCACGATCAAAATTTCTACCAGGGTTACCCCGGCGCGCTGCCGTTGTGGGCAGTTGCGTCCGGTAGAAAACCAGCTGTACATATTCAAACCCCTGTCATTACTTTTCTTCCATCAGTGGCAGAAATACTTCGGTTGATTTGAGAATGTCTATTGCTCTCTGTAGCTGGGTATCGTAAGGATTGATGACGAAAGTTTCGAGTTTGTTATGGGTAAAGCTGTCGGGCGGTTCGACGAATCCGCTTAGTTTGTGCGTTTCTGAGGCCCCGCCTTCGGTATAGACGGTAATAGTGCCAGAACTGAGTTCAACTCTGACCGGCTCCGATGCATTTTTGACGCTGTCTTCAGCAGTAGTAGTGGCATTATGAGCGTTGCTGAGTTTCTGCAGGTATTTCTGGTCAAGTTCGATTGCTTTGCGAATCTCATCCTGTTTGCTTTCGTCGAGTTTAGGCAATTCGACGTCGATGTCAGGCTTGATTCCTGATTTATGGATGTTGACGCCTGATGGTGTGTAGTAAAGGGCTGTGGTCAAAGCCATGGCCGAACCGTCGTTGAGAGAAATGACTGTCTGCACTGAACCCTTGCCGAATGACTTGCGACCGACCAGCAGACCGCGCTTGTTGTCTTTTACCGCGCCGGCAACAATTTCAGAAGCTGATGCCGAGCCTTCGTTGATGAGAACGATCAGAGGCAGCAGCGGATGATACTTGAAGAAAGAACTGTAGGTGTTTTCTTCACCGTCACGACCCTTGATTGAAACGATATCGCCTTTGGGAATGAACTTGCGGCCGACTTCTACAGCAGAGGTCAGCAGACCGCCCGGATTATTGCGCAGGTCGAGGATTATCGATCTGGCGCCATTCTTCTCGAGGTCGATCAAAGCCTTCTCAAGATCTTCAGATGAAGTCTGGATAAACTGAGTCAGTCTTATGTAACCGATGTGGGGTTCGATAACCCAGTATTTAACGCTGGGTAACTTGATGATCTCGCGGGTGAGTTCATAATCTTTCGACTCTCTTTCCCCCTCGCGCAGAATCGACAGAATAACCTTGGTGCCGACAGGGCCGCGCAGCAGCTTTACGGCATCGTGCAGGGCGATGTCAATAACGTCTTTGCCATCGATCTTGATGATCATATCACCGGCGAGAACACCGGCACGTGCTGCCGGAGTGTCGTCAATCGGCGATACAACAGTAAGCATGCGATCTTTTATCGAAATGACTATGCCGAGACCACCGAATTCGCCCTGGGTTTCGACCTGCATTTCCTTGAACGACTTGGGTTCCATGAAGCGGGTATATGGGTCGTCGAGCTTTTTCAGCATACCCTCTATCGCCCCATAGATAAGTTTCTGTTCGTCAATATTCTCTTCAACGTAATCTGACTTGATCAGCTCGAGAACTTTTCTGATCAGATCAAGAGATTTAAAGTAAGTCAGGTTGGTAGAGGACGCCTGCAATGGGCTACCAGCAGAGAATAACAGGAGCGCCAGAATAACGCTGTACAGAATTTTGCCGCGAAAAAAGTGTCTGATCATCACAAATTGCTCCTTAAGTCTCTGAAACATGTTTGATAGCAGTATAACATCTTAGCACATCATGTGAAAATGAAAAAAATCGTTGTCAATATATAGAGAGCTCACAGGCGAACTGTTCAGGAACCACAGATTAAGTGTCTACTCCTTGGGAAGATAGCTGAGGGGCTGCTGTTTTTTGCCGCCGAATCTTATTTCGAACTGCAGGGTCTGGTTGCGGCCACCGAGAACGCGCCCGATAACTTCGCCGCGCTCGACAATCTGACCGAGACCAACCCAGATCTCATCGAGACGGGCATAAACGGTAGAAAATCCCCTGAGATGCCCGATAATTACGACATTGCCGAGCCCGCTGATGTTGCCGCGATAGGCGACCTTGCCGCGGGCTGCCGCTACGACATCGACTTCGCCGATCGTCGTCATGTACATGGCCGCTGTGTTTTCATCGCCAGCCTGGTCTATGCTTTTACGATCTGCCCGCGCAATCGGCCACATAAAATTCATTATTCTGGCCGCATCAGGAGCTGAATCAGGCAGCCTGGCCGGTTCAGCGGTAACAACGGCTGGTTTCGCCTTGGCAAGCTCATTCTCAAGGCCAGGGTCGTTGCGGGAGGCCTCTATTCGGGTGATTTCGTTCTCAAGCTGCTTTTTCGCACCAGCCAGGGCCTTTTCTCTTGCCAGAAAGACTTTTTTCTCAAGCAGAACGGTTGAAAGCATAGCCCTGAGCGCTGAATTCTCGCTGTTGAGCTTTTTTGAATTGTTGTCCAGCTCACTTTTGCCGCTGTCCAGCTGTTGCTGGCGTGCCTGCATTTCTGAAGTCAGCTGGCGCTGTCGCAAATCCTGGGCTTTGAGTTGTTTAAGCAGGTCTTTGTCGCTGTTTAACAGATATTTGACCATCTGATAGCGGTTGAGAAAAGAATTGAGGTCACGTGCCGAAAAAATCGAGCCGATCAGGGTGCCCTGTTTGATTTTATGCAGCTGAATCAGTCTGGCGCGAAATCTCGCCAGCAGCTGATCTATCTGTTGTCTGGCGACACGGCTTTCCTGTTCGATGTTTTCGATCTGCCGCGCGATTTCTTTTTGTCGCTCGCCAAGTTGATCAACCTGGTTTTTGAGCTGGGCAATTTCATCGCGCTTCGCTTTGATGCGCGCTTCGAGATTTCGCGTCTTTTTAAGGCTGTCACTGAGTTTGAGCTTGAGATAATCAAGCTGCAGGTCTATTGCATCGATCTCGGTCTGCAGGCTGTCGTTACCAGTACTCTGCTTTTGCGCATGTGCTGCTGAAAAGCTTATAAGCAAAGCCGCAATCAGAGATAAAAAAAGCCGCCGTCGGAAAGGGGGACGTGGCATTTCAGACCCCTTCTGGAGTGGACTTGCTGAATTTGCTGATATCGCGCAGTGACAGCAGGCTGCCGGAAATGCCAAGCACCAGACCCATCATCAACAGCTTGACCGAAAGCTTGAATAGCTGGTCAAAGCCAACATTGGCGGTGAAAAATGGTATCAGTTCAACCAGTTTGGCGAGCATAAATTTGTAGGCAGCGAAGAGAATTAGTATCGCCAGAACAGAACCTACCAGACCCTGTATGAATCCTTCGACCAGGAAAGGTCCCCTGACAAACCAGTTGGTAGCACCGACCAGTTTCATGATCACGATTTCTTCGCGGCGCATGAACAAAGTCAGACGAACCGTGTTGTAAACGATAAACAACGAGGCCAGGCCCAGCATGATGACAATGATCAGGCTTATCAGCCACAAAAGCTGTGACATGCCGTGAAACTGCTGAAAGAGGTCTTCGCCATAGCTTATATTGTCGATCATCGGTTCGCCTTTAAGCTTTTGCAACAGCGACTCCAGCTGGTTGCCAGACTTTATCCTGATCCGCAAAGTTGTTGGCAGTGGGTTGCTCTCCTGCGAAATGCCTATCTTCAGGAGCTGTTGATCGTCTGGGCTGCTGAAAAGCTCACGTGCCGCCTGTTCCGGGGTTACTACTTCGATATCTTCGATTTCTGGCAGGCTGGTGAGTCGGAGGCTGAGGGTTTTGGCATCGGTTATGGCGAAGCCCTGTTTGAGATAGGCCGTGACAAGGGCTTCAGCCTGCATCTGTTCGAGAAACGACTCGATATTCATTGTCGTCAGCAGAAAAGCGCCCATCATTACCAGCGCGATTCCAATAGTGGCAATGGTGATAAAAGCCATCATGGCCGAGCGCTTCATGTTGGTGCCGGCCTCATTAACAAAGAATGACAGGTTGGCGAGAGACATCAGCTTCGACTCCAGTCTGGTGTGTTATTCATAGGCATAGGTGCCACAGATTTCATCCTTGATTATCTGGCCGTCAACCAACGCTACTACACGTTTCCGCAGCTTGTTGACCAGGTTGTGATTGTGAGTGGCCATGACAATGGTGGTTCCACGTGCATTTATCTCAAGAAACAGCTGCATGATCTCCTGTGAGATCATGGGGTCGAGGTTGCCGGTGGGTTCGTCAGTTATCAGAATCAACGGATTGTTGACTATTGCTCTGGCTATGCAGACGCGTTGCTGCTCGCCGCCTGACAGTTCGGTTGGAAACATTCGGCGCTTGTGCGAAAGCCCGACCTGTTCAAGCGCTTCTTGAACGCGGTTGCTGATCTCGGCAGCCGAAGCCCCGATGACTCGCAGCCCGAAAGCAACGTTTTCTGCAACTGTCCTGCGCTTCAACAGCTGAAAATCCTGTAGCACTATGCCGAGATTTCGTCTGAGATAAGGCACCCGGCTTTCCGGCATCTGAGTAATATCTTTGCCGTCTACCAGAATTTTGCCTTCAGTTGGGGTGTCTTCGCGAAAAAGCATGCGCAGAAAAGTGCTTTTTCCAGCACCGCTGGGGCCCACGAGAAAAACAAAATCGCCTGGGTTGATGGTCAGATTGATGTTGTTTAGCGCCCTGACACCGTTCGGAAAGATACGAGTCACACCTTGCAGTTCAATCATTATTGTTGTCTTTGACCTGTTTGAAGTTTTCAGGATTATAACAGTTGTCTTCATTAATGGCAAAAGTGAATTTTGTGGGCAAAAATTATGAATTCTGGTAACATCTGTAAATTATAGTATTCAGGACACCGATTTAACTATGGAATGATTGAATGGGCGGTATTGATGGCATGCCGAAAATCAGCCGTTTAACTGCACATTCTGCTATGGTCAACCACTAAGAGGCTGGAGGAGCAATGATTTTTGAGCTACTGAATCTCTGCGTTGAAAAAGGCGCGTCTGACCTTCATTTTAAGGTAGGGTATCCTCCTATCCTGAGAATAGATGGAACCATGCGACCAATCAAGGATATGCCGGTCGTATCTTTCAATGATTTTGAAGTTATGCTGGAAGCGATTCTCGATGATCTACAGCTGGTTAACTTTCTTAAGCATCGCAAGCTGGATCTCGGGTACAGTTTTTTGAATGCACGCTTCAGGGTCAATCTGTTCAATGACATGCATGGAGGTAACGCAGTTTACAGGGTTATACCATTCAAGCATCTGTCATTCGCTGATATTGAGTTGCCCATGTCGGGGCGGCGTATGGCCGACCGGCCGAAAGGCATCATTCTGGTCACCGGCGCTACCGGTGCTGGTAAATCGACCACGCTTTCGACCTTTATCACACATATCAATACGACCTATCACAGAACCGTTGTCACTGTCGAAGACCCAATCGAATACTTGTTCGAAGACGAGATGAGCTTGATCAGCCAGCGTCAGGTCGGCGTCGATTGCCAGACTTTCGAAGAGGGTATCAGGGGCGCCCTGCAGATGGACTGCGACGTTCTCATGGTCGGCGAACTGCGCAATGCCGACGCTGTCGAAATGACGCTTCTGGCGGCAGAGTCGGGCAAACTGGTGTTTGCCACTCTGCACAGTAATACAGCTATTCAGGCCATCGACCGTTTTGTTAACCTTTTCCCGCAGACCCTGCATGCTCAGGTTCTCGGGCGTCTCGGTTCACACCTTATCGGCGTAGTGACCCAGACTCTGGTTCCGCGAAAGAATGCGCGCGGTCGCATCGCAGCTTTTGAGATTCTCATCAATACGTCGGCGGTTCGCGGTCTTGTCAATGAAAACCGCGTGCATCTGATATCGTCGTATCTTGAATCGGGTTCCAGCACCGGCATGGTTTCACTCGACAATTCACTGGTGGATCTCGCTCTTTCGGGCAAGATCGAAAAGAACGATGCTCTTCTTGCCGCCAATAACAAGGCTTATGTTAAGCGTAAGATTGAAGAGCGCGATGGCCCCGGAGGTGCTGTATGAAGCCGGAAGTCTTTGATTACTTTGAGCGCGCTCTTGAAATGGGAGCCAGCGATCTTATTCTCAAGCCTGGCGCTCCGCCTTCATTCAGGCTTAACCGACACCTTATCATTTCAGAAGATGAAGCCCTGGCGCCGCAGCAGATGTATGACCTGTTTCTGCCGATAATCGATGCCAGTCAGCAGGAACAGCTGCGCAGTAAATTCTATGTCAATTCAATATTTTCCTATCGCTGCAACCGGGCGCGCATAAGATACTACATCTATCAGCAGCGCGATGGTCTGGCTGGCTCGTTTCGGTTTATTCCACCCAAGGTGCCGAGTATAAAGAGTCTGCGCCTGCCCGAAGCTCTGATAAATGTTGCGGCGCGGCCGCGTGGCCTCTTTCTGATCACCGGGCCTTCCTGTTCAGGCAAGAGCATGACTATTGCAGCCATGGCAGATGCCATCAACAAGCGTTTTGCCCGCCATATCATCACCATGGAAAGCCCGATCGAGGTTATCTATACGCCGAATCAGGCGGTTTTTACCCAGGTCGAGATCGGCAAGGTCATCAACTCATATTACGACGCCCTTATCAACTCACTGCGTGAAGACCCTGATGTCATGATCATCGGCGAGTTAAAGGAACGTGCAATCATCGAACAGGCACTGATGGCAGCCGAAACCGGTCATCTCGTGCTGTCTTCGTTACCGACAACCGGTGCAGCGCAGACTATTGAACACATTATCAGCATGTATCCGCCAGGAAAGCAGGAGGAAGCGCGTTCGCAGCTTAGTCTTAGCCTTATCGGCATTTTTTCACAGCTGCTGATACCAAACATTGACCCGATGCAGCCTCCAAGTGTGGCTTATGAGCTGATGCTGGTCAATTCTGCTATTCGCAATCTCATTCGCGATAAAAAATACAACCAGCTTGCTACAGCCATGATCATGGCCAAGCGTGACGGCTGTGTAACTCTTAAAGACTCTCTTGAAAAGCTTATGCGGGAAGAGGGAATCGACCAGGCCTACGTTAAGAGCCTGCTGCAGGAGCTTGAAGAATGAACGAAGTAGCAATTAAAAGATTAAAAGAACTCAGAGAAAAAATTACCCTGGCCGTATCAAGAAGTCTTGGTGCAGGTTTTTCAGAACCGACAACTGCTAAACTCACTCTCCTTCTGGCAGAAGCTGGGCTGCCTCAGTCTGAAGGCATTGTTTACAGCTATCTCCAGAATCACCCGGATCAGGAAGAATCGATTATTGCCGGCAGCAGGTTTGCCAGTGAAGAAATCGAAACCTTTCTTCTGGAGCTCCTTAAACAGCCGAGATCATTGCATCGCGACCTGATCGTTGAACAGCTCGGAACAAGAAAAAAGGCTGATATGGTGGCGAAGTTACAGCCATACCTGGCCGATTCTGACCGGCATGTACGTTTTCAAACCGCCAATGCGTTGTTTAACATCGGCGGTAAAGACGCGGCTCTCGCACTCTGCGAATTCATCTCTGATCCCGACGAATGGATTTCAATGACCATTCTGCGCCTGCTCTGCATCATGCGTGAACTTGAATCGATCCCCATTCTTATCGATAAATACCGTCAAGATGAAGATCTGCGACGAAAAGCTTTGATGATCTCGTTTCTTGCGAGGTTTCGCAGTGTCACACTGCTGCCGATATTTGATGAGGGATTGCAGGCCCGTGATGCTCGTCTGCGCGCCAATTCTATCGAAGCGGTAGGCGATCTCGCTCTGCCGCCAGACGATATCAAAAAGCGTGTCGAAGAACATCTGCATGACCCTAACAACCGCATTCGCGCCAACGCAATTCTGGCGCTTGCCAAGCTTGAGCCCGAGAAGATCAAACCCGAACTTCAGGAAATGGTCAACTCCAACGACGTGCAACTCAGACGCAGCGCTGCTTTTATTCTCGGTATGATCCCGTCTGATGAATACCACGATCTCGGCGCTGCCCTTATCGCAGATAAGAGCGAAGTCGTGCGCAAGCGCATGATTCAATCGCTGCGTAACTTCTCTTCTGAATTCGTTTTTAATCAGCTCGATCTGGCACTTTCCGACCATAACAAATGGATCCGCAAGCATGCCACAGATATGGCCACACGTCTTTCCAAGTTTCCACATAAAAAGATTCTTGGCCTTCTGAAAACCGAGCGTGCTGCCCCCAATCTTGAATCATGCCTGAATTTCTTTGTTACCCATCCGGTTGAAGAGGCGATGACGGCTATAAAACTGCATGTAAAGGATCGTCGTCTGCCGGTAGTCAAGGCTCTGCTGGCAGCGGTTGCCGCTATCGGAGGGGTTGAGGGCGTTAAATCAGTAGCACCGCGACTCGAGCAGAGAGATCCGCAGGTAATCAGGGCGTTGTCAGAAATACTTATCAAAGCGGGCGAGCGTAAGATTCTCGAAGACCTTGTCGAGAGATTTGCCCAGCTCAAGCACGAAAATCAGGTCGAAGCACTGATCCCATCTCTGAGCAGCTCGCTCAAGATTCTCGATCAGGGCGACAAGATGCCTGAGCCTCTGCTCAGAAACTTCGAGAAAATTGAAGTTGCCGACAGGCCAATGGCTCCTGCGCGCCCGCCAGTTTCTGAGCCCTCACCCGAATCGGAAGAAACCGAAGAACCGACACTCCCGGAAACTTCAGATTTAGACTCTGGCGTCGCGGAATCTGTCGCTGACGTCGAAGAAACAGACGAGCTCGACCTCGACCTTTCCAGCGCTGGATCAGAAGAAGGCGGACTGCCCGGTCTTATGAATCTGAGCGGACTTGGCGATGACGGAGATGAAGCGGCTGAAAAAGAAAAGCCTGTCAGTAAGGTTAAAAAAACCGCGCGTGTTAAAAAAGAGGTTTCGCCACATTATCGGGCCGGCATCAAGGCTTATAATGTTGGTAAATACAAGAGGGCGGTTGTTGAATTCAGTCGTGTTCTGGAATCTGAGACAAAACCGCCTGCCAATGTTTATCTATACATGGGTCTTATGCTCACTGATCAGAAAAAATACGAAGAGGCCCGTGATTATCTGCTTTCATTTGTCAACAAGGCACCTGATCATCCGCGGGCGAACTTTACCCTCGGCAAAATTTATAAACAGCTCAAAAATTGGAACGGCCTCATAGAAATCTATGAAAGGTTTGTCGGCGGCGAGCTGGAAGCCACGCCGAAGATGAAGACGAAGATATATCACGACCTCGGAATCGCCAGCGTACTGGTGGCAAAATATGAGCGCGGGGCGCAACTGCTCGACAGTCTTGCCAAACTGCATCCTGAAGATGCCGAGGTTGGCTACTATCTGGCTCTGGCGCAGTTCCATCTCGGAAAAATGAGTAATGCCGGCCAGACCCTGCATCAGGCCAGCAAGACCGCCGTCGGCAACAAACGCCTCAGCAGTCTCATCGAAGCGCTTGCGGCCAAGGTCAGAACTGGCGGGTTCTAGGCAAAATTGCATCTTGACACAATCTATCGGGCGTCCATATAATGGGCGCTCGATTGTTTTATTACCGTTTTGAAAGGCAAGGCCGATGAACAAACCCAATACTCAGAATACCAACAAAAAGAACATGGAAGCCGTAACCCCGAAATCAGAAGACATTTCGCGCTGGTATACAGATGTTGTGCTCAAGGCACGCATGGCTGATTACTCGCCGGTTAAGGGCTGCATGATCATCAGGCCTTATGGCTATGCACTCTGGGAAAACATTCAGAAAATTCTCGATGCCGAATTCAAAAGACTCGGTCATCAGAATGCCTATTTCCCGATGTTCATTCCCGAAAGCTTCTTGACCAAAGAAGCCGAACACGTAGAAGGATTCGCGCCTGAAGTTGCCTGGGTAACTCATGGCGGCAGCGAAGAACTCGAGGAACGTCTGGCAATAAGGCCGACATCAGAAGCTATCATTGGCCACATGTATGCGAAGTGGATAGAAAGCTATCGCGATCTGCCGGTACTTATCAATCAGTGGGCCAATGTCGTACGCTGGGAAAAGGTTACCCGCCCGTTCCTGCGCACAACTGAATTCTTGTGGCAGGAAGGTCATACCGCACATCGCACTCATGAAGAAGCCTGCGAAGAAGTCATGCAGATGCTCGGCGTCTATCGTAAATTCGTTGAAGGTTCATTGGCAATTCCGCTGGTAACAGGCGAAAAGAGCCAGAAGGAAAAGTTTGCCGGCGCGCTCAATACTTATACTATCGAAGCCCTGATGCCGGATGGGCAGGCACTGCAGTCGGGCACATCGCACGATCTCGGGCAGAACTTTGCCAAAGCTTTCGACATCAGGTTTCTTGACTCTGACGGAGAACGTAAATATGCCTGGACAACCTCCTGGGGTATGTCTACCAGAATCATTGGAGCGGCGATAATGGTGCATGGTGACGATCGTGGTCTTCGCCTGCCGCCAAAAGTTGCGCCGATTCAGGCCGTTGTCATTCCTATTGTTTACAAGGATTCCCAGGACGTGATTATCAAGGCGCGCGAACTGATGAAAAGATTGGCTGCCTGTGATATCAGAGTTCATCTCGACGATCGTGAAGGCTTCAAACCGGGCTGGAAATACTCTGAATACGAAATGATGGGCGTGCCGCTGCGCGTCGAAATTGGCCAGAAAGATCTCGAAAAGAACCAGGTTTGTCTGGTGCGCCGCGATACTGGCGAAAAAATGTTTGTGCCTGATGCTGAGCTCGAGACAACAGTTCAGCGCCTGATGGAAGAAATTCAGCAGACCCTGTTCAATCAGGCCGCCGAAATTCTCAAGAACAAGACCGTCAGGGCGCTCACGTTTGCCGAATTCGTCGCGGCAATAAAGGAAAAACAGTCGATGGCCGACCTGTGCTGGTGTGGCAGTCTGGAATGCGAGGCAAAATTCAAGGCCGAGGCCGGCGCGACCATAAGATGCTTTAATGATGGCCCGGTTGATACTGCCTGTGTCGTATGCGGAAAACCAGCTCAGAAAAGGGTTTTTGTCGCACGCGCTTATTAAAATTGATTGGTGGCACCACCATTCCCGGCCGGGGATGGTGGTGTTTTTTTTGAGCTGATAATATGTTAAACTATGCTCAACTCAGAAATCGGGAAGTTGTGAGAATATGGATATCAAGATCAAGCGACTCATTAAAGATCTGAATAACTCAGATGATGATTTACGGGCCTTATCGGCCATGACTTTGATGAAACTGGATTTTCCTGACCGGGCTACGCGTGAAGAAGTTCTGCAGAGTCTTATCACTGCCACTGGTGATCGCAATATCTCGGTACGTTTTTTTGCGCGCAAGGCAATAGACAAGATCAAGAAGACCGAGAAGTTGCTTCGGGCTGGTGAAGAGCAGGCAGACGGCGAAAAGATAGATGAACGCCTTGTCGCAACCGACTACGAAGATCGTCTGGCGGCGGTAATGGAAATCGGAACTGGCAATCTGGCCCAGTATCGCGATCAGCTTGTCACGATGCTCGACAGTGAAGAACACGCCTTTGTCAGGGCGGCTCTTATCAGCACTCTCAAAGGTTTTCTCGATAAACAACAGGCCGGAATTCTCAGCCGCTTTCTCAATGACCCTGACAACCGTGTAAGATCCAATACCATTGAGGCTCTTGAATCTCTCAAAGTTGAAGAATCCATCCCCAGCCTGTTTTCAGCTCTTTCAGATCCTGATAATCGCATACGTGCTGCGGCAGCCAAGGCTTTGCAGTCATTTGGCGAGGAGAAGGTTTTCGCTGAACTCAAAAAGATGCTTGAATCACATGAAGAATGGATGAAAGGCAGCGCAATATACGCCCTGTCGCATATTCAGGCTGGGGAAGCAATAGAACTGCTGGTCGATGCGGCGCGGGTCTCTACCCATGCCGATACGCGCATCAAGGCGATTATCGCTCTGGCCAACTATTATGATGCGACGACCTGGGGCTTTCTCAAAGGCATGGCTGCTAACGGCGAAGGCGTTTTTAAAGAAACTGCCAACCGTGCTCTCAAGCTTATCGAAGAAAAGTATGGCCCGGAGCCGCCGAGCGAAACCATCGTAGCCGCGCCACAGGAAGAAAAGCCAGTGGCACCTGTCGGCAAAGGTTCTGAAGAAGGCGCCATGGAAGACATCGCCAGCGCGGTCAGTAAGTTCTTCAGACAGGGCAAGGATGAAGCTGTCGGCCTTTCGAACAAGGCAACCCTGAGTTTTTCGGTAACCGATCTGCGTAAGGAAATCGACGAACTTTTCAAGGAAGCCGGTCATACCGTGTTTTATTTTTATCAGGCCGGTGAACTTGAGTTCCCCGATCTTCTGACTACTGGTCACGAGATTTTGCGAATGAATTTCTTCATTCAAAAATATGCCGAAGAAGAAGAAAAAGCTGCCGGAAAAAAGCCCCAGGGCTTTTTTGAGCAGCTCAAGGGACTCTTTGCCAAGTCGCCTGAACAGAAAAACTCGGCGTCGCAGGGCGAACGTTTCAGCCGCCGGCGTGACGAGCTTTTCTGTAAGATGGGGCAGATGGCTCTGAAAAAATATGGTGCTGGTGAATACCAGCCGAAGCAGCTTGAACCTTATTATGCCAACTGGCAGAAACTTCAGAAAAAACTCGAGAGCGAGCAGAAAAAAGTATGAGCAAGCGAGGAAACATGGATTTAAAAAGTTTTATCAGAGATGTTCCAGATTTTCCCAAGCCCGGTATTATTTTTAAAGATATTACCCCATTGCTTGGCGACTCCGCCGCTTTTGCGGCGATGATCGATACATTTGCCGAAAAATATGCGAACGCTGGAATCAAGCATGTCTGTGGTATCGAATCACGCGGCTTCATTATCGGTGCTGCTCTTGCTCTGCGAATGAATGTTGGCTTTGTGCCGATTCGCAAGGCTGGCAAGCTGCCGTATAAGAAGATTCGGCGCGAATACAGCCTTGAATACGGAACTGACGCGATAGAAATTCATGCCGACTCAGTGGCCCATGGTGAAAAAGTTCTGCTTGTCGATGATCTGGTGGCAACCGGCGGAACCGCCGCGGCTGCCGTGGCTTTGCTACAGGAGATCGGCGCTGAAATAGCAGGGATCGCTTTTGCCATAGAACTGGAATTTTTGCATGGTCGCGAAAAATTCGATCAGAGCAAATACTTTGCTCTGCTCAAGTATTGATGCCGCAAACAGCTGTCGAGACCTGGGCAATAATTCCGGCGCGTGGTGGTTCTAAACGCCTCCGGCGGAAAAATCTGCTGCCTTTCGATGGTCGGCCGCTGGTCGGTCGGGCAGTTGCAACCGCTCTAGCCAGCGGCTGTTTTGCAAGGGTTCTGGTTTCGACCGATGACGAAGAAATTGCCGGCGCAGCCATACAGGCCGGCGGTGAAGTGCCTTTTATGCGCCCGGCCGTGCTTTCTGGCGATACTGCTTCTTCGGTCGATGTGCTGCTGCATGCGGTTACGGCTCTTGGTGGCAAAGACAGTGCACCTGCCACAATTGCGCTGATTCAGGCAACTTCGCCTCTGCTTACCTGCGAACATGTCAGGGCGGCGTTAAAACTTTTCAGTGACAGCGGATTTGTCAGCCTTTCTTCGATGAAAGAGGTCAACCAGTATCCTGAGTGGATGTTCAGGGTCGAAGAGAAGAGTGGCCGCGCCATGCCAGAATCGCCCGGTGGCATTGTCGCCGCTGCCAGCTCACTGCCCCGGCGGTATATCGAGAACGGTGCTATTTACCTGGTTCAGACCGCGTGGTTGCTCGCCGAAAAGAGTCTTTATAATTTTTCCAGGCATGGCTGTTACGTGATGTCAGGAGCAGATTCAATCGACATAGACACCGAAGAGGATTTTGCGCAGGCGCAGTTTGAGCTGGCACGCCGTTGTCAGTCAGATCAGAAAAACTCTATCTGAATCTCAGGCCTGGTCTGATTGCCTGTTCATGATCGGGTTATAGAGAGTAGCCTGATTTCGGCCATGCTCTTTCGAATAATATAGTGCGCAGTCGGCTTTCTGTATTATTTCTGTCTTTGAGCGGGACTGATCGGGGTAACATGCGACTCCCAGCGATACGGTGATTTGTACCTTTTTCCCGTCAATTCTGAAATCATAGTTTTCGATGGCGCTGCGTATACGTTCGGCCGGTACCAATGAACCTTCGCCATTTTTTTCCGGGCAGATGACAACAAATTCTTCACCGCCATAGCGGGCTGGTATGTCGATTTCACGCACGCTCTTTTCAATGAGCCTGGCTACAGTTTTCAAAACCCGGTCACCTTCAGGGTGGCCGTAGGTATCATTGAAGTTTTTGAAATGATCGACATCGAGAATGATCAGCGAAACGAAATTTTCGTAACGGTCAGCGCGCTGCAGTTCTTCATCGAGACGCTGCTGGAAATAGCGATGGTTGTAGAGACGTGTCATTTCATCAGTAACCGCGTAACGATAGAGACGGGCATTGTCGATGGCGATGGCTGCCTGGTTGGCCAGATTGACAAAGAGTTCGAAATCTTTGTCTGAAAAGCTTTCTGGTTCAGATCGCGACACATTGAGCGTGCCCAGCAGCTTGTCTTTGGCCATCAGCGGCACGCACATCAGGGTTCCGGCTCTTACATGACTTTTTTTGATGGCATGAAAATCTTTATCAGTCTGGGTGTTACGTACAAACAGCGGTTGGCAGGTTTTTATCACCCAGCCGGCAACCGACTCGCCTATTTCAAGTTTGGTGTCACGCGTGATTTCTTCGCTCAGGCCAATGGCTACTCCTATGGTCAGCACCTTCTCTGAATCGTCGAGCAGCATCAGCGAGCCTCTTTCCGCTTTGATGACCTTTACAACTATTTCCAGAATCATATTCTGGAGCTTGCGAAAGTCTAATACTGACGATATGGCTTTGCCCACCTCATAAAGAGTTGACAGCTGCATTATGCGATAGTCCAGATCCGCTCTGGTTTCACGCAGGTTGATGCGCATTTCATCGAACGTGCTGGTCAGATCACCGATTTCGTCGTTGCTGAGAGGTTTAATTGCACGGTCAAAATTGCCGCTGCTGATATGTCTGGCACCCTTGATGAGGTTGGCAAGGGGAGCGGTAAAACCTCGCGCCAGCAGAATGGCAAGGACAATTGAAATGATCGCGGTCAGGGTAAGTATGCGGGTAATGCGTTCCCTGAAACGGTCGGCCGCGAAAAACGCCTGCTTTTCTGGAATTTGTAGAATAATTGTCCAGTTCGGAGCTTGATAAAAGTCGAATTTTTTCAATGAGACTGCAGTTATCAGATAGGGTTCGCCATTAATGGTCTTGAGTTTGGTCAGATCGCTGCCAATGGCTTCAGCAGCGGTAATATCAAGTGTGTGAACGTCGGGCGAAGACCCGGCGATAACAGAGCCGGCCTCATCAAGCACCAGGCATTGTGAGCGCGAGTTGCGCAAGGCTGTTCGCAGCAGATCGCGAATACTGGTGAGGTTTACCTCGGTGATCAGAACGCCGTTTATGTTGTGCAGTTTCGTTGATTTTATGACAGACTCGAGTGTCATGTAGAGGGCGCCGTCTTCTGACTTGAAAACCTCGGAGAGTGAGCCCTGATAGCTGCGCTGTATCGCCTTTGAATAAAGCCAGTCAGACGGCAGTCTGGTGTTGGGGTCTGAGCTGGCAACTATATTGCGGTCGCTATCGATCAGATACATCAGCTTGAAAAAGGAAAACTGGCTCATCAGAGCGTTAAAAAAATCTTCGATGACTTCTTTGCGCTGATTTTTGATGACATTCAACATCCCGATGGCACTCAACAGACGCCTGGTAAATTCAAGGTTTTCGTAGATGCCGTGTGCCAGTGTGTTCGACAGTTCGAGATGGCTGGCAGTAACTTCTTCGGTGATGATGCGTTTCTGGTAATCGTATGCCTGATGACCGAGAAATGCCAGCGGCAAAAGAGATATCAGAAGAATGATCAGGGTAAGTCTGGCTCTGATGCCAGGTTTGACAATGCTCTTAATCATCTTCGCCTGCGTTGCTCAATTTCGCTTTGATGCTTCTGATATTTTCATCGACGAGTGCGAAGTCACTATCGACCGACTTGAGTTTTTCGTAATATTCGAGTGCCTTGTGCATGTCGCCCATTCCTAGAAATACGTTGCCAAGATGAAACATGGCGTCGATGCAATCAGGACTGTCAACCAGTATGCGCATGAAGATGGCTATGGCGTCAGCGTTTCGTGACAGGCCGCATAATGCCTGTCCTTGAATAAGCCTGGCCTGTATGTCGTCTGGAGATATGATCAGATATTTTTCGGCAGATTCAAGTGCTTTGTCGAATTGCCCTTCGATAACCGCGACAAGAGCCTGACTGAGAAGGCTGTCGCCGTCTTCTGCAATGACATCGGATATGCGCTGGTTATCCGCCTCGAGTTTTTTGAGAAATTCCTGTTCTTCGCACTTGATGATTTCGGCTGCAACTACTTCCATGTAGGTACTGTCGAGTTCACGCAGGCGTTGCAGGTGATATTTGGCTTTGATGAAATCGCCTTCGTCGCGATAAATAACGCCAAGATTCTGATGTGCCTGCACATGCGCCGGTTCGATCTCTATGACTTTCCTGTAAAACGGAATGGCCTGCCTGCTTTTGCCCAGATGCGAAAGGGCGACAGCGATGTTGAATATGGCGTCGGTATCGCGCGGTCTGACATGTATTACTGCTTCCCATTCCTGAATTGCCTGAATGATCTTGTTGAGTTTCATGTAGATCAGGCCAAGATTGTAGTGAGAAAAAGTATGGTCGGGAGCGACTTTGATTGCCGACTGGTAGGCTTCTATGGCATGTGGAATATCGTTCATGCGATGCAGAAATACACCCTTGGTCGAGTAGAAGTCAGGATTGTTGGGTGAATTTTTTATCGCCTTGTCGATTTGCTGCAAAGCTTTGTCATACTGCCCCTGCTCAAAGTAGTCAAGTGCAGATTCATAGTGTCTTTGCGCGTATGTGCTGTTGAGGTTTGCCATATTAGTTAGCGTTTGCTGCAGCATTATAGCTTATTCGCAATAACTAAGCAAATGCCTGTCTGAGTTTTTGCCTGCCCGGCCGCTAGTTTTTTATTGATAAACCGGGGGCTCGGAGCTATAATCAAGCCAGATATGAATGAAAAAAATATTGTCGCATCGGCAGATAACGTAGATAGCGCACGCAAACGCCCGGGCCAGCCGCTGGTCAGCTGGGTCGTTCTTCTCAGCAGCGTATTTCTTTTTGCCTCAAGCCTTAATTGTCTTTTTCTCTGGCTCGCTTACGGTCGTGGTTATGATATGGCCGCGCTGGTATTGAGTCTGGTGCTTGCATTGATCGTGTATTTTTTTGCGCTCGATGCCAGAAAAATTGCCAGCTATAACCGTCGCCTGCTGATTGCAACAGCAGCCCTCATGCTCTGGGCGGTTCTTCTGCCTTTTGTCATGAAACTTACTGGTTATCAGAGTTTTTGATCGTAAAGCGCGAAACCAGCAGATGCAGTTCGTCGGCCAGGGTGGCGAGATCTTCGGTTGAGCTTGAAACCTGAGAAACCGTAGTTGTCTGCTGTTCTACCGAAGTCGCAACTATGCCCAGCTGCTCGGTGGTCACCTTGGTCAGGCTGGTGATATCTTCTATCGTTCTCGTCATTACCAGCGAATTCTCTGACTGCTCACTCGAAATAGAGCTGATCTCACTTATCTTTTTATTGACGTCATCAACATTTCTGATGATGTTATCCAGACTGATAGAAACTTCGCGAATAATTCTTATACCATCATCAACGCGGCCACGGCCGAGAGTCATTGAATCGACCGCGTTCTGGGTTTTGGTGAGGATGTTTTCGATTCTGGTGCCGATGGCTTCTGCTGCTTCGGCTGACTCTTCGGCAAGTTTGCGGACTTCTCCCGCAACAACAGTAAATCCTTTGCCCTGCTCGCCGGCTCTCGCAGCTTCAATAGCTGCATTTAGCGCCAGTAGATTGGTCTGGCTGGCGATGGCGGTAATAGTGTTAACTATCTCGCTGATCTGCAGCGATGCTGAGTTGAGATCGAGAATAACCTGAGTTGCGATATCAACCGACTCCTTGATTTTGCCCACCATTTCAACCGACTTTTTAACGGTCTTGCCGCCCTTATCGGCTGCCTGAGTAGTTATACTGACCGCTTTGACCGCAGTTTCGGCCAGCTGGGCTACTTTTTGGGCAGATTCAGAAAAACTCTCAACCGAATCAGTTGTTTTTTCAAGGTTATTCGAGATTTCAACGGATGAAGTATTGATGCCGTTGACATTTTTGGAAATGTCGAGCAGTGTGGCGGCCGACTCAACCGATGCCGAGCTGAGTTGCTGCGAACTGGTTGCCAGATCGTCGCTGGTTTCGAGGACCTTTGAGATCATCTGGCAGATCCCTTCGAGCATGCGGTTAAAGCTTTCGGCGACACGCTGAAATTCATCGGCGCTTTCAAATTTCAGGCGGGTGTGCAGGTGCCCTTTCTCGGCCTCTGACATCGAATCGACAATGCGCTCGAGTGGCCGGGAAATACCATTCGAAATGAACAGGGTGAAGCCTATGCCAAAAATCAGTATTACCACTGGCACCAGTTTGGCTACGTAGCCCATTATCATGAACATGCTGTCAGTCGAACGCTGGGTGATCGAACGTGTGTAATTGGAGAGGGCCTCGCACAGACTGCGACATTTGGCGGTAAGTTCAATTTCCTTGTCACGTATGGCTGCGAGAAGTTCCGTTTCGCTGGCCTGGCTCAGCCTGCTACCGGCTGGCAGTTCCAGATACTCGTCCGTCAGTTCAAACAGTTCGAAAATATTACTTTCTGTTGTTTGCTTGAATGCAATGATATTTGGCACGCCAACGAGAAAGCTGTCTTTCAGACTGGCGTCGATGCCGTCGAAGCTTTTGAAAGCGCCGTCTTTGGCTGAATTATAATAAGAAATGTGCTCTTCGCGGGATTGCGGGTTTCTTATGATTTCGGCGGTAGAATTCGCGACCAGATGCAGGTTAGCCATCAGTTCCTGCGAATTGAGCATGGCCGACGTATAATTCCCCTTCAGATAATCAACCATTTCGCGTAACTGTAACATGTAGAAGCCTGCCATACCTGACACTACAAGGAAAAGAACCAGAAGGAACAGAACCCCGGCCAGGATTTTTTTGCTGATAGATAGCATTTTCACTGGGAATTCTCCGTTTTACGCGTCTTGAAATCACTGAAGGTATAATAATGTGGCATGAAGATTTCCTGAAATCGCCGCAGAGCGAAGTCATCGGTCATGCTCGCCAGGTAATCGACAATAGTTCGATTGACGCTCTGACCATCGGGAACAGTGTATCTGACGTGCTTATATAATTCATCGGGATTTTTGGCAAACCATTCAGCCATCTGCCGCAGCAGATGCTTGGATTTCTGCACGGAAACATCGATTTCGGGTCTGGTATAAACATCTCGATATAAAAAGCTTTTCATTTCGGCTGTTGCAGCCCGAACTGGTTCGCTCATTCTGATCAGGTCGCTGTCAATGCTGTTGTCGATGATGTCGCGCACCATGGTGTGAATTCTTACTGAATGCCGATCACCGAGCAGAAGCCTGGCATCGCGTGGCAGATCTTCGACGGTTATGACTCCGGCTCTGATCGCATCATCTATATCGTGGTTGATGTAGGCCACCAGATCGGCGATTCTTACCACCTGTGCCTCAACGGTGAGAGGCTTTGCCTCTTCGCCGGAAAAGGTCGCCGAGCCATGCTTGCCTTTGCTGTGCATGAGAATGCCATCGATGACTTCACGGGTAAGATTGAGCCCCTGACCGTTTTTCTCAAGGCAGGTTACCACTCTTACGCCGTGCGAAGCGTGATGAAACCCGGTTTCGCTGATTTCTGCCAGTATCTCTTCGCCGCTGTGCCCAAAGGGTGTGTGCCCGAGGTCGTGCGCCAGCGCGATGGCTTCAGTCAGATCCTCGTTGAGATTGAGACAGCGCGAAATGCAGCGCGCCGTACAGACTACCTCAAGCGTGTGCGTAAGTCTGGTTCTGAAGTGATCGTTGGTCGGAGAAAGGAATACCTGGGTCTTATGCTTGAGGCGTCGAAAGGACTCGCTGTGAATTATGCGGTCGATGTCACGCTGAAAGCAACTGCGGATAAAGCAGTCGTTCTCCGGGTGCTCGCGCCCCCGGCTTTTGCTCGACAGGCAGGCAAAGCGCGAAAGCGTTTTGACTTCGCATTCTTCGAATGCCAGCCTGAGAGATGGACTGCTGGTTATTCCTGACATGTTCGGCAGCTCACGAAACTATATCGAGAATCAGCTTCTGGGCGACTACTTCGCTGTCGCTGAGTTTTATCGCCTGGCGCAGCCTGTCTATGGCGCGGTTGTTGTCACGATCGGGGTTGAGAAAAAGTTCAGCCAGAACGTCACCTTTGCTTACCCGGTCGCCGACATGTTTTACCAGCTTGAGGCCGACACCCATGTCAATCACCGATTCCTTGGTCTCACGCCCGGCACCGAGCATCATGGCGGCCAGTCCGATTTCTTCACAGTCGATCTGGCTTATGTAGCCGTCGCGCTCAGCTTTGAGTGTGTCAGTCTTTTTTGCTGCCGGCAGCTTGCTGTAGTCTTCGATCATTGCTACATCGCCGCCCTGAAATTTGACCATTTCGAGAAATTTGCCATAAGCGCGGCCGTCGGCAAGAACTTCATTGACTTTCTTTTCGGCTTCTTCGCGCTTGAGGCCTGCCCCCATGGCCAGGGCTTCTGCGGCGAGTGTCTTGATCAGGCTGGTGAAGCTTTTAGGGCCGCGATTGCGCAGGGTATCTACCGCCTCGATTACTTCGACGGCGTTGCCTATCATTTCGCCCAGCGGCTCGTCCATGTTCGACAACACCGCGGTGACCTTGCGGCCAGCCTGGGTGCCGATCTTCACCATGAGACGGGCCAGTTCGCGCGCGTCGTCGAGATTCTTCATGAAGGCGCCGCTGCCAACCTTGACGTCGAGCACCAGGCCCTTATTGGCCACTGCCAGCTTCTTCGACATGATCGAGGCGGCTATCAACGGTATCGAATCGACGGTCGCGGTAACGTCGCGCAACGCGTATATCTTTTTGTCGGCAGGGACCAGGTTGCCGGTCTGGCCGACAATAACCACACCAATTTTGTTGACTGCTTCAATGAATTGACGGGTATCGAGTTCACACGAAAAGCCTTTTATTGCTTCCAGTTTGTCGATAGTTCCACCGGTATGGCCAAGACCACGTCCCGACATTTTGGCAACCTTGAGGCCAAGAGCGGCCAGAACCGGGCCAAGTACCAGACTGGTCTTGTCGCCGACACCGCCGGTCGAATGTTTGTCTACGGTAAAGCCTTCTATGCCATCAAGGTTGATCAGATCACCGCTGGTGCGCATGCAATCAGTAAGCCAGTAGGTCTCTTCTTCATCCATACCGCGAAAATACACGGCCATCAGAAAGGCCGCCATCTGATAATCAGGCAGCGAACCATCGACAAAGTCCTTTACTATCGAGGCTATTTCCGGTTGGGTGAGTTTTTTGCCATCACGCTTGTTCTTGATGATGTCGTAGGCTCTCATTCCTGGTTCCTTTCTCGGGTTTATCTCTTGATGCGCAGCAATCTGATGTGATTGACCAGGTAGCAACGCTCTAAAAGCGGACAAGCAGCACATTTCGACTGGTAGTCCGGGCGGTCGATCTTCATTGACTCAAACGTCATGCCTGATGTGTTCCATTTGCCAAAATAATCTGTGCCGAAGCATTTGGGAAGAGCCTGTTCCTGGCGGGTCGGTGCCGCAGGAGAGGCTGGACTGGAAGGTTTTGGTGCGGAGCCTGGTATGCCTGATCCTGGGGGGGCAGCTAATGACATTATGTGTTTCTCCAATATTATTCAGAATTTCCGATTTTGGGTTATAATATCACATTGCCCGGCTGTGGTATAGTAATCTGCCATTAAAACTCAGCAGATTAACTGAACACTGGTATTGTGGGCGAGGGGGGCGAACTTGCTTTTTGTTTTCCGGCTTGACAAGCTTTCATTGCATTTTACTGACGCTGACATGAGCAATGCTGAAATTTCAAGCAGCGGGGTCATGCTGGCCGATATTTTTCCACAACTGTCTTATGAAAGCCTTATAAGGCAAATAAATGCTCCCGATTTCTCTGGCTTCACAAGAAAAATGCCAATGCACTGGCAGGGAAAAAAGCAGTGCGGTGTCTTCAGCGTTGCGCGTAAGCTTATCGACGGGCTCGATTCTATTGAAATAAGTGGTGAATGGCTTGATGAGCATGGCCAGAACACGCATGCCGTTACCGAGAGCTCCCTGCTGGTAAGCGAAAGGACTCTGGCGACGATAATCGAGCTGGCAGTAGATGGTATTGTAATTATCGATCAGCAGGGCATTGTGCAGGGGTTCAACCAGGCGGCCGAAAAGATGTTCGATTACAACGCCTGCGAGGTTCTTGGTTGCAACGTTTCGATGCTGGCACCCGAACCGCATCGCAGACGGCATGATGAATACATGCAGCGCTATCTTAACACCAGAATACCGCATATCATAGGAATTGGCCGTCAGGTGGAGGCACAGCGTCGCGATGGCTCGCTTTTTCCGGTAGACCTTGCTGTTGGCGAAGTCAGGCTTGAGTCTGGCAGCCTTTTTACCGGATTTATCAGGGACCTTTCCGAGTCGCGCAAGCTTGAGAGTGAACGTAACAGCTTTTTTCTGATGTCACTCGACCTCTTCTGTATCCTTGGTTTTGACGGCAGATTCAGACGGGTTAACCCGCAATGGCAGGATGTCATGGGCTACGCTCCGGGTGAACTCGAAGGCAGCGAACTCGCCGCACTGATTCATCCTGATGATATCGGTGCGTCTGGTCAGTTGCTGACCGACATTCTTGGCGTGCGTAATATTGTCGGGCGTGTCATGCGTCTGCGCAAAAAAAATGGAGATTACCTGTGGATGCTGTGGAACAGTTCGGTTGATCGTGCAAATCAGGCTGTTTACGGGGTTAGTCGTGATATAACCGAGCAGCGCAGAATTCTCGAAGAACTTCAGGGCGCCAAGCTCGAAGCCGAACGGTCGAGTGCTGCCAAGAGTGTTTTCATAGCCAAGATGAACCATGAACTGCGAACCCCGCTTAATTCGATTATCGGCTTTTCTCGACATCTACAGAGGCATGCTGAGCAGTTCACGCCAAAGGAGATGCTGTTTCTCGAGCGCATCAGTCGTAATGGCGAATCGCTGCTGCAGCTGATCAATACGATTCTCGATTATTCCCGCAGCGAATCAGGGTTTGCCGAAATACATCCGGAAAAAGTCAACCTTGCGGACCTGATAGCGGAAGTTATCGATCTCATGCAGGTTCTGATTGAAGAAAAGGGCATCGAGATAGAACTTAGAATTCCGCCAGTATGCTGCGAAATCAGCACGGACCAGGTTAAGTTGCGGCAGATAATACAGAATCTGATCGACAATGCCGTCAAGTTTTCCGAGCGCTCCCGGGTGATCATCGAAGTGACTGTCGATCGCGATAATTTTCCTGAAAAGGTCGCTGTAACTGATTCCGGTCCAGGCATAGCCCACGACCAGCTCGATGTAATTTTTGAAGCATTTCAGCAGGGTGATAACAGTCTGGCGCGTCGTTACGGCGGCGCCGGTCTCGGCCTGGCAATCGCCAAATCTTTTGCCGACCTGCTCGATATTGCTATCTCAGTTGACAGCAAGGTTGGTCTGGGATCAACTTTTACTCTACACCTGAAGAATAGAGAGGAATAAGAGTATGACCAAGCACGTTCAGGGCAAAATGAACATTCTTGTCGTCGATGACGCGCCTGATAACCTGCTGCTGCTCGAAGCAATACTTGAAAGCGAAAGTTTCGAGAATATTTTTCTGGCTTCTTCTGCCCGCGAGGCTTATGAATATATCGGCCTGATCGAGTCGCCGCTCAATGCCAGAATTGACATGATACTGATGGATATCATGATGCCTGAAATTTCGGGAATCGAGGCAATCCGCGAAATTCGCAGTCACGAGGATTATCAGGATATTCCAATCGTTGTCGTCAGCGCCCGCTCTGAGACCCAGGATCTGGTTGAGGCTTTCGATGCCGGCGCCGTCGATTATATCACCAAGCCGATCAAGGAACTTGAACTTGTCGCCAGAATCAGGTCGATGCTGCGACTGAAGTCAGAGACGGATCATCGCAAGTTTCACGAACTCGAACTCGTGACGCTGGCGAATGAACTTGAAGAAAATAACCGCAAGCTCAGTCAGGTTCTCGAAGAACTGCACGAAGACATGGCGGCTGCCGGCAACATGCAGCGCAGTCTCCTGCCAGATAAACGAATCCGTATTCCCGGCCTCAATTTTTCGTGGTATTACGAAACCAGCGAAAATATCGGCGGCGATCTTCTTAACATCATGCCGCTCAATAATGATATGGCGGCCCTTTTTATCCTTGACGTTTCCGGTCACGGCATACAGTCGGCGATGTTGGCAGTCAGCGTTCATCGCATGCTTTCCGCCTGGGAAGGCGAGAACAGCATTCTGCGCCTGCCCGACGGCACGCCGCGTTCGCCGGCCGCAGTCGCCGGAGAGCTCAATTCCGAGTTCATGCTCGACAAGAACAATTTTCAGTATTTTACTATGATCTACGGCATTATCGATCTGAAAAACCAGACTCTTACCTACTGTCGCGCCGGTCATACGCCATTGCTGCTGCAAAATCGCGAGGGTGCTGTCATTGTCTGCCGCGAGGGCAACGTTCCGGTCGGGCTTACCGAAGATTGTGTCTATGAAGAATTTACCCTGCGGCTGGCGCCTAAAGACCGCGTGATTCTTTATTCAGACGGTATTACCGAGGCGCGACGTAAAGGTGAGAAAGAGTTTTTTGGTGACGAGAACTTTCTCTCACTGCTGCAGAAAACCCGCGATTTGCCGGTAGATCAAGCGGTGCAGGCGATTGTCGGCGACTTCAAAGACTGGCTTGGCGATACCAGCCCGTCTGACGATATCACCCTGCTGATCATCGAACCTGATTAGCCCTTAGCCAGGCTTCGGCTTCGCTTAGAATCTGTGGGGTATTGAGGTTTCTGGTGATCCAGACATCGTCGGTCAGCAGATATTTTATTCGCTCAGGATGCATCTGTAGAAGCTTTTTTGCGCCATCTTCGAGTCCGATCTCAAAAAACTCCCGGCAGCACCAGCCCGGAAAAATTGTCGGGTGTCCACGTCTTTCACCGTCTGAAGGTACGGTAATCATGTCACTTTCTTCTTGCCATAATGCGATCAGCCGGGCAACAGTTTCGCTGGCGATCATAGGGTGATCGACTGGCCAGAGCAGTTTCGCGGCATCGTCAGAACAATGCTGCAGCGCGATTCTGATCGAACTCAAAGGCCCAAGCTCGGGTTGCGGGTTGGTCAGCCAGACGCCGCCATTCTCTTTGACCAGCTTTTCTGCGGCACTGTCATTTTGCTGTCCTACGAAAAGAAGATGCCGAAACTGACTGCGACAGTTAATAAGCTTGCCGGTTATGGTTTCGAGAAAAGTGCGCCCAGCCAGGCTGGTATGCTGTTTCAGCTGCCCCATCCGCCGCGAAAAACCTGCCAGCAATATCAACGCATCAAGCATCGCGTATCTCCTTCCCCAGATTGCTGATTATAAGGCTTAATCGGCAACCGGTAAAGTCAAGCTGGATTTTCGTATTGCTTATCGTAGGCAAAACTGTTATATCTGACAAATATCAGCTTCAGGGAGGCTTTTTAAAGTGGATCTTAAAAAAATCATTCCAGTCGAAGCCAAGACGCTTCACGACCTCAAAATAGACCCCGAAATCATTACCGATCTGATTGTCAAAGAACTTTTCGTGCATGGCAAGAAAGTGCCGCGCCGACTCGCCAAAGACCTCAAGATCAATATTGAGATCGTTCAGTCGGTGATCAGCGAACTTAAAAAACTCGAAATCGTTGGCATGGTCGGCGGTTCTGGCATGGGTAGCGATTATCAGTATGGTCTTTACCCGAAGGGCACAGAACGTGCCCGAAACATTCTCGATCGCGACAAATATCTTGGCCCGGCTCCGGTCAGCTTTGACGAATATATCAGAATCACCCGCACAGTTCTCGACGAGGGCAAACAGGGATTTTCGATCAATCGCAAACTGATGGAAGAAAAGTTTTCGCACCACCTCGGCTACAAAGATGTGCTGTTTCAGATTGGTCAGGCAGTATGTGCCCGCAAGCCGGCTTTTGTCTACGGCTTTCCCGGCAATGGTAAAACCTTTCTGTGCAGCTCGGTAGTCAAACTGCTGCCGCCGATGATTGTTCCCTACGCCGTTGAAGTCAGCAATCAGCTGATCAGGATTTTCGACCCCAGCTGTCACGTGCCGATCGAAGGCATCGATCTCGAAGGCTACGATGAAAGATGGATTGCCGTTAATCCGCCGCTGATAACCGCGGGCGGTGAACTGACTCTCGAAGATCTCGAAGTTAAATACAATACCAAGTTCGGCTGTTTCGATGCACCGCCACAGGTTAAGGCCACTGGCGGCGTTTTGCTCATCGACGATCTTGGCCGCCAGCGTTGCGGCGTTGAAGAAATTTTCAACCGCTTTATCATTCCGCTCGAAAACAAGATTGACTATCTCGTTCTCGGCGGGCAGCGCATGGAAGTACCCACTGACGAAATCGTACTGTTTTCGACCAACCTCGATCCGATGAAAATCGTCGATGATGCTTTTTTGCGCCGCCTTCCCTACAAGATCAACGTTCGCAATCCGACCGTCGAAGAATATACTGCAATCTGGAAGTCAGTGATCGAAAAACTTGGCCTGCAGTTCGACCAAAAGAACATCACAGATATACTCGCAATTTATAAGAACGACAAAAGAGGCTTGCGGGCCGTGCATCCGCGTGATATCCTCAATATCATCCGCGACCGCAAGCGATACCTTGAAGATCCGAACACTGCTATCACGACTGATGAAGTGGCCGAAGCATACGGAATCTACTTCGTCAGGGATCTTACCCTGGTTGAAACTATAGAATAATTGATAACTTTACTGGCGGCAGGTTGGCGCAAGGCTTTCCTGCCGCCTTTTTATAAATTTTACAACGGGAAACTGTTTCTTTGAACTGGCTGTTCTTCTTTACTGTCTGTTTTTCCGGCCTGCTGACAGGGTTTGGAACCTGGCTTGTCACGCCTGACACCAACCCCTGGAACCTGGTCGATAACTTTCAGACCGGTCTGCTGGTAACCGGAGTTTTTTGCGGACTCTTCAGCGGTCTGGTGACTTCGCTGCCGATCATTTTTATGGAGCGCCGATTCAGCAAGGCTGGCGCTTACTGGATTTCGGCGACCTCGATCGGTCTGTCGATCACCATGCTCGGTGCCGTAATATTTGCCATAATCGCTGACTTTACCGGTTCGCTTGCTTTACTGCCGGCTGGTGTCATGCGGTTCTTCTGGTGGCTGTTCCTTTCTTTCTGCCTTGCCGCCAGTTTCGGAGTTCTTCATAACAGTCTCAAGATCATGTGTCGCACCCTTATGGGATTGACGCCGGCGTTTATAATAGCCGGTTCGTCCATCGACCGTTTTATTCACAATCATCTGTTGCTGTCGTTTCTTTTTCTTGGTGCCATGCTCGGATTCGGTTTCGCCATCGCCTGGGAACTCCTCAAAGAAAGCTGGCTTGACGAGGAACGCAGTCGTTTTATTGTTTTTCGCTACTATATTGATAGCCCGGAATTCCTCGCCGGATCAGCCGATGAGTGCGATCTGACGCTGCCGGAAGGCCCGCAGCATCTGTTCGCGATCAATGAAAAAGACGGCATTCACGTTGTCGAGGTGCTCGAAGATGAACACCTGGTAAAAATCAATCGCACTGCCCTGCGCTATCGGGTGCTGGTAGATGGCGATACTATCACCATCGGTGACCGAGTTCTGGTTTACCATTCGCGCCTGGCGCGTTCACGTGATGTGATGCCGGAAGCTGTGGCCTGAACGCTGCCGTCTCAGAAGGCTGACTGGGGCGCTTTTACCTGCTCTGGTCTTTTTTCATCCATGATCAGCGCCATAATCCAGTCGAGACATTCGAGGGTCATGATCAGACCTTTTTTTACTGTAAGTCTGATACTGCCCTTTTTGGCAACATTTATGGTGAGCGGTCCAAGCGGGGTGTCGATAAGCCCGGCAACTGACTCGATGCCATGATTGCGCGGATCGACGATATTATACTCGGTGTAACTTTCCATGTGCCCGGCCAGGCGTGCCCGCCTGATTTCCTTGTCTTTCGGGTTGGTAACAACAATCGCTTTGATTCTGGTCATGCGTTCCTGCAGCATACTCAGATGGTTAAACTCAAACTCGATGAGATCGACATGTATGCCGGTTACCGCTGCCAGCGCCGCCCCCAGCAGTTTTTGCGGCCCGGGTTTGCCAAAAGAATAGATGCCGCGTTCGCTGATGATAAATTCACAGCTTTCGATGCGTTTAAAAAGAGTCTTGGTGGTGATTCCTTCGACAAGATGTTCGATTTCGAACGGCACCACTATCGAGTAGAAGCCACGCATCACCGAGTTTTCGCAGTCGCAGTCGTGAAAGCCCGGCATTTCACTGTCGAGGTCGAACTGGTCACCGTTCTGCATAACCTGGTTAAAGGTCGCCGTAACGTCTTCGAACCTGGTTCCCCAGCATTTGAGCGAAATTGACGAGCCAGTTATTTCGATTTCGTTGATCAGCATTTTATTCCTCCGGTTAGGCAGTTGAAGTTGTATTTTAATGCAGCACGCCCGACAATACAATATTTTTAGGCAGCGCCAGGTTTTACATTTGCCGCCGGCTATGGTACAGTTGGGCGACGTCAAACAGGGAGAGAGATTGCATGCACAACATTTCCAGGCGAATTCTGCTGCTGGCAACGATCGTTGCCCTGGCCGCAGTTCATATGGCCGGAGCGCAGAGTCCAGGTACGGTTGCTGATCCGCTCGTTTCAAAGAGTTTTGTCGATCATTTTCTCAAGTTCCGTTCGATCGTACTGCCGGCTGATTCGACCCTCAGTCCGTCACCTGGCAGCATGCTCATCGTGCGCTCTGGACAACTGCGCTTAGAAGCGCCAAAGGGAAAGAGCGTGATCGATCTGACTGCCGGCCGCGAGATAGCAGGTGGCAACGATCTGCCGTTTAATCATCTGATAATTATTCCAGATACCGGTGATTATGTGTTGAAAGCCCGCAAGACGACCATGCTGCTGGCCTCGTATCTCAGCGAAGAGAAAGCTCCCTGATCAATGAAGCTTTTTCGTAGAATTCCGTCATTCTGGCTGATTCTGCTGCCACTGCTCATTCCGGGAATGCTGGTGGCGGTTTGGCGCTGTCTCTTTCGCAATGTCGCCGAGCAGCAGAACATTTATGTCGAAACCGTAGTCGACTTCGAAGAGATTCGTCAGCTGGCCCGCGAAGAAGGTTGGGTGCTGCGTGAACTCTTTGTTGCTCTGCGCGCAAATGGTGCCAGTTCGGTGGCGGTTTCTGAAGATACCCTTGCTTCTCTTGAATCAGAGGGGCGAATAACGGTCATGAACAGTCAGGAGATTCGCAAACTGTCTCTCAATGAGGGACTTGAACAGGATTTGCCGGCCGGTGCTCACTCACCCGGATCACTGTGGGTCCATTCAGAAGACACCGCTTTGCTTGACCGCATAGATCAGCATCTTTCCTGGAAACTGACTGCCGATCGACTCATGCGCATACATCGCAATCTTCTCGTTATAAACAAATCCAGTCAGGGCTTTCGCGAGCGGGTCGGGCTGGGTTTTTCTTCTGAGTATTTCCAGATGGCACACGATGCCGGACTCGGGCTGGTTGTGCGTGTTTTCAACTATCCCGGCCTGACTTCCGAAGCGGCAGCCAGTATTATCAATGCGATTCCGTCGCCGGCCTCTGTCTCGGCGCTGCTGTTTGCCGAAGAAGAAATGCTTGGGGTGCGTGGCGAACTCAAGCCCATCATCGAGCAGTTCCGCAATCGTTCGTATCGTATCGGCTGGGTTGAGTTCAACATTCAGGAAGGTATCGAGGCATATCTCAAAGGTCTCTCGGCCAGCAGGCCATTCGTGCGCGTTCACAGCATAACCCGCAAGGAAGTTGACCAGGTATACAACGTGCGGCGCTCAGTAGCCCGCTGGGTACGCGCGGTTAAGGACAGAAGCATGAAAATGCTTTATATCAGATGCTTCTTTCAGGATGACAAAAGGTTCATCGAAAACCTGGTCAGATTCAATCTTGATTATGTATACCAGACCGCGCAGGCTCTTGATGCTGCCGGCTACAAAATAGCCCGCAACGAAAGTCAGCGCCTGCACGACCCCCGTCACATGGTCGGCCGCATGAGCCCTTTTGAAATTGTTGCCATTGGCCTCTCACTATTGCTCAGCCTGCTGGTAATGTTGCGTGTCGGCTTCTTTCCAAATCTCGATGCGCGCTGGTGCTTTGTGGCCTTTGCGGCTTCCGTCGCTGGTTTTGTCGCGCTGCCCACCTATCTTTTCATCGCCGTGTCAGGTCTGGTCGGCGCCATCGCATGTTCCTGCACCGGAATTATCTGGGCCATGCAGAGCCTGCGTGATCCCGAAAACCGTTCTTTCTGGCAGATTCTTCCCGGGTTCGTCTGTCGCCAGATTTTTCCATCTCTGCTTGGTGGTGTGCTTATTGCCGGTATTTATTCTGAGGTCGAATATCTGCTGCGCTTCGAGCAGTTCAGAGGTATAAAGCTGGCATTCATTTTACCCCTGCTTGTTACCGGGTTGTGGGCTCTGCGCGCTTACGGCCGCGGTATCTTTTCGCTGCTGCACCGCCCGGTCAATCTGATCGGAGTATTCATGCTTTCGGTTATGGCTGCCGGCACGATTCTTTATCTCATGCGTTCAGGTAATGTCACTTTCCTTAAACCTGGTGCGATCGAAGACATGTTCCGCACTTTTCTTGAGAACACTCTGGTGGCAAGGCCCCGCAACAAAGAATTTCTTGTCGGTTACCCGGCTGCTCTGATGTTTATCTTTTTCTACCTGCGTCGTAATTTTACCATTTTGCCTGTGTTCGCAGTTTTCATGCAGATGGGGCAGGTGTCGGTAGTCAATTCAATGTGTCACTTCCATACGCCTTTGCAGCTGAGCCTGTTGCGCATTTTCAACGGCCTCTGGCTTGGTGTTGCCGTAGGACTGGGTGTTGTCTTTCTGCTGGCAGTTCTCAGATTACTCGTCATGACCGGTTCAGACAAGCAGAAAAGC
The DNA here is from genome assembly GCA_002839435.1 of Candidatus Riflebacteria bacterium HGW-Riflebacteria-2. Lineage (GTDB taxonomy): Bacteria > Muiribacteriota > Ozemobacteria > Ozemobacterales > Ozemobacteraceae > Rifleibacterium. The sequence continues at coordinate 24,107 of PGYA01000003.1, read as the reverse complement.
GTAATGCTGATCGGCTATTTTGGTTTCGGCAATCTTGGTGATGAGCTGTTGTGGCAGACATTTGCCCGGCGTTTTCTTGAAGATTTTTCAGAGTATCGTATCGTTCTTCTGCACAGTGGCAAGAGTATTCCGCCTGATGCCGCACGTTTTTCTATCGTCAGACGTCGCTCTCTGCTGCAGGTTCTCGAAGAAATTCTCACCTGCCAGGCGGTTGTAATTCCCGGTGGCGGACTATTGCAGTCTTCGACCAGCCTGCGCAGCCTGGTTTATTATCTCACTCTTCTGACAATAGCCCGTCTAGCCGGCGCTCGTGTCATTTTGCCGGCGCAGGGGCTCGGGCCTTTCAAAAAGGATGGCCGCCTTGCCGGGGCCGTTAATCGCTGGCTGGCCAGCGAACTGAAACAGGCCGGATACATCAGTCTGCGCGATGTCGAATCAGCTGCTGTTTTGGAAGAAATAGCCGGAATCAACAACGCGACGGTGACTGCCGACCTTGCTTTCTTGAGCGACGCACCCCTGCGGGCAAAGGTGGCAAAAAGCTTAGAACTGCCAAAAGTATATGCGATTCTGCGCGGTACTGCACCAGGGGCAGACCGGCTGGCCACAGAACTTGTCAACATGCATGAGGAATTCGAAAACTTTGAGCTGCGCCCTGCTGCCCTGCAGCCTGGCGAAGATGATAAATTGTGGCAGCGTGCCGACTGGTCTGGCAGTGTTATTTACAGTGCAGACCCAGAGAACTTGCTTGTTGATGCCGAACTGGTCGTATCGATGCGCCTGCATGGTTGCATACTTGCTACTCTTGCCGGGATCCCGTGGGTTGGGCTCGCGTATGACCCCAAGGTAAGTTCTTTTGCCAGAGCCTGTCGCTGGAAATTCTGTGCGGCGCCAGTCGATGCCGACAAGGAATGGCTGGTAGGCGCCATTAACCAGTTACTTGCCAAAAAGGCCGAATACGCTGATCGCCTCAATCGTATTACCGGTGAAAACCGCCGTCTTGCCGAAGAAGACTACAGTCGTGTCAAAAAACTCCTGGCCGCCTGACTGCAGCATTTGAATTGACATAAAAAACCGCCGAAGCCTTGTGGCTTCGGCGGTTTGTCTAAAGACTAGTAGCGGTAATGCTCGGGCTTGTAAGGACCTTCTACCGGCACGCCGATGTAGTCAGCCTGCTGCTGCGTCAGTTTGCTCAGTTTGACGCCGATTTTTTCGAGGTGCAGTCTGGCAACTTCTTCGTCAAGCTTTTTGGAAAGAGTGTAAACGCCAATCTGGCGCTTGCTGCTCCACAGGTCGAGCTGGGCCAGAGTCTGGTTGGTGAATGAGTTGCTCATAACGAAACTGGGATGACCAGTGGCGCAGCCGAGGTTAACCAGGCGGCCTTCGGCCAGGATGTAGATCGTTTTGCCATCTTCGTATGAATAGCGATCAACCTGCGGTTTGATGTTGGTTTTCTTGATGCCGGGCCAGGCTTCGATTTTTGACATCTGAATTTCATTGTCGAAATGGCCGATGTTGCAGACAATTGCCTGATCCTTCATTTTAGCACAGTGTTCAGCTGTGATAACGTCAAGATTTCCGGTGGTGGTGATGTAAATATCGCCAGTGCCAAGAGTTTCTTCTACTGGTTTTACTTCGAAGCCTTCCATGGCAGCCTGCAGGGCGCAGATCGGGTCGATTTCGGTAACTATGACGCGGGCGCCGAAATTGCGCATGCTCTGGGCGCAGCCTTTGCCGACATCGCCGTAACCGCAGACAACAGCAACTTTGCCGGCGACCATTACGTCGGTGGCGCGCTTGATGCCGTCGGCAAGACTTTCACGGCAGCCGTAAAGGTTGTCGAATTTTGATTTGGTAACTGAATCGTTAACGTTGATGGCGGGGAAGAGCAGGGTCTTGTTTTCCATCATTTTATAGAGACGATGAACACCGGTAGTGGTTTCTTCGCTGACGCCCTTGATTCTTTTGGCCATTTCAGTCCACTTATTGGGCTGGGTTTTGTGAGTTTCTTTAAGGAAAGCGATGAGCTGGGCTTCATCTTCGCCGTGTGTCTCGCGCTCAAGAGCCTTCGGATTCTTTTCGGCTTCAGCACCGAGGTGAACCATCAGGGTAGCGTCGCCGCCGTCGTCTACTATGAGATCCGGGCCCTGTCCATCTGGCCAGGTAATGGCTTCATTGGTGCACCACCAATATTCCTTGAGGTTTTCACCTTTCCATGCGAAAACCGGGATGCCACGCTTGGCAATAGCGGCGGCCGCGTGATCCTGTGTCGAAAAAATGTTGCAGCTGGCCCATCTGACATCAGCGCCAAGTTCAGCAAGAGTTTCGATAAGAACAGCTGTCTGTACCGTCATGTGCAGAGAACCCATGATTCTGGCGCCACGCAAAGGTTTCTGGGTGCCATATTTCTGGCGCAGTGCCATCAGGCCGGGCATTTCATGTTCGGCGATCTCTATTTCCTTGCGGCCATGCTGCCACTGTTCAATGTCTTTAACCTTGTAGGGAAGGCGGTCTGTGTTATTCATGGTTTCTTTCTCCATGGCGGTCTGATTCATTTGAAACTCCTTAAACTTACGTTCTCGAAATAGAACTTCTTATAAACAGGCATCAATTATCGCACTGGCGGCAAAAAATGTCAAATCTGCTCGAATTCTAACAGTTGCGAGGTTTTACTGACGGGGTTACAATGAAAATACAGGATGTATCCTGAGAGGGGGATAGAATGTCAGACAGCAACGGTGGTTCATTTTCCTTTGGCCTGATCCGGCTGGGAATCTTTGTCGTATTGCTGATATTGGCGGCGCCTTTCCTGGCGATCGGCTATTTCAAGAACAGCAATATCAAAAGTTCGATGGACAACGGACTAAAACTGATGCAGACAAACAAATACGTCGAAGCACAGGAGAAGTTTGAAGATGCCGCCGACAGCCTGGGAGTGCTCTATGACTGTTATGTGACTGTGCTTCCTCTGGTTGGTGGTCGTTATTACGATAAGAAGTTTGTTTTTGGTTTGCGTGGGGTTGCGCGGGCCCTCGCCATAGGAGAAAAGATGGGGGGCGGCAATTTCAACGTCGCCAAAGACATCGAAGAGGCCGAGCGCGACATGTCGACGCGCGGCAAGTTTCCGCCAGATGCCTCGGTGCTCAAGGAACTTGGTGATGTGTCGCTGCGCTCTTACCGGGTGCTGCTGCTTGTTCATGCTGACTGTGAAAAGGGCGAACATCAGAAGGCCCTGAATGAAATCAAAGGCATGATCGAAAACAACAAATATGTCGGTTATGATATTGTCGCCATGCCGGTATGTTACCTGCTGCACCAGATTGCGATCAATCTGAAGACGGCAGATTCAATAGATACTGCGAAAAATTTTATCAAGGCGATGAAGGGGGTGCATGACCACCCCCTGTTTACACAGTTTGCATTAGCCATCGACCCGCTTGTCGCTCCATCCACACAGCCCCGGGTTGCGGCGGCTGCACCGCAGAGTCTCAAGGACAAATACCGGCTTGGCCTTTCTCACGCAAAACGCAAGGATTTTACCAGAGCCATGCCGATTCTCGAAGACTGTCACAGCAGCGAGCCGCGTAATGATACGATCGCATATACGCTGGCGCTGGTAAAACGCCAGATGGGGCAGAACGCAGAAGCCCGCAAACTTTGCGAAGAAATACTGGCGCGCAGCCCGGGCGATGAAAAAGCCGTTAAACTGCTGGCTGCTCTCAGTAAATAATCAATCTGCTTTTTTTTATCCACTGTTTCTGCCCTGGCTGTGGGTGTATAATAGCCGGGTGTGTTTTGTGCTGCTGGTTTACACCGCGGCGTCATTATTCAAGCTTTCAGTGGAGAGAATATGCGCAAGTTAACCTTTCTCGTTTTTTTGCTGTTACTTTTGTCGGTGCCAGCTGCGACATGGGCGGGCGCTTACGAACAGTTGCTCAGCATTTCAGGCGGTTCAGCCAACGTGCCTGATGTGCCGGATCCCACTCCGGTCGAGCCTTCCAACTATTCAAGTTATCAGGAACCGTCATACAATTACGTCGATCCTGCGGAACAGCGACGGCGCGAGGAAAGACGCCGACAGCGGCAGAAGGCGAATGAAAGACGGGCCCGCGAAGCGCGCGAGCGGCGGAGAGAGCAGGAAAGGGCAGAATCAAAGAAGGAACGTGACGAACGCGAAGCAAAACGCCAGATCGTTCTCAAGCAGCTGCCGCCAAAATGGCAGCTCAAATCGAGCGCAAAAAAAAGTCCGGTTGCCGGAAAAGTGCCGCCTCTCAGCGGGTTGAGCGAGTTGTCCAGCATGCATGAGCAGGTCGAGGCATTGCAGAAAAATGGCAGTCTCAATTCGCAACAGCAGGCCGAACTGGCTGGTCTTGACCGCAAAATGTTCGATCTCTGGTCCCAGATGGTCAGTGCCGCTGACACCCCCGAACGGGTGCGCAAGGTGCTCAGGCTGCCAATAGGCTTTGCCGACTCGACTGGTGTGCCGAAACTCAGCCAGGAGAAGCTGCGTGAACTTATAAAAGCCCAGGAAGACAGCGCAGCGGCTGCAGTCATCCAAGACGCGGTTCCCGTCAAAAATGGTCTGGTGAATTTCGCCAGCGATTATCTGCAGGGCATACTTGCCGCCGCTCCGGCGGAAATCTTTGAGGCGGCTACCGATGCCGAGTTAGGTGCGTTACTGAAAAACGGTGTGGCCTTAGCGAAGGTGACTCTGGCGTTTCGCGACAAGTCGAAAGGTATCGCTTCTGTTGCCGACTTCGCTGTCGGCAGAATCGCGATTCCGCATGCTGCCGTAGCCGAAGCCGGCCGCAAGATATATACCAACGTCGCCTTTGCATCGCTTAACAACTTTATGGAAAAGGCGAGTTCCTCAGTTGGCGAGACTTTTGATCGGGCTGCTTTCTGGAAGAATCTCAAGGAAGAGGCTACTACCGGTCAGCGTTCGTTTATTGAATGGCTTGGAGCAAAGTGATGAAAAAATTTCTTTTAATTGTATTGCTGATCGCATCTTTCGTTCCGGTATCAGGACAGGATATTGAAATCATGCCTGACACGACAATGCTGCTGCCGTTGGCAGAAGGCGTCGAAACGCGCTGGGTGCTGCCACCAGCCAGCCCGGATTTTATTGCCCGCCATCGCCCCATGCGCCTGGCTTATACCGTCGATAACGACGGCCATGTCTGGCTGGCATTTGACTACGGCAGCGTGCTATGCCCTCAGAAAGGCTACAGCTTCAAGCTCGAAGACGCATTCTGGGACTTTGTCTGCCTTGACAATGGCGTCATGCTGTTCGCGACGACTTCGCGTCTGGCGTTGCTTACTGTTGCTCCTGGCCAGAAAGATCAGCAACCGACTGCCATGCTGCAGCCGATAGCAATGTTGCCACGCGATTGCAATCGCATGGTCAAGGGCGCTGACAACTGTCTGTATTTTATCTGTGGCAAAGAGAATGGTGAAAACAGCGTATGGCTGTTCAAGCCTCAGGCCTACCAGGGTCCGCGCGGAATTCCGGAATTTCAGAAAGTCTTTACTTCAGAGATCCCGATCAGCGCGGTTGCTGGTGATGGAATCACCACCTGGATCGCCACTGGCCGTATGATCATGCGTGTCGATGGGCAAAAGCGCCTGCAGCGTTATTATCAACATCCTTATCAGGCGATCGTCGATCTTGCCCTGGCAAAATCGGGTCAGCTTTTCTATGCCACCTCTTTTGCTGCCGGATATGTCGGCGAGAATGGAGCCATAGAACTGTTCAACACCCGCGGCCCCAGAATTACCTGCGTTGCTGACAGCCTTTATCTTTTATTCTCGCCCGACTACGGAGTAATAGCGCTCGATGGTATAAGCAAGCTGCGCAATTACGATCTTCAGCCGGCCGGCATAAAAAAAGTCAGTGCTGTCAGCTACGATCGTTAAGATAGTTTTTTGCTGATGACTCCGCCTCTGGTATACTGGAGGCGGAGTTTTTATATCTATGAACAGATGGTGTAGAGATGGGTGAGCAGATACAGGCGCCGCGTATGCCGGATCGCCTCGATCTTAACGACTGGATACAGCTGTCGCTTGATTCTGCCAACGAAACCGACAGGCAGATAGCTCTCGAAGAACTGGTGACCACAGGCGTTCCTCCCTATATACAGGCAAAGTTGCGCGAAATTTCAGCGCGCGATTCTTCGCCGGGCTGTCGTCAGCTGGCCGCCTGGATCGAAAATATTGACCGTCTGAAGGCAGAACTCAAGCCGCAGATGAAGGGCCTCGATCTTACGCCGGCCGCGATTGAAAGCCTGCTCGAAAACGACGAACCCGGCCGCGCTTCGGTGATTATTCAGCTGTTGCGCAAAGCACCATCAGAACAAGCTTTGCAGGAATGGCGCGAACGCCTGGCAACCGAAAAGAATTCGCGTCTGCTTGAGATTGGCCTGACCATTCTAGGCAAGTTCGGCGCCGCCGCCGATGCCGATTTTGCTACTATGTTGCTGCTCGAAGCTGATGTCGAGGTCGTTTGCGCAGCACTGTCGCTGTTGCATCAGCGCGATGAAAGTGCTTTCAAAAGACAGGTAAGAACAGGTCTGACCTCGCGCTCGTTTCGAGTCCAACTGCACGCTGTTCATCTGCTGCGGCTTGTCGACAGCAACGAGGCTCTGAAATATATCAAGGCGTTTCTTTTCCATAAAAACCAGCTGATTCGCCAGCGCGCGTTGCGCGAGCTTATGCTGATCGACTTTGTCCGGGTCGAAAACCTGTTCTTGCAATATCTCGGCACCGAAATACAACCTCTGCTGCTGGTGAAAGCGGGCTTTGTCGCGGCTTTTAATCCTTCGCGTGAGTTTCCTCTCAAAATTTACGATATCATGCTGCTGGCAAAAGATCAGAAGAAGCATATTATGCAGCTGATTCTGCGTCAGAGCGTCGAGGCCGTACAGGCGGCCGGTCTGCTCGACCAGCCTCTCGAAGCTTACATGGCCGACCTGAAAAAGCAGATCGACCGGCGTCGCGCTGAAATCATCATCAGATGTGCGGTGCGTGATCTTGCCAGTCCGCGGCGTGAACTGCGCGCCGCTGCAATCGAGCGGCTAAGTCCTTATGCTGCTTCCCCTGCCATTATTCAGGCACTCAAAAAACATCTTGCAGTTGAAAGTGATGCTGAACTGCAAAAGAACATCAGTCTGCTGCTTGAACCCGCTCCGGTACCAACGCCTGCTACAACGGCCGCGGCAAAGCCGATTGCTTCACCCCAGGCATTTCCAGAGTCTCTGAGTTTTATGAAACTGCCGCTGATGGAGCAGCGCCGGTTGTTGAAAGACATCAGTGACAATGCCGGTTTTCTGGCAGCTCGCCGCACCTTGCTTGATCTGCTTAGCTCAGATATCAAAAAAAGCCTGGTTCTCGAAGTGCTCAAAGTGATCAACGAATTCGGCAGCCGTATCGATGTGGCGGCTATTTTGCCACTGCTCGAAAATGCTGAGCCACCAATAATGGCCATGGCGGTTAAGACGCTTGGCAAGCTTGATTTAGACTCGATTCTGCCTACTCTCAATCGCTTTCTGGCTGACGATGATCCGCGTATCAAGGCGGCTGCACTCGAAGTGTATCTTGTCGCAGACAAGGAAGGCGCGGTGCAGTATCTTTCCTCTATGCTGCGTTCAACTTCAGCCGACACACGACGTATTGGCCTTTCATTGCTGCCACAGCTCGATTATCCTTCGGCAGAACCACTTCTGATGCGTATGCTCAAGTATGAGGCTAACGACGAACTCATTGTGCAGGCTTCATACATGGTAGCTGCCAACCCTACCCGCGACGGTCTCGAGCTTCTCTTTGCCAATACCCATGACAAACTCGGTGAGCTGCAGCCCGGTTCTGAAGAAATCTGGCAGCTGGCTATGATATCGGCCGAAAGCGTATTCAACCAGCCGGCCATTGAGATCGAGAGCGCCTGCTGGGAGGCCTACAAGGTTGAGCATGCTGAACCTTCATCGGAAAAGTCGGCATATGCTTATGATTCAGTAGTGGGCGAAGATGCTGATGAACTACCGCCTCCGCCCCCTTCTGACGGCGATGAGCATACGCCGGTCGAGTTGCTTTTTCTGCACCTTTACGAGTTTAAATGGCATTACATTTTGGGGATGATTGTGACTATACCTCTTATGTTCAGCCTCTTGAGCAGCAGTGAACCGGAACGCAAGGGCCGCCGCGGCGGCATGAGTGAACAGGGGGCACAGGTAAGCTTTCTGCCGACCGAACAGAAGTCTGATAGTGCGACCCAGGTCGGGTCTGACGACTGGCAGGGTTATCTCAAAACCGGGGCGCGCGAGGTTCTTGGCGGGCGCGCTTACGCTCAGGTGTTGAGCACTGCTCAGCAGGAAGTCGATAAGATCAGGTATGAATCCGAAAAGGCATATCGCCAGGATCTGATCGACAAGGCCAACGATCCTTCGCAGCCTGAAGAAGTTCGTCAGATGGCGGCGGCATATTCGCACCCGATTTTTGCCAGGGCAATCGACGCCTGGGATCTTAAAAATTCTTCTGAGGCAGAAGTTTATTTTGAGCAGTGTGTCGAAGACGCTCAGCTCAACAGTGTAGGTAAATGTCTGGCATTGACAAAACTGGCAGAAATCGCTCGGGAGAAGGGCGACCGCGCCTCGTGGACCAAATGGCAGGATCGCCTGCTCAAGGAACTCAAGAACATTCCAGAATACAAGGATATTGCCGCATTTCAGGACTTTGGCCGCTATTTCAGTTCAGTGATGGATGTCAGCAACCAGCTGGCGATAGATGGCTCAGGTGCCGACGAGATTGTGTCCGGGCTCAAGGCGCAGGGCGAAAGTGATGCTGAAGCCAGCGAACACCTTGAGGTGCTCAAAGGCATGGATGGGAAGTTCCAGAAAATGTTTTCCGGTGAGTAATTCGAAGATATAGTAAGACTGTACCCCCTTCATTGTGTGTAGATTAACTATGGGGTATAATTAAAAGGGGATTGAGCATGATTTCGGAGGAGTTGGCTGTGCAAAAACGCAATAAACGCAGGAGTGGATCCGCCTATCTGATGGCGCTGGGCGTTCTTTCCGTTCTGGTTCTGGTCGGCATCGCCATTTCGCGCATGTCCGTTTCGGGCCGCTGGAGCACAGTCTTTTCGAGCCACGAAAAGCATGCCGAGGAGTGTGCTGAATCTGCTGCCAATCTGACTTTTAAAATAGTTAAAGATAACATGAACGATTACAGCGCCTTCTGGGAACTCTTTACCAAGCCCGACAAACTGTTGCGCAGCTGGTTTATGTATTTCCGGTTGCCAGCGCCGGTGGCCGGAGCTTACATCGATCCGGTCAGTTTCAAGAATGCCAAGGCCAACGGTATCGATGTGCAGCTCGACCTCTTTAATAACGTGCTTTTCAAGCCTCTTTATGAAGAAGGCATTGTATACATTTACGATACGGTTTCAGAAGATCCTGAAGCACCGCTGTCGCCCCTCAAGGGTATGTTTGACGCCCGCGGTGGCCGTGTTCGCGTCATCTGTACCGCCAGAATCAAAAAGGCCTTCGGCATTCTCGCTGACAACCCTGATTTCATGGTTGGTGGCGTCGAAGTGCCGCTGCGCCGGGTAACTGGCTTTCTTGGCTCTATTTACGACAAGATCAAGATCGGCGCGGCCGACGTCGTATCAGGCATCAACAAAGATCCGACTGGCGAGAACTCAGGTGCTGGTGGTTTCCAGATGCCGAATGTCGATGTTGCCAAGTTCCTGCCTGATACCCCCCTGCTTAAGGCACCAGACATTTCAGGTATTACCATTATCGTGCAGGGCGTGCCGGTGCCCGTCGGCATTATCCTGCAAAAACCGGTTGATGCGATCTTTAATAAAATTTCTTCAGAATTCGGGCTGACTCCACAGAAAATCGCCAAAAAAATCTTTGGTGAAAAGCTGCAGTTCAATATCGACTTCAAGGCGATCAACGAGCGCATCGAATCAGCCATTCAGAACTGTGTACCCGATTTTCTCCAGGCTTTCGCCGGCAATGTGTCCTTCGACGTTACTGTTGAGAAACAGGGCTTTTTCGAGGTTGTCGCTGAAGTCGAATATTACCCGCACTATCCTGACGAAACAGTCATCAAAAAGAAGCTGGTCATGCATCGTGAGTTCAGGGTTGCCGACATACAGCCGATCGCTTCTGACTACACATTTTTTATTGCCAACTCGAAACTGCTTTACGAAAAATCGCTCGAGAACTCTGACGGCTGGCAGGGCGACGACCAGATCAAGTGGGATGAAGGCATGGGCACCATCGTCATTCACAACATGCCATCGCTCGGCGCTTTTTTCGATACCTTCAAGAACATCTTTTCGTTCAATATTAAAGACCTGCTTCGTAAGCTGCAGTTGCCAGGACTCGTGCGCGTTAACGGCACCAAGGAAATGCTGATCAAGCTGACACTTTTCGATAAGTGGCCATTTGGCAGCGATGCTCTCGAAGTTTTCAAACGCATGGAAATCGTCGCGCTGTTGACGCCACACAAGTCTGATTCTGGTTATCCCAAGACTGCCTGTAGTGGCGATCATCCGTCTGACCATGCCGACGATAAGCACAACGTCATCCCGAATCTCAAGAGTGTCCGCTACAACTTCTGGGATAAAGGTAAACCATTTGACTGGCCCTACTTTGGCGGCGGTGACCCCGGTGGCATCGGCAATTACTGGCTGCCGATTCCGCCAAGATTTGCCAGCAACCTGCTATTCGGTCATCTGTTTATTGAATTCCCCTTCTCGATGCGCGTTGAAGGCTATCTCAAAAAGGTCTACACCCATATCAGCCTGCTGCTGGTGAAGATCTACATTCCGCCGATCCCGATCATCGGCTTCGCCGGTCTCGATATTCCGATTCCGTGGTTCTGGGCTAAAGCCATGAAAGAGCCATACGGTTATTGCATGTTCCCGCCATACAAGAGCGACGATGAGGCCAAAACCGCCTGGAACCCGAATGACGCTGGCAATCTGCCTTCTAACACCTATTCGCCGACGCAGTATCTCAAGAAGGCCAGCTATTTCTACCCGACTTCGCGTGATTTCAATAGAGATATTGAAAACCGTGTCATCGACTACAACGGCAAACGCACTTTTATCTGCGATGGCGTCACTTTTGTGAACGATAACCTGTGGATAGAAGACGACCTGCATGTCATGGGCCGCGGTATTATCGTGGCAGCCGCCAACGTGCATTTCAAGGGCAATATCACCAGAGAAGATTTTGATGCCAACGGCAATGCCACGGTGTTCTCGATTGTGGCCCGTAACGGCGCGCTTATCAACCATTACGGCAGCCGCGAGGTTCACGCCTGCCTGTTTGGTGACAAAGGTTTTACCAACCCGATCGGCGCGAATATGAAGATTTATGGTAATCTTGTGTTGAACCGCTTCAACCGCAAGGACTGCCAGGGCGACCTGCATGTCTACTACCAGTCCAATCATACTCGCAGTTCACTGCTGTCGATGATCAGACCGGTGGCAAAATGGGATCCGACGCGCTATTATGTTACCTTCAGCGCGCAGACCGCATATTTCAAATTTGAAAAGACAGACCGGACCAACTGATGAAAAGAAATGCCGTAACACTAGTCGAAATATCTCTGGCACTGACCATATTGATTATTGCGCTGATACCTCTGATGCGCATGTCTTCAGGTGATGCCGTTGTTGTCATCGAAACCGAAAAGATTCAGATGGCTGAACGTATTCTTGAGAGCATCAAGACCGAGATTCAGGCGATGCCTTTCAAGCGCTTTTACGAGCGTATCGATGCTGAGGGCGTAGCGGCCGAAAATGTCGGGCCGTTTGTGCTTTCTGACGGTTTTTATCCGATCAGTCTCAGTGAAGTTCTCGAAATTCAGAAGCAGTACAAGGATTTCGCAGTAGTCGGCACCTGGAGCTTCCTTCTCAAAGATGGCAAGCCAGACAAGACCATGGTTCAGACTGATATTTCCTGTTCTTTCAGCCGGGCCGGCAAGGCCCCGCCGGTAGTTCGCAACAAGTCGTTCCTGATAGTGAAACCCTGATCTGACGAGGGGAGAGAAAACATGAAAAAGCGTGGCACAACTCTGATTGAGATTATGGTGGGCGTGGTAATTCTGTCGATTATTTCGGTGCCGATTTACTACCTGCTCAAGGATGCTTCAGCCAAACGGGCGATGGTCGCCAGTCGCGACTACGTCAAGCAGGAAGCCAACAAGGTGCTCAAACTGCTCGAGAATGATCTGAGTCAGGCGCGCAAGGGCACTTTCAAACAGGTCAGCGATGACGTTATCGAGATAAAAGTGCGCAAACCAGGCAAAGACGATACCAAGGATGTTTCGTTGAGTTATCTCTATGTTGCGCCCGACCTGATCAGGCGCTTTGAGGGACAACGCTGGCTGGTGAGCCGGAATGTCGCCGATTTCGTGGTCAGTGAAACGCCTGAAGCCGGCCGCCTGGTGGTTTCGCTCAAGGTAAAAGCCGCGCTCGATGGTATTCCCGAAGAGCAGGGGCCTGAATATGCGCAGGAAAAACTGATCGTCATGCGCGAAGACAGCTCTGAAGAACTCGATGCTTTCTGGCGTGACGTTGGCGACGTCAATAAGTTCTTCGCGACCCAGGGTAGCATCATGGCCGGGATCAAAGAAGACTCCAAACAGCTGGTGCAGCAGTTTACCGGCGAGTTTGAAGAAATGCTCAAGGATGTTAAGAATATGACTGTGGGCGAACTTGCCAAGGTCAAGGACGAGCTTTTTAACGGTCTTAAAGATGTTGAAAATCAGCTGGGCAGTATCGACAAAGATATTCTCGACCTCGACCCGAAGGCGCTTTATGACCCGGGCTGCGACGGCAAGCTTTCAGACTCCGAGAAAAAGCGGGCCCAGCAGGTAAAAGACGCCCTGGCAGGCATGGACGCCAAAGATAAAATGGACTGGAACAAGATCAAAGACATCGGCGGCGAGGGTGGTCTTTTTTCATCAGGAATGGATACAAAAGCTATCAAAGAAATGTATAACGCCAAGTTTGAGATTTTCAACGCCGGTCAGCAGATGGTTCAGCAGATGGACGAATTCAAGACGTTTGCCGAAAGCAACGGCTTACCCGTTGATATGTCGAGTATCAACCGCCAGAAGTGGGGTCTTTGAATCGGCTCAGCCTGACATTCATGCTGGCAACCCAGATCAGCACCGCGGTGATGGCTACTTTCTGGAACCACGGAATGTGCTCGACACCGAGGCGAAGATAATACATTACATTGTTGATTTGAGTCAGTATCAGACTTAACAGGCCTGCTGCCATGAATCCTGTTCTGCCGTTTTCCAGCAGTATCGCCAACGCGACCAGTAGTGTCACCAGCGTTGCAATACTGAAGCAGAGCAGGGCGGGATTATGAAAATCACCGAACAGCAAGACGCCCGAAAGACCGGTCAGTGCTGCGCTGATTTTTATCACGCGGGCTCGTAATACCGTTGTTCTGCAGTATAAGGGCAGTCGGTAGAAAAAAACGCCAATTGCACTGCCGGCAAATATCATGGCGATAATCGCATAACCAACACCAGGATTCGGTTGCCCGTTCATCGCCTCAGGGTTCATCAGCTCGCACCAGTAGTTGTGTATCCAGCTGTAACCAGTCGATTTGAGATCTGCCTGCGACCCACCCGGATAAAGCGCCGCTGCCACATAGAAAAGCACAAAATAAACGGCGATGCCCAACGCCGGAAATAGCTCTAATACCGCATACAGATTAAATTTTTCAGCACCCGGCTTCATATTTAAGGCAGAAGAGTGAAACGTTGGCCGCTTGCCACTGACGAACTGCCGCAAATCATGACTTCAAATTCACCTGGTTCGACGAGTGGTTCCAGATCCGGCCCGGGAAAAGCGAGCTCGGCCGCGGTGATCGTAAATTTCACTTCAGCGCTGGCGCCGGGTTTGAGCTTTATCTTTTTGAAGCCCTTCAGTTCTTTCAACGGCCGTGTTACGCAGGCAACCAGGTCGCGCAGATACAGCTGTACAACTTCTTCCCCCGCCCGGCTGCCGGTGTTCGTCACCTTAATCGCGGCCCTGATTTTGCCATGCGTCGGCATGCTGGTGGCGCTGAGCCGCACCGGCCCGTAGCTGAAAGTCGTGTAGGTCAGACCATGCCCGAATGCAAACAAAGGTGTGTTGGCACAGTCAAGATACTTGCTTGTGTACTTGTCGGGACTGATTGGCCGCCCGGTGTTTTTTGCCGCGTAATATATCGGTATCTGGCCGGTCTGCCGCGGAAAGCTCATCACCAGCTTGCCAGATGGACTGGTATCGCCGAAAAGTACTTCGGCAACTGCCTGGCCGCCCATAGTGCCGGGGAACCAGGCTTCGAGAATTGCCGGCACCGCTTTTGCCAGGCGGCTGATCGCCAGCGGCCGGCCGTTGAACAATACCGCTGCGACTGGTTTACCCTGTGCCGCCCTGGCGACTTCTTCGGCAAGCCGGTTCTGCATGCCGGGTAGATCGATATCGACGCGACAGGCGGCTTCACCGCTCATGTTGCCGTTCTCGCCAAGAACCAGCAGCACGGCATCGGCCTGGCGAGCGGCAGCCACTGCGGTTTTAAACTGCGAATCGTCTTCGTCGTCTACTTCGCAGCCTGTAACTGTGGTGATCTGAATCTTATCGCCAAGCTTGTCGCGCAGCGCTGCGGTTACCGAAACTACTTTCCTGCCATCGCCGGCACCATACCAGTTGCCGAGCAGTTCCAGCTGTGCTTCAGCCAGCGGCCCGATTACCGCCAGACTGCGCAGGTTCCTGTTGAACGGAAGAACGTTTCCCTCGTTCTGCAGAAGCACCATCGATTTTTCTGCCACTTTCTGGGCGACAGCCTTGTGCCCTGGCGACAATATCCGGCGTTTCTCGCGTTTTTCGCAGCAGTAACGATATGGGTCTTCAAACAACCCCAGTTCAGCCTTAACTCGGAGGACTCGCGTGACGGCCTCATCAATTGCGGCTGGCGAAACCTTTCCGGCATTGACCAGAGCTTCGAGCTGGGTAAAATAGACGCCACCCTGCATGTCCATATCAACCCCGGCCTCGATGGCCAGCTGCCCGGCCTGTGTCAGATCGCCGGCAACCCCATGCGGAACAAGCTCATTGATTGCCGTATAATCGGTAACCACCATGCCGGAAAATCCCCACTTCTGCCGCAGGGTCTCAGTAAGCAAAGACCGGCTGGCCGTACAGGGTATTCCGGCAATTTCATTGAAGGCTGGCATGAAGGTGCGAACATTAGCGTCAACACAGGCTTTGAACGGTGGCAGATAAACTTCGGCAAGGGTGCGCTCAGACACATCGACGACGTTGTAATCGCGCCCGGCCTCAGCTCCACCATAAGCCGCGAAATGCTTGGCGCAGGCAAGAACCGTATTGTCGGCAGTCAGATCTTTGCCCTGAAAGCCGCGCACCCGCGCCATGGCAATGCGGCAGCCCAGCCAGACATCTTCGCCGGCACCCTCAGCAACCCGCCCCCACCTTGGATCTCGTGCGACGTCAACCATCGGTGCGAAAGTCCAGTGGATGCCCTCTGCCGCAGCTTCGGTAGCGGCAATACGCGCCGACTTTTCCATGAGTGCCAGATCCCAGCTGCAGGCTTCGCCAAGTGGAATCGGAAAAATGGTGCGGTGCCCGTGAATTACGTCGAAACCGAATAACAGAGGTATGCCGAGGCGTGTTTCTTCAACTGCCAGTTTCTGCAGCGATCGCGTATAGTCGGCTGTGTAGGCGTTGAATATCGAACCGCAACGCCCTTCTCTGACATACTGCATGAAATTATTATCGATCGTCGGGCCGGTCTCGGCCCACATTGCCGTAAAAAGAGTCATCTGCCCGATTTTTTCAGCGAGCGTCATTTTTGCCAGCAGGGCTTTTATCTTGCGTTCAAGCTTGCCAGCCGCAGGTTTGCTGTATTTTGTATGCGATTTCAACGACCTTTTGCTCACGCTTGTCTCCTTGTTGTTAACCCTTGACGCCGCCGGCCGCGATACCTTTGATATAATGCTTCTGGGCGAGCAGAAACACCAGAATTACCGGTACGACGACCAGCACCGATCCTGCCATCAGCAGCCCCCAGTCAGTGTTGAACTGTCCGTTGAGATTGGCCAGCGCGACTGGCAGAGTCTGCATGTCTTCGCGCAACATGATGACCAGTGGCCAGAAAAATTCATTCCAGGCGCCGATAAAGCTGAAAATGGCCAGAGTCGCCAGAACCGGCCGGCATAGCGGTAGCATTATCGAATAGAAAATGCGGTATTCGCTGCAGCCATCGATTCTGGCCGCTTCCAGAATCTCTTCGGGAATCGCCTGCATGAACTGCCGCAGCATGAAAATGCCAAAAACACTCGCTATTCCAGGTATAATCAGCCCGACAAACGAATTGAGAAAACCCAGTGTCTTGAGAATCAGAAAAACTGGCATCATCGTAACCTGCCCGGGCACCATCATGGTCAACAGCAGCAGCGCAAAGATTTTTTCCCGCCCGGGAAAGCTGAGCTTGGCAAAACCATAGGCAGCCATGGCATTGCATAGCACCGAAAGAATGGTCATGCCGGTCGCAAACACCAGACTGTTCAGAAAACTGCGGCCGAGGTTGGCGCTCTGCAGAAGGTTACGGTAGTTGTCGAGGGTCGCCTGCTGCGGAATGAAAGTCGGCGTCTGTGTAAAGATTTCTCCCGGGCTTTTGAAAGAAGTCGAGAGCATCCAGATAAACGGAAACAGTGTAAAAACAAGAGAAAGGCAGAGAAATGCGAAGAACAGCCATTCTTTCCATTTTGCAACTCGCACGCCTGCGCTCATTTTCTGCCTCCTTCGAGACCTTTTCTTATCATGCCCTGAACCAGGGTGAACACCAGGATAATCGCGAACAGCACGTAAGCGATACTGGAGGCATAGCCGAGATTGTAGAATTTGAAACCATGATTATACATGTAGAGCACTACCGACATCGTCTGGTTGAGCGGGCCACCGCCGGTCATAATGTATGGTTCGGCGAAGAACTGCAGAAAACCGATACTGGTCATGATCGTTACAAAAGCCGTGGTTTCGCGCAGCATTGGCAATGTGATGTGCCAGAACTGCTGTGGTTCGCTGGCACCGTCGATGTCGGCCGACTCGTAAAGCTCTTCCGGTATCGCCTGCAGCGCCGCAATAAAAATAATCATGTTGTAGCCGAACCCTTTCCAGACCGCCATGATGATCAGAGACGGCAGGGCTAGCCACTGGTTGGCAAGCCAGTTCTGTGGTGACAGGCCCAGCCAGCCCAGCGCCAGGTTCAGAAGCCCGAACTCAGGGTTATACAGCCAGCGCCAGATAACCGCTACCGCGACCATCGTGGTAATGCAGGGTATGAAAAAGCCGACGCGAAACAGCGCTTTGAACCTGATAAACTCGCGATTCAGCAGCAGGGCAGCGAACAACGAACACATCAGATTCAGCGGCACGCCGATAAGTGCAAACAGCAGGCTGTTGCGCAGCGACACCCAGAACACCGGATCGCCGGCCAGGTGCCGGTAATTGTCAAAACCGGTCCATACAACATTTTCAGGCCGGCTGATGCCGTAAATATCCCAGTTGGTGAAGCTGGCGAACCATGAGGCCAGAATCGGCAGAAAGAGAAAAACGGTCAGCAGTGTCAGTGCCGGCAGAACGAACACCAGCGCCACCGGCTGAAAACTGCGGTTGCTGATGTAGTCTTTCTCACGCGGCAACCAGCGGAAAAATATCGCGAGCAGCAGCAACGTGCCGACTGCCAGGGCCAGCGCCAGTTTCCAGAGATCGCCGGCGACTCCAGCAGCAGTCGGTTTGCGCAAGATTATCGCGGCCTTTTCCGACATTTTCTGCACGCCTTCGGCGGCGCTCAGATTGCCGTGCATCACCGGTTCCATGCCTTCAGAAACAGCGTCGGCTATCTGTTCCCACTCTGGAATCGCTGGCGGCGCGATAGCCTCTTCAAGTTGTTGCCGAAAAGCTTTCAAATGCGGGTTGTCGGACAGAGCTCTGTGTTCCCAGGCACCCCGCAGCGATGGCAGGTTTTTCGACAGTTCATACCAGGTGACCTGACTTTCGGCTGTCGACATGTATTCCATGAATTTCCAGGCCCATGCCTTGTTTTTGCTGCTTTTGAACATTGCCAGATTGCTGCCGCCGATAAACGAAGCGCCGCGGGCATCTTTTGGCATTGGCGCCGTCGCCCAGCGCCCGGCCAGTTCCGGCTTGCCGGTTTCAACCGTCGAAACCATCCAGGGCCCGGCAATAAACATCGGAAAAAAGCCTGAATCAAAAGCGGTCAGCAGATCCATGTCACGGCCCGAGGTCAGCGAAGTCAGCCCTTCGACAAAGAAACTGCGCAGGTATTCAAGCGTTTTAATGGCCGGTGCATGACTCAGCAGTGGCTGGTTCTCAGCGTCGGGAAACAGCTGGCCACCGGCCTGCCAGAAGAACATCAGAAAAATCTGCCAGTCGTTCGTTGGCAGCGAAAAAGCGAAACCCGGTCGGCCCGCCTCTTTATTCGCCGCCATGATCGCGGTTGCCAGAGCTTTCAACTCGATCCAGTCGGCCGGAAAACTGGTATAACCTGCTTGTGCGACAATATCGGAGCGGTAGAAAAACACCCGGGTATCGACATACCAGGGCAGTCCAAAGCGCTGCCCGGCAAAAAAAGTCGAAGTCAGCGCCGCCGGAAAATAATCATCTATCTTGACCGCCGTTGCGCCCTGTAGATAGCTGTCGAGCGGTTCGAGCGCACCCATCGCCTGAAACTCGGCCATCCATGTCGTTCCCATCTGGCAGACGTCAGGCGACATGTCGCCAACTACGCCGGTCACCAGCTTGCCATGGGCCGCCGTCCAGGGAATGGCCTGTGTCGTAATTTTAACCTGCGGGTTCAGCTCTTCAAAGCGGTCGGCCATTTTTCTGATCAGCAGGCCTTCGTTGCCCATAGCCCAGACTGTCAGGTTAACCGGCGATTCAGCCGCGCCCGCCTGACTGAAACCCGAAGTGACCGCCAGCAACAAAATCAGCAGCGCGCAAATGTTTTTCATCTGGTTAATCATCCTGTAACAGCTTTATTTCGGCCAGAGTAATTTCCGGTTGCGTAAAAAACCAGGAGTATTTCATATCGATGGTGCCGGAAGCATTGATGTCATGCGCCGCTATCGAAGCGGCAAAACTGCTGGCATCGGCAAGGCCGAATGCCTTTTTCGGGATTGCAATAATAGCGCGATAGCCGTCTGGCAGCCGCTGAAACTTCCATCGCAGCTGACTGGTCAGGCTTGCTCCCTTGACGAATTCCCTGACTCGCAGGTTTTTCCCTGATGCATCCGGCGACAAGATGATCTGATAATCATGTTCGCCATTCCAGCTGAATTTCTCATCACGGGAATTCAGATAGACTTCAATGCAGTCGTCGTGATACATGCGCTCATCGGCGTTTTCTGCGTGCAATTCGCTGTCATGCAGATCAAATCTTACGAAAATGCTCTCTGAGTTATGAAGCATCTGCCAGTGCAGCTGATAATCGAGACTGGTCGGTGGTTTGATGATGGTTTGTATCAGGTTCCTGTCGATGACCATTTTCGCGGCAGTATCCCAGACCGGATCAGCAAAACTGGCGCTGGCGAGCGAATAATCATGTGGCAGGAAAGGGGTTGCGTAAACTGGTCGCAGATGCGGCATATATGCGGCCGTCTCGTATATCGTCGTTTCATCGGTCGTATTCGCATCTGTCGTATCCGGCTTGAAACCGGCTTTCTGCATCGCCTGAAGCACGGGCGGCAGTTGCATGAAGTGTTTCCAGACCATTCCGGAACGATAATTTTCGATCATCAGCAGCATTGGCCCCTGATTTATTGCAAAGGCTTCCGAGGCGACGAAATCACGATCGAGGTTGAACGAATCGCTCAAACCAAAGCGGCCATGCAGGCGTTTCTTTATGCTTTCGGGCAACGTCCTGCTGTCGTAGTATTCGCGCAGGGCGGCAATCGCCAGTTGTGGTGCAAAAACGATCGAACATGCCGCGCCCGCCGGTGCCACCGTGCCGTCTACTACGGCCGGGTTGGGCGGTGCGCCGTAGGCGTGATAGTTATCCGGGCCGATGCAGGCGGTGAGGCCCCAGCAGTTTTCAGAAAAGGTTTGATAACTCTGGCGCAGATCGAGGCAGAACTGGCGGTTTGCCAGAGTCGCCTGCACTGAGCTGGTGAAATAGTTGGCGTAAGCATCGCGTTTGCCGCGCAGATCGAGCCACACTTGCGGAAACTGGTGCGTGAACAGCGGCTGATTGATGAGATATACATATTCTTTATAGCGCCCCCACAGTCGGCGGAAGTCCCAGGCGTCAGCCGGCAGAGGGTGTTTTGGTGCTCCCAACGCCAGAATATAAAGCAGCAGACCTTCTGAATAGTGATCCCAGGTTGCTTTGATAAAGCCGTTTTCCGGGGTCCAGCCCATCGAGGGAAAGCGGCCGCCGTTGCACATCCATACCCAGTCAACGCGCTCATATAGAAACTGTGCCCGTTCCTGAATTTCGCTGTCTTTATAATACTGCGCTGCGAACAATGCTCCGGCCAGAAAAAGGGCGGTATCGATCGATGAAATTTCGCAATTCATGGCTCTGGCGCCGGTATTCATATCGACGAAATGGTAGAAGAAGCCGTGTTTATGCTCCATCTTTTCCGCAAAAAATCGCAGTGTAGTGCGTGTCAGGTCAAGTGCTTTTTCGCGCTTCATCCAGCCGCGTTCGACGCCAACCGGGTAGACGCTGAGTGCAAAGCCGACCCCGGCAATAGTGGCAGCCGAATAGGAAAAATCAATCGCTTCGCTGCCGGTCGGCAGGTTCAGGGCCTTATCCATTACCAGCCCATTCGCCGGATTCGAACATTCAACAAAATATTGAAACGTCTGCCGCTGCACTTCGTCTAAAAATGCATCATCAGCCAGAGGAACCTTTTCTGATACCGCTGCCGACTTGCAGTAACCCGGCGCCACCAAGCCCACCAGATTCACTAGAAATATTACGATCAAACCGCTGACCGCGAACTTGTAAAACCGCACGCTGCAAGGTCTCTGTCTCATTCTGCCCCCCTCTGTCTCTGTGCTGAGCCCTTCAGCTTAAAGGCCGCCGCATTTTCAGCCGCCCGAGTCTTCATGATGAATACTATAACAACCAGACCCTTTTGTAAACGAACCGCGCCTTATCTACAAAAACCGCTATTCACACCGCCAGAAAAAGTTCCTTCATTACCAGATCAAATTTTCATCAGTCTGTCTATCCCTTGGCTGAAACAAGCTTCATAACGGCTTTCCTCGGTTGGCTTTAAAAATGTTCTTGTAATGGTATGTCTAAAGTTATAGAACATTATATAGATAGTATTTATAGGCCTTGGAAGAAAACTTTTCATAAGCGGTCTTTATTGGTTGGCAGAAGAGGATAAGGCATAAACAGTGAGCATGAAAAGCGCTTATTAAAGCAATCATCGCCAGAAAAACCCACGCAAAAGCAGTCTGCATTCATTGCGCATGTTCGCAAGAATGACTTGGCTATACAAACAGTTGAAGAGCATCTTCGGGAAGTTTCTTCTATTGCTGGTTTTTTTGCAGCAAAGTTTAGACTAGCTAAGTCTGGCTCTCTCATTGGCCTTGTGCATGATTTTGGCAAATTCAGTGATGCATTTCAAAATTATATCCGTGCTTGTGTAAGCCAGGAATTTTCTACTGGTGTTTTTGATTTTGACATCGATGACATTGAAGATGCTAAGTCTTTAAAAGGAAAGATCGACCACTCGACTGCTGGCGCACAATTCCTCAATAGTTCTATCAGCCAATTTGAAAAAGCTAAGTTCAGAGAACTGTGCGCACAAATTCTTGGTTTGGCAGTGGTTTCGCATCATGGTGGGTTAATTGATTGCATTGATCCTGATGGACACAACAAGTATGCTGAACGAATTTCAAAGAGTGATGATAAGACTCATTATTCTGAGTGTCTGTCGAAGCTTCCTGCAAAAATCCGATCAGAGTGTGAATCTCTTATAAACATGGATTTAATAGCGGAGCTGGCATGTTGTGTAAAAGAAATCTTTGTATCTAATCCGGCCAGTGTTGTGCAACCAAGTAATAAAGTCAGAGAATTCTATTTGGGTTGTCTGGCGCGTTGTCTTTACAGTTGTCTTGTTGACGCAGATAGAATCAGCAGTGCAGACTTTGAAGATCCGCAAAATCAGAATGCCAGAATGAATGCCGCAACAGATTGGAACGTTGCGATTGCAAGATTTGAGGGATTTATTGACAAATTGGGGCTAACCAAGCCTATCGACAGGATCAGGCGAAATATTTCTGATCAATGCCGGCAAAGAGCCGATGAAATTCAGGGAATTTATAGCTTAACGGTTCCTACAGGTGGCGGTAAAACTTTTGCAAGCTTGCGCTATGCGCTTCATCACGCTGCTAAACATAAACTTGATCGAATAGTATATGTTATCCCATACACATCAATTATTGAGCAGAATGCTCAAGAAATCAGAAAAATATTTGAATTCGAAGGCGAAGATTTCTCTTCATGGGTATTAGAGCATCACTCGAATCTTGAAGCAGAACAACAGACATGGCAAAGCAAGCTATTGGCGGAGAATTGGGATGCACCAATAGTTGTCACAACTATGGTTCAATTCCTCGAAGCATGGTTTGGTAGCGGAACCAGAAGTGTTCGCCGTCTTCATCAAATGGCTAACAGTGTGTTGATTTTCGATGAAGTTCAAACCGTTCCCGTCAGATGTGTTCACATGTTTTGTAATGCATTGAACTTTATAACAATGTTTGGAAAAAGCACTGCTTTGCTCTGCACTGCAACTCAACCAGTATTAAATGAGCTTCACAAACCAGATAAAGGGCAGTTAGTTCTTGCAGCGAATCATGAGCTAGTTGGTGACAAGAGTCGTGTTGAACAATTGTTTGCCGAATTGAAGCGCGTAGAGATACTGAATAGATGTAAGGAACCTGGTTGGAATCTTGAAGAATTGTCTGAATAAATTCATGTTGCTCTTCAGAGTTCCAGGTAACATCATCTGCCAATAAGGTTGTGGCAAAACCTTTTATGGATGTTAATGGCGTTCGCAGCTCATGAGAGATCATTGCCAGAAACTCGGTTTTTATGTTATTAGCTTTTTCAGCCTCGTGCCGAGATTCTTCTTCCACTTCAAGTAGCTGGAGATTAAAAAGGGTAATAGTGGTCTGATCAATTAATATCTTTATATGACGCAATTCAATATGATCAAATTGTCTGGCTTCTGGAAAATAAACAATCAAACACCCAAGCCATGTTCCTAATGCAATCATAGGAAAAGCAATAAACATATTGATTTGAGCCTCTTGTAAAATTTTACGAATGACCGGCGACAATCGTGGATCTTCATTGATATTAGAAATGACGATAATTTGATTAGGCTGCAGAAGTTGTAAAAATAAGTGTTCCTCATATAAAACTACTTCGTTTGTCCAAGGAGATAGACTTTGACTGGATTGCCATGTTGCGGATAATTCCACTCCATGATTCTTATCTTTTGAAACGTCATCAAAAAAAAGCAGGGCGGCTCGGAAAGCACTTTGAAATTCATGAGCAGACATAAGTGTTTTCAAAACAGCTTCCGGTTTCCTAACCAGGCTCATCCTGTGGCTTAAATCAAATTGCTCACGTGAACGGTCCAATGTTTTTCTCAGTGCAATTTCGATTTTTTTTTGATCAGTCACATCTTCTGCAATATGGAAGTGGCAGTAAGGTCGTCCATTGGAATCGTCAATCAAAAAAGATCTGCAAAAAATCCAACGAATCCTGGCATCAGGCCGTATTATCCTATATATCTGGTTGATAGGCTTATGGTTGATGCGCGGTTTTGAAACTAGCACCTGAACACGATCTTCTGGGTGAACACTTTCTAATAAAGAGGACGGGTTGTCTATCATCCCTTGACCAGAACGCCCCCAAACAGCTTCAAAATTAGGACTTAAGTATAAGATTTGGTGGGTATTAATATCTTGCAGCCAAATGACTTGCTCAATATTTTGAGTAACCTGCCGTAGAAAATCGTTATTG
>PGYA01000116.1 GCA_002839435.1 Candidatus Riflebacteria bacterium HGW-Riflebacteria-2 | reverse complement strand
CATGGGAACTTACGCAGGTTAGCGACCCACAGCAGGTGTACGTGGCCGGGCAAACCGAATTCACGCCGGAAAGTCTCAGCCCATTTGAGCACTTCGTAACGTTGATAGCGATGTGCCGTCAGTATTATGATCGGCTTGCCACGCAGGTATGTGCTCACCCAGCGCTGCTGGTAGATGTCTTCGATATCGAAATGGGTGAAAGGCGCACCAATATCGACCTTGTGATAAACATAGCCGCCGGCTTGAACACAGGCGGGCGCAAGCAGCACCGCAAGAAGGGCTGCCAGAAGAACCCGGTTGATGATTCTGAACATAAAACCTCCATGTTTGTGACAGTCGCCCCGGTCATGCGACGGTTTCGCAACGAAAAAGGCGCTGAAATTCCTCAATTTATATAAACTATCACAAATCGAACTAAAAGCAATGTGAAGCGTACAAAAAAAAAGGCGGCTGGTTAGCCGCCCCAAAAGGTTGGTTAGGATCTAGAAATCACTAATATATTCAACAAGTTCAGGTCTGTCAATAAAAGGATTGCGGTTACCCTGAACTGATTCGACACGGTCGTTGCGAGCACGTTCGTTGGCATCGACCGGATCTTCGCGATGCCATCCACGCAGAACTTCTTCCTCACTGCTACTTATAGTTTTAGCATATCTTGTCGCAAAATAAAAGATGGCACGGGCAGTATTTCCACGACTTTTTTTACGAACCTCAAAACGCTTGAGGTCACATTCGCTGCCACCGGCCTGCCACGCTGGTCGATCGACCATGCCAAACGGCAGACTGCTGCGGGTAGAATTTGCCACCGGATCGGTTGGAAAAAGGTGATGCATGTCTGACTTGGCTACACCGGTTGCGCCTTTCGACTGCGGCCAGGTGTGCTCGATGTTCATAACGGTAGTCTTGGGCATTTCACTTACCGCGATGACTTTGCCGGTATAGACACATTCGACGTAATGATCGTAGTTATCGATTTCGAGCATGACATGACGACGGGCGGTTGTGTAATCACAGGCTCTCTGGTTGCTTATCTGCTTTTGCAAACGCTGACGCAGCTCGTCATTCTTGAGACCTTTCAGGGTGTTGTAGAACCCGGTCCAGTCGATTCGTCGGTTGCGCGATGTGCGCCGGGCATACATAATTTCGGGTTCGCCAGGAGAATCGGCGTATTGCGGAATGTCATAAAGCACCTGCAGCTTTTCGCGCAGCTTTACCAGATCGGCATGAGCGCGCGGCGCCTCCAGCTCGATCCTGTCGAGCAGGTCAACGGCTTCGCGCATCGCCTTTTCCCTGGTATTTTCGGCTGGCTTCCCCTCCTGGGCCGGAACCGAAATGGCAAGGGCGGTCGCGAACAGGATAAATAAAAGCAAAAAAGAGGTTTTGCGTTTGAAAATCATATACCGATTATACTCCCAGTTAAGCCAACCCGGAAGATTCTGTGCACGATTTTTTCTAAAAAGCAAAAAGGCTGCTTCGCAGTTCTGCGAAACAGCCTTTGAGAATTTCTGAGAAAATTTACTTGTCGGTGTAGTTCACCAGAATGAAATTGGCGACGTCGGGGTGATTGCCTTCGTTGAGTTTGAGAAGGATAGGATCGATGTCGAGGCCGCTGTAATACTTGTTTACGCCGGCTTTGTAGTCGAGATATACGTGCAGAGTGTAGAGCTGCAGGTATTTGGCATATTTATGCATGTACTGGCGCAGTTCATTTACTCTGTCGCTCTTCCAGGACTTAGAGAGATAATCGGTGCCGACGAGGTCGAGAATCTGGCCCATATTGGCTTCTTCTACAACATGTTCGTCCATCCATTTGCCCTGACTTTCGTATTCGTCATTCAGGTAAGCCCTTACAACCTGAGCCAGAATAAGGTCAACATCACGCAATTTTTCTTCGCGGCTCGGAAACACCTGCATTTTGCTGCCGTCATTTTCGACAAAGTAGGTGATGAAATAGCGGCGGGTGTTTTCGAAATTACCGGGTGCTGATACCCGTTCTACTTCGATGTCAGTAAAAGCTGGTGCCTGGTCAGACATCGCCCGGGCAGTACCGGTCGAAAAAAGCACTGCGGTACAGATAAAAAGGAAACAGACAAGGGCACGACATGAGTAGCTGATATTAGAGAACATAAAACTTAACCTCTGTATATAGATCCGGACGGTTTGCTCTAACGAGTTGCTCCGGTCATTTTCACCGACATCGGGCGGCAATTTTGTTAAAAAATTATCTGCCCTTCTAAAATGTAAAAAGCGACCCAATTGGTCGCCATTCTTTTTGGAGCGGGCATTAGCCGCTCTCCTGAGTAATTTTTCGATTGTCAAAAAACTTACAGCGCATTCAACGGTCGATATTTATAACACAAGCTAAATACCAAAGTCAACTATTTTCTGATTTTTTTTCAAAAACTCGTTATCCTGCACGCAGTAATAGTATCCAGGCCCGGCTTCTCATCGAAAATTGCCGGGTATTTTTCGCAGCTTATTGCATTAACCCACATGAAGGTTTAACCTCTTTGTTTATGGGAGGCAAACATGCCTGACACAGTTATTTACATAGCCGATACTGCTTTTATTTCGATGCTGGTTTCGGCAATAGAGTCGTTTCCATCTAAGTATGAGGGGCGCCGCAAGGCCCGTAATTCCTACGCCGAAGGCGAAGTCTTCGGCCTGCTTTTTGGGCAGAAAACCAGGCGCGGCGAGCAGCAGGTTTACAACATCTCGATTGCGACGCCGATGCAGGTTCTGATGGATAAGAAAGACCACTGCGTCAGCCCGTCTGAGCGACATTTCGACAAGATCAAAAGCATCATCGAGCCGTTTCCGATGTATCAATATCTCGGAACTTTTCACAGCCATCCCTACAAGAAAGACGAATA
>PGYA01000115.1 GCA_002839435.1 Candidatus Riflebacteria bacterium HGW-Riflebacteria-2 | reverse complement strand
TAGCCTGACCGGTTACGGTCGACAGGCTTTCGACAGTGCCCTTGATGGGTGAACGCACGAGTGTCTTGAAAAAACCGAAAAAGCCCTGAGTTTCGGCCATTACTTCGTCTTTCTCAAGAGAATCGCCTTCTTTCTTTATCAGAAAATCGGTGATTTCGCGAGCTTCGCAGCCTAGCAGATTGGCAATATTTACCGGATAAACGTTTCCCGGCAGGTTGGTCGAGGCCACTACTGTTTCGGCAGTCACGCGATCGCCTTTTTTAACATGAACATCGCCTTTGAGCGGCAATCTTCTGTCTTTTTCGACTAGTGTTCTTGCAACGATTTTAAGACCTGGGGTATATGCACTGGCCATTGATTATTGTCCTTTCGCTTACAGACCAGGATAAAGATCCATGGCTTTGTACCAAGACTTAACCAGCTTAACGCGCTCGGTCTTGTCTTTGGGGAAGGTGAACGGGCGACCACGGGTGTCGAATATTACTCCAACCACGCCGCCATGAACTTCAGCTTCGATTTCTTTGCCGTCACCGGCGCCCATATCAAAGCCCCATTTCGGCTTGACATAAACTCGTGCGGTTTCGCCGACTGGCAGCGGAACTACCGTCAGTTCGCCGCCATTGAGTGTTTTGCTGATTTTTTCACCGTTCTTTTTGGTCAGCGTAAAGTCGAGAACAGCTGCACCAGGCTTGGTCGAACCAACCGGCGACACGCAGGTGCCAAGATAAATCAGGCAGTCGCGTTCGAAAACGCTCAAAGCGGCGTCTTCGTGGACCTTGGCAAGAACGCCAAGCTGCGGCATCATAAATATCGAGTCAACTGTCAGCTGCGTAATGCCTTCGGGCAGGAACGAATCGATAAGCATCATCGCAGTCTGTTGACGACGCGGAGCATGCGAAAGAACGCCGCCCGAACCGATGAGCATATTGAGGTCTTTCAGGTTAACCAGAGTCTGGCCGGTCATCGACTGTTCGAAAACGTCGCCGATGGTTCTTTCCTGCTGAATGCCTTTGAGGCCAACGGCCAAGGAGCGATGCTGATCAAACGACAGTCGCAGCGCCTCGCGGGCACAGGCCTGTTCGACCATCAACTCTTCGAGCAGTGATGGAATCGTCGTCGGGCGGATCATTTTGTTCTTTACGCGATTGCGCAGGTCGTGCTCTTCCATTTCGAAAGGCACCCAGCGCATGATATTCTCAAGACCAGCTTCAGCAAAGACATTGCTGATCGAATAGCTCATGCCATAGTTGGCCGAAACCGACTTGTTGTAAATGCCGCTGAACACGCTGAACACGTCGGTAGTCGCGCCACCGATATCAGCGCCCACGACGGTGATTCCCATGCGCTTACTGATCAGTTGCATGATATCGCCCACCGCACCGGGAGTCGGCATAATGTCTTCGTCGGTCAGTTCCATCAGATGCGGGTAACCGGGCGCGTGACTCATGACGTGCTCGAGAAACAGATGCTGAATCTTCTGACGAGTAGGCATCAGGTTTTCTTTTTCGAGCGTTGGCCTGAGGTTATCGGTGATATCGAGCGCAACCTTGTCGGCGAGGCGCTCTTTGATGAGCCCCTGAGCCTCTTTGTTACCGGCGTAAAGAACCGGAAGCTCGTAACCGACTCCCAGGCGGGCCTTGGGGTTGGCCGCCGCAATGATTTCGGCGAGCTCGACAACATGCGAGGTGGTGCCGCCATCGACGCCGCCCGACAACAGAATCATGTCGGGGCGCAGATGCCGGATGCGTTGAATTTTCTGGTAGGGAAGGCGGCCATCGTTGGTCGCGAGAACGTCCATGACGATTGCGCCAGCGCCGAGGGCTGCGCGAGTGGCCGATTCGCCTGACATGGTTTTGACCACGCCGGTAACCATCATCTGCAAACCACCACCGGCCGAACTTGTCGAAACATAAAGATCGACACCCTTGCCATCGGTGACCGGCTTGATTATGGCTTTGCCATCGTCGGTCAGAATCTGGCGGCCTGCCAGTTCCTGAACTTCTGCTACAGCATTGAGCACGCCCTGTGTAACGTCTTCAACTGGTGCTTCTACGGTCGTTGGCGCTTCACCGCGAACGATCAGGCGGAACACGCCGTCGCGTTTCTCGATAAGAATCGCCTTGGTAGTTTGGTAGTGGTACTACCGCAGTCCGTAGCCAGGATGCTTTGAATATCACCTTTGCTCACGTGATTCACCTTCCTTAGTATCTTTTTTAGATTTCTCCAGCTCTTCGATGCTGACCATCAGGCGCTCGATGCAGTTTCGGTCAGCCAGCAGCGCCTGAAATTTTTCCATCTTGACCGGATCAATTATCATTTCGAGAATAGGCCCAAAAATAACCAGGCTGCTGTATCCGATAAAAGACAGCGGCTTAACCATTTCGAGCGCCATGATCACCGGAACACTCATGCCGCGGGCATGCACTGCTGATGCAATAGAGGCCGAAAACTCTTCGAGCTCGGCAGCAGAAAACTTCTGCTGATTATCTGGCTCTTTTGGAATCGTCCACATTCCCATCAGTGCAAAACCCCGCCGACTTTAAACAATGCCAAGCCAGTCCGAAAGCAGGAACTGGAAACGACCGATGAGCAGCGAAATACGGCCCATAACTGTCGCGCCAAACGCTGCGCCGAAGCTGACCATCAGAAACCAGATGCCGACACGGGCAAGATTGCCATATACCGGGCCACGATGCTCAGTGCTGAAAAAGAAGTAGAACAGGCACGAGATCGAGCCAACGACAAGCACCAGATTTGAGAAACTCTGGAAATAATCGCCAGCAACCACGATCGGTCTGATCGCTTTGGCAACCTGCGGGATCAGGAACTGCTGGGTCGAATAAACAATGGCCAGGCCGGTTGACACGCCCATAACAAAGGCTACTGTAAAGCGGCTGATCCATGAATAGTTCGCAGAAAGTCTGAACAGCATCAACAGCCCGAGAAACCCTGGAATTAACAGTGAATACTCAGGTGGAGCGCTGGCAGCCTGTCCGGTGGCAAAGTATGCCGGCATGATTTTAGCAAGCAGGTTCGGCTTGAGAACCTGGTGAAACGAAATCAGCGAAAAGTAATAGCCCGCCGAAACGCCGACAAAGAGGTGCTCAGCGAAACGATAGAACGGATTATCCTTGATCAGAAAACTGAAACAGCAGAGGGTTATGAATGCTCCAACCCATACTGAAAGCGTTAATGTAGTCATGATATCTTCTCTCCTCAGGCCTTTTTCTTCTTGGCGATTCTCTGCTCAGCAATATACGCGATATTGCCCACGATGATGAACAGCATGATGACAAGATGGGCGATTGACTGCGGGGCCATACCCTCGCGGCCTTTTCCCATGTAATCAATCAACTTTTCATATTCGGCAGCGCCGGGGAGTCCACCAGTCATGCCGACCAATTGCCCGGTCTGCAGGTAGGTGATAAAACGCGGGATATTTACCGAAGTGCAACCGGCCGCCATCGGGCGTTTGTGGTCGCCAGCAACGTTGATGAATGATTCGATTCCGCCAGTACCGGCGGTAAAGCTGACGATAATGCCAACATCACTCATTGCAAATTTTCGACCATCAGGATTCTTGAAAATCCCCATTTCCTTGGTCGAATTGCCATCACGGTCGGCTGGATACGGCCCCATAAAGTCGGTAACCAGAGCTTTAACATGAATGATTGCGCCGGGCTTGTAGCCAAGATTTACGTAATCTTCGCCTTTTACCAGGGTCTTTTTGCAGCTCGGCGCCAGCTTTCCGGCGGCTTTTAACTCATCATAAGTCGCGGTGTAAATCTCGACAGCCTTGGCAAGTGCTGCCTCAGCCATTTCGCCACCAAGCGGCCAGTTGCCACCACACAAAGGCTTCTGCCCCCTCCGGAACATGTGAGTCAAAATCGCGATGGCCGAGGGCCCGAGTTCTGGTTCCGAAGCCGGGTCATAATCAAACGACAGAAAACATCTGGTGCCTTCTGGCAGTTGAGCGACAAAGTCGTGCAAACCAGTTACTGACTTGCCGGGGAAAACCGGAAAATCGAACTTGAGCAGCATCGGCAGAACTACCGAAGCTGCAACGAACAAAAATACCCAGCGACGGTCAAGGTTTTTCAATTTTATGAAGAATTCCATTGTTATCTCCTTAGCCTTCGCCACCGAGGTGAGAGCGCTCTACCCCGAAGATGATCTTCATCGAAGCCGAAATATATCCGAGCATGGCTCCTACCAGAATCGCGCTCTGGGCGGCCGAACTCGGATACGCCAGGATCCATTCCTTGATCATGGCTATGTCGAGATAGGGGCCGATGAGAGGAATATAAGAAAACAGGCGGCTGACCAGATTACCGATCGGCACATTGCCCAGCATAACGATGAAAGCGGCACCCATCAGCAGACCAGCTTCCTTGGACTTAACGCGGAAAGCGCGAAAAGAAGCCGAAGCTACGAAGAAAGCCAGCAGAGAAAACATGGTAGCCTGCGCGGCCTTGAAAACACCCTGAAACAAAACCTGTTGAAAACTGTTGATCCAGGCCATAAAGGGGGTCTTCAGACGATAAGCCGGCGCCCGTTCAACCTTGTTCTCGGTTGCTTCCTGCCCGGCTACGGGGTCTGCCCGGACATCAACCACAAGATTGCCTTCTTCATCTGTAGATGAAGCGGTAACCGTTACAGCCCGGTCTGACAAGCTGTTTTCGGCGAGCAGATAATACTTGTCACCAACGTTGATGTCGCGTTCAAACATTGGCCAGCTGCCAGAAAGAAAGCCCAGCGTGGCCATGGTTAAGAAACCAATAACCAGCGTCAAGCTGTAGCCCCAGCCTTCAACTTTGCGCGAAATCTTGTTAAGATTGAGGCGCAACAGGCTGAACGCACCGAGCAGCATGGTGAACGACATAATAACCTGAATCCACTTTGGAAAAGTGTCTTCGAGAGCCTTTACCGAGGGCAGAGCCGGGCCGCTGAAAAACGCCACGATCATGATAATCCCGGTAATGAAGGTAATGATAAGCGGTAATGTTCTTTTAATA
>PGYA01000114.1 GCA_002839435.1 Candidatus Riflebacteria bacterium HGW-Riflebacteria-2 | reverse complement strand
TTGGACTAAACCGCTACGCGGTAGCCACTCCAGAATTTCTTTAGAACTACAGCTTGTTTCGCTTTATCCAGACATGCAAAGTAGTCGGTGAACATTCGATAATCCGGGCAATAGATCTTTTGCTGACCTTTTTTTTCAGGTAATCCGTTATTTGTTCCCTGTGTTCATCAAGCTTAACATGCTTTGCAGGGCCTTTGGGCCGTCCCATCGGCAATCCCTGAGATTTCCTGTAAGCCAGCGCCTCTTTTGTTCTCATCGAAATGAAGTCTCTTTCTATCTGCGCAGCCAGGCCCAGAATTGTCGCGGTAATAGTGGCCTGAATCGAGCCATCCATCACCATCCCGTTCTTCACGATGTGAACGGAAGTTTCCTTTTTTGCTGCCAGTTCAAGAATCTTGAGCACTTCCAGTGTCGATCTGGCCATTCTCGATACTTCTGACACAATGAGATTGTCGCCGGCCTGCAGCCGGTTAACAACTCGCCCCATTTCCCGCTCTTCCCACGAAACCCTGCTGCTTTTCGTCTCCTGCACAAACTCCACGGGAGCCAGCTGCCGGGCATTACAATATTCCAATATTCCCAGCTTCTGGTTCTCAATATCCTGCATTTCAGTAGAAACTCTTAAATATGCGTAGTTGGCCATCTCATTTCTCCCTTAACACCGGAAAAACCTGTAAACAGGTTTTTCTATAGCAAATCAGTTCAGCTAATACATAACAAACACAAGCATAAGAGTCCAGTCAAAACGGTCATTTTCATAGACGAAACATGACATTCTGGTCATCATGTCTCCTTGCGGATCAATTTCCGATCCCACAAAACCACATTCAGGAGACGCCCATGAAACTGGACCCGAGACTTGCAAAACGCATGATTCAGGACATGAACCTCAGCGGACTGAGCCCGAAAACTCAGGCTTCTTATCTCAACGCCGTTAACAGACTGATCAATCATTACCAGAAATTTCCCAAACGCCTTTCATCCGAAGATCTTCGCCGCTATTTCGTTCGACTCATGGAAAGAAAAGAGGTGGTTCCCTCGACTATGGCGGTTTATCGCGCCGGAATAAGGTTTTTCGTTGAGAGAACCCTTGGTAAAAGCTGGCCAGCTCTTGACCTGTTCAGATTCCGCCGCCCAAGACAGCTTCCAGACATTCTCACAGTCCAGGAAGTCAAAACCATTCTCGATGCCGTCCGTGTTAAGAGCAACCAACTATGCCTCAAAATCATTTATGCCTGCGGCCTGCGCCTGGCTGAAGCCGTTTCCCTCACCGTCAGCGACATCGACGGCGCACGCCATCTGTTGAAAGTCTGCGGCGGCAAAGGCCGCAAAGACCGCTATGTTCCGATTCCCGAGGCCCTCATCAAGGAATTGCGCGATTACTGGAGGACTTATCGACCCACATCCTTTCTGTTCTTTGGTGTCCATAAAAGCCGGCGTATCCGCAGGGCAACCATCCAGAAAACCTTTAAACTCGTGCTTAAGGAAGTCGGTATTACCAAGAAAGTTTCCGTTCATACGCTGCGCCACTCCTACGCGACACACCTGCTCGACGGCGGAGTTGGCATCCGCACCATTCAGGAAATCCTCGGCCACAGCAGCCTTGCAACAACAGCCATCTATGCCCACCTGAGCGAAAAAACAAAATCAACAGCCCTGCCGGTCGTTGATAATCTCGTGAATTCTCTATAAAACGGCCATGACAACTGTCGGCGAAATTTTTCGCATCCATGGCCCTGATTATCTCAAGACTTTTGGCGGGAAAATCCCGCCAGATCATCGCCGGGCCATAAACAGCCTGACTTCCTGCAGAACCGGAAAGCTGGGATGGCATGTTTACGAATGTTCGGCCTGCGGGGAAGTCCACTACGTCAATCATTCCTGCCGAAACCGTTCCTGCCCGCTCTGCCATGCCGTGCATCGTGAAAACTGGCTTGCATCAAGATACAATGAGCTTCTCCCGACCAGATATTTCCATGTTGTTTTCACGTTGCCCCAGGAACTGCGGCGGGTGATTCGGGCAAATCCCAGAGAGCTGTTGAACGCTCTGATGACCGCAGCCGGGAAATCTCTGTTAAAGCTCACCGCAGATAACAGATTCATCGGCGGCAAAACCGGAATAACCACAGTTTTACACACCTGGACTGCAACCATGGAATACCACCCGCATGTTCATTGCGTTGTTCCGGCCGGCGGCCTCGACGGCTTTCTCTGGCGGGACGCCCGCAAAGGCTTTCTGGTTCCGGTCAAAGCCCTGTCCCGGATTTTTCGCGGCATATTTCTGGATATTGCCCGGAAAGTTGTGCCGGGCATTGAGCTTGCTGATGAGGTCGTGAAAAAAGACTGGGTGGTTTTTGCCAAACCCGCCCCGGCAAAGATCGAAACCCTCATAAACTACCTCGGCCGCTATGTTCATAGGGTTGCGATCAGCAACGACAGAATCATTTCCGCCGACAACGGCAAAGTCACATTCCAGTGGAAAGACTCCCGTGACGGCAGAAAAAAGGTTATGAAGCTTCCAGTTTTTGAGTTTATGCGCCGGTTTTTGCAGCATGTTCTTCCCTCAGGCTTTCATAAAGTCAGATATTTCGGTTTCATGAGTCCCTCGAACCGGCGAACCTTTCGCCGCGTTCAGATTTTGTTATGGATGAAGGCCGGCTCTGCATTCCCCGAGAAGCCGGCAGCAAAACGGGAATTCTGTTGCAACACCTGCGGCAACGGGGTGTTGACGAAGGTCGGGGTTTATTTCCAGCCGTCCAGGTCGCCGCCATGAAGCAACAACAACGCTGTCCGTCACTTCCAACAGACCTGGTTTCACAGTTCTGCCCATTCTTCCAGCCAATAACAGATTACCAAACAAAGCTTTGCATCTCCCTGCAGAGGTCAGACCGTCTTTGCC
>PGYA01000064.1 GCA_002839435.1 Candidatus Riflebacteria bacterium HGW-Riflebacteria-2 | reverse complement strand
TCATTATAAATAACAAGACCCGCTTGGCGTCATAATAAGTCTTCTGATCTTATTCTCAATGAACTTCGGACTTTTCAGCCCGTCCTGCCGGGGCAGGAAATTCATCTTACCAAAAACCCTCCGCCAAGTCAACTTATATATTAATAATTTTGTACGAAGAAATCGAATCCTGTCTTATGGTCGGGAATGCAGTAATAGCGATGATGCAGATGAAACAGATCTTCTATGGTCTTGAAATGTTCGATCTGGTAAAATACTAAAAAATGTACAGAGGAGGACACACATGAAGGGGAAAATTATGGCCTGGCCGCTGCTGGCTGTCGCCGCTTTTCTGGTGACAATCAGCCTGCTGCCCGGAAGTTGCGCAGATCAGATCATGCGAGTGGAGGAAAAAACAATGAACGAAGCCCGCGAAGCTATGATTGAACAGTTGATCGCCTACGGCGTTCGCGACGAAAAAGTCATCGCAGCCATGCGCAAGGTCAAGCGGCACAATTTTCTTCCGACCGGCTATTTCAGCCGGGATGCCTACGGCGATCACCCCTTGCCCATAGGCCATAACCAGACGATTTCTCAGCCATACATAGTAGCTTATATGACCGAAAGAATTTCGCCGAAACCAGGTGAAAAAGTTCTCGAAATCGGCACGGGCTCGGGCTATCAGGCAGCTGTACTGGCTGAGCTCGGCGCCGACGTATACAGCATAGAAATAGTGCCGGAGCTGGCTTCGCATTCAATCGAAGCTTTGGCCAGCGAAGGCTACAAATGTACGGTAAAATGTGGTGATGGCTACCAGGGCTGGGCCGAACACGCGCCGTTCTCGGTAATTATTGTCACCTGCGCACCGGAAGAACTGCCAGAAAAGCTTGTTGAACAGCTTGCCGACGATGGCCGGATGATTTTGCCACTTGGCGCCTACTCCCAACGGCTGGTTATTCTGCGCAAAAAGGGGAACAGCGTTGTCACCGAAGACGACCTGCCGGTGCGCTTTGTCCCGATGATAAAAGGCCCAGGCCCACACTGAAGATTACTCCGCTTTAAGCCCCCACTCTTCAGACAATAATGTTTTTGCTAATTAACTGGGCATACCGTTTACTCGGGCTCTCGGCAGGATCCCAACGCTACAACTCTCACCAGACGAGAGAATTATTGGCTAGCTATGGCTCTGAGTCAACGCTGCCTGGCTCGAAGTTTACGCTTTTGGGATGCCTGCCTGCGCCCTTAATTATGTCTTAATACTACACGACTAATGTTGTCGAAGACTAGCCTTCTGACAGATTTTAATGAGCTCTTAGTAGTCTGAGTCTGAGAAATGGCAAACTTGCTTAACATTTGCGCTGAAATGTTTTATACTGGTCAGAGCAGTACATTCTGCATTTGTAACAGGAGTAGTCAATGAAGTATTTCAGCAGTGGCCACAGAGCAGTGCTGACGACGGTTCTGCTCGGAGCTCTAACCTCCGGATTATACGGAGCCGATGGTCTTATACTGCCGATGCCCGGGCAAAAAGCCATGGACAAAGCATCGGCAACTGTTAACCTGGTGAAAGAACAGCCGAAGCCAAAAAAGCCCGACAACTCTGGCGCTATCATTCACCTGCCCAAACAGATCAAGCCGCTTCCGCCAACCCCGAAACCGGAAACCCCGGTGGAACCAACGCCGGTTCAGGACAGACCTCTTCTGCCGATAGCCACGCCGCCCCCCCCGCCAGATCCCGTTTTGATGGACGACATACCTGTTCCTCCAGACGAAGTGGTGATAAGCCCGAACGATTCGATGAATGATCTGATACCTCCGGTGCCTCCGCCGGAAGTGCCAGCAAACAACAGCTCAGGCGATGGCACTCTGCCAGTGTTTCCAAAGGATACGAGTTCAGCCATTTTCATGGTTATGAAAAGCTGGCAATGCGAGAGTTACGACGGCAACACTCTGCTGACGCATGCGGTAGAAGTCTACAGCAAGGAAGCTGACGATACTTTCAAAATAGAGGGCTTGTCTGCAACTGATGAATTCCTGATCAGCGTCGAAGAAGAAGACATAACTCTTGATGAGCTTCTCGACATTCTGGCCATGAAATCTGGACGCGACTGGGGCGTAGATATCCCTTCGAAGGTAATTTATTTCTATCCCAAGGGTGTAAGAACAGACGCTTACAACGTCTGGTAAAGATTGGAGACAAACATGAAAAAAGCGTTTTCGATTGTAATGGTGATGTTTTTGCTCGTGCTGACCGCAAGCACGCCGACCTGCGCGCGCGACTGGGAAAAATACCCGGCATGGGTCGAGATTACTGGAGCCAGGCGTGTTTACGCGGTTGGTGACATTCATGGGGCCTTTGATGAACTCACAGCAACCCTCGATACTCTGAAAGTTGCCTCGAGAACTTCGCCGACCTCGTTCCGCTTCAAATGGAACGGAGCGGATTCGGTTCTGATATTTGTCGGTGACCTCAATGACCGCGGTCTGCACAGCAAACAGGTATATGACGCGGTAATGGATCTGGAGAAACAGGCAGAGAAGGCCGGTGGACAGGTCGTCGTTCTCATGGGAAACCACGAAGCCATGCTTCTCAACGGTCAGGTCGAAGAATGGGCCAAAACCTTGACTTCGCACAAAAAACAGCATTATCAGAACACCCTGGATTCCTTTACGCGCGACGGTCTCGATTTTCACGAAGCCATTTCAGAAAAAGGCGTCTATGGCAGCTGGATCAGAAATCGCCCGTTGTTCGCCGTTATCAACGGTTTCATGTTCACGCATGCCGGTCTGCCCAACACGCCCGTAACCAAATCAACGCTGGCAGCAGATTTCAAAGATGACATCGAAAAAGGTAATTTCAAGGTTGGCATTTTCATGAACCATGACAGCGTTCTCTGGAACCGTGACTGGTGGAAAGACGACGTGCTGGTCAGCCGCAACCTCAAGGTGCTCGGAGTAATGGGGGTTGTGTTCGGTCACACAATCGGGGCTATTGGCGACAAAGGCCGGATAGTTGTCAGAGACAACCGGCTGATCTCGATCGATGTCGGCATGACACCTGCTTATGGCAACAGCAAAGGCGGCGGCCTGATTATCAGCACTACCGCGAGCGACCATATGGTATTCCGCGCGGCATATCCTGACCAGCCCGAAGAACTGCTGTTCAGCGTAAAGATGCCGGCCTCGGCATATCCTTCAGCCCGGCGATATTATCAGGCATACTGATACTTCCCTGATCAACAGCCGCCACTCACCCGGAGTGGCGGTTTTTCTTTATTTTGTGATATATTCGTGAGCAACATTGAACCCGGAGCAAGCCATTGTCCGATAACAACCAGACAGCAATGCCGCCAGCTGACGCCAGCGCCAGATACAGCCGGCTATTTTATATCTTCACGACAATTCTTTTTCTGTTCAGGCTTTTTCTCGCGCAATATCTCGACCTGACGCCGGATGAGACCTATTATTGGGAACTGGCGCGCCAGCCTGACTGGTCATATTATGATCATCCGCCGATGGTGGCCTGGCTTATTGCCCTGATCCGACTGCTGCCCGGTGAAACCCAGCTGCATATACGCATTTTGACGATTGCCGGAACAGCATTCGCCGGATGGGTACTTTTTGCGATCGGCCGCGACTGCCTGAACAATGCCAGAGCAGGCTTTTGGGCTGCTGTGATGCTCAATTCAACTCCAGCATGCCAGGCGCTCGGTTTTATAACAACTCCCGATACCCCTCTTGCTATATTCTGGAGTCTGGGCATATACGCATTTCTCAAGGCGCTCAACGACAAGCGCGAGCGCT
This sequence comes from Candidatus Riflebacteria bacterium HGW-Riflebacteria-2, assembly GCA_002839435.1. Classification (GTDB taxonomy): domain Bacteria; phylum Muiribacteriota; class Ozemobacteria; order Ozemobacterales; family Ozemobacteraceae; genus Rifleibacterium. The sequence goes on along the minus strand of PGYA01000064.1, from coordinate 20,832 downwards.
GGTGGTTGGTCACCGGTCTGGCACTCGGCTGCGGCGCGCTAAGCAAATACAATATGATCCTTTTCGTTCCAGGCGTCGCAATTACCATACTTACCTTCAAAAGATACCGGCATCTTGTCACAACCCGCCGCTACTGGCTGATGGTGCTGCTGGCGGCACTGGGCACAGTGCCGATCATTTACTGGAACATCCAGCATGACTGGATCTCTTTTAAATTCCAGCTTGACACACGATTGGCTGGCAACACAAGATCACTGCTGCAAAACCTCGGCGAATTCATCGGCGGCCAGCTCGGAACCATAGGCCTAACTCTCTGGCCGGTTCTCTGGTTTATCGCTATCAGCAAGGCCTGGACTTCTTACCAACGCGACGATGAAAAACGGTTTTTTCTGGCCTGGCTCACCCTGCCGGCTTTGCTCTTCTTCACACATACCGCAATGAAATCAAAAATCGAAGCAAACTGGCCGCAGATTGCCTATTTAAGCAGCATGCTGCTGGCAGCAGAATGGCTGTGTGAGCCCGGAAAGGGCCGACGCCGCATATACTGGGTTCTCGGGCCATCGGCCGCGCTGGCGCTAATAGCTGTCGTGCAGGCGCTGACTCTCGCCCTGCCACTTCCGCCCAATGCTGATATAAGCCTCAGGCTGCATGGATGGCGACAGATGGGCGCGATCATCAAAGAAGCAGACCGCGAAACCGGCAATAAGCTTTTATTTGCCGGGCAGGGGGCAACTCTTACCACTCTGACCGGTTATTACGGGGAACTTCCTTCTTCGCGCATCGCCGAAATAGTATCAACCGGAAATTTCAAGGTATGGCTGCAAGACCGTTTGCTGTCGCCGGGCAGCGACATGATTTACGTAGACGACAACAATCACTCAGAGGCTATGAACTGGGCTAAAAAGTTCAACAGTCATACGGCCCGATCATACGACATTTACCATGCCGGGAAAAAAATACGAACGATCAATTTAACTCACATGCAAAATTTGAAAGAGCCAATGCCATTTCACCGCTGATTCGAAGGCTATTCTACGGCTGAGAGTCGCCAAGCCAGCCGTGTTCTATCCAGCCGTCAGCCATAGCATCATATTCGCTGGCGAGCAGGCTCATCAGCACAGAATCCTGCCACTCACCGTTAATAAAAAGGTTCTTGCGCAAAACACCCTCGCGGCAAAAACCGAGTTTGCTGGCAAGCGCGATTGACGCGATATTATCGCTGACGACGTGCAGCCACAATCTGTGCAGACAGGCTTCTTCGAAAGCAAATGAAGCAAGAGTCGCCAGGCTTCTGGTCATCAGCCCGCTTCGACAGAGTTCATGTGACATCCAGTATGACATGCCGGCAGAATGCTGTATGCCGTAATCGACCGAATGCAGCGCAATCCGGCCAATCAGATTATTTGAGGCACCCTGAAAAATTCCCAGGTCGAGGCGGCTGCCGTTTCTGGCAAGCCGGTGGTCTTCAGCAATCAGATCATGCATCTGCTGCAGGCTGATTCGTTCAGGCAATGGCTGCAGCCAGCGGCTGAGAAATTTACGATTCGCGATATAAAGCTGTCGCAACTCTTCAGCATGCGACCGGCTCAGACGCTGCAGATATATGGCAGAAGCATGCAGCCGACGACCGGGAGGCATTATCGCTGAAAATATTTCCGGCGGACGCGGCATAAAGCCCGCATTATTGCTGGCTTTTCGGTTCATGGCACAAAATAGCGGGCATGATGATTAAGAATGACAAAACCCGAAACCGAAAGCTCTGGCACCATCTGGTCAGAGGTTGTCAGACTCAAACCGATTCTACCAGCCTGCAACAGCCTGAATAGTTCACGCTGCGCCGACAGATCGGGGCAGGCGGGGTAACCAAACGAATAGCGGCAACCAGGCAACTGCTCAGCCGTCAATGGCTTGTCCTGGTTCAGTTCGCGATGAATGTGACGATGAACGTAGACTGCCGCGCAATCAGCCAGTTCAGCCGCAAGACCATGCAACAGGTGGTAATCACAATATCTGTCAGAGCCAAACAGCTCTTTTTCGGCTGCGATCACGCGATTGCCGACGGTTACCGCCCAAAGCACAATGGTGTCTTCGCACTCATCGACAAAATCGCTGATACAAAGATGCGGCGCCCTATTCTGCCTGGGAAAGCTGAATTCACCAATTTTCAAGTCTGTTTCGTCATATATCCCGATCGTGTCGCCATGCGCGCGACAGCGATAATAGCCATATACCGCACGGTTCTCGAACAAATTTTCCTTTTCGTCGAGATCGATAAACTTCTTTAAAGCGGGCATGGCCTGCTTTTCCAGGACTTCTCCATACTGGCTTTCAGAAAGTTCACCGCGCTTGTAACCCCAGCGTGCTTCAAACAGAACCTTATGCGAAAGCAGCTTGAACAGCTCGGAAGATTCAATCTCGAGCAGATGGCTGCCGACAAAAGGCGCCTTAATCGGCGTGAAATCAGCAAAAAACTGGTGACGATTCGCCTCTGAGCGTGAGGCCGCACGATTCAGTTCAAGCACAGTCTTTTCAGGAGCCGGCTTTTTAACAGACTGCGGCGAAGTTGGGCTCTTAGCCACCTTTTCTGTGAGTTCCTGCATGATTCTTATAGAATCTATCGCATCGCGCGCATAAAAGACTTTTCCGCGATACATGGGCTTCAATTCGTTGTTAACATATTCGGGCGTCAGAGCTGCGCCACCGAGAATAACCGCTGGCAGAAAATCACGCCGGTTCAGTTCTTCGAGGTTCTCTTTCATGATCTGCGTCGAGCGCACGAGCAACCCGCTCATACCTATGACTCCGGCTTTGTGCTCGTGGGCTGCCCTGATCATCGCGTCGATATCGATCTTGATGCCGAGATCAACCACCGAATAACCGTTGTTCGAGAGCATGATATTGACAAGGTTCTTGCCAATATCGTGCACGTCGCCGGATACAGTAGCGAGAATCATTTTCTTGTCGGGGTCTGGCTCAGTTTTGTCCATGAACGGCCTGAGCAGATCGACAGACTTTTTAACCACCTCGGCTGACTGCAGGACAAAGGGCAGTTGCAGGCGGCCTGAAGCAAAATAATCACCAACCTTTTTCATTGCTGGCAGCAAAATTTGGTTAATGATCGCTACAGGCTGGTGCTCCCCTCTTAGCTCCTCCAGGAGCTTGTCGAGAGAAGCAGAATCTCCTTCGACTACCTTTTCAAACAGGCGCTGGTCGGGCGGCAATTTATCGAGATCGATACGCTGATGGCTGGTGGAGGTAGTTGCATCCATATAGGCCGTCAGTTCGCTGCCATCGCCCTTTACATTGTAAATCAGTTCGAGTGCCAGCCGTTTTTCATTCTCAGATATTGAAAACATCGGAATAATACGGGCGGGGTTGACTATGGCGCAGGTAAGCCCCTTATTAACAGCTTCGGCCAGAAAAACCGAGTTGAGCAGCTCGCGCGAAGCCTGCTGCAGACCGAACGAAACATTGCTCACTCCGAGAATGGTATTTGCTTCAGGTAATTCACGGCCGATAAGTTCTACGGCCTGCAATGTCTCTGCCGCCGCGCTGCGCAGTTGCGAATCGCCGCTGGCGACGGTAAAAGTAAGCGCATCAAAAATAAGGTCACGGTCGCAGAAGCCAAATTCATCAACAAGAATGCCACGCAGACGATGGGCGATTGCCAGCTTCTTTTCAGCTGTTTTTGCCATACCCTCTTCATCGATGGTCAGACAGATCAGTGCGGCGCCAAAGCGGCGGGCCAGGGCAGCAATGCGCCTGAGACGTTTGCCGCCGTCTTCAAGGTTGACCGAATTGATAACGCAGCGGCCGCCATGGTTTTTCAACGCAACCTCTATCGCTTCTGGCGAGGTTGAATCTACTACCAGCGGCAGGTTTACCTGGGTCGCGAATTTGGGCACGAGGCGAAGCATGTCAGCGACTTCATCACGCCCGACATAGGCCACGCAGAGATCGATCATGTGAGCGCCGCCCTTTGCCTGTTCGCGGCCCATAGCCACCATGCCATCATAATCATTGGCCAGCAGAAGGTCTTTGAACTGACGCGCGCCATTAGCGTTGGTGCGTTCACCAATCATAGCCGGAGCGGGTTGTTGGCGCAGCGAAACCGCCGAAAAAAGGCTGGCGGCCCTGCCCTTGCGCGCCACTTTGCGCGGGACCGGGCGCAAATCTTTTACCTGCTTTACAACCTCAGCAAGATGTTCGGGGCGGGTTCCGCAGCAGCCGCCAACCATGTTTACCCCGTATTCTTTAACAAAACGCTCGTGAAAACCGGCGAATTCTGCTGGCGTCATGCGGTAAAAGGGCTTGCCATCAACATTTTCAGGCAGCCCGGCATTGGGCATGACACCGACGGCACGCGGCCAGTGTTCGGCCAGATGCGCGACATGGCGCACCATTTCGAGAGGGCCGGTAGCACAGTTTATGCTCAGCATGTCGATAAAATCGTATGGTTCAAAAACCGTTGTTATCGCACTGATATCACTGCCGACGAGCATGCTGCCATTCGCTTCGAGAGTAACCGAAACAACGACCGGGCAGCGCCGCACCGCGCTGGCAAATGCATTTTCAGCGGCATACAGGGCAGATTTGATCTGCAACAGATCCTGACAGGTCTCGATCTGAAAAATGTCAACGCCGGCAGCCAGCAATGCCCGCATCTGCTCCTCATAAGCGGCAGCCATATCGTCAAAGGAGATATTACCAAGCGAAGGCAGCAGTGAACCAGGCCCAATCGAGCCTGCGACAAGCAGGCGGGAGTCGCCGCCAAATCGGGTGATCGCCTCTTTCGCCATTTCAACGGCCCGGCGGTTGATTTCTTCAACCCGCTTTTCCAGCCCGTATTCGCGCAACGTAATGCGCGTGCCCCCAAATGTATTAGTCTCAATAACCTGGCAGCCAACCGCAAGAAACCCGCTGTGCACCTTGATTACCGCCTCGGGGCAATAGAGATTCAAGGCCTCGCTGCAACCGTCATGACCGCCAAAGTCTTCAGAAGTCAGACCCTGCGTCTGTAGGTTGGTGCCCATGGCGCCATCGTATATCAGAACCTTTTCTTCAAGCAGTTTTCTGAATTCTTCAACACTGATCGGCTGCATGCTTTTCTCCATCATCCGAGCACTTCTATGACTTTAAGAACATTTTCGACCCGGCCAAACGGCACGCTGATCTGCACGCCATCGACTATGCCACGCACGCGTTCGAGAGCCTCGCGGGCAATAGCAACACCTTCTTCGCGCTGCGCCTCGATCGTGTCGGCTTTGCGCATTCTTTTCAGCAGCGGTTCCGGCACTGATGCGCCCGGCACTTCGTTGTTCATGAATTCGGCGTTTTTGAGACTGGCAAGCGGCCAGATCCCTGCAAATACAGGGATTCTAACATGACTGATGCGATCGAGAAAGCGCTCGAGCAGTTCGATGTCAAATACCGGCTGCGTTATGACGTATTCGGCACCGGCGTCAACTTTCCATTCAAAGCGACTGACTTCTAGATCTATGTCGATGGCACCCGGATTAGCCCCAACACCGCAGACAAAGCCAGTTGGTTTGCCAATCGCGTTGTTACCAAGATCGCGGCCGTGATTGAGGCGATGAATTACGTTCACCAGACCGATCGAATCTATGTCGAAAACAGCGGTAGCCTGCGGGTAATTGCCGACCTTTGGTGGATCGCCGGTAATCGCCAGAATATTACGCAGACCAATTGCGTATGCACCCAATAGATCAGACTGAATACCGAGAATATTGCGGTCACGACAACAATAGTGCAGAATCGTTTCAATCCCGACTTTCTGCTCGATCAACAGTGACATGGCCAGAGGACTCAAGCGGGCAGAGGCGCGCGGGCCGTCAGGAATATTGATCGCGTCGATTCCTGCTTCTTTGAGCTGCTGCGCCCTCCGAATGACCTGTTCGGGGTCACAGCCCTTGGGCGGAGTGAGTTCTGCCGTCACCACAAATTTTTTGTCGGCAAGCTTTTTGCCGAGAGCAGACTTTTGCGACAAAGCAACAACTTCGACCTGGGCCTCGACATCCTCAACCTGTCTGAACTTCTGCAGCATATTACTCTTGCCACCTGGCGACAGAGCTTTAGCCGAATTGGCGACCCACTTGATATGCTCAGGCGTAGTGCCGCAACAGCCCCCAACCATGCGAACTCCCAGCTGAAAGAAGCGGCGGGCATATTCACCAAAATACTCAGGGTTACACAGATAGATCATGCGGCCATCGACGACCCTTGGCAGGCCTGCGTTCGGCTGTGCAATCAGGCCGAGCCTGGTCAGCGAATGCATCTTTTCGATGGCATCATACATGGTCTTTGGACCAACCGAGCAGTTCAGACCGATAAAATCTGCGCCCCAGCTTTCGAGCTTGGGCGTAAATACGTCAACAGTCGTGCCATAAAGGGCGTTACCATCTTCGTTGATGGTCATTGAAGCGATGATCGGCTTGTCGGAAAGCTTGCGCACCGCATTGATTGCCTGGTGAATCTCGTTGATGTCAAAAAAAGTCTCGAGAATGAACATATCGACGCCGCCGGCGAGCAGCCCGCTCGCCTGCTCGGCGAAAGCCTCTTCGGCCTCTTCAACCGAAGTCTTGCCCCAGGGCTCGATGCGGATGCCCAGCGGCCCGATCGATCCGGCCACCCAGGCGCTATTTCCGGCAACTTCGCGCGCCAGCTTGGCAGCCTGAAAGTTGATTACTTCGAGCTTGTCGGCAAGACCGTGCGGCTCAAGCTTGAAGCGGTTGGCACCAAAGGTGTTCGTCTCGAGAACCATGGCCCCGGCGGCCAGATATTCGCGATGCACTTCCTGAACCAGAGCTGGCTGCGACAAGTTGAGTTCGTCATATACACGATTTATGTAGACACCCTTTTCATACAGCCTTGTGCCCATGGCGCCATCGAAGATTACCAGATTTTTTTCGGCAAATTCACGAAAGTCCTGCAATTGCTTTTCCCCTGTGGTTAAATTCGGGCACAATAATGAGCTTTTTGCACTGAGCTGTCAAGTAGTTAGAATATTTTCAGCCATAAAAAAGAGCTGCCCGAAGGCAGCTCTTTTGTTTGATAGACTGAGTTCTGGCTTATTTGTGCAGCTGGTTGGCAACTCTTGCTGAAGAGGCTTCTTTGAGAAGAGCCTGGGCTGCTTCGCCGCCGTTATGGCTGACGCTGATGGCCAGTGATTTGAACTGACCTTCGTCGAGGTCGAGAGAGCGTTCGACGATGGAACGGGCCAGCGGAGCCGCCAGCGGCGACACGGCCTGCATGCCGACGAGAGCCTTTTCTGCATGCAGCGCAGATTCGTATGCTGCGAAAGAAGAGGCAAGACCACTGTTCTGAAGAATCTTTTCAACGATCTTGTAAGAGTCGATGAGACCAGAACCGAATTTGCCGTCTTTGCCTTCAGCACCAAGATCTTTGGCGGTTTCTTCGGCGATAAGACGAACCTGCTCAACAGTCAGTGTGGGATCAGCCTGGAACATGAGAGCGGCAACGCCGGCAACATGTGGGCAGGCCATCGAGGTGCCACTGTTGCTGACCAGACCACCACCAATTTTGCATGAAATAATTTTGTCGCCAGGAGCTGCGATGTCAGGCTTCATGAGAGGAGCGCCATCCCAGGCAACCGGACCCTGGCTGCTGAAATAGGCAAGAGCATCGGTCGAAGTTGTAGCAGCAACAGCCCATGAATGCGGGAAAGCTGCCGGAGTTCCGACCTTACCACCCCACATGCCATTGTTGCCTGCGGCAAATACCGGCAAAATTCCGGCAGCAACCCAGTTTTCGACAGCTACCCAGAAGGTTTTGCTGGTAGAATCGTTTGAACCCCAGGAATTGTTGATGAGCCTTGGCCCGTCGTTGGTTTCGGCAATTCCATCGGGATCGAGCATCCACTGCATACCGGCCAGAAGCACTTCTTCAGTGGTGCCGCCACTGGTATCAAATACACGGCCGATGATCAAGCGGGCGCCTGGAGCAACGCCAACCCCTTCGCTGCCGGCAACGGTTCCGGCGACATGCGTGCCATGGCCCTGAGTGTCGGTCGGAGATTCTGACTGGTCAACGGTAAAATCTTTGAATTTGAGGATCTTGCCTTCGAAAGCGGGATGTGAGCCATCGATACCGGTATCGATGATACCAACAACGACGCCGGCGCCATCGATTCTGAATTCCTGCCATACTTCGGGAGCGCGGACCTTCTGAATACCCCACTGGATAACAGCTGGATCAGCCTTGACAACTTTTTTGTCGATGTCTTTGTCGATGAAAATCTGATATTCATTGCGATATACTTCGGCAACGGCCGGCAGTTTCGCGATGCGGGCGATTTCGTCTTCAGAAGCGTCAAGCGCGAATGCGTTGGCGATCCAGAGCGGATTCATATTTGAACTGGTCGGCGACTTGATTACTTTGGTCACTGACTTGAGATTGTTTCTCAGATTCTGCTGAAGTGCGCTGATTACCTGGTTACGCGATGCGCCATGCAGCTTTACGTTGTCAGCTTTAAAACGCACGATGTACCTTACGGTTTCATCCTGGCTGGCCATGACTGCATGCCCGGCAAAAAGGGCAAAAACAAGAAAAACACAAAGAACTTGCAGACCTTTTCTCATACTCTTATGTACTCCTTACAAGGTTATTTTTTAATGTTAGCACATACCGTTTATCAAAAACAACAACCCATTTTTCAATGAGCGGCGGCGCTGGTTGCAGCAAAAATCTGCAGCATTATCAGTACCCCGAAAATTATCGACAGCAGGGTTGTTGGAATACCGAAGCGGGCATAACCCCAGAAGGATATGCTGCAGTGGTCTTTGGCAGATTCGGCGACAATGAGGTTGGCAACCGAACTGAACAGTGTCATGTTGCCAGCAACAGTGCTCACATAGGCCAGAATGCTCCAGAATAACTCGGGATTGCCAAGAGATGGCACGCTGTGCGCGGCAAGAAGCACGTATGGAACATTCGACAGAATATTGGAGCCCAGCAGGGTTACCCCCGAAAAGATCCAGACCTGAGATGAAAGACTGCCAGAAACCATCTGCAGCGGGCTTTCGGTAATGACCCTGGCCAGTCCGCTGGTTTGCAGGCCGCCGATCACTACGAAGAGAGAAGCAAAAAACAACAGCAGCGACCACTCGACCCGGGCAAGTATATCTGACGGGTCTCTGCGATGAAAGGTTATAACCACAACTGCACCGGCAAGGGCTGAAAATGCCATCGAAAATCCGGTAGCAAAACCGAGACAGGTCAGGGCAAGACCAAACAGGCCAATGCGCAGGCGCCTGGTCTTGACCACCTCTTCAACATCGCTGTTTTCAAGTTCTCCTTCGTTTTCGCCATTTTCAGACGATTCCGGCAGCCGCAGCTGATTGCGATAGTAGAGCCACGCCAGCAGAGAGTTGAAAACCATAGCAGCAAGAACCGGCAAAGACATGATCGCAATGAATTTGAGATAATCAAGTCCCGAAAGGTTGCCAACTATCATGTTCTGCGGGTTGCCGGTGAGAGTGAGAGCAGAACCGATATTGGCAGATGTTACAAGAACGATCAGATAAGGAAATGGGTTGAGGCGCTTGTGACGGCAGATTGCGAGAACCAGTGGCGTCATCACCACGCAGACGGTGTCGTTGACAAGAATGGCTGAAGAAAGCGCGGATATGAATGATAGAGCCATCAGCAGTCCAAACGGCGAATCAACTTGCGAAACGCCACTGGTAAACCGCTGAAAAAGCCCGGCGGCGCGCAGATGTTCGGCGATTATCATCATGCCGAGGAGCAGGCAGATGGTATCCCAGTTTACCAGAGCGTAGGCTTCTTCCGGGCTCATGACGCCGCACAAAACCATGAGCACCGCGCCGAGCATTGCGGCTGAAGGTCGCCCGATCGGCAGCAACCGCATGCGGCGCACCGAAATCATGATAAAGGTAAAAGCAAAAATCAGCCCGGCGGTCCAGGGGTACCGCAGGCCTTCACTGGCGCTGGCCACAATAGTTTCCATAAATTTCTCCTGCACAGCAGACGCCGATTATATGCTCTTGCAACCTTGTTGGCAAGTATCATGCGCCGACCGAATTGCCGCAAAACGAAGAAAACAGCTCTGATAATTTTGACCAGACACATGCCTGCATGCTATAAGATTACAAATTCTAGTTAAGGAATGACCACAATGAGCAAAGGTGTCGTCTGGGATCTGACCAGCTATTTTAATTCGTTCAACAGCCCCGAAATGCTGCAGTTTAAAAAGGACATGAATGCAGCGATTGCCAAAATGCAGGCTGAAAGCGCCGCGCTTGGCACACTGAACTCAGGCAACCAGGAGCAATGGGAAAAGCTGCTTCTCGACTTTGAACAGCTGACACGTCGGCTTTCACACTATGGCTCTTATGTTGGCTGTCTGCACTCAGCTGACGCCAACAACGAAGAATACGGCCGTGAATCAGCCGAAACCGATACTATCGGCGCTGAATTCAGCAAAATCCTCATTAACCTCAAAATGGGCCTAAAAAATGCAACTGATGCAGATTTTTCGGCTTTCTGCCAACGTGAAAAACTTGCAGATATAAAATTTCATCTCGGCGAACTGCGCGAAGAAGCACAGAAAACCATGAGCAGCGAGCTGGAAACCCTGGCCGCCGACCTCAGTGTCGATGGCTTCAGTTCGTGGGATCGCCTCTACAATATTCTCGCCGGCAAACTCAGCTTCGACATGCACTGGCCCGATGGCCGCGTCGAAAAGACGCCAATGGCACAGTGCCGTTCACTGATGCAGGATTCAGACCGCAAGGTTCGCCAGTCAGCATTTGAACATGGCAACAAGGCCTGGGAAAACGTCGAAGATGTCTGCGCCGCCTCGCTCAATGCTATTTCTGGCACCAGGCTTTTGCTGAATCGGCGCCGCGGCTTCGAGCACTTTCTTGACGTATCGCTTCTGCAGTCACGAATTTCGCGTAAGACTCTCGATGCCATGTTCCAGGCCATAGCTGAATGCCGACCCTTCATTCAGAAGCTTGGCAAAGCCAAAGCAAAGGCCCTCGGTCAGGAAAAGCTTGCCTGGTATGACTGTGAAGCGCCATTGGCGATACCTTCGCTCAACCGCTACACCTGGGAAGAATGCGTAAGCATGGTGGAGAAAGCCTTTGCCAGAGCATATCCTGATCTCTGCAATTTCTTCAAGGATGCGCTCGCGAAGAAATGGATCGAGTCAGAACCACGGCAGGGCAAACGTCCCGGCGCTTTTTGCACCGGTTCTCTGTTGACAGAAGAATCACGCGTTTTCATGAGTTACGCCGGCAGTCTTAACGACATTTCGACACTGGCGCACGAAACAGGTCACGCTTTTCACAGCGCGCAACTCAATGGCCTGCGCCCATTGCGGCAGGAATACCCGATGACCCTGGCTGAATCGGCTTCGACATTTGCTGAGATTCTGCTGGCAGATGGTATCATGACAGATCCTGACAGCAGCGATGCCCAGAAACTCAGCGTGTTGACAGCAACCGTCAACCACGGCATAGCCTTTTTGATCGATATCCCGATTCGTTTTAACTTTGAAAAAGCCTTCCATGAAGAAAGAATGCGCGGCGAAGTCAGCGTTTCACGGTTCAAATCGCTGATGACCGAAGCCATGCAAGCACAGTTTGGTGACCTGCTTGAAGAAAATGGCGCCAACCCGTTCTTCTGGGCTTCCAAGATGCATTTTTATCTGACCGGAGTCAGCTTCTACAATTATCCTTATACTTTCGGTTACCTGCTCAGTCGTGGCCTGTTCGAAATGTTCAAGCGTGAAGGCCAGGCATTTCTACCGAAATACCAGGAATTTCTGCGCTACTCAGGCAGCGACATGGCGCAAAGCGTCGCCCAGAAAACACTTGGAGCTGATCTGGAAGCAACCGACTTTTGGAAGCGCGCCATAATGAGCCACGAGCCCGAGCTGGCCGAGTTTGAGAAGCTGGCCAAAAAGGTGCTCGGCTGATCGATGCTGCCACAGAAGCGCAGGGAGCTGGTTCTACCGGCAAATTGCAACGAAAAAAAGCTATGCGTGGCTTTTTTCGATGCCGATAACACCCTGCGCGAAACCCACAGCAAAAAGCGCTCGCCGCATGGCCGCCACGACGTGCTGATCTTCCGGCAGGCTGCTGACAAGCTGAGAGCACTCAGCGATGCTGGCTGGCTGCTGGCAATCGTTTCCAACCAGGCGGGCATAAGCCTCGGCCATATTGCCGCGGCAGAGGTTGAAGAAGCCATGCAGGAGACAATACGCCAGTTCGCCGAACTCGGCGCGGTTTTTGGCTATTACGATTACGCCGAAAAGTATGACGAAAACCGTAAGCCTGCCTGTGAAATGGCCTGGCGGCTCGAGCGCAAGCTGCACCAGCACAAACGCCGCATCGACTGGCAACAGAGTTTCATGGTCGGCGATGCCGCCTGGAAAAAAGCAAGAGACCTGCAACCAGACGGCTCTCCCGGCGAGGATCATTCAGCCGCCGACCGGATGTTCGCCGAAAACATTGCATTGAAGCATCCGGGCTTCGGGTTCTTCCATCCCCGCGATTTTTTTGGTAAGCTGCACGGCGAAATGAACGCAAGGTAAAAAAAGCATGAGCAGCCAGAATACACTTATCGGCCAGGCACCTGCTCCCGGCACGATAATCAACGGCTGCCGGATAATTGCTGAGATTGGCGCCGGGGGCATGGGCTCGGTTTACAAGGCTTTCGACGAGAGCCTGAATCGTCACGTCGCCATCAAGATCATGCATCAGGCGACTGACAATCGCATTGGCCGCACCCGCTTTCTGCGCGAAGCATCGGCCATTGCTCGCCTCGACCATCCTGGTATCGTCAAGATTTTCAGCTATGGCGAATACAATGAGCAGCCGTTTTTTATCATGGAACTGGTCGAAGGCTGGTCAGTACGCGACTTTATAACACGTTCTCGCTATATTCACAATTCAGAGCATTCGATCAGCGACCTGCGCCTTTCTGGCTATATACAGGAATCAGCCCCGGGCACCCCCTATTTTCTGCAGGACCACCTGACCAACCCGATTAACGACCCGAATTACCCAGGTCGCGTGCGCAAGCTGTTGGCATCGGCTGCAGCAGCACTGGCAGCGGCACACCGCCAACAGGTCATTCACCGCGACATCAAGGCATCGAATCTGTTGATCAGCAACGACACGACACTCAAGCTGATCGACTTCGGCCTGGTTAAAAAGAGTGGCGACAGCGAACTGACACGCCCGGACCAGTTCATGGGCACACTCTCTTACGCCGCACCCGAGCAGTTAATGGGCAACCGCGCACAGATAACCACTCTCACCGACATCTACAGTTTCGGCATTGTTATGTATGAGCTTGCCTGCCTGCGCCACCCGATAAGCGCCGAAGACCCGGCGGCAATAGTTGCTGCGATCAGCCGCGGGGACATCGTCTCACCCAAAGCTCTCAACCCACACATTTCCACCGAATTTGCCGCAATTATCATGCGGTGTCTGGCAACCGACCCGGCACAGCGCTTTGCCGATGCCACAGAGCTTGCCGAAGCCATTCACAAGCATTATGCTGCGCCCACCTGGTTTTCCGGTTTCAAGGAAATCCTCAAGGGCTGGTTTTTGCGGGAAACGCCCGGCGAAGGCGCCAGCCCGCAACCGTCTTCGGCAGTGCTGCCAGCCGCTTCCACCGCGGTCGCAGGAAGCGAGTCACCCAGATCGGTGGCGCTAAGGTTTCTCGACAGCGCCCGCAAAAAATTCTTCGTGAGTTTTGCCGTAATAGAAGCCATTGAAGACGTTAGACAGGCATTCGAACTTGACCCCGGTAATGCCGACATACTTTTTCTACTCTGTTTTACGCTCAATACCATCGGTGAGCGCGCCGAAATCAAGACCCTGATCGAGACCTCGGCCAGGCTGATCAGCCGCAGCGACGAGAAGGCATACGGCAAATACCAGCTTACCCGCTCGATCTATCTGCTGCGCGATTACGAAGAAGGCCGCAAGCAGTCTATACGACTGCGCCAGATATACAGCGACGACCAGGACTTTCACTTCGCGCTGTTCTTCTGCCTTGAGACTCTTGGCAATTACAACGAAGCCATCGAGGTCGGCAACGAACTCGCGCGGTTTTCGCGCAAAAACAACATAGTTGCAGTCGCCCAGAGCGAATGTTACTTTTCAGTCATGGATTTCGACAGTGCCATCGAGGTTCTACGTGAGCGTATCGAGAAATACCCCGACTATCACAACCTTCGCCTCAAGGTAATACAGGCACAACTCTTGAGCGGCCGTTTCGAAGAAGCCGCCAGTGAGACACGACAATCGCTCGAAAAAGACCCGAACAACATGCTGCTGCAATTTTATTTCGGTCGCATCCTGTCGCTGATGGAAAGATATCAGGAGGCTTTCGACACGATGCGCCGCGCGGTTGGCACGCCTGGAGACGAAGGTCTGCGTGCCATGGGTTATTACTCACTCTATCGACTCTCAGAAGTCCTTGAAAGACCAGAAGCAGCAAAACGATTCATCGCTCAGGCGAGAAAGCTCAAGCCCGAAATCGCCTTCATGACCAATCAGGAGCTTGCAGATCATATAAAGAAAGACGCTATGCCCGGCATCTCCGAAGAACTCGGCAAGCGGGAATGGTTTGCAACTGCACGACTTTACGCCCAGAAAATCTGCCTCGATACTCTCGACGTGCGGGCATACACTATCGGCAACTATGGCTGCACATCAGTTCTGGTTGTGCAGAAAGACGGAACCATAAAGCATCAGGCAATATTCAGCAACTTCAACCTGCATGAAGGCGAAGAGCTTTATACTCAGCTCTGGCTGCCAGAAACACCGGAGTCACCCTTTGTCGATCAAAACGGCAACATTCTTACTTCGGCATTCTACCCGACGCAGGGAAAAATCAGCGGCGGCATCGTTTCTCTGACTTTCGCCGAACCCTGGAACACGGGACAAAGCAGCTATATCTGCTGCCGCCTTTCCGACTCGCAACTGATCGAAGAAAAACACCGACGAAGATTTGTATTGCCACATCTGCCGCAACCGGCGTGCAGACGCCAGGCCTTTCTCATTGTGCTGCCGATTGAAGCCTGTCCTGTCGCTTTTACGCAACAACCTGATGAAATAGTCGATTACCCAAACTCAAAAGTGCTGTGCTACCTGCCGTATCTGACCGCAGGAGCCGCCTTCCAACTCGAATTCAACCTGGCAAGACACTAGTCCTCTGTCACAAATGACTTCAAGAATTCATATAGTATATATATTGCTTTCGTCGGGCTCTCGGCGTGATCTCATTCGCTACACTCTCGCCAGACAAGAGTATTTCTTAATAGCTATGGCTCTGCGTCAAAATTGCCTGGCTCGAAATTTCGCTCATGAGAAGCACGCCTGCGCCCTTGTATGATTTTTTACCAAGTGTGGACTTAACCCCCTCGACCCAGCAATTCAAATGTGACACAAAGGACTTGCTGCATACGCATACGATATATTATTGCTGCTTCTGTGAAGCTAGAATACAGGTCAGTGAAAGAGTTTTATCTTAACCCGTTTAAGTCCTTTGCCGACGCGACCACCTACGACAACGCGGTTGAATCCGGCATAGATATCGTAATTTGGCTGACCTTCGGCATCTCCCTGACCGGCAAGACTGAAAACGTATTCAGACTTTATCACCCCATCAACGCCTTTGTCATTGTGCCATGAAATCTGGTTGTTGCTGACTTCTACCACAACTACTGCGCCCGGCACCGCCAAACCTGTCGACCGGGCGAGAATTTTGGCTTCACCAGTTGGAGCCGTATCATCACCAAAGAGCGCCAGATCAGAGCCAAGAATCTGCACCTCGCTGTCACGCGTCTGATCGGCGCCATCTCCGCCATGCCCGTTGTTCGAGACAGAATCGCCGATGTTGAGAGTCCATCCTTCGATTTCATCGCCATAATGCAACTCAAAGCGGGCTTTGGTAAACTCAGTCTTTGCCGGGTCAAGAACTACTTTGACAACAGCCTGGCCTGACTGATCAGAGGCAAACATCTGAACTGCATCCGGCTTTCTGCTGCCAAAACGCCTGTCAATCAGATCAATTTCACAATCAGCATCAGCAGACAATTCTTCGTCAGGGATCGGCGAGAAAGCCTCTTGAGAAATTTCTACGCTTTTGCCGTATTCGTAACAGTTGTAGCCGGAAGGTCTGCCCCCGGCCTCTTCTGATCGCTCGATAAGACCGCCATCGAAAGCGTCATCGGATTGTTGTCGCAGAGTCGGCGCAATTGCAGTTGCAGAGGACTCTGTCTCAGCAGTGATTGCAGTTGTCACGCCGGCAAACAATGTCAAAGCTGCCAACAAAGCAGCAAAACTTCTCTTTTTCATGAGCAGAAACGTCCTTTCTGTCGCGAACCTGTAATTAAAGAAGCAGTGAAACTCAAGAACCTGGGCTTTTACAGGCTCTTTTTCGAGACTATGCGGCTGAGCCTCATGATTTCGCGGTAATCTATGATTTTCGGGCCGAACTTGTCTTCAGGCCAGTATTTATAGATGTCGCTGAGAATCTGGTATGCGGGCGAAGCATATTTTTTGAACGGAACAAATTCAGCAATCGCCCGGCAGCGGCTGGCGAGATCTTTTGCAAGATCCTTGAAGCCTTTGAAACTTGTGGGATAGCGCCAGTAGGGGTGTATCTTCTTGTACATCACCTCGACATACTGCCAGTAAGCCGGCATCAGGCCTGGTATCTCAAGTGCCGGCGGATAGCCTTTCTGCAAAGCTTCGAGATAAAAGAGGAAGGCTTTGTGCAGGCTCTTTTCGCCTTTGAGGGTAATGGTTACGGTCATGGCGCCACCATACTGCTGCGCAATCTTCTTTTCGAGCTCAGCCTTGAGATCGAGCGAGGGAATGCACTGGCGGTAATCTTCGAACCAGTAGTGGGCCTGCAGGCCCAGGCAAAGAGCGTGGTCGGGGTATTTGCCGGCTAGTTCCTGAACGAAAGGCGTGACTTCGGCAAATTTTCCTTCGAGCAGCCAGCGGTGCAGAAGGCGGATTTTGGCTTCGAGGTAACCGGTCTTACTCTCATCAGCGCTCAAAATCAGCCGATCGCGATACTTCTGCCCGGCACTTTCCGAACCTGCTCTTTTAAGAAGCGCGCTTGACCGGGCCTTCAAATCCTGCCATTTTTCCTTCGAACCCTTCATTTTGGCTTCGCTGAGTGATTCATCTAGTGCTTTCAGGAATTCAACATAGGCTGGTAAACGGTCTTCTGGAATAGATTCAAGGGTTGATGTCAGAACAGAAAATTCTTTTCTGAACAGGGCAAATGCTTTTCTGATCATATTCAGACGACGGTTTGCATAGGAGTTAAAATTTGCCTGCAACTCAAGCATTGCAGCTTCTGGCGCAACTTCTGCCGCAAGAGCACGGTCGATCTGATTCGCGATATGCTCATACAGAACAAGATCCTGCTCTTCGATTGCCAAAAACTTGTTTTTCTTTACTTCGAGTTCCTGGGCGGTGTCAGTCAGCTCGACATCGACTGGCTCGAGAGCATAAGCATTCAGACCGGCCAGCATAAAACAAACAAGCAGCAGCAGTTTTTTCATGAAAACTCCCCCATAAAGCAGATAGTTTTGCTAAGTATACCAGAACCAGCAGCTGCATGGACAAAATGTAATTGACTCATTTGCCCGAATAACAATATTCTGAAATCTGTATCTCTGGCCAAAAGAAGCTCAAAGAACTCAGCTGGTTTGTTCTGACAAATTATCGGGAGGAATGCTGTGAACCGAATTACTTGTGCACTGATTGCCGGTTCAATACTGGTTCTGCTTTCATCAAACATAATAGCGGGAGGCGAAATCATGAAAGAATACTGTCGCAGACAATATCTGATTTATCGTTCAGACAATCCATGGGGTGATTACACGAAGAGTTACGAGCAGGAACATGCGGGCAAGCAGATTGCTGCCGTTGAATTCGCTGCTGAATACGAAAAGATAGACACTATCGCGAGCTATTCGATAGAGGGCCAGGCTCTGCTGGCAGATGACCGCAAGAACCAGCGCATAGTCGCTAATCAGTTTTTTTTCAGCCCGATAGAGCGACCCGATGTTACTGCTTTGCGCGCCGGAGAAAAGTTTATCGTCGGCAAAGCTCTCGATTCAAGACTTTATGAAGACCCTGGATTTCTCGTATCCTTTCTTATTGATTCACAGCTGATTCAGACTTATCAACACATGGAAGCCACCTTGAATCTGCGACATGAAGAAGATTCAGCCGAAGCATTTTCGGCTTCTTTTGACGGAGTTCACGTTTATTACACCAATAAAAAAAACGAGCACTCATATCGTTTCAAGATCAGCATCGACAAAAAAACCGGCGAAATAAGCGTCACCGGCGAATGAGCAGGTGGGCTGTACTTGTTGAAATGACTGTGATAGAATCGAAACGCTGAAATTGCGAACACAGTTTTACCGGAGGTTTTATGGGTCTTAAAAGCAGATTCTGCATGCTCTTTCTTGGACTGGCGCTTGTATTTTCGACTGGTTGCGGCGGCGGAGGAGGAAGCGAAAGCGGCCTGCTACCCACACCGACAGCCGGCACGACAACTCTAAGCGGCTCGCTGCTGCTGACCGACCCGACCGACACTGGCTCTCTCAGAGCCGCTGCCGCACCGACACAGGCCAGCATCAGTCTGCACTACCTGACTGCCGGTGGCCTGGAAGTGCCTCTAAAGCAAGGTGTAATCGCGCAGATAACCGGCAACAGTACCAGCTACGAATTCAACTTCGACTACGATGCAATTGCCGGAAGTCGCCGCAACTTCCTTCTCAAAGCCGCTCTAGACAATGGGCAGATAATCGAAGGCGTTGTGCCGATGAACCCTGGCGACAAGAATGTCAAAGCACCACCGATCACTCCTTTTGATAAAGGCATGGCCCGCTTCATCAAAGAGGCTGCGATCAAGGGCAATCCCGATGTAAGTATTGGCGATCTTATGTCGATGTTTCCACCTAAGGTGATTTTTGGGCTTTCTGAGGCCGATCTGCGAACGCTTGCTGGCGAATTTGTCGCCAGAGAAGCCAAAATTGAAACACTGGCAATGACTTTTGGCGGGGAAGTCGCCGGCAAAATTGCACAACTGCGCGAATTCGCTTTTGAGGCGGCAAGAGACATAAGAGAATTCACGGCAAAATACCCGGAAATGGTTACTCCGGCTGAAATGCGTGAACGCTACGAACAGATGATAAGAAACCACGCGCAATCTCTCGGGCTGCCTTCTGACGCGCTGAAAGCCATTGAAGACATTGACCTGCAGCTGGTACAGGACATTGGCGACCAGACACCCGGGATGAGCCTGCCACCCGATTTTATCAACGACTTCAAAGGTATGGGCCTGGCGGTCGAAGCTCGCAATCGCATGGAACTTCTTTCACAGACTCTTAAAACACTGTCGGCTTACGCTGATATTGAAGAGCTGATCAAGTCCTTCGATATTGCACTCGCGCGAATGTATGATGTGGTTCAAATGCAGAGACCAGAAAACCTGGATGGTTTCATGTATGTCGATCCGGCCATTCTGATCTTCGAAAAGGCCAGATTCATCGTATTCAAAGATCTCGGACTGCTCGAAAAAACCGAAGATTCACCGCCACTCCTTTTTGAACTCATGCCAAAACCCGATGACTTCGGCCCGGTATACAACCGCCCCCCGATCGATTTCAACGATGACACGATCTGGGTTCTGCCTTATCCCGGCAAAGACGAAGCTTTCGCGGCAAACCTGCGCAAAATGATGATACAGACCGAAGATCCGGCACAGATCGCCAACATGCACAAACTGCTGCTGAGCAACCTGATGGGGCGCATCAACGAAAATTTCGACCGGCTGACATTTGCTGCTGCAGCACCTACTGGCGATGCCCGCAGTAGATTTGTCGAAGCTCTGGCTATAATGCTGGCTGAACCGATGGATCCGGCAGTCTTTGGCTTCGATCCCGCTTACAACCCTGGCGTTCCTGGCAGCGAACCAGGCTGGGAAGGCCCGGAACCGGGCGAACCAATTCTTGATCGCTACCAGAAACTTCACGGAACTCTCATCAAACTAGCCATACCAAGGGTTCGCAACGGCGTAACTTATGAGTATGCTCTCAAAGAAGTTGAAAACGCCGATACTACGAGTTTCGGCGGTTGGGCAAACCAGTATCACGCCTATATTTTTGCCAACGATCAAGATCTCAGCCAATATGTCGATGCTACCGGCATCTGCGTTCTCAAATTTCTCTCTGAACCTCTTTCAGAGCCGGCAACCAGTCAGCCGGAAGCCCCCGGCTTTACGTTTGTCGAATTTCACCCAGATCCGGTGAATTGATAACAAAAGCTTAAACAGCGGGCAGTCACAAGGACTGCCCGCTGTTTTTTATAAAAAGATTCTTCGGCAGTGTACTAATCAAATACCGCTGCATTCAGCCAGACAGCTTTTATTGCAGTATTGAACCGAGAATATATTTGGTTGTTTTACCAAATAACCAATAAACAGTTGACAACCGAATAATATTTGGTTATTTTACCAAATGACCAATAAATAATTCACGAGGCATACAATGAACGACGAACAAAGAGTGTTAATCGAAGCCAAGACAGAAATATTGAAAGCCCTCGCCCACCCCACCCGACTTTATATTGTCGAAGAACTCGCAAAGGGCGAACAGTGCGTTTGCAAGTTCGTCGAAGCGATCAAGGCAGACTTTTCAACGGTTTCCAAGCACCTCGCAGTTCTAAAAAATGCCGGGCTGGTCGAAGTCGACAAACGTGGCCAGCTGGTGTTCTACCG
>PGYA01000063.1 GCA_002839435.1 Candidatus Riflebacteria bacterium HGW-Riflebacteria-2 | reverse complement strand
GATTTTTCGTATAACATTGCTGGTAATAAGCGAAATTACAACCTCGTCACGCTTTTCATTGTAATGTTTGCCACTGACGATAACTACCGGCCGTTTTTTTCGTTGCGGTTCCATCTGTAAAAACGATTCCCGCAAGGTAAATATCACCTTTTTTAAAGCTTATCATAGGCAGCATCTCTGTCGTTATCCCACACATCCATCATCAATGCTGTAGGCTTTGTCATCACCAGATTCAGATCTTCTTGCTCTGCATCCAGAGCCATCTTGGTGCGAATACTTTCCACAACAAATTGCTTCAGGGTTTTGCCATGGCATGCTGCATAAGACCTGATTTTTCCGGTGTTCTTCCGGTGTCAGGTCAATAGTCAGTCGTTCTCGTTTTGCTGTATTTGCCATAAACATCTCTCATTGTCTATGTTGTAATATTGTAACATTGTTACAATATTACCGCCAGATAGCATTTTCGCTTCAAAGCGGGCTGACACCTGTCAACAGCACCATCCAGCCCCTGGCCCGTATAATCAGCATGCCGCTCAAAATCTTCCAGTGCTACAGTTTTTCCGGCCCGGCTTTCTTATATGACAGCGAAAATCGGCGATTTTTTAAGTAATTATAAGCAATTACTGCAAAATAAGGATCATAAACGACCGAAAGCTCGAAATCCGAGAGGATTTAACCATATTTCCCCTGTAATAGTTCGGGCTCATTTTGCCGATAGGTATTAAAGACAGGGAAAATTGTGTCGTGTTAACTGCAAGGAGGCAGAAAATGAAGATTCAATCTAATGACCATGGAAGGTCGCTTCTCGAACAGCTCAGAGAAATGCGTGGCGGGCAAAAAGCGGACAAAAGACCGGAAGGCCTGGCAAAAGGGCTCAAGCATCTACAGGATGTTTTCGAAAAGACAGCCGACAAGACTGCCAAAAACGGCAAAACAGACGCTCCTGCCGTAGCTGATCAGAATACTCCCCAGACAGTTCAGGCCGACGGCCTCAATATATCTTTCCAGTTCGACCTTTTCTACGAACTGACCAGCAAGGTCGAAGCAAAAATGGGCGTCAAAGGCGCCGAGCGCTTCGTCGAACTGAGTGGAACCGTTTCCGAAACCTTCATGGGCAACTTCAGCCTTTCAATAGATACGTTTGGTTCGTTCATGAACGGCACCGACAAATCGCTCGACCTTTCGCCCGAAGTCACCAATGAGTTCTTCGACGCAGTCGAAGGCCTCGCTGACCTCAGCCCGGAAGCGCTCGAAAACTTTCTTAAAGAATCAGACGAATTCTTTGCCGAACTCGAAAACACTTATGGGCCGGCCAATGGCGCATTCGATCAGATTAAAAGCACTATGCAGGAACAGGCGAAAGCTTTCTTTGCCGATGTAGAAAGCGTCCGCCAGTCGGCTCTCGCCGGCCCCCAAATGGCAACCCCGGCATTACCAGAAGCACTTCCCACTGAGGGCTTACCAGCCGAAACTGTCCCGGCCACCGAATTGCCGGTAACTGTCGAAGGCGACAAAGATCTGATCGAACTGCTGTTCCAGCCCGGTAAAAAAGTTAGTCAGAACGACTACAAAAACTTTCTTGAAGAATTCTGGAAATACGCTGAAAAATTCAGGCAGCAGATGCTTGAAGGTCTGTTTAACAACCGCAGTTCGGGTTACGCAAAGCAGGGCAAAGCTTCCGATGAATCCGAATCTGTAGTGAACAGTATGATCGATACTGCCGTCTGAGCTGATCAGAGGTCTTTCCAGTATTTTATGCCGTTCTCAAGATTGGCATAAAAACAGTATAGCGTTCCGGTTTCAACATAACCGTTCTTTTCGAACATGCGCCGCGAAGGTGTGTTACTCTCACGCACCTCGGCGCATGTTTTTTTCATGCCACTTTCTCTGAACCAGCGCTCAATTTCGCGCACAAGCGCCGAACCGACGCCGCGCCGGGCGAAATCAGGAATGACACCAATCTTGTAAACGCGGCCGGAAGGAATGAGAAAATGGCGCAGCAGGCCAATCGCCGCGGCACTGATTCTGCCGTTCTGGTCACGAATAATGATAGTACGGCTGGTAGGCGCGGTGATCAGATGAGTCAGACTGCGTTTCGAAAAGCGGTCAGGCACATGCTCGAAACAGATCTTTTCGAACTCCATCAATTCACCAACAATATCTTTTGTCGCAACAATAAAATTGAATTCTTCCATAGCTTCCGGTTAACAGGCTGAATATGATATTCAAAAAGATTGCTTCAGGGCTTCGCCCTTCGCAATGACGATTTTCTAAAGGTCATTGCGAGGAAAGAAGTGACGAAGCAATCACAATGATACAGGGTATTACATGTTACTCCAATGATACCAGCTTAAGGCTGGCAACTGAAACTTTTTTGCTCAAAAAAAACTCTGGTGGGGTCTTGCGGGTACCCCTGCTCATCATTAGAATCATAGATATCCGGCTCTAAGCATTCCCGGATAAGTTTATAAGTTCAGGGAGACCGAGAATGAAGCGAGTAACCAGTATCATCACACTAACCACCCTGTTTCTGTTTGCCATATTCCTGCCGGCATCAGCCCAGGTCAAAGACTGGACAGTAGCCATTTTTCTCAATGCCGACAATAACCTCGACCCGTTCGGAGTAGAAGATCAGAGCGAAATGGCCCGCGTCGGCTCGAACGCCAGCCTTAACATCGTCACGCTGATCGATCGCGAGCGTGGCCCGGCCCAGATCAACTTTATTGAAAAGAACAGTATCAACAAGATAAAAGATATGGGCGAACTCGACATGGGCGACTATCGCGAGCTCGTTAAATTTGCCCGTTTCATCAAAGAAAATTATCCGGCGAAACACTACTGTTTCACCATCTGGAATCACGGCTCCGGCTGGAAGAACAAGAAGGTCAACAGCATTTTCCGCGGTATTTCCTATGACGACTCTTCCAACAACCATATCACTAACGCCCAGCTCGGCCTGGCCACAGCTGAAATAGCCAAAATCCTTGGCCAGAAGGTTGACATCCTGAATATGGACGCCTGCCTCATGCAGATGGTCGAAGTTGGCCACGCAGTAAAAGACAACGTAAGATTCATGGTCGCCTCAGAAGAACTCGAGCCAGGCAAAGGCGCTCCCTACGACGACATTCTAAAGGGTGTCAAAAAGGGAATGACTCCGGCAGCCTTCGCCACCAACTGGGTTAACGCTTTTGCCAAATCATACACAGGTGGCAGCCAGGGTCATGACGAATCGACCCAGTCAGCAGTAGATATGAGCAAATTCGGCGCCATGGTCGATGCCATCAACGGCCTGGCCAAGGCTGTCATGAGCGGCAAGTATTCAGCTGATGTCAAAGCCGCGCTGGCAACCACCCAGAAGTTCGATTCTCCTGAAAACATCGACATGATCCATTTCACCGAGCAGCTCAAGGCTCGCCTGAGCAGCAATGAATCAATCAAGACTGCCTGCGACAAGCTTCTCACTGCCAGCAAGGCGGCGGTAATCAATTCCAAGAACACCGGCTACACTACCAAAGATGCGAAGGGCATTGCCATCTACCTGCCAGCCAGTTTCAGAGTCGAAGCTAAATATCGCAGCCTCTGCTTTGCCAAAGAAAACATGTGGGACGAAATGATCGACACACTGCTCAAACGCGACATAGCCGCCAGCATAGTAAGCGACATCAGAGCCGGCAGCCTTGACGAACTGCGCCACCTGGTGGCAGCAACCGCTGAAAATCCTGAGAGCGCCGACCTTTATCGCTACGTTCTGCGCGAACTCAATTACGAAATGTATACTGAAAATGCTCTGCCAGAATCTCTGGCCGACGAATTCAAGGTTCTCTTCACCCAGCTCACCGCAGCAACAAGACGCTAAGACAAACAACGACCAACATTGGCGGGCAACCGGCAACACACCGGCTGCCCGCCTCATTTTTGTCACAGCACCCGGCAAACGCGAGCCCTTTTCCCTCAAAAAATAGTTTTATAATCCGTTGACAGATTACTTTTCGATGATTATAATGGAAGAACGTAGTATCCGTATCGAGTATTTTTTAAGTTGTATAAGCGTATCAGAGTATAAGGAGTATCGATAATGAAACGTGTAATCAGTATTTTTGCAATTTTTCTCATCACCTGTTGTCTTTGTACCCCGGCCAGTGCGGCTGCTGCCAAAGAATGGACATTCATGGTTTTTTTGAATGCCGACAACAATCTTGATGCATTTGGCGTGGGTGACATGCAGGAAATGGCTGCCGGTGGCGGTTCCAACGATCATCTCAATATCGTCTGCCTGATTGACCGCGAACACGGCCCGGCTACTCTCAATTACATTACCAAAGACGGCCCCCAGGTCGTTAAAGAAATGGGCGAACTCGACATGGGCGATTACCGCGAATATGTCAGATTCGTAACCGACGTTGCCAAGGCTTACCCGGCCAAGAATTACTGCTCGATCATCTGGAATCACGGCTCTGGCTGGAAAAACGCCAACGGCGAAATGATCAAGGGTATTTCTTATGATGACTCTTCGAGCAACCATATCACCACCAACCAGCTGACCGTTGCCATGAAGGAAATCAATGCGGCACTCGGCCAGAAGATTGAAGTATTCAGCTTCGACGCCTGCCTCATGCAGATGATGGAAGTAGCCTACGCTCTTAAAGATGGTTGCGACTATCTCGTAGCCTCTGAAGAAACCGAACCAGGCGAAGGTTACCCCTACAAGGAAATCATTCAGAACTTCAAAAAGGGTATGACCCCCGAGCAGGTAGCCACCATGATCGTAAAACAGTATGCGGCTTCCTATAATGGTGGCAGCGCCGGCACTTCTTCTACTACCCAGTCCGCTATCAAGTGCAGCGAACTCGACAACCTGACTGATGCCATCAACGGTTTCGCCAAAGCCTCCATGGCCGGCGACTTTTCCGCTGAATTCAAATCAGCCCTCAATCGCGTTCAGAAGTTCTATTACAGAACCAATATCGACCTTGGCCATTTCGTAACCCTTACCAAGGGCAGCATCAACGATGAAGGTTTCCAGACTGCCGCCAAAAAATTCGAAGCAGCCTATGCCAAAGCCATTGTTTACAATGGTCTGAGCGGCTACAACACCAAGAATGCCACTGGCCTCGCCATTTACTTCCCGACCTCTTCTTACAGTTTCTCAGCCGAATACAAAGACCTTGCCTTCGCCAAGAACTGCATGTGGGAAGCCATGGTTAAAGACTACTACAAGAAAGCCGCTGTTAAGACCCTGGTGGCCGATGTCAGCCGCGGCGACGTATCCAGCCTGATGGATTATGTTACTACCGCCAACGAAAAGAACCGCGAAGTCAGCGCCCACGTTATCGCCAAGTTGAACTTCAGCGTGTTTGCCGAAGGTAACCTCGACGAAGCAACCAAAACCAACGTCAGCAACCTGATCAGCGAACTCAAAACCAGATAATTCTGCTTATTAAAAGCCGCAGAGACTGTGAGGTCTCTGCGGCTTTTAATTTATCGGCAGGGCACCGATACCTGTCGTTTATCGGCGTTTTGAAGAAAAACCACGCGGGGCTCGAGCTGAACCTCGCAAAACAGATGAGCAAGATCGCCAAGGGTTTCGGTTGAGCCAATAAGAAGGTAACCATGTGGCTGCAGATGCCGGGCAACCCGATTAAAAAGTTCTACCCGTGGCCCTGACGAAAAATAGATGGCTACGTTTCGGCAGACGATCAGATCGAAAGAGTCGGGCAGCATGAACGGGCGATGCAGAGGCATCTGCGTGAAAGAAAGCGACTCTTTCAAACTGTCTTTTACCTGCCAGTTCTTCGAGTTGAATACAAAAAACCGCTCGAGCAGGGCCGGCGGAACGCCACGCTCAACTTCAAAGCGATTATAGCAACCATGTCTGGCAGATTCTATAGCCATGCGTGAAATGTCGGTGCCCATGATCAGATATTCCTGCGGCGAAACACCCATCTCCTGAAGAACCATCGCCAGACTGTAGGCTTCCTGACCGGTTGAGCAGGCCGCGCTCCAGATTTTCAGCCGGCGCTTTTCGCCTGTTCTTCGACAATGTTCGAGCAACTTCGGCAAAACTGTTTTGCGCAAAACCTCAAAAGGAGCAGAATCTCTAAAAAACGAGGTTTCCTTGGTCGTTATATGGTCGATCAGTTCTTCTCTCAGATCGTTTCTATCAGGCTCGCGCGCCATAAAGTAGAGGTGGCTGTAATTCGAACACTGGTATTTTTTCAGCAGCCCATGAAACCTCTCGATAATCAGATATTCCTTGTCTTCGGAAAGGCTGATACCGGTCAGTTCTGCCAGGAACTGGCTCCACAGTGCAAATTCATTGCTGTCGAGCTTGTCTTTCACTGCTGCCCCCGTTTCTCAAAAACTTTACCAACTCACTTCAATATTCAAAACTTTCAGATCACGAAGCCTGCCTGGACAATCTTTGAATTGCTGATGCGATGGCGCCTAACGAAAGAACTTCGTCGGCCAGCTCAGCTTCAACTACTGCCCGCGGCATGCCGTAAACCACGCACGACTGTGCATCCTGCGCCACAATGTAACCGCCAGCCGACCGGATCAGCCTGGCTCCGGCCAGGCCGTCAGTGCCCATACCGGTCATTATAAAAAGCCCGACGCGCCCGGAAAAATTGGCTGCGACCGAGCGCAACAGATAGTCTATAGAAGGCCGGCAATTGTTCTCGGGCTTATCATGGGTAAGCCGCAAAACATGACTGCCGGCATTGCTGCCCCGAACAATCTTTAAATGCCCGCCTCCCGGCGCCAGGTAAACGTGCCCAGGTTCGAGAAGCATGCCATCCCTGGCTTCTTCGACCCACAGACCGGAACGCTCTCTGATACTGGTTGCCAGAGCCTCCGAAAAAAACTGCGGAATATGTTGAACGATGACAACCGGAACCCGCAAAGGCTCTCTGATCGCCGAGAACACCTCAGCGAGCGCTGGCGGCCCACCGGTCGAAATCCCGATAACGATCAAGTCAACGCGTTTGTCAGAAGCGCTGTGGCGGGAATGGTCAACCGAAACGCCGGCCGGAATATTATCGACAGCCGCCTTCTTTGCCAGACCAGACGACCCCGACGTTCCGGCAATATCCATGCTGCGATGAATACGCAAACTTTCAATAAGGGCTTGAACAGCCAGTTTAAACTCAGATTTAAGAAGCTGCTTTGTGTCTTCAATCGTTTCGGCGGCGGGCTTGAGAACAAATTCAAAAGCGCCGGCGCTCAGGGCTTTCATAGTCAGCAGACTCATATTGGGCGAAGCTCCGCTGAGCACTATCACCCGACAGTCGCACTTGAACTCGCGAATCTGCCTGAGAACTTCAAGACCGCTCATGTCCTGCAGGTTCATTTCAAGAATCACCAGATCAGGCCTGAGATCCAGAATTTTATTAAGGGCTATCTTGCCATTGGGAGCCTGACCAGCCAGCTCTACTCCCTCAATTTCGAGCAACAGATCACTGATAATTTTGCGAAAAACCAGCGAACTGTCAACAACCAGAGTGCGGAGAACATGACTGCTCATCACATGTCTCCCCCGGCGTCACGCGAACCCAGCAGCTTATCGAGAATAAGCAGACCGGTCATTCTACCATCAAGAAAGAAAAAGCCTGAGACCACCCGGGAAAAGGATTCAGGAAGGTTTTCCGGGCTGGCAGTCATCTGCCCGGGCGAAAAGGGGAAAATGCCAACCAGTCTGTCAACCAGTATGCCAACCAGTTCAGCGCCTGACTGAACGACAAGAATACGCGTTTCACCATCAAGGATCTGGGCGGATAAACCCAGCTTAACAGCGGGATCGATGACGACAATAACCCTGCCGCGCAGGTTGAATACACCTCTGACATAATCAGGAGCGTGATGAACCGGCCTTATTTCGGGTGGCGCCAGCACTTCCTGAATCGGGTCGGCCGGGATACCCAGCATATTACCGCCAATGCCACAGACGACGACAAGTTGACTCTCGTCTTCAAGCAGACTGCCAGCCGCCAGTTTCATAAAGGATGTCATCAGATTTTAAACTTTCCTACGATCGAACGCAGCTGTTCAGCCAGTTTCGACAATTCGCGGGCACTGGCGAACACCTGCTGGCTCGAACTGGTAGTCTCATTGGAAGCAGAATTGACGCGAGCCACATCTTTGGCCACTTCCTGCGTACCGAGAGCGATTTCGGCCATACGCACATTGACGCCCCGGATTCCGCTGGAAGCGTCAGAAATGCTGCTGGAAATGCTGCGGGTAACGCTTGCCTGCTGTTCGATACTGCTGGCAATAGCAGCAATAATGTCGCTGACTTCCTTGATTATCTTGCCGATATTCTCGATGTCGCCGATGGCGTTTACCGTCACATCCTGAATACCCGCGATTTTCTTGCGGATATCAACCGTAGCAGTAGCCGTCTGCTGCGCAAGCTCCTTAACTTCGTTGGCAACAACCGCGAAACCCTTGCCGGCTGTCCCGGCACGGGCTGCCTCGATGGTAGCGTTAAGCGCCAGCAGGTTGGTCTGCGAAGAAATGCTGGTTATGGTTTCGGTGACCTGACCGATTTCCTGCGCCGATTTTTCCATGGCCTTGATGATTTCGGAGACGCCACTTGCCTGATTGCTGGCGTTCTGGGCAATGCGCCGCGCCTTTTCTGAATTGGCAGCGATATCGCTGATGGTGACGCTCATTTCTTCGGTGGCAGTGGCGACAGTGGTAAGGTTCATGGTTGTCTGCTCCATGCTCGATGCCACCGATACAGTGTTCGAACTCATCTGCTCGACGGCAGAAGCGACCAGCGCCGAACGGTCTGAAGAGTCGCGCGAGTTTGAGGCCAGCAGCTCAGAAATGGTAGTCAGCTCAGTCGAAGAAGACGCCAGAGTATGAACGCCGTCGTTCAACTGTTTGAACATCTGGGTAAGCTGCTTAACCATCATAGCAATCGCCTGCATCTGCTGATCCTGGGTCGAGCGTTCGCGCACCTCGACGAGCAGGTCGCCGGAAGCGATTCTCTGAGCGACAGCGGTGACACCGCACAGAGAATCGATCAGGTTGTTGATACTATCTTTGAGCACGTTAAACTGGCCATGAAAGTCTTCGCTGACCTTCGGCGGAATCTCACCCTGGCTGAGCCGCGCGATATTGCTCGAAACCATTACTACCGGGCGCGATATCGCTTCGAGAATATTGTTCATCTCCTGCACCAGCCGGGCAAATTCGCCACGGGTGCGGCTTGTGTCGCAGCGCACGGCAAGATCGCCCTCGAGCGCGGCCCGGGTAAGAGTACGGCTGTCTTTGATCAGGCTTTCAATTGAATGCTTGACCTCATCGAGATTCTTGAATATTTTCTGAAAAAGCAGATAAACCGGTCGGGAAGCCTGATCCGGCTCTGCGATATCCCAGTTCCAGTCGATATTGCCCTCTGCTAACGTCTGCAGGCAACCGGCGAGTTTGCCGAGTTCCTGATTCTGATACTGGAATACCCGGTTCGAATCATGGGTAAGTGATTCGATTTCTGCATGCGCCTGTTCAGCCTTTTTCAGCAGATAATGGTGACAGTTCTCGACCCGGTTGAGCTTGTTAAAAATGGCGGTGGCCATCATCTCACATTTGCCATAACCGCATGAATTGCAGTTATAAAGGTCTTTTTCGTCGTGTTTTTCCATCTGCCGGTAAATATTCTGTAGTTCAGCTTCGTTCGGAATACGAATAACATTGGTTTTGGCTCGATTCTCATAGCCGCGCGCGTAAAGACCAGGTTTCCAGAATCTGTTGACCAGCTTTTCGATGCCCTTGCGGGTGCGATAATCCGACATCGGACCACGGCGCCGGTGCTTTTGCTGCATGCGCTGACTGCGTTCTTCGACAAGGCGTTCGATCTGGTCAGGAGAACTGGTTCGCGAATCAGTACCGGTGCCGCCGTTGCAGCCGAGTTCACAGTTGAGACAGTCCACCAGCAACGGCGCTTTCTTTTCCAGGCGAAGACTGTCAAGTTTGTCGAGATAATCGTATATCACATGCGGCCCCTCGATTTTACGAGAGACCCTGTTCACTTCAGGGTTCCAGCGCTCGGCCGTTCTGAGCAGACCACCCGGCGTCGAAAAGAGAACCGCACGCTCAGCCGGCGGATTGTCGTAATCGACTTCCTGAAAGGTGGCAAGACGAATGTTTTCTTCCTCAAACCAGGCACGCAGATTCGACATGGTAATATTGTAATCGCCATAGCCCGTCTGAGAAAACTCACGTTTTTTGGCGATACAGGGAGAAAACACCGCGACCTTGTGCCCTGCGAACTGAGGCCAGAACTCACGAATGAGCTTTATGGTATGCAACATCGGGCTGTCAGCCGGCGCCAGCGAAGGAATCAGTTCGGGATGATAGATTTCGACGTAATTTACCAGAGCCGGGCATGGCTGAGAAATTACCAGATCGGGTTTGTTGTTTTTGATGTGCTCAAGATAAGATTTAATGGTAAGTTCAGCGCCAAAGCTGACGTCAAATATCGCGGCAACACCTCTCGCCTTGAGCCAGCCGTTCAAGCGCAGATATTCATTGGGGAACGATACTGCGACAGCAGGTGCGACAATCGCAATCATCGACTCATGCCGGGCCAGAGCTTCGACAAAGCTGACTGTGTCATCAACCGGGCGGCGCGCCTCATGCGTACAGGCCTTCAAACACTGACCACATCCGACACACAGGTCGCTGTTGATTTCGACCGTATCACCGGAAGCGTCGTTGCAGAATTTCACCGGACAGGCGGCAACACATGCATGGCAATTGACACATTTATCTTTGATAACTTCTACAACTTTTGGCAATGGGCGTAACATCAGATTTTCTCCCGGCTGTTAGATTCTCTTAGCGGCTCGGTGCCGACTGGCAAGGCTGAATTAAGCCATTCAGCCAGATTCTGGTTTTCAAGTTTCTGAAACACTTCGCTTATTCCTTCTGCGGTCAGGTCGTTGCCGCAGTCGCTAAAACAGTTGCGCAGAGCTACAACCTTAGTACCGTTCAATTTTTTTGTTTCGCGCAATCGGCGGATGCTGGCAAAATTATCGCGCCTTAGAACTCTGGCATCGGCCAGCAGTGCCTTATACCCCGCCTCTGTTGCCGCCAGACAGGCGTCAATTTCATGCCAGGATCGCGCCAGCTTAACCGAGTAGCCGTGGTTTTCAAACTGCAGACGCAGCTGGTTGCTGAAATAATCAGAGGGTTCAAAAACCAGGAGCTCGGGCGCTTTTTGATTAGCGAAAGCTGATTCATGGCTGAAATCAAGCAACTCAGGCCGCTGTCTGGCCAGGATTTCCCAGATATCGACGAAGAGGACAGATTTGCTGCCCCAGGCCATTGAACCGCCAATGCCGGGCTGGCGCAGAACAGTATTGTCGAGCGCCGGGTTGATCTCTATCACCTGTATGGGCAAAGCAGCTATCAGTCCTATTTCACGGTCGCGAACGCGAATTACTATTACGCCACATTCCTGGTCGCTGCGCAAAGGCTCGATATCGGTAATATCGCTGACCATAAATACCGGCAGAATCTTGTCGCCATGCTGAATCGCCTTCCAGCCGCCACACGCCGCGATTTCCCGCAACTGCACCTTTTCAAGGCGGGCAACCAGAAACAGCGGCAGAACCAGAGTCTGTGTGCCACCGTAGCGAAACGCCAGAAAAGGCACGGTATCGGCATCATGCCGGCTATCGACCGCAGCCTCTACCATGGCCGTGCTGACGGTGTGCTGCTGGCTCATTATGTTGGCGCGGGTGGCGAGCCCAAACACATCGATAATAAGCGCTATGCGCCCATCACCCATGATAGTAGCGCCAGAATACTCAGACAAGCCCTTCAAATCACTGCCGAGCTGTTTTACCACTATCTCTTCGGTAAACAGAGGCTTATCGACGGCAATACCATAGGAAAAACTACCGGTAGTAACGATTACCACGTTAACATCGCTGGCAGCGTGATATCGCCGCCCATCTTCCCGTTGCGGCACATCCCCGGCCTCAGCTTTATTATTCGCACCAGGCGAATGGTAATGCGGCGAACGCCGGTCGGCAAGACGCTGACGACGATCGCGATTTGCGCTGCCGCTTTCGCTGTCGATAAAAATTCTTTCACCACCAAGAAAAGCATTCATTGAAATAAGCGGAAGCAGCTTGCCACGAAGCACCAGCACCTCCTGGTCGCCGACAACCTCTATTTTGCGTTTCACCATTTCGGCCGGAATCAGCAGCATTTCAATGACATTGAGCTGCGGAATCGCGAAAATCTCACCGCTGGTGGAAAGGATGAGCGAAGGTATTATGGCAAGAGTCAGCGGCAGCTTAATGCGAAAAGATGAGCCTCTGCCAAGTTCCGAAACAATTTCTACCTTGCCGCCGAGGCCGTCGATATTGGCCTTTACCACATCCATACCAACGCCGCGACCGGAAAGTTCAGAAACGTTTTCGGCCGTTGACAGCCCTGGCAGAAAAACCAGATTCTGTTTTTCTTTGGCAGAAAGGCCGCGTGCTTTTTCGAGTGAAAGCAGACCCCGTTCGACCGCTTTTTCGCAGACCTTGTCGCCATCGATACCATGACCATCATCGGTTACTTCGATAATTACACGGCTTGCTTCATAAAAAGCATGAATCTTGATACGTGCCGGATTGCTCTTGCCGAGACGCAGTCTTTCCTGCGGCGCTTCGACACCGTGATCGACAGCGTTTCGCACCATGTGTGTCAGAGGATCTCCGAGACCTTCGATCAGCGCTTTGTCAAGTTCAACCTCGCGTCCTTCCATGGTCAGCAGAATCTCTTTGTTCAACTGGCGCGAAAGATCGCGGATCATACGCGGAAACTTGGAAAATACGCGGTCGAGAGGTTGCAGGCGTGTCATCATTATGGTTTCCTGCAGTTCGGTAGTAACCTGCCCCATCCGCTGACCGCTGATGCGAATGGCCCGCATATCGTTGCGGTTAAGACCTTCACGCAACTGATTACGGCTCAATACCAGTTCGCCGGCAAGATTCATAAGATCCTCGAGCAGACTGACCTTGACCCGCAGAGTCGGTTCGGATTTCTCTTCAACCAGAACAGGCTGTATCTCGGCTGAGGCAACTGACAAAACCGGCGCAGGCGCAGACTCGCACGTTTCATTTACAGCAGCGGCCATAACCTGTGCCTGTTCATGCTGTTCCAGCCGGCAGAAAAGGGTGACAGGCATTTCGAACATGTCAGCCAGCTCTTCTGCTTCCATCTCTGAGTAATACAGAAACTCGAAAGGCAAACAATAAGAATGGCTCTGCGCCGATTCGTCAAAAGTGGTGAAATCAAATTCACAGAGCATTAAGGTGCCAAATGAATCGAGATACCTGAAAAAATCATCGAGCGATTTTCCCTGGCCGTCTATGTCTTTAACCAGATCGAGCCTGCCAAAGAACACTTTCCAACCACTACGCTGTGCATCTGCTATTTCATCTTGCGGCAAGGAAAAGAGAGTTGGCAGAGCCTTACATGGGGCAGACGCCGGCTGCGACTTTTTAGTTTTGAGCTTTTCGAGAACTTCATCGAGCTGGTTGCATACCGCTGAAATATCGATCTGATTGCTGTTCGCCGCATGGTCGATCAGATAACGCAGGCGGTCAAATCCGCTCAACAGCAAGTCGATCAAGTCAGTCGAAATGCCGATCTGCCCTGATCTTATCGAATCAAGCACCCACTCGATGCGATGCGAAAGTTCATGAATCCGTGTAAAACCAAACATTCCGCTCGAGCCCTTGATCGAGTGCGCAGCGCGAAAAACCTGATTGGTAATGCCGGTTTTTTCAACAGACGAGGCTGTTTCAAGCTGCAGAAGAAGAGACTCAATGCCTTCAAGGTGCTCGACTGATTCGGACAGATAGCACTGTAGCAGCTCACTGCCATCGCCCCTGATATAAGGGTTATCGTTCACGCAGATCAATCCAGGTATTTTTTTACGGTTGTTAACACGCGTTCGGGGTGCAGAGGCTTGACTATAAAAGTTTTAGCACCTGCTTCGACAGCGGCTTTAACCTTGTTACTCTGGCCAAGGGCTGAGCACATGATGATCTTGGCCTTGGCATCGATCTTGAGAATCTCTTTTACGGCCGTTATTCCATCCATGTCAGGCATGGTGATGTCCATAGTCACGAGATCAGGCTTGAAGGTCTGATATTTTTTTACTGCTTCTTCGCCAGTCTCAGCTTCAATTACCGTATAGTGATAGCTTTCAAAAAGCTGTTTAAGGGTCATACGCACTACCGAAGCGTCGTCTACCACCAGTATTTTTTTACTCATGATCCTGCCTCTTTTAGATCTGAGCCTGTCGGCCCGATTTTAACACGAGCAATTATAGCAGAAAAACAGCAATCCCGTTTATTTGATCTGGGCCCGACTGTCAAATTTAACGACAAGCTGCAGGTCGCCCCATTCGCACTCGAACTTGCCGACAAAGCAGGCACTGCTGGTGCTGAAGTCCTTGCCGCGATCAACCGAAGGCACGGTAATGTCACAGTCGAGACCCATTTCGAGAAGACGTTTACTGGCCTCGCCGGCGATTACGTTGGCAAGTTCGCAGACAGCACTTTCTACCAACCGGTCATAGACAGTCACCTCTTTGCCCGCCAAAGCCACTGATGCCGTTTTAAGCGCCACCGCTTCAGCCATGACGATGGAAAACTGCCCTTTGAATCCGCCTGTAACGCCCAGACATATGTTAACAGGAGCAGGAAAGTTGCAGCCATCAGGGAAATAGGTCAAATCCGTCTTCAGCAGACTGACATTGTTGACCTGCCCAAAAACACTTGAAGTCGCCCGAACGAACTGATTAACTATCTGAGAATCCATTTTTTACCGCCAGAATGCTCTGAATATTCTTACCTGTCTGACCCTGTCAAAATTAGCAAATTATATCAGCATAAGCAACAAATGAAGAACCGCAGAGACTGTGTGGTCTCTGCGGTTCTTCTTTTGTCTACGCTCACAGCGGCAGACAGGCTGCATTCCTCAACGCCCGGCGCGGGCCGGCTGTCTGTTATCCAGAACGCCGCTGCCGTTGCGAAGCTTCGGACCACCGCTCTTCATGCTTTCGAGGCTCTTTTTGAGAACGGTAAGTTCCGCTTTCATTTCCCTGATCTCGGCCATTAAAACCTGCGCCTGTTCCTGTGACTGTTCGCCACCTTCTTCGTTGAGCAGGCGTAATTCCTCGTATGCCTTATCGATGCTCTGTTGCAGTTCTTTTATTCGCTGGCCTGCTTCATAGATGTCATGCTTGCTGACTGCCTGCAGCAGCCCCGTACAAAGCGAAAAAACCACGACCAGAACTACCATTGCAAAACTTTTGTAAGATTTCATATCTGCCTCCGGGTTTATTTATTTCTTTCTGTATATCGACATAAACCCAACGAACTTTAACGATTTTATACGAACCAGAATTGTGATATCTTAGCGACTGATGTATTACTGTTCAAAATGCGAGAAAGAAATAACCACCTGCCCTGCCTGCAAGCAGCGCATCAGCGATACGACAGCAATGCTCTACTATCAGCTGGCAACGATCTGTTTTGCCGTGGCTGCTGTATTTTTTCTGCTCGAGCTCGAACTGCAGGAAAAAACGAGCAAAGCGCTGCAGCCGTTCAAGGCGGCGGCTGAGATAGCCGAAAAGAAAGCCAAAATCGAAGCTGTCGATATTCCGAAACCGCCCAAAAAGACCACTCCCGCCAGCAAGGCGCAGGCCCCAAAAAAGAGCCCCATCCGCGGGCAGACAGCTGATTTCAGAGCGGCCATGTGGGGAACCTCGCGCAGCCATATTACAGACACAGAGAAGGCGCAGCTGCTGAACGACGCAAGCGCCTACGACCTCGACTATCTTGATACTATAAACAATCTCAACGCTGTCGTGCGCTACACATTTTCCTCAAACCGCCTTGAGTCAGGGCATTACATCTTTTTCGGCGACAAATGCAGCAATCTGGAACAGCTTGATCAGGCCTCGCTCAAAAAAATCGGCGACAACACTCCGAACAGCATACAGAGCCTGTTCGAAATTTTCCCGACCCAGCGCAACAAAGCGCTGACCGATGTCAAATCGATAGAGCTGTTTTATCATGAAATGCTGACATCACTGGTTGCCCAGCTTGGGGAACCGATAGAAATGACACTTGCCGAGCAGGAAAATCAGTTCACTCCCGGACAAAAGGCCGCAACGGTCATGGCATTCAATCGCGCACTCAGTTACAGCTGGGACACGCCGAAATCGATCGTCGATCTCGTATTCGCGGCGCACGAGAACAGCATGTATTTATCTATTTCATACCACAACAGAAAGACGGCAAAGTAACATGGCCAGCATAGAATGCTATCACTGCAAGCAGAAAACCGACGAGTGCCCGGAATGCCATGAACCGTTCGAACAGCGACTGATGTTGCCGGTTGTGCTATTTATAATAGCGCTGCTGCTGAGCGGAATCACTGGTTACCGTTGGTATTCAGCCATGGAAGAACACGAAAAAGCCATGGCATTACGCCAGACCTATCTGAAAAAGAATCCAGAAGCCCTTAAAAAGCTGCGCTAACTTTTAGTGCAGGATCTGACGGCGGGAAAATATCAGCGTTGCCAGCAGGTAAAATGCGACTGTCCAGGCTGAAATCGACAGCAGCGTCGAAAAAATTTCGCCGGCAAAAATATTGGCCTTGCCTTCGAGGATGTTTTCGATGCTCTTTATTGCGAAAAGATCGTCGAGATGACGAGAGAAACACCATTTTGCCAGCGTGTCATACCAGGGATCCATCTTGCTGAGCAGATTGCTGGCGATCAGATAGAAGGTATGAATACCCATCAGCACACTCAAACTGGTAAAAGACATAAGTATCGCCGATTCAAAGAACAGCGAAAATACGATAAAGAAGCCAATCAGCATGAGATTGCCAAAAAATGTCATTGCCAGCAGCTGCAGAGCAGAACTGGTACTGACCAGGTTAAGAGGTTTGCTGGTGTTGAGCTGGTCTGGCAGTTCCTGCATCAGCGAATCAGGAATCACCCCCGAATTCTGCGTCATGGTACGGGCAAGCAGCAGGTCAGCCTGAAGAAACATGCCGCCGATAAAAACGGCCAGCAGCAGAAAAATCATGATCGCCACCGTTTTGGCAGTAATGACCTGCCAACGGTTGATCGGCGTCAACAGAAGCATTTTCATATAACCGCGGCTGAACTCGGTCGAAAAACTGTCGCCAACCACCAGCGCCAGAAAGAAAGGCGCAATGAACGAGAACAGCTTTACATGGCCTTTAAACAGACCCTGTACTATCTCGTAAAGAACCGAAAACTGCACTTCGCCAAAGCCGAAACTCTTGAATTTGACATAGGCGACAAGCAGCGCCAGACTTGCCACCAGCGGAATCACGTTAAGCGCGACCAGAAACAGCAACGCCTTTTTGCGGTTGAGAATCTTTTTGAGTTCGAACAGAACCAGAAACAGCATTCGCTTCATGCGTTGCCCCCCTTGTCGCCAGCATCAGAGGTGAGCCGGATAAAGGTTTCTTCGAGCGACGCTTCATGCGGAATAAGGGCATTAACCTTTATGCCGGCTTTTACCAGTTCCTGGTTCACCTGCCCCGACAGACCGGCGTTCATGGTAAGAACCAGACCGCGTGGCGCGTTTTCGATAGTGATCTGCAAGCCGAGACCAGCGACCAGACTACGCGCCCGCTCGAATTCTTCGTCGGGCATTCTGATTTCCCACTTTTCCTGGTGAGTGGCGAGAAGGTCGGCCACGTATCCTTCGCTGACGGTAAAGCCCTTGTCGATGATAACCACATAGTTGCAAAGACGCTGCACTTCATCGAGCAGGTGACTCGACAGAAAAATCGAGGTCTTTTCTTCGCGGTGAATTCGCCTGAGAATCTCA
This sequence comes from Candidatus Riflebacteria bacterium HGW-Riflebacteria-2, assembly GCA_002839435.1. GTDB lineage: Bacteria > Muiribacteriota > Ozemobacteria > Ozemobacterales > Ozemobacteraceae > Rifleibacterium. Next base: position 7,327 of record PGYA01000063.1, on the reverse strand, counting down.
CGCATATGCACGCGGCCAGCCGGATCCATTCCGCTCGTTGGCTCGTCGAGAATCAGCAGGCGCGGCTTGTGAAGAATACCAAAAGCCACACCCAGACGCTGTTTCATACCGGTCGAAAAAGTTCCAAAGCGCTGATTGGTCGCTTCTTTAAGGCCGACCATGTCGATGACTTCGTGAATTCTCGCATCCGGTAGCGGTTTGTATAACGAACCAAACCAGTAGAGATTTTCATAGGCGCTCATGGTTTCGATAAAGGTCGGATTTTCGACGACGGCACCGATCTGCTCTAGCGCTTTCACCCGTTGCGACGGAATACTACAGCCAAGCATTTCGAGGTTGCCCTTATATGAAGGAATCAGACCCATCAGTATGCGCAGGGTCGTAGTTTTACCGGCACCGTTCGGGCCAAGAAAACCGGCTATGGTATCGGGTGGAATGGTAAAGTGCAGCGCGCGCAGCACCTGTTTTCGCCCAAAAAGCTTGTTGAGATCTGTTACTTTTATTGCAGCTGTCATAAATTACACCGGGTCGTAGAGTTCGTGATAGAGCTCGCGGCCAAGCACCTTGAGAATTACGGTAAGCGGCACCGCTACCAGCATACCAGTTATACCGGCGATATTGGCAGCGATGGCCAGAGCCAGCATTACTATCAGCGGGTGCAGACCGGCATTTTCACCGACCACATTAGGCTGCAGATACCAGCCGTCAATGGTCTGAATGATGGCGATGGCAACCGCTGCTTTGATCAGGCTCACGACCAGTGCGCCTGAAAAGCCGAACTGCGCAATAGCGATGAGTACCGCGAAAATTATGGTGAACAGACCGCCGAGATAGGGAATAAAATTGGCGATACCGGCCAGCAGGCCGAGAAACAGCGAAAAATTGATCCCCGACAACCAGATGCCGAGAACCATCAGAATAGCAAAAATAGAGTTGGCAAGAAGCTGCCCACGCAGCAGTGAACTGAGCTGCGCATCGATCTTGCCGATTATAGTCAGCACGCGGTCGCGATAATCAGGTGGCAACAGCAGTTTAAAGCTGGCGAAAATTTCATCGATATCGAGCAGAATATAAAAGACCAGTATTGGTATAAGAATCAGGTTTAATATGCCGGAAAAGGCTCCGCCGACAAAACCCAGGGCTTTTTTGAACAGGGCAACGGCCGCGTCACGCGTCATGATGACTCCCTGGGCAGCAAATTCGCGCAGACGGTCACTTTGCACAAATTCATCGACATAGGTTTTTAGATAAGGAATACCCTCAAGCTTGTGGTAAAGATCGAGGCCGAGACCTTTGTAATTATCGGCAAGCTTTTTGACATCGAGATTGGCCAGCTTGGCGACAAGATCGCCGGCTTCTGACAGCATTGATACGCTGAACGGCACGACAAAAATAGTGAACACCAGCAGACACACAAGAAAAACGGTGAGAACTGCCCATGGCCTTGGTATTTTGCGCGCCACCAGCACCCTGATCACCGGGTTGATAACATAGGCTATAACCAACGAAATCAGAAAGGGTGCGATAACACTTGAAAGATAGTAGGCCAGCACGGCCGCTACAACAAAGCCAAGCGCTATCATAAAATTCTTAACTGCCGGAGACAAACTCTTGATTGACATCAGACAATCTTCCTCATGTTAATGCCTTCGCCGTAAATTTTGAGAATAAGTTCAATTTCAGATTTACTCATATTGAGTGTTCTCGCGATCTGGGGCAGGGTCACGCCATTTTCATACAGGGCAAGAACCTCGCTGACCGCGAATCCGGCAGCAGGACGTGGGAAAGCTGTTTCTACCGCAAGATCAGTCTTCTTTGGCATCGCCGGAAGTCTGGCGCCATCATCGATCGAAGCAATCTTGAGCCCCTTGGCGCTTTTCGGCCGCGCGGCAGCAGAGAGTTCAGCCACGCGCGTACTGTCGGCAAAATTTTCACGAACCGGCTGCCGCATCGGCACAACACGTTCGTTGGCATGTTCAATTACTGTGGTAACTGCCTGAGATTCTGCCCGCACTGTTTCTTTCTTTGCCGGCACAGTATCAGGGGCAAGCACCCGCAACTGCTTAGCCACTTCAAGGCGCACCAGATCTACAAAATCGCCCTGCTCAAAAACCGTCTGGTTATCTTCAAGTTCACCGATACGCCCCGAAAGATCGCTAACTCTTGTCAACAGGCTGTCAAGTGACCCCTGCATTTCCTTATGCGCTTTTCGCCCGGCACCGGCTTCGATACTGGTTACTGCCGGAGAACCGCCAATGTTGCGCATGCGCAGCGACGCTGAAGTCTCGTCCATTTCCTTGAGCAGATCGTTAACGTAGATGCACTTGCGATCGGCTATTGTCATCAATTCCTTGATTTCTTCGGTTCGGGTCTCAAGAACCTTCATGTTATGTGCCGAAACCATCTCCATGTCTTCCATCAGATTTTTGAACGAAAGTTCAAGCGCGCGCATCTCTTCCTGTATCTGATAAAAGCGGCGCTGCCCCAGTTTCCGGCCAATAAAAAACGCAGCCAGAACCAGAAAAACCAGACATACTCCTACCTGTACTATTGTCCACATGAGTGGCTCACCCCACGGCACTGATCTATATATTTCGCTCTGCCAGCCAGTCTGGCCTGACTGCTGAAGTCAAACCGAACAAACTTGTGATTGCAACGAGCACATGGTACCATGCCTGCTATGCTAAAATCCAAGAAATTCTGGGGAATAATTCTAAGTTTTTTCTTTCTCTGGCTGGCCCTGCAGAAAGTTGACTGGAAGCATGTTCCCGCAATACTCGGCAGTCTGAAGTTCGAGTATCTCTTTCTGATCTTCATCAGTTACACTCTTGAGCATCTTATACGGGCCGTCAGATGGCGACAAATACTTATTGGTCGTGAGTTTCCCTTCAAAACAGCCTATTTTGGCATAGTGATCGGCTATTTTTTCAACAATATTCTGCCAGCGCGGGCCGGTGAGTTTTTTCGCGCCTATTACCTAAAGAAAAAGAAGGTCAGCACCGGCAGCGAAGCTTTTGGTTCGGTAGTGTTCGAGCGTTTTCTCGACGGTGTGGTAATCGTCAGTTTGCTGGTGTTTTCCTTGCAAAACTTTAAAACAACGCCACTCATTGAAAAAGCCAGTATCAGCGCCATTGTTTTTTATTGTCTGGTGCTGGTCGGCATAATGCTTTTGCAGTTCAAACGAAGCCTTTTCGTAAAAATCTCGACCGCAGTTTTCAGCCTGCTGCCAGAGAAGCTCAGCGAAAAACTTTGCTCTTCACGCGATTCATTCATCGACGGGCTTGGTCTGATCAGTCAACCAGTAGTTTTTATCAAGGCTCTGATTACCTCATTTATCGCCTGGGGAATCTCTCTTGGCACTCTCTGGCTGTCACTGCAGATGTTCTCAATTGACTTCGGCTTCAATCAGTCAGCCCTGCTTATTTCGGTGCTGGCGATCGGCTCGATGATCCCATCGAGCCCTGGCATGATCGGCATTTACCAGTTCTGCTGCGTGATCACGCTCAACGGCATATTCGGCCTGTCACATGAAATTGCCGCTACTTTCGGTCTGGTATGCCATTTTATTGCGTACTCTTACGTGCTTGTGCTAGGATTTGCCATGTTGACCCATGAAGGCATGCGAGTAGAAGAAGTCAGTACCGCCGAAAATCAGGATAAAGAAAACCAGGAATCTGTAATTTCCTAAACCTTGCTGCCAATACTGCCGATAATTTAACCAGCAGTATCAGGAGGTTGGCATGAAATCCCAGATAAATAAAAGCAAATCCAAAGCCCAGTTTGGTCTGTTCCTGTTCTTTCTGGCCGGTCTGTTCGCACTTCAGATCGCTTTTGCCTTTACCATTCACGGCGACATTGGACCGCACACCGGCATTGTTCCCGGCATAGAAAAACCGGCATCGCCGGTACTGGTTGGAAGAATAGACAGCCTGATCAGCGGCAACCGCCTGACTACTCAGGTTAAAGTAGTCCCGGAAGGTGCTTTTGCCCCGGCCACCCGTGATTTTAGCGACACAGGAATCGAACTGGCGCGGATCGATACCGAAGACTCAAGTGCCGAACGCAGCACGAAAGTTCGCACCATCGACTCTGAACGCTTTTTCGAATATCAGGTGCAGACAGGCGACACTCTCGAAAAAATTGCCCGCAAACTTTTTGGAAACGCTCAGATGGTGCAGTCTCTGGTAAGAATAAACCGCATCACCGACGAACGCGGGCTTAAACTCGGCAGCTCGATCAAGGTTCCACGCAGCGGACTGCTGCAGACTGTAAAAGTTAACTGATCACAGGTTCTATTTCATGGTTTCAAGCTATTTCAAACCACTCAATATCCTCTGCGTAGTCTGCTACATTGCCTTCATGGGCATGGCGCTCGACTCACGCATGGTCGATGCACTTGTATTATATGTAGCCGAAGAAAATGGAAAACCTGTATATATTTCAGGCAAGATCGAAACTGCCGCATTAGCTGGCACATCAGAACAGAAAAAACCGCTGGTCGCGATTCAATACCGCACCAAAAGCGTAAAAGAAGCAGACGCCACTGTTGCCGCAACCACCTCTACAGCTGAAGAACTGCCGGTTACGACAAAAGAAATGACGCCGCCGACACCGGAAAAAAGCGAAAGCAAAGGGCAGACTACCAATGCCATAAGCATGACACCTGCCGCCAGCGCAGTCGTCACGTCAGGTGAAGCAACCGCAAGTCGCCCCGAAGCAGGTTACAAGGCACCTGACTCAAACGAAAACTCGCCTTCAGCACTCGCCTATATTGAAGCGGTAAGCAAAAACACGTGGGAATACGCCTCACTGCTCGATCGTTACATTGTCAAATATGATGACCAGACCTATATAGTCCTGACCATCCGGCCATCACTGCAAAAAATGCTCGAAGACGTGTTTAAAAAATACTCGACACGCATCAGCGCCGGCATCATCCAGGATCCCTCCACCGGCGAAATTCTCGCCATGTCATCGAGTCACCGCAGCCACACTCTCGACATCCTTTCCAAAGAATACAAAACCGAGAACTGGGCACTGCGCCCAACTTTTCCGGTCGCCTCAATTTTCAAGATCATCACTGCCTCAGCCGGCATTGACAGTGGAAAAACTACTGCCAAAAGCAGCTTTCTCGCCTGGGGCAAAACTTACATGACCGTCTGGAAAGCTTTTGCCAATTCACACAACGGCGTCTACGGCCGTATTGCCCGCAAGGCCGGTCGCAGCATCGTCGAAAAGTATGCCGAAGCATATGGCTTCAACAAGCCCTTCTTCTTCGATCTGCCAGTTGACAAGTCGCTCGCCAGACTGCCATCAGACCCGGTAAAAATGGGTCAGGCTGCAGCTGGTCTCAATCGCGACTTTCTCGTCAGCCCGATTCACGTAGCTCAGATCATTTCGACGGTTCTCAACCGTGGCCGCACCATGAAACCCTATCTGGTTGACTATGTCGTGCGCAAAAACGAGATAATCTTCAGACGCAAACCATTTCAGCTGGCCCAGCCGATTAAGGTCGATACGGCCAAAGATCTTTACAAGATGATGTATGCCACAACCGCAGTGGGAACAGGCAAGCGTGGCTTCGGCGGCTACAGCCGATGCCCAAACCTCTCGAGAATCTGCGGCGGTAAAACGGGCACTCTCACCGGAGCTTCACCTAATTATCTTTACACCTGGTTTGGCGGCTTCACCAAAGCAACCGGACGCGACCTCTGTATCGTAACTCTCGTTGGTCAGAAGAACCATTCGGGCACCAAAGCCTCTTCGGTCGCCGGTCAGATCGCTTACGAACTCTACATGAAACGGCACGAAAAAACCGCTCCGGCTCAGGTCGCTAAAAAGAACTGAGACTGCTATTCCGCCCATAAAAAAAACCGGCGCCAGGCCGGTTTTTTTATGGGCAGATAAAATACCCTATTCTTCTTCTTCCTGGATCGGAGGATCGTCGAACTTGGGCAGGATCGGAGGTTCTTTTGAGGGTTCTGGTTCTTTAACCTCAAACTTGCCGATTACCTTGAATACAGCACAGTCTTCGCCATCATCGTTTTTGCCACACTCAGCCGAAATATCGTCGCCCTTGCTGAAAGACCCGGTGAGGATCTCTTCGGCCAGAGGATTTTCGATATAGCGATGAATGGTGCGACGTAGCGGGCGGGCGCCATATTTGAGGTCGGTTCCCTTGTCAACTAGGAACGTTTCCATTTCTTCGGAAAAACCGAGACGCATGCTCAGTCCAGAGACGCGATCAGTGACTTCCTGCAGCAGAATCTTGAGAATCTGGCGGTTGTCGTTCTTGTCGAGTGCCCTGAATACAATGATATCGTCAATACGGTTGAGGAATTCGGGCGGGAATTTCTTTTCAAGACTCTTGCGGGTAATCTTTGACTTTTTTTCATGCGAAAGGTCGTCGAGCTTCTCAACCGGCTTGGCGGCAGTGTCTTCGACCCTGAAACCGGGGCGGCTTTCTTCTGTGGTGATGTCGGATACCCCGATATTGGTGGTCAGAATGATTACACACTCACGGAAACTGACTGTTTCGCCCTTGCTGTCAGTAAGAATGCCCTCATCGAGAAGCTGCAGCAGAAGGTTGTGCACCTTTTCGTGCGCTTTTTCGATTTCATCGAATACGACAACGCCATTCGGCTTGTTTTTTACCGATTCAGTCAGATAACCACCCTCGTTATGGCCAATATAGCCGGGAGGGGCTCCGATGAGTTTGGCGTATTCGTGGCTCATTGCGAATTCTGAACAGTCAATGCGAACGAGGTCGTTTTCGTTGCTGGTCATGAATTCGCACAGGGCCTTGGCCAGTTCGGTTTTACCAACGCCGGTCTGCCCGACGAAAATAAAGCTGCCGACCGGGCGCTTCGGGTTTTTGAGACCGACACGCGCTTTTCTTATGGCCTGGGCGACGGCGGTAACCGCTTCGTCCTGACCGATAATGCGCTTGCGCAGGTGCTTCTCAATTTCCATGTAGCGCTGCTGCGCTGATTTGGCTTCTTCTGACTCAGAGCCAAGCATGGTGATAGCACCGCTTTTGGCGGTCTGCTCGTCAACCTGGATAGTTACTTCCTTGATGTCGAGAGACGGATTAACCTTTATACAAAGGTTAAATAGCTCCTGCTCGATGATTTCACCGAGGAGCGGGTATTCATTGTTTCCGAAGACCAGAGGAGCGATCTCATCGAGATAATTTACCACTGAAGCGTTTATAATAAGCCGCTTGTATGACTTCTTGTCAGTTATCTTGATGTTTTTGAAAAGCTGCTGCTTCTGCTCCGGAGTGAATGATCTAATTGCAACAAAGCGGTCTAAAGATTCACAGAAC
>PGYA01000062.1 GCA_002839435.1 Candidatus Riflebacteria bacterium HGW-Riflebacteria-2 | reverse complement strand
AACGCTGCATTTCACCGTCAGCTGGCCGCATTTTTCAACCGGATCACGCCCCATTTGAAACTGTTCCGCGGTAGTATCAGGATTAAGGCTTTGCACATTTTCAAGCTTGATCTCCATGTCGAGACAAACAGGATAACCACCCATCAGGCCAGGTTCGTGTAAATGCTCCAGAGTGTTGAGAAAATTCTGGAAATCATTCCGGGCATTGGAACAGACTGCACTGTTGCTGTTGATATGGAGACTGTTGCCAAATTCTGCCGCAGTTTTTGTAAACAGCTCAGGGCAACTGCTTTTCAAAGTGGTTGCAAAAGAACTGTTTAGTTTTTCAGCGAAAAGGTGAAGCCCTGAAATCGCAAGATAAGAGGTCGTTTCAGAAATCATCAGGTGGTGAGCCTGAATGTTTCTTTGTCTGACTATGCTGTTAAAAGAAAAAATAAGAACAGCCATCAGAAGAGAAACGAGCAGCACAACTCCCAGAAGGAAACCTCTTCTTGGCGTTATGCCGCCCTTAGATTCTACGATGGGCTTCTTTCTCAGAACGCGCTTAATAGCTACCTCCAGGCTCTCGTCTCAAAGCAAATAAATCCATTTTGTCGATAAAACAAAAGGAATTTACTCGTTAACGCAAGTTGTTCTTCAGCGTGTTTTCAGGCTGAAACAAAAATAAGGTTTCATTTGATGAAACTGGCGCGCCCGTCAAATTTTAGAAATGGAAGTTTCGCATATGTTGTCTGGCTGGTTGTCGGAAAAACGAAATCAGACAGACCGCTTGAAGCTGAGATTTCATCAGTCGCAGTCCGGAGTGTTTCATCATCTCTGGCGTATCCCGCCAGCTCAAAAGCCCATTTCGAGTTCTTTTCTGAGATAACTCGTAAACTTGTCAACCAGATGCTGATTTCATCGATATTTTGTTGAGATTGAACTCCAGGCTCGAACCTGGCTTTTTTGAGAATCTCCCTCAACTCATCGTTCGGAAAGAATCTTTTCGCTTCATCTGCCGCTGGAGAACAGAATATATCGGCATACATAACCACCTTCACAACAATTTTTCCGTCTTGTCGAACATCAGCAGAGGAAAATATCGCCATACTGGAAACTCGCACGGAAGTGTCAGATTCAAAGATAGATTCGAGCTCTTCGATCAGATCAGGCGTTCTTTCTGGTTCGCACATGAGAAAACCTATCTCTACTGGAAAGCGCTTCAACACGCCAAGTTCAAAAGGCTTCGAGACATTGAAGGCTAACTGCTTTGTTTCGAAATGCTCGAAAAGGCTGTTAAGAAAGCTGCCGGCCACATCAAGTTCCGAATACGCAGAAAAATCAGCTGCCCCAGACAAAACCGGAACTAGAAGAAATGCCAGAAGAACGATCATCGATCCAAGATATCTCATAAATTGCTCCTTGCTTCCAACTATGAATTGAAGTAAATCTGCATGCAAAGCATATATTAACCGGTCGATTACAGGAGTTACGAAAAATCAATCCTCCCTGTGACATCAAGATTGTTATCGTAAATATAAAGTGATTACATACAGGTTTATAATCTAGTGTTGAAGCGCTGAACAAGAAGAAGCTTCCTTCTTCAGTCACTTGAGAATAAGATGTCACAGACAAAACTAATCTTTCGTATTTATTGCAGATTCATTTCTATTATGTCTTTGCCACACAACCAAAATCTGGAGCATTCCATGAGATATTTGACAGAATTGTCGGTTATAAATCGTCTGTTATTCTTATGTTAAACTGAAATTGAAGGAGAAAATCGTATGAAGATGCAAACTTGGCGCATTCTCCTGTTACTGGTATTTGCGGCTATGATATTATGTGACTCCGCCGTGTTGGCCGAAGAAGACATTTCCGAGTGGAATACAGGCAATGCCAAGCCGGTCTCAGAAGCAGATGGCACCGAAGGCTTCGGGATAGACCTGGGCCTGAACAAGAAGGGTGCTGAAACATCCGGCGAAACATCTGATACCAGCGAAGCCGATCAGAAAAAAGAACCAGAGCTGGAAGGACAGGAAGCTCTGGAAAACGGGGAAACGCTGGACGGCGTTATTGATGTAGACACATATTTGAATATCCGCAACGGCCCATGGAAAAATATCATTGGAGGCCTGAGAACCGGAGACAAGATACAAATTGTAGCCAAAGAGGGCGACTGGTTCAAGATTGTCCACGGCAGCGATTTCGCCTATGTACACGCCTATTATGTCGATGCTCCCGGTTTTCCATCGCATCAAGGGGTTGAGCCACCCATCCTCGGCTCCAACGAATCGCCATATGGCAATAAATCCAGTTCGGCAGTTGGTAGTGGCGGAACGGCCCTTCTCGGGTATCTTCAGCAGGCCGGTTTGACAGGAGAAGAGCTAAAAATGGCCTGGGCCATCGGCATGGCTGAATCGGGGGGTGCTCCCGATGCCTATAATGGTGACAGCTCAACCGGCGACATGTCATACGGATTGTTTCAGATCAACATGATCGGAGAACTTGGACCTGAGCGCATGGCACAGTATAATCTGAGTTGTTATGAAGACCTGTTTGATCCAATGACAAACATTCGCGTTATGATTCAGATGAGCGCGAACTGCTCTGATTGGAGCCCATGGAGCACTTACAAACGCGGCAACCATGAAGAGTTTCTCAGCCAGTTTCCGCTGCAATGACAGGCTATTCAAAAAAAATCAGCCAGATACTCTGGCGCTTATGGAGAAAACAAGATGAGAAACAAGATCAGTTTGCTCGTATCAGTATTCATTCTCTTTATACTATGTAATGCCTGGTCGGCTACGGCTAAAGGAGACAGTCAAAACGACAATCCCATAAAAATTACCAGTTCTATTTCTGCTGTCATCAAGCATTTCACCCAAAAGATACCTCCTCCAAAAACGGCCCGGAAAGAGATTATAGCTGCAAACATCGAGATTTGCTTTCCGGAATTGTCTTGCCAAACCGGGATTAGTGTTGCCGTAAATGCGATCAATAAAACCATACAAAGTCGGCTACTGAAAGTGTTGGACGGGAAACATCCTGAAACACTGCAACAACTTATGGAAGCCTTCAGGATTGACTTTGAAAAGTCCACCAAATCAACGCCAGAAATGCCTGGCGCATGGTTTTTGAAGTTTGAAACAACAATCAGTTATTACGACGAAGACCTGTTTTGCCTCAGGATACTTCAGTCAGTTTTTACTGGCGGCGCACATCCGACTTCGCAGCTCACATACCTGGTATTTTCAATAAAAACAGGCAAACTCTACAGTCTCACCGACCTGATTAATACAAACAGCCTTGCGAAACTAACCAAGGTTGCAGAGAACCATTTTCGCCGGATTCGCAACATGAAACCAGAAGAAACCTATAAACAAGCAGGTTACTGGTTCGAAAACGATCAATTCTCTCTTAACCGGAGTTTCCTGATTTCCAAGGATGGATTGTCATTCTGTTTTAATCAATGCGAAATCGCACCATATTCCAAAGGAATTATTGAATTTATTGTTCCATGGAGTTACCTGAAAACAATCGCGGATTCTAATGGCCCATGTGGTCGATTTATAAAGGATGAAGGTGATTAATGACATATTCAGAGAGCTGAAATGGAATTTTTGCTAACATTTATTATTGGAAAGGCCTATTGTTCGTTTGAAGATTATTTGCGTTTAAAAGACCTGGCGAATGCCAGACGCAGACTGAAATCGGACACAATACCGCTTGACACGGTTGCCTGCCCACTTGACACTATGTTGCTAATCTTGCTTTCTATTGCCATTCTAACTTTTCTTTTTAATTTCATATTAGGATGTTACGATGGCTTCGATTCAACCCATATTTATTTCGCAATCAGCAGTGCCATTGCTTCTACGCTATTTTTGTGGCTGCTTCTTCATTGTGATTCTCGCTATTTCCTGGATATGAAAAGCCAGCGCATTGTTTATCGGGTCACATTTTTTATGAAGTTGTCCGAAAGTGTTCTTGCCTCGTTTTCTAACATTGTGTCGATAGAATTAGACTCGAAAGAAGTGGGCAACAATGCTGCCGGATCATGGCGATATTATCTTGTAGCCGTAAAAAAAGACCTGACCCGGGTGACAATTTCCAGATCCAGTTACTCAACCAGCGGTTTGCCTGAGACAGGTCAGCTTATTGCAGATGCGGTCAAATGCCCATTTCGGGCCGGCAACCGTATCGAGAAGTTGCGCATCATGGGTCTTTAAGAACTTTTACTCCCAGTTTAATTGCGGCTTAAGGAAAGCCGGCATTTTGATTTTTTCGTCATATGTCAGCTCATCACCTATGTGTTTGTTCATTTCATCACAGTTATTTTCTAATGTTTCATTAATACCAGATTTAATAGGTTCTGCTGTTATATTGATAATTTTTTTGATTTGCCCTTCTATTACTGATTCTGCTATGGGTGTGATTGCCTCTTTAGTCGCTAAGTCAATGCATCCCGTTGTCAAGGCTTCTGTCACCACCGTCCCAAAACCTTTAGCCATACCACTAACGCCTTCTCCAATTACATAGTCACAACCATATTCTAACCCCTCTTTGACAACTATATTGGAGACTAGATTAATATAATCTTCGTCACTGGTAATGGCGTTGTCAGCAGCAGAGATCAGAGATTCTCCTGCTATTTTAATTGCAAGTGCAGATGCTGAACATACTCCTGACAATGGTCCTGTTATTGCTGCAACTGGTAAGGTAAATGGAGCTAAGGCCACTGTTGCGGAAATAGTAGTGCAGGTCGCTGAAACTGTGGCAAGTATTCCTGCGGCAGTTTCAAGCGCTGCTGCTGCTGCAAGAAGAGAATTACCGGCCCTTGTCAACGCTTCCTGATAGATGCCCAGTGCGCTGGCGCTTTGGTCCAGACTATTATAGGCTTTTGTGGGATCAGTGTTTGCCGCTTCTTCCAATGAACCGTTTTTCAGAGAATTCATTGTTTTCTCAGCATCCAACTTGATCTTTGCTATATCTTTATTTGCTTGCTCAATTTGGGCAAGGTAGCCTTCAAGCTTTGCCTTTTCCTGCTGAGCCTGCATTTTTGCGGCCCACTCACGTGACTGCTCGGGAGTGGTTAGACCTTTATCGTCTCTTGGAATAGCAATGTAATTTTCGCAGTTCCAGATCATCCTAAGGATCTCTGCCGTAATAGATCCAAGTTCAATTTCTTTGACGGCCTTTATCTCATCATAGGTTCCCTGAAATTCACCTATTGCCTGCTGAATTTGTACTTTGTGGGTATCCTGGGCGAAAACTACAATCGGCGTGAACAGTTGTAGAAGGAAAACAACCATTGTAATCAGGGCAATTGTTCTACAGAAAGAATGTTTCATAAGCTTCTCCGTTCTTGTATCAAAAGTTGCTCCTAATATGTTGCAGCCGAGAATCCGACAGGCCAAGTATTTCAACGATACAGCAGGGCTATCAGCCCATGGTGAAAAGGGATTCACCATGGGCCTAAGGTCGTGTATTCACATAAATATATCAGGGCAGGGCAAACGTGATCGGGAACCAGGACTTTTTGTCACTTCGAAAGCCAAATACCCTGCCGTCAGGAGTAATCGTCTTTTTTCTGGGCGATAAAAAGGCAACTGCCAGCATGTCAACCTGTGCGAGTGTTTTTCCTTCACTATTGAGCCTGAGAACACGGTACTGGTGGATTACACCCTTTTTGTCACAAGCAATCAGTTGAAGATATACATTCTTTTTTGCATCTGAACCGATCAGCTGCGCCGCAACATAATGTGCTTTCCGCTCTTTCGGTGTCTGTAGAGGGAATTTTGCAAGCGACACGGTTACTGTTGGCGAAGCCTTGTCTGCCCTGAACAGTTCAGCTTCCAGGTCATTGAATTTAACACCAAGAGGCTTGTCGTTAGCGTCAACCACTGTAGAAAGGAAGGTCTGACCATCATAGCGTTCAATCAGTTCGCCAGCTGGATTGAAGCGCAGCAGACTATGCATGACCGGGTTTGCCACCAGCAGATTTCCCTTGCTGTCGATCCCGATTTCACGAGAATTCGGCAAGCCTTCGATGCGTGTCTTTGGCATGCCTTTCTCATCAACCCGTATTACCATGCCTTCGACCGAATTGTAGAGATAGAAACCGCCAGCTGGAATCACAACCATATCCTGCATTTTAACGAACTTCTCTGAACTGCTGCCCGGAAAAGAAAAACAGGAAATCAGCTTTCCGTCAGCAGCAAAATGCTTCGTTTTCTGATTTATTGTATCAAGAACCCAAAAGGAACCGTCGGCCAGAGGACTGTAGGCCATTGGTGCGCCACCGATTCTCATTTTATGGCTCTCTTTGTCACCGCCGACATTGCTATCACCTGTGCCGTAAGGAATCGCGCAGATATCTTTATGAGCAACAGCTGATGAAGCAAGACCGGCCTCATACTGTAAGCCGTTTATCAGAACACCAGAAGGCTTTGCAGATGATTCAGCGACAACGACACCGGAAAAGCTCATAATACATATAATCAACAAGCCGATAATAAGCTTTTTCATATTCATATCCTTTCTTACTCGACAAGCGGAGGGAATTCAAGGCCGGGCACGTCGCGAGGATTAACATAAGTGCCACTCGAATCCATTATTCCCATGTGCAGATGAGCTCCGGTTGTCCACTCCCCGGTATTGTCGGAAAGAGCAATGTCCTGACCTATCGCTACTCTCTGACCTTCTTCCACACTCACGCTTTCGAGATGACAGTAGAATGAAGTGTACCCATTGTCATATCTGACATACACACACTTTCCACCGCCATCAGTCCAGCCAACGTTGGTGACAACACCGTTGCCAAGGGCGTTGAGGCGCGTTCCGTTCGGAACCGGCAGATCGATTCCCTCATGAAAAGTGCTGCCAATACCGATATCACGCGGACCGAAGTCTGAACTGACTGAGTCCGGCATCGGAGAACAAGGCTCCGCACCAAAGGTGCCATTATCAACGGTTGGGCTTGCACCGGGATCACCGGTATGTTCGTATGGATTTGACCCAAGGATAGGCGGTTCAACACCCTGATGCGAGGGAAAGCCTGGCGCATTGACATAATAAGCGTGAACGTAGGCAAATCCATCACCATTAACGATCTTGAACCAGTCTCCTTCTTTGGCGACGATTTGAATTGGCGCATTGTGATTCAAACCCGAGATAATTTTTCCCCAGGGTCCATCACGCACGTTCAGGTAAGTATCGACATCTATCGTTCCTGCCAGTGTATCTCCGCTGTCTAGAGCTTCCTGCCCTTCCAGGGTTTTCTTGGCAGTCTGATCGGTTTCGCTGACATCAGTTGCTTCACCTGATGAATCAGCGCCCGTTTTTTTAATCCCGAGATCTACCCCGAATCCTTCTGTTCCATCTGGTTCCGAAACCGGTTTGGCAACTTCGGTGTTCCATCCGTCAACATCCTCAGCTGCAGCATCATGACCTGATAAAAACATGATTGCGAATAAATATAACAAGAGAATCCCCAAAACTTTTACGTTCATTGAGACTTCCTCCTTTTTTTATCATCAGCCTAGACTACGAAAAAAAACTGCTTGTGTGACACTTGATATGTTTACATTGATTAAATGGTTCTAATGCTGCTTTTTTCCGATATGGGCTTCCGCTCCTCGTTCTTTCAATTCGGGGTTCTCAAAAAAGCCCACCGCTTTGTTTTTGTCAACACTTACCCGAACAGAAAACTCATGCGAGAACTCGATTGATGGGCTTGCCAACAACTCAACCTTCAAATTCAGATAATTTGCCTTATGAGGACTGGCAACAAACTCCATGGTTTTTAATGTACTTTCCCGCTCGCCTTTGAACGGGTATTTGACCTCCCCGTCTTTTCTGATGCGAACAATATCGCCTGTTTCAGGACGAGCATCATAAACAATCTCACCCTGAATTCGACCTATAAACAATGATGTACTGGAACCAATAGTGTTTTGAATTTTCCACTCATTACAGCCCGCAAGGTCTTTCTCAAGCTGGTTGCAAAGATTGGTAAATGAGTTCTGGTAGACCAGCTCAACGTTCTGTCGTTCATGCATTCGCCGCGTTCTCCAAAACATAAAAATAAAGAACGACAATATCAGACTGGCCACCAGCGCATAAATGCAAAGTTCGGGAAAAGACAATCCACGCCTGTTGCAAGCAACAGGCGCTGTTTTGACACCCTCAGGGCTTTGGAAACACATAGCCACGCATACTCACATTTCGCATTGATTGCCTGTCAGTCGAACCCGGAAATCGAAATCTTGATCTCACATCAATCGTCAGCATTATGGTTTCAGTACTACTGCTAATGTTGATACTGGTCTGAATACTAAGATTGTTAACTAGTTTTTCACCGGTATACTTTTTGATAACACGGGTAAAGGTTGCTCCCGATAGTGACGACAGCTCGTCATAATCGAGAAGAGAAAGTTCGCCGAGACAAGATGCCTGATATGAGTTCACTATTACTGCATCCCTGGCTGCAAGCGATACTCGACGTGTTCGTACGAAGTGCTGCATAAGAGGCAGTAAAAACACCGCGAGAACGAACATCGCAATTGCAATTTCTACCATTGTGAATCCACTCGGCTTTTTATCATTTGCTGTCATCTTCTACCATCACTAAATCGATCTTGGTTGCACACACATGATCAGTTTACCTTAACCATTTCCACCCGGCGATTCTTTTCTTGCCCGGCTGCAGTGCTATTATCTGCAATTGGGTAATTATGACTCATACCCACTGCCCAGAGCCTCAAACTGTCGACCCCTCTTTCAATAAGCCAGTCTCGCACAGAATCCGCTCGGGCTTGCGACAAAGCCGGATTGAGAGAAGTATCTCCAGATGTGTCGCAATGCCCCTCTATTCTTATTTTCACACCAGGATTATTACGAAAATAAGTTAACATGGCTTGCAATGAGGGCAGTGAAGAATTGCTCAAATTGGAACTGTCAAAGTCAAAAGAAATCCCGCCAACAACGACCCGACCTGTGGAATCAAGCGCAGCCTGTAAAGACTCAGGCGTGGGAACTCCGTTATCTTCTGGAAACCCAATCTCCATATCAGGAACCTCATCTTCTATTGCAATCAGCGTTTCGGGTTCAGGTTCAGGCTCAGGCAGAGGAACTACGGTTGGCGTATCGGCGGAATTTGGAAATGCAGAGTTCATCTGTGGAGAATCTGGTGCTGGCATTTTACTTTGCCCGGAAGCCACACGGCCAGGGATAAGAGGAATTTCTATCTCTTCGTTTTCGTATCCGACAATGACCTTGTAAGACTTAGCCAGGCACATCGGCGGAATAAGACAAAAAACAAGAAGGCCTGACAGAAACAGCAAAAGTCGAAAGTTTTTTAGACCCGGCTTCTGTATAGAAATTTTTCGTCTGATCATGGAATTATCTCCTCTACTCGAAAAATCAGAGGACTATCGTTACGATTCGGGTTGGTAAATCTGAAAACCTTAATCTCCCCTCGAAAATCTCGTTCAATTTTATTTCCCTGCAGTGAATAGGTTATCGAACCGGGATTTCCATCAGGGTTTATGAGAATACTCACACCATCTGCATGTGGACATACGGCTTTGGCCATTGCCAGGTCATTGTAGAAGGTTTCGGAAAATACGCCTATATCGAGAAAATACTGAGAAGATCTACCATCACTGTTTGCCTGGTCCACTTGCCGATCAAACATAAGGTAAATCATTCCAGAAATAATCCCCACAATACAGACCGCAACAGAGATTTCAATCAAAGTCACACCAGTGCTGCGCTTTCTATATAAACTTTCAGCTGCCACCTTCAATGTAATATTCCTCCTCCTGCGACAGTTGGAAACGATAAGCTGTTTTTCTATACCACTTATCGGGATTATTGTAGGGGTCATGTGCGGGCACAAATGTGATCGACTTCTCATTCGCCTTCATATTTGAAATATCCATTGAGTGAGCAGCGAGTCCGCCGACAATCCTGAATCCATTCTGGGCTCGAAACGTTCCCATCAGACATATTAGATGGGCATCTATCTGACTACCTGTTTCAACAGTTATGTCTTTCAGAGAAACTATCGTGACAGATTGGGTAGACTGTATTGGTGATCTAATAACCACATTGCCGCCACAGATAATAATTCCAGGACTGGTAATCTTAAGTGGCTTATCTAGAACAAGATCGCTTTCTCCGAGATAAACAATTCCTGGCAGTCTGAGTTCTGAAGTTTTTTTATCCATGAATTCATCTTGCAGCTCTTTAATAGAGGGAAATACTGCTGTTATTTTGGCTTGAAATTCCATGCACCCCTTAATATTAGCAAGTTCGCCATCATAGAGTATTTTATTATTCATTCCGAATGTTCCCTTGCCAGACATCAAAGAACTCCGATTGCCGATCCAGGGGCTGATGTCAGGTGATACATCAGCACCAATAAGTTGCGGAATCGGAACATTATAGTCCCTTGCTTTCGGCACCAGCATGGTTCCACTCTCACGCTCTTTCAAAAAAATGTAATCCAGAGCGTCAATATATGGCTTCTTGGAAATTTGGGTCATGAGCTTTTCATACACGGGAAAGATTGAAGAAACGTTATTGCGGTCAGGAAAATTCAAAACCCGCGCAAAACCATCCATTTTCACGTCGGCAGGAACTTTTACACGATAAGCTTCGGTAAAAGCCTCGAGACTGAGAAAACCCGGCAGGAGAACATTTGAATACATATGACTACCAGTCGAACCGGCATGCAGAAAAACGACATCTATCCCCCGCAAAATCAGATAGCGCATATAAACAGGACCGAACAAGAGAGTTGGCGAAAATTTAGTGCCTGTTCCAAACGGCCTTAACAAAGATACTTTGGGGGGGCCACCTGGAAAAAGATAGCGAAGAAACAAGATATTAATCGGCTTTTTTATAACCTCGCCGGCCTCAGACATAGTCTTATAATCTGATTTCATTCCCTGAAATTTTTCCCATACATCCTTGATAACTTCGCCCGTGGAAACACCAGTTGGAATAGACTTTTCCAAGTCCTTTTTGCGATACCTACCGACACGCAACAGCAATCGATCGTCATATTCGCTGTAATCGCCGCTACCTGAAAGATTAAAAGTCCAGGGATCTGCTCCTGAATTCAAAAAGATCCAGCCAGAAGTCTGAACAAGTTTAGAAAAATTCCCGCCGGCAACCAGAGAAAGATCGAATTCTTGCGTACTCGGCCGGATCACGGGAAATGACAGGTTCTGGCTCGGGTCTTTTTCATCAAATCCCTGATTGTTCAAAATTATGGGAATTCCGTTTTCGAAACCAAAAGAAGTAGTTTTGCGTTCAAGCACGTTTATATGCTTATCTTCGGGTTTCGTCCGCAAAAACAACGTAAATTTTGAAACGACCGGATGAACTATCATTACAACCTTGAAGCCTTTTCTAACACGAACTCTTCGGCTTGCCTTGCCGACTTTGCCGACCGAAGTAAACTCGATTATTCCGGATTTTTCGACCTGATCGCGACGAAACCCCTGCAATTTGTCAGGAACGGGTAAGTGAGTCACGTCGTAGATCTTCATTTTCACCACAAGTTCGCCATGGAGCTCATTCTCAACATAGCTATGCAGCTCACCCGGATATTGAAGCTCAAATTCTCCTCCAGCAGTCGATTCTCCAAAAAATGCTTCGCTGATAATGTTGCCGGGCTGATACGACCCACTGGCATATTCTGTCAAAGCCCAGTCTGCACCGGCTTTGGCAATAGCAAGAGAATGAGCTGAATCAATAAAATGGCTTGCAACAGTGGTCTGTCCACTCGAAAGAAAGCTCATGATAAAGAAATACATGGTAAGCACAGCCATGGCACCGAATACCAGAGGAAGCACAAAGCCTCTTCTGACCAGCGGCGAGATGGGTTGCTTTCGCATTTGCTTTTCCCTTAAAATGGCGATTTCAAGCTCAAAAATATTTAGTCAAAAAAGCTTTCTCTTCCTATGAAGTCCGATTCATCTTCTTCTCCGGCAGCTTCATTTGAATAGCTTGCTGGCTCGCCGTCGTCTGGCGTTTCTTCGTCATTCGCATTCTCAGACTCATTGCCAACTTCGCCATCCAGTGGCTGCGCTTCACTCGACTCAGGGTTAGTTTCAGGGAGAGAAATGTGAGATTGAGATTCTGACGCTACAGGTTCGGAAGGTTTATCAACGGGCTTGACTTCGGGAACGACCGGAGGCGCCGGGTTGGCGTAGATCCAGGCACTTTCGGTAAGACGCACACGCTTGCCGGTTTCTAGACGCATTGTTGTCTGCGAAGCGTTGTCTGGGATAAGATCAGCAGCGCCCTCAACCAGAAGAATTTCTGAACGCGTCTTATGAATATCAAATTGGATCTCTGTTCCTCGAATTGCGAGTACAGCACATGGAACACGAACTTTCATAATTCCTGCGAGGTTCTTGAATCTGGCATTGAACTTACCGGTTTCCACATTGAGCCCATCTTTTAAAACCTTCATCTGGCCGTTGCCTTTCAAAAAAACCTTGCCGCCGTTTTTATACTTAATCTCGACTGGTTCCGAATCAGCGGCAAACTTAATATCTGTATCATGTGCGATAGCCTGCTCAGAATCTGCAATTACACGCTCAAGTTTCCCGTCTGGCAATATGACTTCCACTCCACCTTTGAGAGAAGCAAAAACAGGAACTTCGCCAGAAGGCAAAGGTGATTTCTGGCCATAGAACTGGTAAGCGCCAATTAAAAACAACACAACAAATGTTGCCAGGGCATATGTCCACGACATGCTTGCCCAGAAGCGATCAAATACGGTCGAGCTACTTTGCGAAACAGTTTTCTGAGAATATGCGGATGCCTTCTGTTGAAATGATTTCATAAATTCTCCTGTCTCCTTCATGGTTAGAGGCTTCAAACTGTTATCCATGGCAAGACTTCGCAAATGCGACACTAGACTCGAACATTCCGGGCATGACCTGATGTGTTCTGCAAGACCGTCGGGAATCTTGTCAAGAGAAGGAGGAGGATCCTTTTCAAGATACTCATTAACCTTGTTGCATAGCATCTTTGGCCACCTCCTTGCGAATAGTCAAAACAGCTCTTGAAACAATTTTACGCAAAGCATCCTGCGATTTACCAGTAATTCGACTAATCTCGTCATACGGAATTTGTTCTACAAATCGCATGAATACGATTTCTCTCTGCTGAACCGGCAAACGCGAAAAGGCTGGCAAGCCTTCAGGATAAAACTCACTTTCAGAGAAAAATTGCTTATCACTTTCGGAATCGGCGGGCAAAACTTTCTCGATGCTATCTCCTGCATACCAGACCGGCAATCCCTTGCGCCGGTAACGATCAATCACCTGATTTCTGGCAATTCGCATGACCCAGGCCCGAAACGAATGTTTCAACTGCGGATCGAACTGCTGCCACGCCTTTAGAAATACTTCCTGAGCGATATCTTTGGCATCATCGTTCCCTCGCATGAGAAAACTCACATATCTGACAACGCTGTTCAAGTGCGTCTCTACCAAAAGAGAAAACTCTGCCAGATGCTCCCTTGAGGTCATTATAGAACCACCTTAACTTGAAAGAATGAACAAAATACAGAAAATGTTGATTTCACATCCTGTTACTTGCTTGATACATACCTGCAATTAACTAATTTATTTCTTGAAGTCCGGCAAAACGCCAGCAGAAAAAAATGTCAATAAACAGTGTCTTTCCTCATATGAGGACTACGTAATTGCTCTATTCTTTGTGACATCGTAATTTCCTGAAAGAACCTAACACCTGCGTCTTCATTTCTTGTATACAATTTGAAACTGCATGAGTTGCTAAAAAGCATGCTAATAACTCTGAGAATATTATTCACGGCAAAGATACTCCTCTCTATTTTTTGAGTCAAGAAGTGCTTTAGACGAAACCATGTTCACTTTCATTCAACCCCCGAAGCGCGCTCAAATAGAACCACTGTATAGTCATCAGGCTGCGGACTACCTGTCTGAAAGGAAGGATGATGATCAATAATGTCGACACAGGCTTCTTTGATGGCAATATTCGGGCGTGTATCAAGATATTCCTGAAAGGCAGCGATTTTCATTGTATTGTCAAAATTCTCAGTCAACGACTCGACCAGACCATCAGTGTAGAGCATCCATCTCTCACCTGGACTCAGACAAAAATCAACACCAGGGGTTGCAACATTCTTCTTCACTCCCAGGGGTGGTGCAACAATACAGTCCTGCAGAAACCACTTTTCGTTAACAGCTTTCCGGAAAGGAAAAACATGACCACGATGATAAATCATTCCCGTGTGCTCCGTAGTATCGATAACTACAAACTGCGCTGTTACCATGAGTCTTTTTTCCTGACTATTCAGAAGCGTGGTGTTAATGGTATTTATAAGCCTTTCTATCGAAAACCCGTCAATTTCACGCTGCAATACGGACGTCTTGACAATTGTCATACCAAGTGCGGCAGGAACTCCATGTCCCATTACATCTGCAATGAGCACAACCAGAAATCTGTCTGCGACGATGAAGTAGTCGAAGTAGTCGCCACCAAGTTGAGTTGCCGGCCGCGAATTACCAAAAACTCTGTATCCATTGAATTCAAGAGGATCTTTTGGCAGGAAATTTGCCTGAACCTGCTTTGCAAGAGATACTTCTCGAGCCATTTCGTAAAGTCTGGCATTTTCAAGTGCTGTAGAACAGATTCCAAGAATAGTTGTCCAAAAATATTCGCTTTGCCATCGCTTTGCTGCTGGTTGCGTCTCGTGAAGGCAAATTGCTCCCCAACAGGAATCACCGATAAGAAGAGGAAGATACGTAGTAAACAATGACGAATCTGAGGCTTTCAGTAACCTTTTTCCTATAATAATTGCGTCAAGACACTTGGAGAATTCCTCTCGATGACTCTGAACGTAGTTTTCATCCAGATTGCCGGCAAGGCTGCCCAAAAAACATGGTTGCCCCGTATCTGTTTCAAAATGGACGAGAAGCCCTGCATCAGCGCCATAAAGCTCGCAGAATTTGTCTACTATCTCCTTTGAAAGAACATTGGTTTCGAGAATAGAAGGAAACTTTAAGCCTGCGCTATGAAGAGCCATAAGCTCGCTAACTTTCTGATCAAGCTTTATATTCTGGTCTTTGAGAGAAACGTTTGCCAGCTTGAGATGCTGTATCAGCTGTAAAAACCTTGTAACAATATACTGCGAGATAGACATCATAAGAGGTAGCGTTATCGGTAGCACCAGTCTATGTAATGAAAATGCCATAAAGCAGCAGATCACATATGAGCTCAGAAACAATGAATGAATAATTGTTGGTAGAACAAAAGCGCCTTCCCAGCAAAGAAGACAGAACGTAAAAAATGCAAAACCTGCGATGATGATTGCCTGCTGCATTAAGGAAGGAGACTTCAGAAAATTGGAGGCAAGAATATTGTCCAGCAAATTCGCATGTATAACCACTCCCGGAGCTATACCGTAGGGTGTCAGTTTCAGGTCGCCAAGCCCAATGGCAGAAGGCCCAACAAGTACTACTGCATTCCGAAAATCCGCTGGATTAAACCTATTCTCAAGAATATCGACAAAAGAATAAGTCCGAAAATGCTCGCGATATCGTGAACCCAGATAATTGATATAGACAGCAATGCTGTTTTCTCTGCGCCAGACACTTTCATTCGACTTCCAAGGTGACATATCGATTACGGGAAGCACGTTTCCATGAAATTTGATGCCTGCATCAGAAATAACAACTGATTTTCCGGTAGCATGCTCTGCAACTGCCAATGGATAATTAGATACCCAGCGGTCTTCGAAACGATGCAACAGAAAGGTCTTTTGAACGACTCCATCTGGATTCAAATGTTCAAGGTCTGCGTTGATATAGCCAAAACCCGCCGCTGCATCAAAAAGAGACTGAAAAGGAAGTCGTGCTTCCTCAATCCGCCTGGGAGGGGCTGAAATATTTGTGAACACCTCCATCTCAGAGAATACAAGTGGCAGAACAACGTTGCCATTTCTGAGACAGCTGGCAACAAAGTCTTTGTCACCATTGGAATTCGCAGTAGAATTCTCTTCAAAAACGATGTCAAAAGCAATGGCACTTGCGCTGGCCGAAGAGATTTTATCAACAGCTGAAGCATACAAAGACCGTGAAATAGGCCAAGTCCCGAGACGAGATAAGCACTCGTCAGTTATCAGAACCAGAACTATTTTCGACTTTGAATTCTCTTCGGCACGCGCACGAAATCGCCAGTTCAAAGTTCTACTTTCAAGGCTATCAAAAAATCCGAACAGAAGAAGCCCGATAAAAATTACGAGCAATGCAATAGAGATCAAGGCTTCAAGTAACCGAAGTCTTTTAAAACAAGAGCCCCCGTCAATGATAAATGAAAAACGATTTATGCGCCGAAATTGTGACACATGTTTCAGGTAAAGCCACAAAACAGCTTATGCAAAATTTTCACATCTTGCAAATTTTTTAATATATCGCTGCGAAATTTTTCACAAAACTTCTTGACGTTTTCAAAGTCGCTGATTATACTGATATTGAAATCGAGAAAAATTTATCGATAAAAAAATATTGTTAAAAATTTCTCAAAGCGTGAAAGATTTATACGGTGAAGACAAAGAATACGCAGAAAGATGGGCAGCAAGATGACAAAAGCTGAAGATAGATTCCCAAAAGGGCTTCTAATATCACTCTCGCACCACGACTTTTTGCAGTCATTCGCAGCTAGTCCAAATAAACAGCAGGAGAAGCCATAAACATGAACGGCAAACCTGATTACATTATCCCTGAACCAACATTGCGCCGCCTGCCGCGCTACTACAACTACCTCAAGGCCCTGCTCAACCGAGGCCGCGAAGTGGTTTCATGCACTCATATCGGCAAAGATCTCGAACTCGATCCGCCGCAGATCCGCAAAGATCTCGCATATACCGGAATCCGCGGGGTTCCCAAAGTTGGCTATCAGGTCGCAGAACTTATCAAAAACATCGAAGATTTCTTCGGCTGGAACAACATCGATGAAGCCTTTCTAGTCGGCGTTGGCAATATGGGACGCGCACTCATCGACTACAAAGGCTTTTCCCGCTACGGTTTCAAGATCATCGCCGCGTTCGACAACGACAGCGAAGTTATCGGCAAAACTTTCAACGACGTCGAAGTGTTGCCACTCAGCAAACTTACCAGCCTGTGCCAGCGCATGAATGTACACATCGGGGTTATCGCGACACCCGACCACGCGGCCCAGGAAGTCGCTGACATGATGATCGCCGGCGGCATAATCGGAATCTGGAACTTTGCGCCCGCCGAAATACGGACGCCGGAAGGGGTAATAGTGCAGAACGAAAACCTTGCAGCAGGCCTTTCTGTACTTTGCAAAAAGCTGCAGATGCTCAAGCAGTCAGGGAAAATCAGACAGGAGGTCAGAGAATGACGAGTCAGCCACACACCGTTATGAGAAAGTTCGAAAAAGTCTGTGAAATCATCGAGAAACACAACAATGACTGTTCCAAATTAATTCCGATCCTGCAGGCAGTTCAGGAAGAATACCGCTACCTGCCCGAAGACGTCATCTGCTATGTAGCCACCGCCCTCGGTATACCTTCGGCGCAGGTTTACGGCGTAGCGACCTTCTACTCGCATTTTGCACTCAAGCCCAAGGGCAAATACGTCATCAAGATCTGCGACGGGACCGCCTGCCACGTCAAAAAATCGATTCCCATTCTCGAAGCCCTATTGAAAAAGCTCAAGCTGACGCCTGACAACATGACTACCAGCGACATGCTGTTCACCGTCGAAACCGTCTCGTGCCTCGGCGCCTGTGGCCTGGCACCGGTTCTGGTAATCAACGAAGAAGTTCATGGCCTGATGACACCCGAATCCACCGTCGCTCTCATCGACCAGATCATCGCCCGGGAGGAAGCAAAATGAACAACGACAAACTCAATCTCAAACAGGTCGCAGAACACTTTCGCAGTAATTCGGAAGAGCGCCGCGTCATCGTCTGCGCTGGCACAGCCTGTGTTGCCAACGGAGCCCTTTCTTTAATCGATGTTCTTGTGAAAAAGATCACTTCGGTGGGCATAAATGTCAAGGTAGAAGCACACGAAGAAGGCAAACGCGACCTGCGGGTTTCTAAGAGCGGCTGCCATGGCTTCTGCCAGATGGGACCGCTGGTTACCATAATGCCCGAAAACATTCTCTACACCAGAGTCAAAGCTGCTGATGCCGACGAAATCGTTGAAAAAACCCTGATGCAGGGCGAAATCATCGACCGCCTGCTGTTCGTTGAACCGGCAAACGGCAAACACGCCAGAGGCAGCGACGAAATCACTTTTTACAATCGCCAGAAGCGCACTGTGCTCAAGGAATGCGGGCACATCGACCCCGAAGATATCGACGAATACATCGCGCATGATGGCTACGAAGGCGCCAGAATCGCCTGCGTCGAAATGAAGCCGGAAACTGTCTGTGAAGAACTCATGACCTCGTGGCTAAGGGGAAGAGGCGGCGGCGGCTTTCCGACCGGCCGCAAATGGCAGCTGACACTTGACCAGCCAGGCCCGAAAAAATACGTTATCTGCAACGCTGACGAAGGTGACCCGGGCGCGTTTATGGACAGAAGCGTCATGGAAGGCAATCCGCACGCAGTTATTGAGGGCATGATGATCGCTGCCCGCGCCATTGGCGCCGACGAAGGGGTCGTATACTGTCGAGCGGAATACCCGATGGCAGTAAAGCGCATGCGCAAAGCCATAGAAGACGCCCGCGGCCTTGGCATACTTGGCAAAAACATTTTCGGCAGCGGTTTTAACTTTGACGTAAACGTCATGGAAGGCGCCGGGGCCTTCGTCTGCGGCGAAGAAACCGCCCTCATCGCTTCCGTCGAAGGCAAGCGTGGCATGCCAACTCCCAAGCCGCCATTCCCCGCCGAAAGCGGCCTGTTTGGCAAGCCCACTGTTATCAACAACGTTGAAACTCTGGCTACAGTGCCACTGATCATACGCAAAGGCGCGCAGTGGTTCAGATCGCAGGGTACCGCCAAATCGCCCGGCACCAAAACGTTCGCCCTTACCGGCCACGTCGCTAACACTGGTTTGATCGAGGTTCCGTTTGGGACGCCACTGCGCGAAATAATCTTCAATATAGGCGGCGGCATCACCGATGATCGCGGAAAACCAATGCCTGACGGCTTCAAAGCCGTGCAGATCGGCGGACCATCCGGCGGTTGCCTTATAAACGAACATCTTGACCTGCCGCTCGACTTCGATTCTCTGCTCGACAAGGGCGCTATGGTAGGTTCCGGCGGCCTGGTGGTCATGAACAAAAGCACCTGTATGGTCGCCATCGCGCGCTTTTTCATGCAATTTACCCAGAACGAATCATGCGGAAAGTGCGTGCTCTGTCGCGAAGGTACCCGCCAGATGCTGAGCATGCTCGATGACATCATGGCTGGCAACGCCGATGAAAGCACTCTGATAAATCTTGAAAAACTGGCACACGCAGTCGCAAAGGGTTCTCTCTGCGGACTCGGGAAAACTGCGCCAAATCCTGTTCTCTCGACTATGCGCTTCTTTCGGGCTGAATATGAGGCGCATGTATTTCAGAAGAGATGCCCGGCTGGCCAGTGCAAGGCCCTGGCAAAACCCGAGATCGACCCGGCACTATGCAAAGGCTGCACCGTCTGTGCCAGAGTATGCCCGGTCGGCGCGATCAACGGCGAAGTAAAAAAGCCGCATGTAATAGATGTGGAAAAGTGCATCAAGTGCGGCGCCTGCGCGGCAGCCTGCAAATTTAACGCCATCAGGGGGGTGTGACAATGTCAGACTACGAAAAAAACAGCGTAATTATCAATGGCATGGAAGTAGAAATCGGCGATGAACGCAACCTGCTCGAACTTATCAGAAAAGCCGGCATAGAGATTCCAACCTTCTGCTATCATTCAGACCTCAGCATTTATGGCGCCTGCCGCCTCTGCCTGGTCGAAATCGAGGGGCGCGGCCTGCATGCTTCCTGCTCGATCAAGCCCAAACCCGGCATGGTCATCAGAACCTCTACCGAAGAAATCCGCGAAATCCGCAAAATCTCGGTCGAGCTGCTGCTCGCCAACCACAAGGTCGAGTGCCCGACCTGCCCCAAGAGCTCTACCTGCAAGCTCGAAGACCTCGCGCGCCGCCTTGGCGTAACCGAAGTGCGCTTTAAGAAAACCAATATCGATCAGCCGAAAGACTTCTCTTCCGATGCGCTGATTCGCGATCCCAACAAATGCGTGCTGTGCGGTGACTGCGTGCGCTACTGCCGCGAAATTCAGGGAATCGGCGCCATCGACTTCGCGCATCGCGGCAAGAACACTGTTGTATCACCGGCTTTTGGCAAGGATCTCGCAAAAGTGGAATGTGTAAACTGTGGCCAGTGCGCCGCCGTCTGCCCGGTCGGCGCGATAACCGTGAAGCCCGAAACAGACCAGGTCTTCAAAGCACTCGACAACCGCAAAAAAATGGTAATTGCCCAGATTGCACCGGCAGTGCGGGTTGCGCTTGGCGAAAAATTCGGCATGACTTCCGGCGATATTGTCACCGGCAAAATTGCGGCCGCGCTCAAGCGCATGGGCTTTGCCAAAGTATTCGACACCTCATTCTCAGCTGATCTGACGGTTATCGAAGAAGGAACCGAATTCATCAACCGTCTCACCAAGGGAGAAAAACTGCCTCAGTTCACTTCCTGCTGCCCCGGCTGGGTTAAGTTCGCTGAACAATATTTTCCCGATATGCTGCCAAGGCTCTCTTCGTGCAAATCGCCACAGCAGATGTTCGGCTCGCTCGCCCGCGAAACCCTGCCGGCTCTCTACGGTGTCAAGCCCGAAGACCTCGTCATTGTCTCGATCATGCCCTGTACCGCTAAAAAATTCGAGGCGCGCCGTCCCGAATTCGCGCATGAAGGCCTGCGAGACGTCGATTTTGTACTGACCACTCAGGAACTCGGTACTATGATCGAAGCCAGCGGCCTTAATTTTGCTGAGCTCGCGCCTGAGTCACTCGATCTGCCACTTGGTTTCAAAACTGGCGCCGGCGTGCTGTTCGGCACCAGCGGCGGTGTAACCGAGGCCGTTCTACGCTTCGCTTCCGAAACGGTCACCGGCCGTAAACTTGAGAATGTCGATTTTCATGCCGTGCGTGGCGATGCCGGCCGGCGTGAAGCTACCATCAACCTCGACGGCAAAGAAGTTCGCGTTGCCATGGTGCATGGTCTCAAAAATGCCCGCCGCGTCTGCGAAGAAGTCAAGGCCGGAACCTGCAACTATGACATCATCGAAGTTATGGCCTGCCCTGGCGGCTGCGTTGGTGGTGCCGGCCAACCGGTTGCCTTCAACAACGGAACTATCCGCAAACGCGCCAAAGGCCTCTACGAAGCCGACAAAATGCTGCAGCTCCACAAATCTCAGGAAAACCCCTATATCATCGAAACTTATGCAAAAATTCTCGGTGAAGCTGGCGGCAGCAAAGCCCATCACCTGCTGCATACCAAATATCAGTCGCGCCGCCGCATAACTGAAAAAGGCATGCCCCTTCTCACTGGCGATGCAACTGACAAGCTGCAGATCAAGGTTTGCGTCGGCACCAACTGCTATGTCAAAGGCTCGCAGAATATCCTCAAAGCGCTCACCCGCGAAATCGAAAAACGTGGTCTGAGCAATGAAGTAGATATTCAGGCGACCTTCTGCTTCGAAAAGTGTGGTGAAGCACCGAACGTGATGATCGGCGATCAGCTGATCAGCCGCTGCACCGTCGAAAAGGCCTGCGCCGCCCTCGACGCCGCCATGGGCACTCGCCAGAAAGCCACCGCAACCGCGTAGAGTGAATTACGCACTAACCCCCTGTAACAAGTCATTGCGAGGAGCAAAGCGACGAAGCAATCTCAATGGCACGATGCTGTTTCGATCAGCAGTTGCTCCCCGCAAAGGCATTGATTTTTGAATACTTTTAAAATGGCCACTATTAAGGTATACCGCTTATCCGGGCTCTCGGCGGAATCTCATTCGCTACAACTCTCACCAGGCGAGAGTAGCCCTGAATAGCTATGGCTCTGTGTCAATATTGCCTGGCTCGAAGTTTTCGCTCATGAGAAACCCGCCTGCGCCCTCAGAAAATTCTATTGACCTTGTATTATAAGCTGCTTCATCTATTCAGTTATCAATGACTCCAGATCTTTGTCAGAACAATTTCCGTATACTACCACTCTCTCATTTGTCGCACGTTCGCTGCCGGGGCTGTTCGCACCTCTCCAAGCACAACCCTCCTTCAAGATCCCGGCAGCACGTGCCGACTTTTTTGCAGACACAATTGTTCAATGAAAATGCAATTCTCGATGTGTTTGTCATCCTGCGCGAAGCGAAGCGCAGTCGCAGGATCCAGAGAAGCACTAAAAATTGGATTCTGCGACTACGCCTGACGGCTCGCGCAGAATGACGCTTGATCAACAATGTTTTGCACCACAAAGTCAGTTAAGGCTATAATGCTCAAGGATTCGACTGGCTGTAGAAATGCTGTTCTGATGAATAAACCGGGGGGGCGAAATGCATGGCTAAGAAGTTCAAGATTACCATCTGTTCTGGCACGACCTGTTATGTGCTCGGGGGCGCGCACCTGATGATGCTCGCCGAGGCGCTGCCCGCCGACCTCAAAGATCAGGTAGAAATAATTGATTCCAACTGCATCAAGGCCTGCCAATACGAAAACGCGCTGCCGCCTTTCGTGCAGATCAACGACTACCTGATGGCGCAGGCTTCTGTGGCCAAAGTCGTCGAATATCTGCGAAAGCACTGAGGCGAGACACAACATGACCATGAACTACATCAACAACGCCTCACTGCTCAAACGCCAGCTCGTCGTGCGCTTCGCCCGCCTCATGTTCGCCGGCGAACTCAAAAACAAAATCGATCTGCTTCCGCTGCACCAGGCCCCGCGCAATTCCGAGGCCGTCAGATGCTGCGTGCATCATGACCGAGCCGTCATCAGATACCGCCTTATCGCGCTGCTCGGCTTTGCCATCGAGAACGAAAAACCCGACGACGAAGCCAGAACGCTGTCCAGTTACGTGGAAGAAGCCGAAGCAAGAGGGTTAGAGCGAATGGCCGGAAGTGCGCTGACGGTTATCGACGAGGCCTGCAGCGCCTGCATTCGCGCGAATTACCGGGTAACCAACGCCTGCCGCGGCTGCGTTGCACGACCCTGCATGATGAACTGCCCGAAAAACTGTATCTCATTTGAAAACGGCCAGGCCCATATCGATGAGAAAGCCTGCATCAGCTGCGGTATCTGCGCGAAGGTCTGCCCCTATCATTCGATTGTGTTCCAGCCGATTCCCTGCGAGCAGGCCTGCCCGGTCAACGCGATCGTTCAAGACAAAAACGGCAAGCAGGATATCATCGCCGAAAAGTGCATCAACTGTGGCAAATGCCTGCAGGCCTGCCCTTTCGGTGCCATCATGGAAAGATCAGAAATCTACGAAATTCTGCGCGCAATCACTAACCCGGCCGAAGCCACCGTGGCGCTGATCGCGCCTTCTATCGTCGGCCAGTTCAATACCAGCCTCGGCAAACTCGTTACCGCTCTGCGCAAACTCGGTTTCGACCATGTCGTCGAAGTCGCCTGGGGCGCCGATCTCGCTGCGCAAAAAGAAACCGCCGAACTGATCGAACGCCTCGAACACGGCCAGACCTGCATGACCTCGTCATGTTGCCCGGCTTACGTCGATGCTGTTAACAAACATATCAGCAATATCAAACCTCTGGTTTCCGATACTTTGAGCCCGATGCAGTATGCCGGCGAATGGGCCGGCCAGCAATGGCCGGGCGCGCGGCGCGTCTTCGTCGGCCCCTGCATCGCCAAACGCGCCGAAGCCAAAGCTTCGCCGCATATCGAAAACACGCTGACCTACGAAGAACTCGGCTCGGTCTTCATCGCCGCTGGCGTTGACGTGGCCGAATGCGAAGAAAGCCGCGCCGATCTCGAAGCGACCAGCGTCGGCCGCAAATTCGCAGTATCCGGTGGCGTCAGCACTGCCATCAAAAATGCTGCATCAGCCGCTGGTCACAATGTTACCGATAAAGTCATCGACGGGCTCGACGCCAAGTCGCTCGCCATGCTCAAAGCCATCGAAAAGGTCGTCAAACCCGGCACTTTTGTCGAAGTCATGTCATGTGAAGGCGGCTGTATCAACGGCCCCGGCGTCATCAGCAACCCGACCGTCGCCCGCCGCTTTCTCGAAAAAATGCTGCAGGAACACCCATGAGCAACACCACAGAATCAGAAAACCCGGTAGTATTCACCAACAAGGCCGAGTGCCGCGACTGTTACCGCTGCCTGCGCCACTGCCCGGTCAAGGCGATCCGCATGGTCAACGGCCAGGCCAGTGTCGATCCTGAACGCTGCATCGCCTGCGGCACCTGTATCAGAGAATGCCCGCAGGGTGCCAAGCAGTTCCGCAACGATATCGAAAAAGCGGTCAGACTGCTCGCTTCGCAGCGACGAATCGCTGTCAGCATAGCTCCTTCTTTCGCCTCATTTTACAGCGAATGGCAACGCCGCCGCCTGCCTTCTGCCCTGCGCCGGCTCGGCTTCGCCTATATAGCCGAAACTGCTGCCGGCGCTTATCATGTCGCTGCTGCCAGCCTGTTGAAACGCTATAAAAACAGCGATTCGATCTGTACCGCCTGCCCGGCCGTGGTCGGGTTTATCGAAAAGTATGTGCCTGAGCGGGTTGAAAATCTGCTGCCGGTGGCATCGCCGATGCTCACGCATGCCGCCATGATCCGTGAACAGCTCGGCCCCGATACCGGCATTGTTTTCATCGGCCCCTGCATTGCCAAAAAGAGCGAAGCCGACAACAGCAGCGGGCAGCAGAAGGTAGATTGCGCGTTGACTTTCAACGAACTCGACGAGTGGCTCGAGCGCGAAGACATTCAGTTCGACCGCCTTGAAGACAGCCATTTCGACGAAGATCCGGGTGGCGAAGCGCGGTTCTTTCCTTTGCCCGGCGGGCTGAATCGAACTGCCAGGATTGGTTCCGACAGTCTCGCAGCTGATATCATCGCGGTCAGCGGCATCGATGAGATCAGCACTCTGCTCGCCAATCTCGGCAAACCAGGCTCACATCTTTTCATCGAACCGCTTTTCTGCGCGCAGGGCTGCGTCGGTGGCCCGGGTGCGCCAAAGGGGCATAACATTTTCGACAGTCGCAAAAATCTTCTCGACTATGCAATCAGAAACCCGGGCCAGGCCGAGCCAGCTGCCAGATCTGAAGAGATCAGCGCTGCCGGCCATAGTGTCGTGCCGATAGAGGCGATGCAGCAGGAATTCAGCGAAGACGAAATCAGACGGGTTCTCAGCGCGACCGGCAAGAATTCAAAGAGTGACGAACTCGACTGTGGCGCCTGCGGCTATAATTCGTGCCGCGAGAAAGCGATTGCCGTGCTGCGCGGGCTGGCCGAAACCGAGATGTGTATTCCCTATATGCGCCGACTGGCTGAGCAGCGCACTGACCGCATCATCGAAACCAGCCCGAACGGCATCGTCATGCTCGATGAGCATTTGAGTATCATCAATATGAATCCGGCTTTCAAAAAGATGTTTCTCTGTTCAGATGCGGTTCTTGGCCGGCATATTTCGTATCTGGTCGATCCCGAACCGTTCGAAAAGGTGGTTACCGGGCGCCAGCAGCTGATCGAAGAAACGGTTAAATATCAGCGTTACAGTCTGGTCGCGCATCAGATTATTTACCGGCTCGAAGCTGAAAAGCAGCTGGTCGGCATTTTCGTCAACATCACCGGCAGTCGCCAGAGCATGGAAGAACTGGCACGGCTGCGCCACAGCACGGTCGAGCAGGCGCGCGAAATGCTCGAGCATCAGGTCAAAATGGCGCAGGAACTGGCGAAATATCTGGGCGAAAGCACGGCACGCGGTGAAACCATCATCGAGAATCTGATCAAGTTGACAGCAAGCGACGACAAGGAAGAAAAACCCGGAAGGATAACGGAATGGGATATCTTCACGTCGAAATAACCGCGGCCAGCAGTTCGAAAAAGGCTGGTGACGCCTGCGGCGATGCTTTCAGTTCGTTCCGCACCACCGGAGCGACGGTGCTCATCCTCGCCGACGGCATCGGCTCGGGCATCAAAGCCAACGCCACCATGGCGATTTCCCGCCTCGAAAAACTTCTTAACGATGGGTTTTCGCTACGCCGCGCCTTCACCTCGCTCGTCGCGACCATGCATGAAGCGCGCGGCACCGACATGCCCTACGCGGTTTTCACAGTCGCCAGGGTTCTCAACAATGGCGAGACAACGGTTCTTTCATACGAGATGCCCGACGCGATATTCGTCGGCCGCCACGCTGCTAGCGTATTGAAGCGGCGCAACACGACTCTCGGCAGCGAGGTCGTCGGCGAGTCGAATCTCTATCTCGAAGCCGGTGAAGCACTGCTGCTGTTTTCTGACGGCATCACGCTGGCCGGCATTGGCGGCAGAACGCGCACCGGCTGGAGCAGCGACGAGGTCGCCCGTTACGTTAACGACCAGCTGGTCACCGGCGCCGAAAAGCGGCTGCTGGCGGAGTCTGTTCATCGCCAGGCCCGCGACCTGTGGGGCAAGAAAGTCGGCGACGACTGTAGCGTGCTTGGCGCTCTGTGCCGCCCCGGCAAGGTCGCCAGCATATTCAGCGGCCCGCCCGCCGATAAAGAACACGACAACAAGGTTGTCGATGATTTTCTCGCGCTGCCCGGGTTTAAAATCGTGTGCGGTGCTACGACAGCCCAGATCGTGGCGCGGCGCCTCAGTCGCCGCCTGCAGATCAACCCGGCCGACAGCAGCCTGATCGCGCCGCCCGGCTACAGTCTCGAAGGCATTGACCTGGTGACCGAGGGCGCGGTAACGCTCAACCAGCTTTTCAACATTCTCGACGCTGATCCCGACCATTTCGAGCCCGATTCTTCGGTCACCCGCCTCTACGATGCCATCATCAGCGCCGACCGCATCAATTTCATCATCGGCGGCAGCAGCAACCATGGCCACGCCGACATCGCCTTCAAGCAGCAGGGCATCATGCCCCGCTACAAAGT
>PGYA01000002.1 GCA_002839435.1 Candidatus Riflebacteria bacterium HGW-Riflebacteria-2 | reverse complement strand
AAAAGGCAATCAGAAATCCGAACCGATCCTTGAATTGAAGCAAAGAAAAATTACTTACCGTGACAGCGACAACAATTTGTGCGAAATGGAAATTTATTCTCCGCCGCCGTTTCCAACACAGCAGCAGGAAATCACTGGCGCTGACGGCAAAAAAGTCAAAGATTACGCAACCTCGGTACTTATGCCCAATGGTCAGGGTAACTCAAAGGATGTTACTGATTTTGACGACATGCCATCAGCTGACGCATGGCTGGAAGGCAATGACGACAATCCGCAGAAGTAGAATAAAAACCTGAAGGAGTTGTGAAAATGGTTAAAAGAAGCTCGATAATCGGTTTGGTGTTGATGACGACGTGTTTTCTTTCATTCCCGGTTTTTGCCCAGAGCAGAGGTGCACCCTCAAGAACAGATCCAGCAAGAGATTCCGGCAGGCACAACCCGACGATCTCGGAGCCTGTTGGTGTAACCCCGGCCAAAACGGAAGCTACAGATGAATACTTGAAGGAAGAATTTGGAGCACTGGTGAAATTCGATCGAGTCAGAGAAGAAATTGCCACACAAATTTCAAGGAAGAGCTTTTCCGAGGCAGATTTTTTGATTACTACTCTTAAAGCCGATATCAAAAACAGCATTTTAAGCGCAACTCAAAAGAATAAACTTCTGGCAGAAATTGAAAGGAACGAATCAGTAGAGTTCTTCAGCCTACAGGGGGAGTATAGACTAGCCGCAAACGCAATAATTCGTGCTATGAAACTCAACAAAGACCCCGCTGATTTTGACAACCTTAAAGCAATGTTTGAAAAGATTTCCGCGCAAAGAAAAGTTTTTGAAATCAAAATAGCCATTGAGAAACAGGCGAAAAAATTTGCGGAAACCAAACGGGCGCTGTTAAAAGAGAAACTGGCCATTCTAAAAAAGATGAATACCGGCAAAAAACTAGCTGACAAAGAACTGAAAAGGCTTCAGGCGTCCTTGAAAACGATAGACGAAAAGCTGAGAAGCTTGGAAAATGAAGTTAGAGTCACACAGCGTAGTTACATGCCAGAAATAGGCTTAAAGCTTGGTAAGGAATTTGACAGGGAGGTTTCCATTTGTTTAGAGTCTAGACTTGCCGTCGAAAGAGATAACCAAGAACTAGAGAAACAAATCGTCAAGCATCTGACTGAAATCGGAGAAAGTTCCGAAATCACCTGGAAAAACCTTAGAGAAGATATAATCGAGCTGGGAAATTTGCTGAATATAACCTTTCGTCTGAGAGCGCGGCTTGAAATACTTGCCAAAAAAGCAAGTTCGCTGACAGATTCTGAACTTTCCGAAGTGAGCGAAATTAAGGCTCAGCTCGAAAAAGCTATTCAGAACCGCGAAGATAAACTAAACGCTATAGAAAATGCTTTTATTAACCAGGAGATTTTCGAAAAACTGACTGGCTCTGAAATTAAGGAATTATTCAGTCGCATGCGAGGATTCTGGATAAAGCAAAGAGTATTTGACAGCCTGGAGCCTTCATTGAAAGAACTCTATGAAGCATTTATCATTGAGAATTCTCCGGTTGAACAGCCGGATGCTCCAGCATCCGGAACCACAGACATCGCAGACGCAAACATTCAAGGAACCGGTCGCATTATTCAGCATTCTGAAGGTTTTATGCTGATTTTTAGAGGTGACGTTCTCAAGCCGAACAACCTTCCGGTCAAGTATAAAACAAATGATCTTGAAGTAGCTTTTGCAGCCAACTACGTTCACAACCGGAAGGCATATATCGAAAAATATCCAGAGATAAATTTAGTTTTCATAAATGCCAAATCTGATGACTATATAATGAGACCCGGGGAGCGGGTCGAGCCCAGAATTGGTCCCGATGGAGTAATCATACCTGGTTGGGAAGTCCGACCCATCCAAATACGTAAGCAGGATCAAGGTCAGGATCAGGATAGACCAGCCAATCTCATGAACTCATTCTAGCCGTACCCGCCCCGGCGGCAATAATAAATGCCGCCGGGGATTAAAAAATAAAGAATATAAATGAGGTGCTCAGATGAAGAAAATAATACTGGTTGCATTGGAAATATTATTCTGTTCATCGTTGTTCGGGGTGACTTTTGCAGAATTGGAAGCTGAGTATAAAAAGGAACATTACACTGTTGATGTAAAGACTGTGCGTGAGCTGGCTGAGCAGGGGCAAGCCGTGGCTCAGTATACTCTTGGATTGCTATATGACAGAGGCGAAGTGATTCAGCAAGACTTCGATGAGGCTATGAAGTGGTATCATAAGGCTGCAGAGCAGGGAAATGTGCTTGCTCAGCAGACGCTTGCGTGTTCTTATGAGATGGGCACGAAGGTTTCCAAGGACGATGAAGAAGCTGTGAAATGGTTGCATAAGGCTGCGGAACAAGGTCTTGATGTGGCTCAGTACAACCTGGGTTTCGCGTATTTATACGGACGTGGCGTAACTCAGAGCTATGAAGAAGCTGAAAAATACTATCGTAAAGCTGCCGAGCAGGGCTCCAGAATTTCATTGCTGGCAATGGGAGGTTTGTATTTCGGTGAGAACGGTTACCCGAAAAATTATACGGAAGCCTATTTCTGGTATTCTCTTGAAGCGCGCCACGGCGGTAATACTGCATGTAGAGACCGGGCTGCTTCAAAGCTTGCCCCTGCCGAACGCGACGAAGTTCAAGCTCGCTGCAAACAATGGTTAGATCGTTATGATAAAGGTCATGGCGACGCTTCTGGAAGCTTAAACGAGTTTTAACTCTAACACGACTGGATAACCGAGTTGCTGGATAAATTATTTTATTGAACAGTAATGGAGAGAAAATGATCAGGTCATATACGCTTGTGTACTGGAGCAACGAAGGGCTCTATGTCGGCAAAATTCGCGAAATGCCAGGTATTTACGGCGAAGCTGAAACACTCGATAAGCTGGTAAAAAATCTGCAAATCACCTATCAGCAGCTTATGGCCAATCAGCCAGAGCCGAAATCGCTTCGAAACGTGCAAACTATGCCCATTGTATTGACGTCTGGAGAACGCGGAAAAAGCGCTGGCAAGATTCTTCATAAAGTTCGTTGCCGCTCTTAACCTACTCAGCCGGAGAATTGCCGGAAAACACCAATTTGCTAAGGGCGCCTCCACGTATGACAGGCATCTGTTTGTTCCCATGAATATTATCTGACATCAGATAATATTTGCCGTCTCGGATGTTTAGCCGGGTAGAATATTCAATTAGTGTGACGTGATCCTTTTCAAATACAGTAGAATACCAGCCGCGATACTGGTAGGTATCGAAACAGTCTATCTGATCGAAGCTGCAGATAAGCTTTTCTCTTTTCCAGAACAAAAATCGCGATCTAAAAAGAACCTGACGTTTGTTAACATCAAAGATGTAATGCTCATCGATGAGCCATAGCCAGGCGGCGTACAAGGTAACCAGCACCGATGTTGAGTCCAGTAGAAACAAATAAATCAAGCGAGGGTTTGCCGCGATGAAAGATGTTTCACTGCGGATGACCCAATAGGTAGAAACAATTGAAAGAAGAGTAAGCAGGAAGAGGACGAACTTTTCTTTCATTGTCGGGAGATCTACTTTGATGATACCTGGTTCAAGGGATTCGAGAAAAACATTCGATAGTCTGGCTTTCCAGATTGCTTCTTTTAGTAATGGTTGTGCGCCAGATGATTCGGTAATTAGATCGACATCTGAACACCATTGCGTGAAATTCTGCCCTTTGAGGAATAGTCCAGATTGAAACTCACATCCAATAGAGAGAGCCAGATGTGCTGCCTGGGCATCTGCTTCTATCTGATTCGAAAACCCGCTGGTTTTAGCAGGGGCTATTCGTGGCAGGGGTAGAGTTGTCCCGTCTTTCAGAATCATGGCGACCGAGTATTCAATACGATATAAATGCCACAGAAGTGGCCAGCCAGAAATCTTGCAAACAGTTGTTATCAGCGCAATCTCACTAAATCCAATCTTGCGTTTTTTATAATAAAACGGATTGGTAAACTCTTGATTGATAGATTTCTCGGCAAAGTCGATTTTATATTGGCTTTTAACAAAGAATCTGATAGCTATTGAGGCCGCAAGCCCAATCATCAAATCATTTCTGAACCAGATTGGAATACCCGTTCTGCTTAACCCCAATAAAATTATCAAACAGGCAATTCCAATAAGATTGCCGATTGTTTTAAGTGTCGAAGGAATAACGATAATAATTTCATTCGTGGAATTAGCCCATTCATTCTTGTTTAAGTGAATTGGAAGTTGACAGCATTCTGCCTCATGCCCTTGATGAGAGATTTCTAGGGATCCCTCTGTGTATGATGAGTTAGCCGACATGGGTAAGAGCGGGAATAGATTTAACAGTAAAATCATTTTAAAGATATCTGCCCTGTTCCAGGCAGAAATGGTGTCGCCTATCAAAAAAAGTGCAAAACCTGAGCAGATAAAGACATATAGGATTATTCCTATAATTGCCGGAGCCCTCTCTATATAATAAGCGTAGGCAGATTTCAGTGGAACTTCGTCATAGATTTCGGGTGGGGGTGCCCATTGCAATAATCCAAGCCAGATTAATGAACAAAAAAATAGCCATGAGATCAGTTCGATACTGTCGCCATAGGGTGACAGGTGGGTGAGTGAAAATAAATAATCGGTGACCAACAGAGCCGCAGTTATGATAACTGATGTCTTTAGTGCTTTCTCCGCACTGGAAACTCCCCATGAGGCTAGAAAAAAGGCCAGGGTCGCAAAATAGAGAATTAGCGCTTTAATCTGGCCAAAAAAAGTAACAGACAACGATGACGGTATCACGAAACCTATTAGCGACAGTAGTTCTAGCCAGGCGTAAAAGAAGATCAAAAAAAATCCGATGCAAAGAAGCACGAGAATTATTGTTAAAAAGCAACCCTGTTTCAAAAAAGCTGCTCCTTTTGTGGTGTAAATGTAGTGTTTTCATGATGAAACGTAGAGCTGATATTGCCTTTAGGAATACCAATAATCCCACGGACTGCAATTGTGAAGCAATGACGAAGCAACTGCAAGCCTGAATATGTATACGAAAGATCAATGAATTCTATGACATCTTTTTTGCAATAGACAACTGTCTTCTTTGATAATTTCGGAATGGGGTTGAAATTTAGCGTTTAATACTGTATTTAACAGTTTCCTGAAAATAAAATTGAATGTAGCAAGCTGGGGTGTTAAAAATGACAAAAAAAGTTGGAACAGTTCTGGTTAAGCGTGGCATGGCCGAAATGCAGAAGGGCGGCGTCATTATGGACGTAGTCAACGCCGAACAGGCCCGCATAGCTGAAAAAGCCGGTGCCGTAGCAGTAATGGCACTCGAACGCGTTCCCTCTGATATCCGCAAGGCCGGCGGTGTTGCACGCATGGCTGACCCGACCATCGTTGAAGAAGTCATGAAAGCCGTGTCGATACCGGTAATGGCGAAAGCCCGCATCGGTCATATCGTCGAAGCCCGTATTCTCGAAGCGATGGGCGTCGATTATATCGACGAAAGTGAAGTGCTGACGCCGGCTGACGAAGAATATCATATTCTCAAAAGCTCTTTTACCGTGCCGTTTGTCTGTGGTTGTCGCGATCTTGGCGAAGCCGCCCGCCGCATCGGCGAAGGCGCCGCCATGCTGCGCACCAAGGGTGAGCCTGGTACCGGCAACATAGTCGAAGCTGTTCGCCACATGCGCAAGGTCAACGCCCAGGTGCGTCGCGTCGTGGCTATGAACGAAGATGAACTGATGACCGAAGCCAAACTGCTCGGTGCGCCCTACGAGATTCTTTTGCAGATCAAGAAAAACGGCCGCCTGCCGGTCGTCAACTTTGCTGCCGGCGGCGTCGCAACTCCGGCTGACGCGGCATTGATGATGGAACTCGGCGCTGACGGCGTATTTGTCGGGTCTGGCATTTTCAAGTCTGAGAATCCGGCCGCTTTCGCCAAAGCGATTGTCGAAGCCACGACTCATTACCAGGATTATAAGCTGCTGGCCGAGATTTCGAAGAATATCGGCACGCCGATGACCGGCCTGGAAATGTCTTCGCTGACTCCTGCTGATCGCATGCAGGATCGCGGCTGGTAAAAAGTCAGATGACGACCATAGGCATTCTCGCACTACAGGGTGCTGTAAGAGAACATGCTGTTGCTGTCGAAAAGTGTGGAGCCAGAGCGGTTGCGGTCAAATCGGTCGAAGATCTGCAGAACATCGATGGTTTGATCCTGCCGGGCGGTGAAAGCACTACTATGCGGCGTCTCATCGATACCTACGACATGATGAAGCAGCTCAAGCGCTTTATCAGCCTTGACAAGCCGGTATTCGGAACCTGCGCCGGCCTGATTCTATTGGCACGCACAATCGAGGGCAGTGACGAGAGTCACATCGGAATGATGGATATCGTCGTGCGCCGCAATTCATACGGTCGGCAAGTAAACAGCTTTGAGACCGCTCTTGAGATTAAGGATGTCGGCAACGATTTTCCCGGAGTTTTTATTCGAGCTCCTCATATTATCAGTGTTGACGAGGGCGTCGAGATTCTGTGCGAGCATGATGGCAGAATAGTCATGGCCCGGCAGGATTGCCTGCTCGCTTGCGCTTTTCACCCTGAACTGACCGACGACACCCGCGTGATGGCCTATTTTGTCAAAATGGTGCGCGCCTCGATCATTGCCCGCATCAAACACTAAATCGCGGTATCTGTTGATTGCATCAAAAATTAGAAACGATCAGGAGTTTTATGATGACCGCTTCACGGCTTACGCTGATTCAAACAGAACGCGCCATTCTCGATCTTAAAAGGCACTTCGAAGATACCCTGACCAGCAGCCTGCGCCTGCACCGTGTATCAGCCCCAATGTTCGTTGATGCAGGTTCAGGCCTGCAGGACAACCTCAATGGCATAGAGCGCCCGGTTTCGTTCAAAGTTCCCGCTATCGGCGACACCTGTTTCGAGATCGTACATTCGCTGGCGAAGTGGAAGCGACTGGCGCTGGCCCGCTATGGAATGCCTGAAGGCGAGGGTCTTTACACCGACATGAACGCATTGCGCCCAGACGAGCCGACGATCACTTCGGCTATACATTCGGTCTATGTCGATCAGTGGGACTGGGAGCGCATCATGTCACCGCAACAGCGCAATCTCGAATTCCTCAAGGCGACGGTAGAGACAATTTACAACGCAATTCTCGCAACCGAGCATCATATCTGCAGCCGCTACGATCTCAAAAAGTTTCTGCCGCACAAGATTCACTTTATTCATAGCGAAGACCTGCTTGCGCGCTTTCCCGGCATGACTTCGAAAGAACGCGAAAACGCGATCTGCCGCGAGCATGGCGCCGTATTCATTATCGGTATCGGCGGGGCCTTGAGCGATGGCAGCGCGCATGACGGCCGCGCGCCCGACTATGATGACTGGACGACCGAAACGGCTCCGGGGCGTAAGGGTCTCAATGGTGATATCCTGGTTTTTAATCCGATTCTGGAGCAGGCCTTCGAAGTTTCGTCGATGGGCATCAGGGTCAGCCCTGAAATACTGGCACAGCAGCTCAAAATAAGGGGTTGCGAAGAACGCGCGCAGCTTCTCTGGCATAAAATGCTGATGGCTGGAAAAATGCCGCAGACAATCGGTGGTGGTATTGGTCAGTCGCGCCTGAGCATGCTGCTGTTGCAGAAGCGCCACATCGGTGAAGTTCAGGTCAGCGTCTGGCCGGCAGATGAAGTCGCCCGCTGCGAAGCCGAAGGCATCCAGATTCTTTGAGCGTTTGACTTTCATGTATAATTCGCCGGTTTTGTGGTATGTTGGTTGTGCTGTTCGAATGGAGAAAAACATGAGCAAGACCGGTGAATTCACAACCAAAGTACATGGCTACCTCGATGTGGTAAAGAGTGACGAAACGCCGCTTTCCGCAAAACTCCTGCTGGTCGCAGCTGTTGCCTACTTTTTGTGGCCTTTTGATCTGATACCTGATTTTATACCTGTTATTGGCTATCTCGATGATCTTATTATCGTGCCGCTTTTGATCTGGCTCGCTTTCAGGCAGATAGAAGCTGAACGCAAGCGCCGTCTTGCCGAGCAGCGACTGCGCGAAACACAGGGCTTCAAGATTCCCGATCATTGTCAGCACCTCAAAAATGACTGACAAGGTTATTCTCTGCGATCTCGGCGGAGTACTGATAGACCTGCACTGGGAAAAGCATGCCCGCGCTCTTTTTACCCGCGAGCAGGATACCGAAGAGCTTAAACGCAAATGGCTGCGGTTACAGTCTGCCAGGCTATATGAAGCCGGCAAAACTGATTTTCAGGGTTTTTACCAGGCGTTTATTGCAGAAACAGGCAGCAGACTGAGTCTGGTCGATTTTTCGCGCGAATTTGCCGGTATTGTCGGCCCGCTTAAAGCTGATTGCCTCTCCGTTTTAGAGCGGCTTTCAGGTTATGGCGAGCTGGCGATGCTTTCCAATACCAATGACATTCATGTTGAGCTGCTGCGGCGAACAACCGAGGTTTTCAAACCTTTCAAACATCTCTTTTTTTCGTTCGAGATGGGAATGGTAAAGCCCGATCGCGAGATTTACGAAGCGGTCTGGCAACGGCTGCATAAGAATCCGTCACAGATTCATTTTTTCGACGACAGCGCAGTCAATGTCGAGGCAGCCCGCGCTGCCGGCCTGAATGCCTATGTCGTCAACAGTCCGGCCCGGATTGAAGAAATTGTTGGTACATTGCGTTAGCTGGCGGGGATTGCAAAGCGGGCCGGTCTGTTGTATAAATAGCGTATCTGAATCTCTGGAGAAAAGCCTGTGAAACTCAGCTCTCAACAACGCAAACATCTCGAATCGCTCGCTCATCATCTTGAGCCGATAGTTCGCATCGGCAAACAGGGACTTGAGTCAAAAATTGTGCTGAGCGTCGTTGAAGCTTTCAATACGCATGAGCTGATAAAGATCAAGCTGCTCGATTCAGCGCCGGTAGAAGTTGCTGAGGCGGCCGAAGAAATTCGCCGGGCGGCTGACGCCACGCTTGTGCGCGTAATCGGTCGGGT
Source organism: Candidatus Riflebacteria bacterium HGW-Riflebacteria-2 (assembly GCA_002839435.1). Classification (GTDB taxonomy): domain Bacteria; phylum Muiribacteriota; class Ozemobacteria; order Ozemobacterales; family Ozemobacteraceae; genus Rifleibacterium. The sequence continues at coordinate 124,458 of PGYA01000002.1, read as the reverse complement.
AATAGTTCTCTATAAGCCATTTTCTGACAAGCCCAGAAAAATTGAGCTGCCCTGAAGATACATAGATAATCTTTGCCGCTGACAATAACTCTTTTCAACGGCTTTTTACCTCTTATTGACTCTCGTCTGATAAAGTTCTTATAATATTTTCATACGAAGATATAGATATTGTATGAGAAACAGTTTACAGAGAGGACTCGTTTGTGCTAACCGGAAATCAACAGGATGATTCCAGGGATGAAACCCACGCCGGCAGAACCTTGCCTCGCCCGGGTTCTTTTCGTTCGCTGAAATTACGATTTATAGCCTATTCTCTCACGGCAATGTTGCTGGTGGCAGGTCTGGCTACACTGCTGATGACCAGTTATGCGCACAGCAGTTTTGAGCAGAAGTATCAGCAGCATCTCAGCCGGATGGTTTCTGATCACATAGAAGAACTGCGTATGGTAGTTCTTTCCGGCCACCCAGAAGAGATTAACACACTTCTTGTGAAGATAGCCGTTAAGCTCGATGCCAGCAGTATACGGCTGATCGATGATTCCGGCACCATGGTGGCCTCGCACCGTAACGAAAATAGAGAACGCAGGGAACCCGGTATTTCTATAAGCCATGATTTTACTGTTGTTGGTAAAGATGGCAAAGCTGGTCAGTGGCAAGTCAGGTTTCGGGTAAAGGCTGATGCTTTATCAGGAGTAGCCGACAGCTTTATGTTTCAGCAGTTGTTTGTAATAATGTTGATGTTGGCGGCTGCCGTAGTTGGCATCGCTTTTGCCCTTGAAATTACAGTTGCGAAACGTATCAGCGTGCTTCAAAAAAGTTTGCAGGCGGCCGCAAATAATGAGACCGTCGATCTACCAGCTGAATATCTGCGGGATGAGTTCACTGAAATAGATGAGCAGGTAACGAGAATCGTTAAATCATGTCAGCAGCAGAATAGCCGTCTCAGAACATTCGCAGATACCACCGAGATGGTATATTTCATCGTGGATTTGACAGATGAATCAATTGTTGTTACAGGCGACAGCTTGCGGCTGCTTGGTGTTGAAACTGCCAGTCTGCGTCATGCCAGTGATCTGATCGATCTTATGCCCGAGGCTGAAGAAGCTGGCTTGCGGCAGCGTTGGCTCAACCTGAGAAAAGAAATCCTTGCCGGGCACAACGGGCCTGGCCGGCGGGATGCTTTGTGGCAGCTTAAGCAGAACAGAGCGACAGCAGATAATCCTTCTGCCGCGCCGGCCTGGGTAAGAGTTGTTTTACACTGGTATGGCGGCGGGGATACAATCCTTTATGGTGTAATTTCTGATGCGACCGACAAAAAAATGTCTGAAACAGCCTTGCAGTCAGAGCTTGCCAAACTTAGAAGTATTTACATGAATCTGCCTGTGGGACTCTGGCGAAGTTATAACGATCGTTTTATCAGTATGAACCAGGCTATGGCGCAGATTCTTGGTTATACGTCGCCACAGGCAGCGGTCGAGCAGGTTCAAAGTATCGGACATCAGCTTTATATAACCCCTGTCGATCGATCATTCTTTTTTGACGAATTACGCAAACGCGATCAGGTGCGAAGTCTCGAAATGAAGTTTCGCCGGGCCAATGGCGAAATTTTCTGGGCAGCTGTTTATGGCCGGGTTTTTTACGAGAATGGTCGTGAGTACTGTGAGGGTTGCTTTATTGACATAACCGATAAAAGGCAGGCTGAAGAAAAATTGCGCTTGAACGAGGAAATTCTTCGTCAGAGCGTGGAGTCAGGCGATGTCGTTGCCTGGCAGTTTGAGCCGGTCAGTGAAAAATTTCTACTGCTCGGAGCGGTTAAGAGACTGTTAGGCGAAAACATGTCTGCCAACCCTGTTTTTAAAGACTTCTGTAAGGTGCTTCATTCCGATGACCTGCATGCTTTCAAGTCGTATTTTGACAAGCCAATGCGTGGTGATACATCCAGAGGGGTGTGCTCGCTGGATTTCAGAATCTGTCTTCTCAATCGCGAAAGCACAACAGAAGTTCACTGCCTGCGCATTTTGAGTTCTTCAGCTGAAAGCCTGTTGTCTGGCACGCAAAAGGTTATACGCGGCATAATGGTCGATGTCACTGACCTTGCTAAGGTCGAAGTGCAACGCAAATCAGAAGAAGCCAGCGAGTTCGGGGGCATGAACACTGCTGAGCTTTTTACCAGCATGGCCCATGAAATACGAACGCCGCTGAGTGCCATAATAGGTTACAGCGAGTTGCTGGCGCCGCTGGCTGAAAATGCCAGGGTTCAGCAGTATGCCGGTTCGATTATTTCAGCCGGCAGAAGTCTGATCAACATCATCAACAGCATTCACGACCTGGTCAGGCTTGAATCCGGTCGTGTCGAGTTGATCGAGGGCCCATTGAATCCTGTCGATCTTTTCTCCGAAATCGATTCAATGTTCAGTGAAGAAGCAGCACGTAAAGGTCTTGAATTTTTCGCGCAGGTCGATTCTGAGGTGCCGGCGTTGATTCTGTCGGATGAAGGGCGTATTCGCGAGATACTTATCAATCTTGTCAGTAACGCCATCAAGTTTACCAATCATGGTTCCGTCAGCATTCGCCTGGCACTGGGCCATTCATCGCAGCAGAATCTGATAAGCCTGCTGATAACTGTTGAAGATACCGGAATCGGCATTGACTGCGAGCAGCCCGAACAGATTTTTGACCCCATGTACAGACGGAAATTCCAGAACAGGTTCGGCGGCACTGGCCTTGGTCTGGCGATATGCCGGCGTCTCGTCGAACTTCTCAATGGCACGGTCAAGGTTAAGACTGAGCTTGGCAAGGGAACCCGTTTTGACATCATCCTAAGGGAAGTGAAAATTCCGGAACGTTCGAAAAGGCGTGCTGCGGCCGATGCACCCCGCAATGGAGTCCTGCGATTTTCCGGGCAGAAGATCATGGTTGCTGATGATACCGCCTCAAATCGCGAGCTAATCGCTGAAGCCATGAAAAATGCCGGGCTTACGGTAATATGCGCGTCAGATGGCAATGAAGCTGTTGAACTGGCAAAGAAAGAACTGCCAGAACTTATTTTTATGGATCTGCGCATGCCTCAAAAAGACGGTGTTTGTGCGGCAAGAGAACTGCGTTGTATTTCGGGGCTCGCTTCTGTTCCGATTATAGCGGTTACGGCGACCAACAGCTTTGCTGAACTTGAAGAGCTGAAAGGTCTGTTCGACGGTTTCATCATTAAACCGGTAAGCCTGACGCGACTCTTTTCAGAAGCAGGCAGGTTTCTTGCACATGTCGCCGCCTCAGAACCTCCTCAAGATGAAGAGTATAAGTTGCCTCCCGAAGCCTTTGAGCAGTTGACAAGCCCCTGGAAACTCTGTGAAATCGTTTCAAAAGAGTTCCTGAGCGGCTTTGCGCCAACTGACAATGCGATTCTTATTGATGAAATGGCTGAAATGGCAACTCGAATCAGGCACGTTTCGATCGAACACTCGTTCAATATCCTGACTCTTGAAGCTGAAGCGCTTATCGGCAGTCTGCAGAGTTATGATATTTCTGCTATTAAAAAAAGCCGCCGGCGCATAAACATGATCTTTACACAGTTGCTCAAGGTTTATTCGCGGCGCTGACAAAGTTTTTCACGAATTCCCGCTGCTCTTCGGTCTCGGGACTGCGCGCAAAGCGCGACGCATTGCTTGCGCTGAAAAGGTTCTCCAGTTCAGCAAGAGCCGATTCCCCGTCGTGGCCGCGGCTGCGCAGCCAGCAGCCGACAACAGTGCCGGTGCGACCGATGCCTCCCCGACAATGCAGGTATATATGTCTGTCTTGCGTCAGCAGGTGGTTGATGGTTGTGACCAGTTGCTGCATTTCAGCCAGAGTCGGCACCGAGTAATCGATGATGGGAAAGCGCTGATATCTGATCTCTTTTGCGGTCAATCCGGCAAGAACTGGCTGATAGTGAACGAGTTCGTCTTCTTCAGTAAGGTCGATGAAACTGTCTATGCCGTTGTCGAACAGACTATGCAGAAAATCGTGCGGGGTGTCGCTGCCGGGGTTATAAGGAAAGCTTCCAGCCAGAAAGTTGTCCGGAATGACCCAGTAACAACGGCCCGGCAGGGCTGGTCTGGCATTGCTCATTTTGCTGGTTCTCCTGTTTCAGTGTGTTGCTGTATAATCTAACAGAAGATTTGCATGTCAGGCGACAAAAAAACTGCCAGGCAAGCTGCGAATCTGATACATTGTTGGCATAAAGTTCTGTCTGCTTGTTGGAGCGGTGATCATGAAACTGTTTGGCCTGCTGTTATTGATGCTGAGTCTATGTTTCACGAGTTTTGCCGCTTTTGACACGAAGGTTTACGAAGCGGCCGGTTCTCCGCTTGCTTCGATGTCGGCTGACTTCTTCAGTCCGCCATATTTTCGTGAGACCGACAGTCTGACGCTTCGCAATATCCGGGATGAAATCGGGTTCCGTCTGGAATTTATTGCTGGTGTTCGTCCTGAGCCTCGCTACATGAACTGTTTCAAGATGCAAAAGCGAATCGTGCGGGCGTTCGAGCGCTACAAGGCTGCCGGAAAACAACCTGTTCTGCGCAGTCTCGATGATAATCTGCTTTTTGATCCAAATTCGCCACTCGAAGAATTTCTCAGGCCGATGCCGGTTCCTCCGACAACTAATTGCAGCTATAAGTCTGCTGGCGATCTGGCCGGTGAAGGCATGATATATTGCATTTACCATGGGCCAGTTCACGATTCAGCCGTCTACCGGAAATATGAACATTGTTTTAACGCGGAGAAGCCTTTTATTACAGCATTTGACCTGGTTGAACTGATGATTTTCTCACCGGTTTTGATAATTTTGCCAATAACCTGGTTTATCATGCGCAAAGTGCTTGAAAAAGGTCGCTGAATTTTCTACAGGTTGAAATTGTCAGGTATTTTCAATAAGATAGGACAGGCCTGAAATGGCTCATTGTTTGAGTTTACAAATTGGCGGACCAGTTAATGCACAATAAAAGACCCTTTCTGTTCGCACATCGGCAGTTCTTCAGGCTCTGGCTGGGACAGGTAACCAGTCAGGCCGGCACCAGGGTATATCAGATCGCGATTGTCTGGTGGATTCTATCAGTCGGCGCTGAACACAGCGGCTTTGCGCTGGGCACTTTCATGGTTGCCGGGGCACTGCCTTCTCTGCTTTTCTTCAGACTGATCGGCCGCGTGGTAGACCGCATGCCGGCAAAGTTCATGCTGGTGACCTGTGATCTGACTTCTGCTGCTCTGATGGGTTATGTGGCCTGGTGCTTGAGTAACGGCACTCTGACGCTTGCGACGACATATCTTTTCGGTTTTCTCGTGGCTGTTGCCGAGGGCTTTTTCAATCCGGCTATCACCAAGTGTCTGCCCAGCCTGGTTTCTGCTGAAGATCTTGAACAGGCTGTCGCTTACCAGGCTTCCAGTCAGTATCTTGCCAGTTTCGGCGGTTCGGTGCTTGGCGCCGTACTGATTGCCTGGCTTGGCATTCCTTTGCTGGTGCTGCTTAATGCGATTTCTTATGTTTTTTCGGCCCTCATCGAAATGACTCTGGTATTTCCTGAATCCGCTCAGGCGCCAGAAAAAGCCGAAACAGCGGCTGCTGCGGCCGAACCGAATGAAGCCCCGGCCGTCGATGAAAAAGACCTCTGGCTGCGATTTCCATTGCTAAAGCAACTACTGGTTGGTTTTGGACTCGTTAACTTTTTTGCAACGCCGACCCTGGTTATTGTTCCGCTCTACGTGCAAAAGAGCCTGCAGGGAAGCGCAACACTTATGGGTCTGCTGGAAGCCGCCCTCTGGGTTGGCATTTTGCTGGGAACTTTTTCGGCTGCGATGATCAGAAGCCAGGGCCGTACAATCCGTCTGGGTGCTTTGAGTATGCTGATCTATGGCGGCAGCATGATTCTGCCGGGTTTGCTGATAGACAAGTGGGGCTTCGGACTGGCGCTGATTTTTGCCGGGGCTTCGCTCGGCATTACCAACGTAAAATTTGTGACCCTCTTTCAAAAAGTGGTGCCTGATCAGGAAAAGGGTCGCTTTTTTGCTGCCATGCAGGCGCTGATCAGCTTTTCATTTCCGGTCGCTTATCTGGTGTTTGGCTATCTTGGTGACCTGATGACCCCTGATCGGCTTTGTCTGGTTCAATCCGCCGGCATCATAGTTGTGGCATTCTGGTTCTATCATATGTCTGCCGGCGAAGCGACTCTGGCTGCCTATGCCGGGTCATCCGAAGAGGCTTAGTCTACTGTTGTGTGAGGTAAAGCATGGATAAATACGTCGCAAGTTCACAAGCTCTGGCCCGTATGCATCTTTTCAGATACTGGCGTTCAGGCGAATTTCAGGTAATCTACGATGGAAAGCCCGTAAGCATAATCTGTTCTGCCGGATCCAATCTTTCAGAAGACGATGCGCAGTCTCTCTGTGCGGCAAAAGCTGAGCGTGTGCAGATGCTTATCGATGGCGCGATAGAACGTGACAATACTTATGAAAAGCCGGTAAGAGAAGAAATTAGCCACGAGATAGACGATTACAACGTGGTAACGCGCAACCGTCATGGCGCGCTTATACTTAACAGCAGCTCGGTCAGCATCTTCGACATTGACGATTACAAGCGCTCGTTCTGGGAAACCATCGGTTTTGGCGGCAAGAAGGATAAAAAAGCCACCATTGTCGAACGCCTGCGGCAACTCTTCGAAAACAGAGCACAGCGCGATATCGGCTGGCGCATTTACGAAACCTGCAAAGGCATCAGACTGATAGTAGTCGGTCAGTATCTTGACCCGAAATCGCCTGCTTTTGAGCAGTTCAGCCGCGAAATCAATGCCGATAGCCTTTATACTCTTCTATGCGCAAAGCAGAACTGTTATCGCGCCCGTCTAACGCCAAAACCTCACCGACTGCATATCGAGCGGCTCAAATTCGTTTGCCCGCTGCCCGAAGATATCGAGGGCAAATACGCACAATGGCTGGAAGAATATCAGCAGCAGTCTAAAAACTACGCCGTCTGCCGACTGATTGAAACTCTGGGAACCCGTGTTGCTGAGGATCCCATCATAGATTTTCACGATCGCCTCTGTTGCAGCGACATGAGTCTGCCGCTGGCCTAGTTTTTGAGTTGGTAAAAAAAGACCGGTCACGGCGAATCTGCCGTGACCGGTCTTTTTAACAGGTTATTACCAGTCTACTGAGCCATGAATGCTGCACTTGATTTTGCCATTTTCGGCGATATCGCCTTCAGAGCTGTAAACACCGCCATCCAGGCACTGCGGGATTGCTTTTAGATATTTCCCATCGACAAGTGCCTGCATGTTCAACTCGTGCATCATCTCGGCATTATCCATGTTGTACATTTCTACGCCGCCCATCAATACTCGTTGGTTGGCGTAACATGCTTTTTTTCTGGCTTCGCCACGCGCTTTTTGAAAGTTAGGTATCGCGATAGCTGCCAGAACTCCGACAACAGCTGTGCCGACAAGAATCTGCTCGTTTTCACTTTGTTTGACCGAGATTCCGAGCCATGGTGCGCGATCGACATGGGTGAGTGCCGCGAACATTTTTTTAACGGTTTCAACACGCGCATCACCCTTGTTCTGCGAAAGCTGCTGCTCAACCATTTTGAGATTCTGATGCAGCATTTCTTTGAACTGCTGTCTGGTTGGTTCATCTTTAACGGCTATTGCGATAAGCATGCCGGTCGTGTCGGCAAATATGCGGGCGCGTGCGATGTGCTGTAAACGTGGGTCAGGCAGTTGACTGGCCACGTCGATTTTGGCTGCCGGCTGCGCCGGGCCGTCATACTTTTTGAGGTTAGAGACAGTATTGTGGATTGAACAGGCAATCTCGCCATCTGTTGCCAGATCGCCGGAGGCTGAATAGGTGCCGCCGTTCGGGCACTTTGGTGGTTCTCTGAGATACTGTCCTTTTACCAGTTTGTCAATATCCAGTTTAGACATCATTTCTGCATTATCCATGTTATACATCTCGGTAGCGCCCATCATTACACGCATGTTGGCGGCGCAGATCTTTTCGCTGGTCGCGGCTGAACGCTGTTGATGCAGAGTCAGGACGCTTTCGATAACGGACTGTACGTCGAGTTCTACAGCAAGATGCTGATCGGGAGAAGTAACGCGCTTATAATAGGGCTGCCAGCTGTCGCCAGGCTGTTGCGGCGTCGCAGCAACCTTTCCAATCACTATGCGCTCGCTGCTGATTTCTACGGGCAGGTCCATGCCTGGCGCATTAAAACTGATAACATTGTTTTTGGGGGTAAAATCGACGCCCTGGGTGTTGGGTGCTGACTTGAGATATTCCGCTATTTTGTCGGGTTTGATGCTTGCTTCAATTACCACTTTTGGCTGCAGGTCTTTCGATACCGAAATCCAGACGCCGCCAGTCGGAATAAAAACCCCGTCATTGTGCCATTTTTCGATGGCTTCATTGATCTTTGCGACAGATAAATCTTTGCCAAACGGGCTTTTATCTGCCATCGTGCCGAGCATCTGCTCTACCTGTTGCCTGGTATTGGCGTCAGAGGTCTTGTCAAAATTTTTGACCTGTTCTCTCAGCATATTGTAGGCCTTGCCAAGATTGAAATAGATTACGCCGATACTGTCGCTTTCGATGACATTAAGGCCATAGCTCGCATAAAGCACGCCTTGACACGCCAGCAGCATGACGGCGACAAAAACAGACACCAGAATACTCTTTCTCATTGTTTGCTCCCCTTTCGATACGATACAAAAAAATCACTGCCGGTCTTTTTCCCGGAGGTTTATATACACTTTACTTTAATCCTGCGGTCTGGTTTTGTCTACTTTGCTGTTCTTGCCATCAGCTGCTTTTTTGGAGCGCAGATGGTCTTTTTGAATCGCACAATTGTCGAATATGCAATTCTATTACGCTTGAATTATGTGATATTCTTTTGCAACTGATAGCAACATGAAAGAAGAACAGTATATTCAAAGTAATGCAGAGCAGACTGGCAGTCGGAAAACGCTGCTGATATGGTTGCTGATGATCTGTATGGCCTGGTGGCTCTGGCCGTTTTCGCCGCCACCTCCGCCGGTGCGGGTTCTGCCGCCCGGCTGGCAGCATTTTTGTCAAGGTGATCAGGTCAGGGGACTCGCGCTTGACGGTGAACACCTCTGGGTCGGCGGCCTGTTTGGTCTCAAGCGTTTTGACTGGCGCCGCGGTGTCGATACCAGTGCTGGCATTGCTACTGCACCAATGGAACTGGTTCGAATAGAAGCATTGCTGGTTGATCCGTCAGGAAATCTGTGGGTTGCTCATGAGATGGGCCTGGCCTGTCTTGACCGCAGTGGAGTCTGGCATAATCATACTTCTGCCATGCCTGATCCCAAAGTTATGGCATTATGCTGGTCGCGGCAGGGCGAATTATGGGTGGGCACCTGGCGTGGGGTGGCCGCGCGTTCGGCTGCTGGCAACTGGCGTCATTACAGCGTTGCCGACGGGTTGCCGGGCGAACGTGTGCGGGCAATTACCGCCGATTCGGCCGGAGGAATATGGATTGGCAGTTACATTTCGCCGGATGGCGGTCTGCTGCACTGGTCAGGTGACGATAAAACAGTTTATACGACTGATAATCTACTGGCACACGCCAATGTGTCGGCGCTGTTCGAAGATTCGCTTGGCAGAATGTGGATTGGCACCGGTTTTTTTGACCGTGGCGGCGTTACGCTTTTCCCTGACTGGAAAAAAGGCGATATCAGTACGGCGAAAATAATGCGCCAGGCTGATGGGCTGGCCGGTAACAAGGGGCGCTCGTTTTGCGAAGATCGCGATAAAATCATCTGGATCGGCTCTGAACTCGATGGTTTGACGAGGTTTGCCGAAGATGGAAGTATAAAAATTATCAGAGAATCAGATGGTCTGATCGGCAATGAAGTAATGTGCATGTTGCAGGACCCAGATGGCAACCTCTGGCTGGGTCAGGAATACGGGTTATGCAGACTTGCTGCTTCTGTGTTGGCAAATTTGCGTTAAGCCTATTGAATTGTGAATCTACAGCGCTTATACTTTTTCGATAGTCAGAGAGGTTAGGATTTGCGGCAAAAACTCGAACAAAAATATGTGCGCCTGCGCCAGGAGCTCAAAACTGGCCGGCTCGGTGCTGATGCCTTTGTGCGTGAAGTCGATCAGCTGCGGTGCCAGGATCGCGACGGCAACTGGTGGCAGATCTCGGCCGAAACGGGAAAATGGCTGATCTGGAACGGCAGCGCCTGGGCGCCGCCTGCCGCCGGTCAGTATCTCGAAACCGAATCTCGCGCCGCTTCTGCTGAAAAGAAGCATGCTGTCGCCGAACATCGTTCAGGGCAGCGAGAATCACAGGAAGCCCAGCCTTTGCAGCCATCTTATACCGGCAAAGAGCCGAAATCGGCGGCTGAATTACCCGGTTTTGTCAGTTTCGATCTGCGTAGCCTGCTGGTGCAGGTTTTGCGTAATACTTTCCGGCGTGTGCATGTAATGCTGATTTTCGGTGTAATCGCCTTTCTGCTGCATACTTTTTTGATAGCGGTTGGCAACGATGGCTTCGACAAAAACAGCAATATCAGCATGATGTTTTCGCGTCTTGGCAGCTATAACAGCACAGTTTTCGGCGGTGGCCTGCCATGGTACATCGATTATACTCTTGGCGATTTCAAGGTTGGCAGTCATATCGCGATCAAGGGCAACGAATGGCCAGCGGCTTTTGGCTGGCTGCTCGGCGGCGCGGTGGTGCTCGGCATGTGGCGAGCTTTTCGCAGTAACGGTTTGATAAATGGTCTGCGCCGGCTGTTCTCGATGCCAAAACAGGTGGCGTCCGCCTGTACGCCGCATCTCGGTTTTAATCTGGCGGCGCTGGCGGTTGGTATTGTTTTTTCGCGCTGGCTCAGTGATAAACTGCCACATCAGTCGCAGAACATGCTGAGTTTTCTCAGTCTCGGCATGGTTGGCTCGATTCTGCCGCTTGCTCTTGGCGGCTGGCTTGCCCGTTTTGCTATGCAGATGGCCGGTCAGACCGGTCAGCCGGCTTTCAAAAAGGTTTCTTATGCAGGTCTGTCACAGCTGATGTTTCTTGGTGTCTCAGCCGGCATGTTTTCATGCTCGTCGTGGCAATACGGGCCTACTTTTGGCTGGGGGCTTGCGCTTTATACGCTTTATCTGGTGTTGACTCGCACTGGGCAGTCCCTGCCGGTCAGCGGCCGGGTTGCCTCGTTTCTGAGTTTTACCGCCTTTGCCGGATTCATGCTGATGCTCTGCGAAGAAACTCTGTTCGCTCACGACAAGGGCTGGTGGGAAAACGTCAATACCAACGATCCGCTTACCACACAGATCACCTCGTGGATAAAGGCCAAGGGCTCGGCCGAGCTCATGCAGGCCGGCGTGCCGCCATCTATTGGCGCTGCTATCGGCGCTGGTGCCGCTGATGCTGCCGTGAACACCACGACCTACGTCCTTCAGGTAAGCAGCTACAATCTTGCAGTAACCGCCGAAGCTCCGGCAGAACTGCTGGTCGCTGTCTGGAAAAGCGAAAACAACGGTCCGCTGGTTCCGGCCGGCGATGCTTCCATTACGCTTGCCGGGCAGGGCGAAGGCTGGATGACACTCAGCCAGATTACCGGTGGTTGCCGGCTTACCTGTCTGGTCGGCCAGAGAGCTGATACCCCTGCCAATACGATACCGCAACCTTCTATGATTTATATTACCGGCTCAGGTGGCGGCCAGACCTGCACAGCCACCGTAACTGTCTCGCCTGGCGGCGGCCCCGCCTATATCCTGGAGGTTTTCTGACATGCCAGATTTTTCGATAGAATATGATGCTGCCAGTAAACGCTGGGTGCCGGCCGCGATTCGCGTGCGCATGCTTGCCCGCGATCAGAACGGTCAGTATAATCCCTGTGATTTTCAGAGTCCTGAATTTGTCTGTGAACCGGCCGGTTGGCTGTCTTTCACGATTCAGGATCAGGGCGAAGTCGTTGCGGCCAGCGTCGCTGTAACCGACCAGTTTGTCAGCTATAAAAACCCCGATAAATTCAGCAAACCTGTGCGCGTCTACATCAAAGCATTACCGGTGGCTTCAGATTCTGCGCAACTTGAGCCGCTTAACGCCGAATGTGATGTCTATGTGGCTGAACCGGCACAGGCGATGGGTTATACCGTTTCTCCCGACGAATGCTGGAAAGATTCAGAAATCTGGCTGATGGCAGACGGTCAGAGCACGTGCAAGCTGACAGTGTGGGTAGAGCAGGTCGATGCCGCTACCGGCGAAGTTTTTCGCGCTCCTGATGAAGACTTCGAATTCAGGCTTGAATCATCGTTTGAAGAAGATGTTCTGATTTGTTCAGAACTCGATAAGGGTGTCATTCCACCAGTCAGCACCTGGTGCAGTGCTCGGGCCATGCCCGAGCTCAAAGAGCCCTCGCGCGGCAAACTGGTTGTTAAAGCCTTTTCTCGGGTTAAGCCCTCAGAGCGGCCGACCGGCAAGCTTGAAATACCATTTGTCCTTTGCCCGGCCCAGGTTGCGGTCGATGTCACTTTTTCGCCGGAATTACCGGCGCAGCCCGGCCAGGAAATTACTGCCCGTATCAAATTGCGCCAGGAAGCGACTGGCGACCCGCTTGCCAATATGCCGGTACAGTTCGTCTGGGATAAGGTTTCTCAGGCCAAGCCACTGGGAAGCATTTTGACCGAAGGTGCCCGCACCGACGGCGAAGGTTTCGTTGAACTGCGCTATGCAGCTCCGGCCGAGCTTTCATATAGGCCAAAAGATCGTTTTTATGACGAAGTCAGGCTCATGCTTGGAGAAGGCAAAAAGGCGGTACCGCTTGAAAAGACTGTTGTCATACCGGTAGCGCCAGCAATAACATTGTCCTGCCTGGCCGAAAAGAAAGGTTTGCAGCAGGATCCCGCGATCGAGTCATTGGAAATTCTGCCAGAGCAGGTCACCGGCGGTGAGGTTCGCGGCAATCTGATTCTGCCGGTAGAAATGCCGGGCGAAAAGCGTAAACTTTTCGGTGTGGCTCTCGCCAGATTCACACCTTCGATTGGCAAAGAGTCAGTGCCGTTGCCGCAGCAGAAGACAGCAGCCAAAGGCCTGTGGAAAATCAGACTGCCTGAAATCGAAGAAGCGTTCAAGAAGGCTGAATTAAAAGCAAAGGCGATATTACTGCCCACTGATCCTGATAAAAAACAGGTTTTTCTGATGCTGCTCGATCAGGAGCAGGAAGGGCGCATAAAGGCTTACGAAGCCGATCTGACACCTTATCGTCTCAAGCTCTATTCGGCGGCTTTTCAGAAAAAACTGCAGTATTACCGTTACCATTTCTGTCTTCAGCTGGCCGGCAAAAAGGAAGAAGACATCGATCTCGCCATCGCCGGAGTACAATTGCTGCTGGTTGCGGTAAAAGGCTCAGATACTTTTTTCAGGCGCTTCAAGGGGCATGAAGATCTGGTTAAAAGCCGCTTTGAAGGATTGATGAGCAGCCTCATCGGTATTATGCTTAACCTGCTTGAAGGCGGTAAGCACCTGACAGCCGCCGGACACGGTATTTCCAGCTGGGGGCGCGCCAAGATCGAATGGCTGGCCAAAACCAGATTTGGCAGCTGGATAGCGCGTGGTGCTTCGTGGCTTGGCGATTTTTTCGGGTCTCTCGGCGAAAAAGCGACAAAATACATTGCACCCATGCTGAAGAGAATAAGAACCGGGATCAACGGCTTTCTCGAGGGTCTCGGCAACCTGGGGGGGCGCCTGGCCAAATCTATCGGCAGTATGCTCGACGATCTGGTTAAGGTAATTGATGACCTTGCCGCAGCTCTGAGTGCAAAAATTGCGGCATTTCGCGATCTGCTTGCCAGTTCCAGCAAACACTGGGATGAGCTGGTAGAGTGGGCAAACCGGGCTAAAGGCGCTGCCGATGACGCCCTGACTACCGCCTCAGGCTGGGTTTCAAATTTTTTCAATGCCATGCAGGAAGTATTTCAGGCTGTTCTGAATTTTGCTGCCAGTCTGTTTACCCGGCTTGGCAAATTGATTTACCGTATGGCCTCAGCTTTTATCGGCTGGGTATGCAAAAAGGCAAAGGGCTTTGCCGCCTGGGTTCTTGACTGGCTCTGTGAGCATAATGCAGAGGTTAAGGCAGAGGTCGAAAAAATCATCAAGGCGTCCAATACTTCTGGTGAGATAGCTGATAACGGAATTGAAAAGGTCCTCGATGCGCTTATCGGCGAGTTTGTCAACCAAATGACCAGCCATCCGATCAGTGAAGAGATCAAAGATCTCGACATGCAGGATATCAAGATGAAGTTTGCTGTGCTCGGCCGGCAGCCGAATCTGGTGGTTGGTAATGTTTACAAATACGCAACGCAACAATGGCTCGAGCGCGACTGGGAGCCGGTGCGTCATCATTTCAGTACTCAGGTCGTCGATGTCAGCTGCAGATATGGTGATTATGAAATTGCCACTGCCAGAATAGATGAAATCACCAATATTGCCAGTACACTGGTTGCCTGTGGTTCACTCGGCGTCGCGCTTCTCGGCATAGTGTTTTCGGGCGGGACGGCGGTAGCCCCGGCGATAAAGGCCATGTCGCTGATCGACAAGGGTTTTAACATCTTCAAGGCGGCAGTTATTGATATTCCTCAGGTAGGTATTGCCGTCTATGTCATGTTCGGGCTGGTCATCAAATACGATCTGCTGGTGACCGACATCTGTTTCGGCAAAACCGGAGGCAGTTCATGACCGTCAAAGAATCGCTCGATCTGACTCCCTTTGCGCCTGCACTCGAGCAGTTGGCGGCGCAAATAGACAATTTTGGCAGCGATGAAAAACTGATTGCCGATGCAGCGGTCGCCCTGTGCTCAGGAATCGTTGCCATGGCGGTATTTCAGAATGCCCCGCCCGCCGCGTCTCCCGGCAACTGGGATGGCTCTCTCGACGATCGCAGTCTCAGCCTGTATTCTGCGACGCATCAGATGGTTTTTACTCTGGAAAACAATATGTTTCAGGCAGCTGTGCTTACCGGCTCATCTGGCAAAACCTGGAATGTCAACCGCAGCGACAAGGGCCTGCACGTACAGGTGGTCGATGTAACTGCCGACGCAGTCAGAAATTGTCTGATCAAAAGCGATGGAAGCATCGTCGACCCTGCTGATATTTCGCAGTCAATACAGGAATTGAAAGCAGAATGGCAAAAGATCGGTGATGCTCCCGAGAGCAGTTTGCCGGCGTATGTTCCTGAGGGCGATTTCATCGATCTCGATCTGCCTGATATCGATTCTCTGCCAGATGTAAACAGCCCCGCTCAAGACGATGATCCAGACTCCTCTGGCGGGCCATCAGGGCCTGGTGGTTTTTCGCCTTCGGGTGGGCCGGGCAGTTCAGGCGGTTCTTCGTCTGGTGGAGCGCCGGTTGATCTGGGCGCTTTCCCGTTTCCGAAAAACTCACCTGATATAGGTTCGGAATTTGCCGGCAAGGCTGCTGCTGCTGCCGGAAATCTGCTGAAAGGTGCCGCCGTGGCCGCCGCTGCCGGGCTGGTCGGTAAGGCGGCGCAGTCTGCCGCTAGATATGGAGATGCCCGGCCTGATTCTCAGCCAGTTGCAGCGGATACTGGCGATCTGCTGCTTTCTGCTGGTGGTGCTGAACCGGTTGCGGTAAAAGGGTTCCCGTGGGTTCTCGGGCGTGGTAATGATTGTCAGATGGTTCTTGCGAGCCGCCTGGTCAGCCGCAAACATGCCCATTTTGTAATGAATGATGACAAAATCTGTTTCGAAGATCTTGGCAGTTCAAATGGCAGCTGGGTCAATGGTGAAAAGCCATCAGGGCCGGTTCCAATATATCAGAACGACGAAATAAAAGTTGCCGACATTGTGATATCTGTTGTTGAAGGCCCGCAAAAGCCTCAGCCTGAGAGCGGTAACCTGCCGACTATGATGTTCAGTATTCCTGAATCTGCCCAAAAAACCGGTGAATTTACTGCTGTGAAGATGCCTGAGCCCCAGCCTGCCTCTCCGCCACCGGCAGTCCCGCGCCCTTCAGCCGCTCCACCCGCCAGGGCAGCTGTTCCACCACCACCACCACCGCCACCACCACCGCCACCACCACCACCGCCTTCTGCCAGACCATCGGCTAAGCCTGCAACCCCGCCACCTCCACCTGCTCCTTCAAAACCAGCAAGACCGGTTATGCCGCCACCCCCGCCTCCTGCCGATGAAGAAAGTGACGATGATTATGTTGCGAAAGCCATACAGGCAGCGCGCAATCGTACGGCACCGCCAGCTCAGCACCGGCAGCCGCCTGAGCCAACTGGAGATCCGCGCAACGATCGTCAGCCTGATGGCGCTCCAGGCCAGATAAAACAGGCGACACCGGAAGATTACAGGCCGTTGCCTTCGGTCAGATGGATTTCTTTCATATTCGGCTTCTTCTTTCTGGTAGAAAACATCAGGATGCTGATTATTACCGAAGGCGCCATATTTGAGCAGCAGCACTTTCTGCTGGCCGGAGCATCTGGCGTGGCAATGGGCTTCTTTGCTTTTGTTGCCGGTCCTGATCGCGGCTTTTTCAGGTTCCTGACTCTGGTCAGTTCAGGGGTGTACGTTGGTGGCAGGCTCTATCACGAGCATCCAATGCTGCTGAATATCATCAATCATATTTCAGCCGCCGCCGATGACCCGATGCTGTTACTGCCTCTGATCTCTATTGCTACGGCGTTGTGGATATCGAAACGAGCGGCAAGCCGTTGATATCTGGCAGATGAAGCGGTTGCCAGCCAAAATCCGCAAATAGTGCGGTTTCATGACTCACCACAATAGCGGTAACAGGATTTCTGGCAAACAGGTTTGCCAGCAGCTGTGCAGTTTTGCCGGCTGTCATGCTATCCTGGCCGGAAAGCGGTTCGTCGAGCAACAGCAATGAAGGATTCCCAGCCAGTATGCGGGCGAGCTGGCAACGGCGGGCCTCGCCGCCGGAGAGCCCCGCCGGGTAACGCTGCAGCAGCTCGTTTATTGCAAGCCCTGTCGTAATTTCATCTATGTTCACTGCGTTCGCATTTTGCTTACTGCGGCTTTTTACCCAGTTTATCTGCTCGCCGACAGTCTGATCAGGCCAGAGTGCGTCTGTCTGAAAAAGCATGTTAAGGTTGCGCAGCCAGGGGGGCATGATCTGACGGGAACTGCTCCAGAGGGCACCATTGCAAGTTATTTCGCCGGAATCCGGAGCTTCAAGTCCGGCCAACAGGCGCAGAAGTGTGGTTTTTCCGCAGCCCGAAGGACCAGTCAGCAGAGTGACACGACCACCAGCAAACTCGTAAGAAAGGTTGCTGATGATTGTCATCCGGTCACGATTGAAGCAGAGATTTGCAATTTTTACGCTGATGGCTTGCATCGGTGATGGTTTGGTAACATTTGTCATCAGGCTTTTTCCCACTTTTGTGCAATAAGTAATGCCGCTATGGTTATCGGAACGGCGAGCAGAAGGCTGAGGCGGGCAACGTCCGAGCCGGCGCCATAGTGCAGCAGGTTGAATACCCGTATCGGCAGGGTTTCACCACCCGGTGGCACTGTGAGCAGCGAAATCTCGAGTTCGCGCAGTGAAAAAACGGCAGCGACCATGAAAACCAGCAGGTAATGTGGCCATTCTACGCGTATACGCTGCCAGAAGTGGTGTCTATGCATAAAAACGGCTTCGCGCGGAGACTTGCGCTGCTGCAGACTCCATAACGCGAGCGAAACCAGCAGGGCAAAGGGCATTATGCGTCCGAGATGACTCAGCAGCAGCGGCGTGATCTCAGGCAGCCAGCGACAACAGGCGTGCATGCGAGCACCCCACGCCGCCCAGGTAATACCGGTGATGCTGGCGGGCAGCGCCAGCGGCAGCAATGCCGGCAGCAGAAGCCAGCTGCGTTTTTTTTCTGCCAGTGCCGCTGCGGTCGGCACGACGAGCAGCGCCGCCAGACAAGCACTTGCCAGTGCAAGAAGCAGTGATCGCAGCAGCGCCATGCCGTCATAATTCATGGTCAGATTGTATACGCTGCCGGTAAAAGCGAGGCGCAACAGCCCTGACAAAGGCAGCGCGATCAGCACTGACAAAATTAACCAGCCGGTTTTTGTCATCAATCGGAACCATGCCGGCAGCGAGTTTACATGCAGCATAAAGTGTTGCGGGCCTGGTGTGTTGCCATCGCTGCTGTGTCGGCAGCGGCGAATGACCAGAAGAGCACAGATTCCCAGCAGTAGAGAGCAAAAATAAAGCGGCCACACGTTTTTTGCCAGTGCGACAGGGTTTTCGCCGCCAAGAAAACGCGAGGTAATTTCGGTGGCAAAGACCGGAAACTGCAAACTCAGGGGTACTCCGCCTTCAAGCAGACAGAGCATTGCGATTATCAGCCAGGCAGCCGCCAGTAGTGGCAGAACCGCCGGAACAGCCACTCTTCGCAACGCCGTGCCGGTGCCCTGTTGCAAAGCCAGACTTTCCAACGCGGCGAGCGGAATGAAACAGCGTCCGATCCCGATCAGAACAGCAGCAAGAGGAGCCATCGAAGTTCCCAGGATCAGCGCTGCCCAGCTCAGCCCGGCGGGAGTCTTTATGAATGACAGTCCTGGTGGTGGTGACCAGGCCAGCGACATCCAGCCCTGTATGAGCAGATATGGTGGCAGCAGCATACTCAGGATAACCAGTCCGCGCAGCCGGTAAACCGGGCTTTGCGCGTGCCAGAGGCCTATACCGGCAAACAGACCGAGCCCGACCGCGATACATGCTGACAAAGAGGCGAGTTGCAGTGAACGGCCAAGAAGCTTTATGGTAGGGCCATTGTTGGTTGTTGATTTCCAGCCGGTGTCAAGAAATGGCAGAGTCAGTGGCAGAAGTGTCAGGAGCAGGTAAACCAGTATGACCAGCACCAGCGTGCGCTGATAGTAGCCGGTAGCCGGATCCCAACGATGTGCCATTACTGCAGAAACATTTCGTTGATGATGAGACTGGCGGAAGCTATAGCATTGGCAACTTCCGGCAGCGATACCTGTAGTTCTCTGACGCCGTTTTTCGGCAACCAGTCGAGTTGCGTTGCGAGATTTCGGCGAATCGGAAAAAAGCCTTCACCAAGACGGGTCAGCATAAGTTCGCCCTCGCTACTGGTGATATAGTCAAGAAAGGCTTTGCCCTGGTCGGGGTTCGGGCCATTTTTAACCAGTGCAGCAGTATTAGGTATCAGCAGGGTGCCGGACTGGTCATCGCCCTGGTCGGGAAAAAGCATGGCAACCGGGTCGCCGCGCTTGATCGCAACAACTGCGTCGTCGCTGTCGGTCAGCCCAACCAGACTGGTGCCGGCTACTACGCGGTCGCGGGTCGAGGCATTACCATCGACAAATGCGGCCTGACCCTGTTTCAGGCTGTCGAAAAAGTTGCGTAGTCCTTGCTCGCCTTCGCGCGCATATATGGCAGATGCCTGGGTATTGGTGGTGCCGAAAAGAGGTCTTGCCACAGTAATCTGTTCTGGTTGCCACTTTTCGGCGAGCAGTTCGGCAAGTGACTTCGGCCATTCTTCCGGCGGCAGCTTGTCTTTGTTGATGATCAGCACGCGGGCACGTTGCCCGGAACCTGTCCACAGATTGTGAGCATCGCGAAAATGTGCGGGAATGTCTTCGGCCTGAGCCGGCCGGTATGGCGCAAAAACGTCTTCTTTCGCCAGTCTTATCGTATGTGAAAACTCCGAACTCCAGAATACGTCGGCTTTGGGTGCGGCAGTTTCGGCGCGCAGGCGGTTAGCAAGACCGACGGTCTTAGCCGCTTCGGTGTCGAATACCGGTCTGACTCTGATTCCGGTTTTTTCGGCAAAAGCTCTGAACACAGGCTCGGCAAACGGCTGATCGACTGAAGTGTAGACAATCACTTCGGGTTCAGAACTGCTGCAGCCAGACGTTAATACTGTTGCGAAAAATGTCGCGACAGTCAGAAAAACCGCCAGATAAAGCCTTAGTTTTGTCTGGTCTGTTCTTTTTGTCATTTTTTCCACCCGTTTTTTTAAGATTCGGAATTTGTCTGCTTGTCCTGCACGTTGTCAGAGGCACAGACAGCAGATGCTATTTTTTGTTGTCAGCAGCTGTCTGAAGCTTGTCTGCCTTGAAATTGAGAAGCGGAAATATGCTTGAATGGCTGTCGGTCCATGGCCTGAAATCAGGCCAGTCATTTATTGGCGCCCAGGTGTCGCCCGATACGCGGGCAAGGTAATTGACTATACCCTGGTCTCTGGTGAAGATCGCGTATTCAGCCGGACTACGTTCATAATTGGCCGCTTCGTTGCTGTTGAAAGAGTCATCGTTAATGAATGTCTGATGCAGATTATGTACTTTTGCGAGAGCCTGCAGATTGGGCTGCAGGTTGATGTAGCGGTTTGAGATGTGAACAGCAATTATGCCGGTATCCTTGAGCCGGTCGAGATATATCTGCAGCGCTTCAACCGTCAGAAGGTGTATTGGAACCGCATCAGACGAGAACGCATCGATGATTATCATGTCGAAATACTTAGGTGCGGCCTGCATTATTTTGAGTCGGCCGTCGCCGACTTCGACGCGGCAGTTGTGGCTGAAATCCTTAAGATACGAGAATATCCCGGTTCTCTGGGCTATTTCGACAACCTGCGGGTCGAGTTCGTAAAAGACAAACTCATTGCCGGTTCTCGAATAGGCGGCCATAGAACCTACTCCCAGCCCGATTATGGCGACTTTGAGGTTGTCCTGCCCGAACATCGGCAGGGCAAAGATATCGCCAAGCGGGCCGCGCCGGTGGTAGTAAGTAAGTGGTTCTTCACGCAGGGCATCGGTGAAACACTGCTTTCCATGCACGGTAGAACCGTGTGCCAGGTAGCGCAGGTTGGCTTCGGTATCGAAGAAAACTTTCTTGACGCCGAAAAAATTACGATATCGTTTGATAATCTTGTGCTGACCGATGTTATAAACAAATATCAGCACGAGAACAACCGCTACCAGTGGGGCAAAAGAAACGCGGCAGCGCCTTGTCAGGACAAAATATGGAACCAATGCTGACAATGCAAACGCAGTCTGTCTGATCTGGCCATGGTAGACGCTGATAAGTTCGAGAAATGCTTTGAGACCGGGCAGATTGATGTCATAGCCGAGGTAGGTGGCAAAATGGAATATCTGTTCTGGCAGATTAAGATTCGAGAAATAGATGATCAGGGCAAAAATGTAGAAACCAACAAGGGCTGAAACAATGCCGGGCACAAAAATCCTGTTGTCAGTTTCCCCTTCTTTTACAGGCTGGCTGTTGTTGAAGCGATCGATCATCAGACAGCTGAGCACAATGAGCAGCGGGTATTCAAGATAGTCAGAGAAAATCTGCGGTGCAATGAGAGAGTTGAAAAAACCACCCAATACGCCGCCTAGCGATATCCACAGATAGTATGCGGTGAGATGCTTTACTGGCGGTTTGTTTTCGGCAATCGCGCAGTGGCAGAACATCGCAACGCAGAAGAGTGTGAAGAGATGCACCATGACGCTGAACCAGAAGTAGGTGATTTCTACGAACAGGTAGAGTGACAGAAATGAGAGTATTACCAGCAGGGAAATTCTGCTGTAGGTAAGTGCCCGTGGTGCCAGCTTTTCTGAAAATGCGACGATAAATGTAACCAGGTAGATCATCAGTGGAATGATCCAGAACATTGGCACCGGCACCAGATCGGTGGTCACATACTGGGTAACCGCCAGCAACAGGCTTGACGGCAAAAAGGCGGCTGCGACCCAGAACAATATAGTTCTGGTGGCTGGCGGCGGCACATCAGAGCCTTTATTCTCCTTTGTTTGAGCGGCAACTTCGGTTTTTTCTACCAGCGAAAAGCATGCTGCCATTAGAATTATCAGCAGTATGTAGCCGCCAGTCCAGATGCGCGCCTGGCCGGCCAGATCAAATGACGGCTCGATCAGGGTCGGGTAGGCCAGCAGAGCAAAAAGGCTGCCGGTGTTGCTGGCAGCGTAGAGAAAGAACGGACTGACTGCACGAGTATGGCCGGTATTGGCGAACCATATCTGCAGCAGCGGCGCGATGCCGGCGATTACAAAAAATGGCAGGCCGATAGTTTTAATGAGCTGAGCTATCAGCCAGAACGAGGGATCTTCCGGTACTGGCGTTGCGTTGCTGTAGATGAACGGCAAAAACAGCAGAGCCAGAAGCATCATCGGGAACTGTAAAAAAGACTGCTTTTTAAGCCCGAGGCGGCCGAGCGACAGATGTGTGTAGCCGTAGCCGGCCAGCAGCAATGCCTGGAAAAAAAACATACAGGTGTTCCAGGCGGCTGATGAACCACCAACCCAGGGCAGAAACATCTTGCCGATCATCGGCTGCACCAGAAACAGCAGAAAAGCCGAAAGAAAAATACAGCCGGAATATAGATAAATCAAGATTTGCCCGCCTCTATGTGATTGCGCGCCTATTCTAATCTGCACCGTCGCATTTTTCAATACAGCTGGTGCAATTTGACTATTGACAAGAGTCGACCAAAATATTATATTTAAGTTAACGTTAACTAACTTAATAAAAAGCAGGGCCGGTAACGCTACTTTGAAAGCAGACCTGCGCCTGAGATGGAGGCCGTATGACCAGAAATGTAAACGATGCGGGAAGCAGAAAGAAGATTGCTTCAGCTGCAGATAAAAGCAAAACCGCTTCATCGCCGGCAGAAAGAAAAATAGTGCGGCGCAAAAGCGGTGAAAACCGGCGCAGTGAAATTCTTGAAATTGCGCGCGACCTGATCTTTAACGAAGGGTTCAGTAATTTTACCATAAGAGAAGTCGCCGGCCGGGTTGGCATAAGTGAAGCTGCTATCTACAGGCACTATACCAGCAAGGAAGAATTGTTGCTGGCACTACTGGAAGCACTTTTTGCTCCCTGGCGCGAAGCGATCAGTCGCCTGGTCAAAGATGAGCTGCCTTTTGGCAAGAAACTTGAAGAACTCTGTCAGTTGCATCTTCATCATCTTATCGACGAGAGGCTCAACCCGGTGCTATTTCTGTCAGAAGCGGTTAACCCGCAAAATGCCAGACTGCTGGCGAGCATGCGTTACAATCTCGGCTTTCTCGGAGATTCGGTCGCGGCAATAGTTGCTGCAGGAATCAAGAAAAAACAGGTCAGACGAACTGTCGAACCAGGTGCTCTGGTGGCGGCCATACTCGGTTTGATGCAGACTTCAGTTATCAGATGGACATTACAGCGCAGCAGCAATGGTCTATTTGAAGATAGTGCGCGCAATATGGCAGAACTGGCGAAAGCAGTAATGAAGCAAGAGGTAAAGCAATGAGCAGTCATAAATATTTGAATTGGCAAAATCTGGTGATAATGATTGTTTTCGTGGCTTTTGCCGCACTCGCGGTATCTGGTCTGATGCGCAAAAAGGCGGCTCTAGCTCAGGCCACACCAATGCCTCAACCGCCTCTGGCAGTAAAGACAGCTGTTGTTAATCTCGGGGTGATCGATCGGAGCGTTCCGGCACTGGCTACAGTAAAAAGTGCAGCCAGCATAGTGATTAAAGCCGAGACAGCTGGCAAGATAGGCGAACTGAAATATCGCGAGGGCGACCGGGTCACAGTCGGCAGTGTTCTTGCCGTTATCGACAGCCAAGAACAGAAGGCACAGCTGCAGGCGGCGCGCGCACGATCCGATTCAGCGTCCGGTCAGGTATCGGCAGTGCAGGCTAACCTGCGGGCTTTAACCAGCCAGCTCGATGCGTATCAGATAAATCTGGATTACTGGAAAACTACCCTGGCGCGAGATGAAAAGCTGTATGAAGCCCGGGCTATCGCTAAAAGTGCACTCGATGCCACAATCAATCGACATGCTGAAGCAGAGAGCCGTCTCGCAGCACTTAAATCACAGGTTTCAGCGCAGAAAGCCCAGATTTCAGCGATGGTATCACAAAAAGATGCCAGCGTAAAAGATGTCGCTGTCTGGCAGGCAAGGCTTGACTATGCCGAGATTCTCGCGCCAGTAGACGGGATTGTTTCTTTCCGTATGCAGGAAGAAGGCAATCTGGTGCAGCCGGGTGTGGCTATTTACACGATTGAAGATGTTGCGATGACACGTTTGATCATGCAGATTCCGCAACAGGAGGCGGCCGGCGTCCGAATTGGCCAGGCGGTGACTCTCAGGGATGGTAGCAGCAATGGCTTTGTTGTCAGTCGAATTTATCCCGTACAGAATGAATTTCGTCAGGTCATCGTAGAAGCCTCAAAGCCCGGCGAAGTTAGCGGACTGGTTTACGATATGCAGATACCGGTACATATAACGGTAGAAAGCCGTGAAGGCGTAATAGTGCCTCTGTCTGCCGGATTTATAGACTTCAAAGCTCCGGAAAAGCTCCAGATATATATTGTTGAAGGCGACCGGGCGAGACGTATGTCCATCAACCCTCTGTTGCGTAGTAATAACGGTAATTTTGCGGTTTCTCCCGAACTTGTTCCGGCTGGAACCGTTCTTGCCCTGGGCAATTATCTCGAAAATGTCAGGTTGCCGGCTTCCTTCAGCGTCGAGGTGATCAGATGAACATGATTGAAACGATTATTAGAAAGCCATCATGGTCAATAGCCTTCTGGCTGTTGGTTGGTGCGCTGGGCATCATCTCCTGGTACATGATGCCGGTCGATCTGTTTCCTGATACGGTTCCGCCGCAGATCGTTGCCATGACGGTAGTTCCAGGGGCTTCGGCCGAAGATGTTAACCGGCGCGTAACCACTCTGATCGATCGCGAACTCAGGGGGTTGACCGGCATCAAAAACGTGGTTTCGACCTCGCGCGATGAGGTTTCCTCGGTGAACGCGCAATTTGAATATGGCGTTGATATGGCGGCGGCGATGACTGATGTGATTAACGCGGTAAATCGCGTTGCCCGCAGATTTCCTGCCGGAACGCAAACTTCGCAGTTTTTCCGAATCACCGATGCCAATCGCCCGGTTCTGACTCTCGCCCTTTCGCCGGCCGCAGAATCTTCTCTCGATCTCAAGGCGATCAGACTGCTGGCGGAAAATGACATCAAGGAAGAATTGTTGCGCCTGCCGGGAGTCGGTAAGGTAGATGTGTTTGGTGCCAATCAGCCAGAAGTGCTGGTTCGACTCGATATTGAGAAGTTGCGACAGTTCAAGCTCAGCCCGACGCAGGTACTGCAGGCTATCGGCGCGCAAAACCTTTCGCTGCCGGGTGGCTATCTTGAGATTGGCGGGCGTGAGTCTCTGGTCAAAACACTCAACGAAGCGCGCACACCGCAGGAATTGGCAGAAATGCCTATGCGTGTGCAGCAGGGTGGCATAATCAAGCTTGGCGACGTTGCTTCAGTAACTCTGGGAGTAAGCACGCCGCGCAGTATATATCATGGCAACGGCCGACCGGCGATTGCACTCAATATACTCAAACCAGAAGATGGCTATGCTGTTGGTGCTCTGAGCAGTGTTAAGACCTTTCTGCCTGAACTACAGAAACGTTATGCTGAAATCGAATTTGCCATAACCACAGACCAGGAGCCTATCATATCGGTAAACGTTGCTGGCATGAAAGATGCGCTGTTTTCGGCGGTCTGGCTGACCATGCTGATCGTGCTGATTTTTTTGCAGAATCTGCGGGCCGCTGTCATAGTGGGTGTTTCAATTCCTCTCTCCTTTTTGACGGCTTTCGCGTTTCTTTATTTTACACCGTTCACCGTAAACATGGTCACGCTTTCAGGCCTGATTATAGCGGTAGGTATGGTTGTTGATGCAGCCATTGTTGTAGTCGAGAATTCCTGGCGCCATCTCAATGCCGAAAATCACAGTTTTTCCGCTCTGGTAAAGGGCGTCGAAGAAGTCATTTTTTCGATATGGGGCGGCATGCTGACCACGGTGGTCGTTATGTTACCCATCATGTTTGTGGGCGGTTATGTCCAGCAGGTTTTGCGACCCCTGAGCATGACGATTACCGCGACACTGATCGGTTCTTTTATCGCTGCCATAACCGTAGTACCCCTGCTTTTACGTAAAATGGCGGTTGCCGAAAAAGACGGCGATCTCGCAAAGTTCGCAGCCAGTGATGAAAGTAGTCTGATAAGCCGATTTTATCGTGTGGTCGATCATTTTCTCGAATTTATAACCAATATCTATCTTAAACTTCTGCGCCTCGGATTGCGGTTAAGATGGGTATTGGTGTTCGCTGCTCTGGTCCTTTTGCTGGCGACTGCCCGGCTGGTATTGCCGCTTATCGGCCGCGAACTCATGCCGCGTATGGATACCGGCATGATTACGGTTAAGGCAGATTTGCCGCCATCTACCGGCATAGAAGGCGTCGAAGCGGTTATTAACCGGGTGCAGCAGATAATCCGACGCAGTCCGCATGTGCTGAATATTTCAACGGTTGCCGGTTCGGAGCCTGGACAGGTCAGTTTTGGCGCTGGTGGACAGTTACTGCAGCAACTTGATATTCAGGTGCGTCTGACAACACGTGAAAAAAGAGAGCAGACCATCTGGCAGATCATGAGCGAGTGGCGCGAAGAATTTGCTAAGATTCCTGAACTGATAAATTATTCGGTTTCAGAATTCGGTGCGACACCCATGGCTACCAGCAAGGCACCGATCGATGTAATGATATCAGGAAGGGATCCGGAAATTCTGTTTTATCTTGCAAACGACGTTGAGAAAAGGCTGCGCCAAATAAATGGCCTGAGTGATTTGCGTCTGAACTGGAGCAAAAGCAAGCCAGAAACGCATTTTATGCCTGATCTGAGCCTGACCGGCCGCTATCACATGTCGCCACAGTTGATTGGTGAATTTCTTGGGCTGACGCTTACCGGGCGTTCGCCTTCGGCACTGAAGATGAATGGCTTCGTCGATCTTGGCATCAGGCTGGAAATTGGAGCCGGCGGCCATCGCTGGAACGAAGACATTACTCAATTAGCTATGCCCGGTCAGTCTGGCGATCTATTTATCGGTTCACTCGGCGAGCAGCGGCATGTTTTGCAGCCAACTCTGGTTACCCGCGAGAATCTGAACGAAACCATCGATATTCTCGGCATCAATTCGATAAGACCATTGTCTGCGGTTGCCGAAGATGTTGACAAAGTTCTTGGCGATATCGAACTGCCCGGCGGTTACAGCGCAGAACTGACCGGTACCATGACTGACATGGCTGATACCGGTATGCGACTCGCCAAGGCTCTATTATTCGCTTTTGTATTTCTTTATACAGTACTTTATCTGTTGTTCGAGAACTGGTGGCGTCCGTTTCTGGTTATGGCAGCCATACCATTATCACTAATTGGTGCTTTCTGGGGCATGATCATATTCGACAAGCCGATGTGCATGCCGGCAATGATGGGCATTATTCTACTTGGCGGCACGATAGTGAACAACGCCATAATTCTCATCGACTTTATTGATACCTCTATTGCCAGCGGTATGCCAAGGCATCAAGCTCTTTTTGAATCAGTCAAAACCCGTTTGCGCCCGATTATCATAACCACCTTCTCGACAATTCTCGGGCTGATGCCGCTTACCTTCGAAAGTGCCGTCGGTCTCGAACGCATGTCACCACTTGGTGTTGTTGCATCTTTTGGTCTGCTGACCGGTACTCTGATGACCATGGTCATGATACCTGTGCTTTACGACCTGCTTTGTCCGCAGAAACAGAAGGGAGTTTAAAATTCTTTATGCGCGGGCTTGTTGATATCTTCGATGCTTCCGTTTGGCTGCGGGTTTGACAATAGTGTCGTGGTCTGCTAGCATGCAGAGGACAAAGCTGTGGCAGTCGTACACCAGAAGACCATTAACAGCTTCAATCTGTCTTTTTGAGGGCTTATGACTGAATTATCAACTTCGCTGGCGATAATGTTCGCTGATATTGCGCAGAGCACCAAACTGTATGACAAAATCGGCAACGCTGCTGCACACGCTCTGATTTCGGCATGTATTGCCGTCATGGCGAAAGTCTGTGTTGCGCACGAAGGTACGGTTGTAAAAACCATCGGCGACGAAGTGATGTGTTCTTTTCCGTCGGCCCAAAACGCTGTCGATGCTGCGATGGCCATGCAGGCTGCCGTTGATGCCATTCCCGAATCTGAACTTTCCGGCTATTACGCCCCGGATATTTATGTGGGGATAGATTACGGGCCGGTAATTGTTGAAAATTCAGATGTTTTTGGTGATTCAGTCAATGTGGCTGCCCGCATGGTCAAATTGGCGAAACGGCGCCAGATCATCACCACGCGCGAAGTGATCGCTGCTCTTCCCCCCGGATACGCCGAGAACTGCCGATGTGTGGATAACGTTATGGTAAAGGGAAAGAGCGAAGAGTTGCCCGTCTACGAAGTTGTCTGGGAAAAGGAAAAGATAACTGTTGCGCTGAAAGGCTCAGGTGAGGGCAGGTCACTGATTCGGCCTCGTCTGGTGATCGTTTTCAATGATAAACAATTTGAAGTCAGTGACGCGCACTCGACTCTTACTATTGGTCGACTTGACCACAACGATCTGGTTATTGATGATAACCGGGTGTCACGTTTCCATGCCCGAATCGAATATCGCAAGGATAGATTTTATATTGTCGATCAAAGTACAAACGGTACTTACATAACCAACGAGTGTGGCACTACATCTCTTGTTCAGCGGGATGAGATGCAGCTCGGCGACAACGGCTTGATCGACCTGTGCAGCGAAAAGCCTTCTAAGTCTTCGCCCACAGCGATTTTATACAGCACAAAATATTACAGCACTTCGGGCTCGCAGGTTGCGGTTCCAGAGCAGGAAGGCTGAATTATTCAGCCTTTTTGAGTGGAAAGATTTTCCAGGGTTCTTTCATCTGACCGTCGCGGTCGGCAATGCCGGCGCCTATTGCCACCACGCTGCCGCCGATGACTTTGGCAAAATCGCTGTCAGCATGTTTTTTGTTGAATCTCTGCAGCTTTTCTTCGTCGCTCTTGGCCAGAAAAGTCAGGTGTGGGTTGAATTCACTGTAGACGTTGGGGCTGCCGTATTTTGCAATATACTCGAGTTTGGTCGGAAATTCCTTGGCCCAGTCGGGGATAAAGTCTGATTGGGCGCGCAAAGGCGCCAACATTTCGACTACATTGTCAGAGAGTGTCTGTAGATTGCGGTTACGCTCGAGATTCATAAAATACCAGTTGCCTGAGGTGATTTCGAGACCGGTGCTGTTTATTTCGAATTCACGCGTATTGCTGGCCAGTTCCGCAATTTTTGCAAGCACGCTGTCTTTGGTGCCTTCGGGATATTGCGTCATATAAAGGGTACAATGAGTCTGATATCCCAGCAGCGGAAAGGCTTCGAGACCTTCTTCTTCTTTCAGGGCCTTTGCGGCATCGGTAAAGGCATTCTCGATGTTTTGTGAAACCACAGCGAATACGTTGATTTTCTCGAACTGCGGTTTGTCGCTCTGAGCTGATGCGATTACTGCGACCAGAACAAATACCAGTACTGCGATTGCCAGCAATTTGGTCATGGCTGATTTTCCTGTGATTTTCATATTTCTGCACTCCTGCCGGGTTATTATAACTGAATTTTCAGGCATTTGGCGGGCAAAGTCAAGTTTTGCCTGATTGCGAGACTATTTGCGGCGCTCAATCTTTCTGAAGAGCTTTACTACCGTTTTACCGAGCTCGTCGAGTCGCTCAAAGTTTTCCATCAGCGGCTCCAGAAAAGACGGGTTGCTGAGATCCATTTCGCTGTTGAGAGACAGGCCAAGCTGCATCGGGTAAACAAGTATGAAATTGTTGCGGGTGAAATACTTGTTGAGATACTGCGGAATCTTAGCCATGTTGGCGTTGTAAGACAGGTGTCCTTTACGGCTGAGTATGATAATCAGATTGTCGTCAGGCTTAAAATCGCGTGACAGAATCAAAAAGTCATCCCACTCCGAGAACTCGATAAACTCGGCCTCAATTGGAAACCGCTGCTGAATTTCTTTGAGATACTCAGTTGTGCGGGGGGGCGCGTAGAACACCAGCTTTGACCCGGTGTTGCGGCCAATGTTCCAGACTTTCGTCATCCAGAAAGGAAACCCAATTTCGCGCTCGGCGTTTTCAGGCACGATGATTATATCTCGCTTGATGGTAGAAAGCGGCTGCACCGGCCGGTAAATCATGGTTGTAGCATTGCAGCGGGCGAGAATTCCTTCGGTGACATTGCCGAGAAATGACTCGGAAATGTCTTTCTGATGATGCAGACCGAGAATCAGGTCGGTGATCTTGTGTTGTCTGACAATTCCGGTAATGGCGTTAACCACGTTCAAGTCATAGCGGAGAAGCCTTTTGAGTTTGGTATCTGTCGCTGCCGCCGCCTTTTTGGCGAGGTCGAGAATCTTGTTGGCATCGCGCTCGATGATTTCATCGCTGCTGGTATGGTCGATAACGGTCAAAGCATAAAGACCAGCGGTATTGCTTTTAGATTTTACCGTGACACTGAAATTTATCAGTTCTTCAGCACTTTCCAGATATCCAATAGGAATAAGTATTCGTTCTTCAGTGGTAGCGCGATTCGATTTTTCTTCAAGATTTTCATCGAGAGCTATATTCTCAGCGCCTTTCTGGGCCGAGAAAGAGGCTATGGTGCAGGTGACCAGAATCATCAGAATAGTGCCGTTGAGCACGCTTTCGCTGAGCAGGCGGATTGGTTCGCCTGTCGGGGTCTGACCGAGAACGACGTTGTAGCCAACCAGAACAGCGGCCAGGGTGGCTGCCGCCTGGGCGTTGCTCAGTCCAAAGATCAGGCGGCGTTCATCAGCACTGAAACCAAAGGTTTTCTGGGTCAGCCAGGCTGCCAGATACTTTGAGGCAGTTGCAATTACGCACATGGTCAGAGCCACTTTTATTGTTTCGAAATCCTTGAAAAAAGCCCGGTAATTGATGAGCATGCCGACACCAATCAGAAATATTGGTATAAAAAGGGCATTGCCAACAAACTCTATGCGGTTCATCAGTGCCGATGTGTGTGGAATGAGCCTGTTTAGAGCCAGTCCGGCCAGAAAGGCGCCGATGATGGGTTCGACACCAGCCAGTTCAACCAGAAATGAAGCAAGAAAAACCATGGCCAGCACGAAGTTATACTGCGAAATGTGATTGCTGAAACGCTTGAAAAACCAGCGACCAATTGCCGGAAACAACAGAACAATTACCAGAGCTATAAGAGTGAACGATAGCCCCATTTTCAGCCAGAAACCCTCGGTAATGTGCCCGGTTTTTACACCAACCACGGCAGCCAGAACCAGCAGGGCCAAGGTGTCGGTGATCATGGTGCCGCCAATAGCAACTGTTACGGCACGGTTTTTTGCTACTCCGATACTGCTTATCAACGGATAGGCGATCAATGTGTGTGAAGCGAACATGCTCGCGAGCAATAAAGATGTCGGCAGACCGAAGTCGAGAAAATACAGGCCGGCAAGGGTGCCTGCCAGCATTGGAATCGAAAAGGTGTAGAGGCCAAAGATGATGCTGCGGCCGCTGTTTTTTTTGAAATCCGCCAGATCTATTTCAAGGCCGGCCATGAACATTATGTAGAGCAGTCCTACCGTACCGAAAAGCACTATTGAGCTGTCGCGCTGCATCAGGTTGAGCCCATGCGGCCCGATAATGGCGCCGGCAATGATCATGCCGATCAGGTGCGGAATTTTAAGGCGGTTGAGCAGAATCGGCGTGCCAAGAATTATGAAGAGCAGGAGCGAAAAGATCAATACCGGGTTGTGCAGCGGCAGTGTCAGTTCACTCATAAATTGCGTGTTCCTGTTCAGGCAGAATTTTCATACCCTACTTAATCTAACAGTCTGAGGGGAAATTTTCCAGTTTCATGAGCTGCTCAATTGTTTTGATCCTGTGCTCACGCAATTTCAGCTGCAAAAAAAAATGCTGCCTTGCGGCAGCATGTAGAAAAGTTTTTGCAAAGTCTGTCATTCAGGTATGGCGATGACAACGCCGTTTTGTTCTTCGATTTTGAATCCGGCAGCGACTTCAGGTGAATATCTGCCGTTGGCATCACTGACCTTTACAGCCCAGCGATAACGGTGATCTTTCTTGAGCCAGCCTTCATCAAAGCCGATATAACCGCTTGTGGTTGAAACTCTTTCCCAGACAGTTTTTTGCTCTGTCATGTCGTAGAGTGATATTGCCGCATATCTGGCCGGAGTTTTCCAGGTGAATATGGGTTTGAGAGTTGCGCCGACCGGTGAGAGTGCAAGCGCGTTCGGAGCCTGCGGAGTCTTGCCCGAAATAACATCGCCGATCTGTAGTTCGATCTTGAGGCTGCCGGCCATTGGCACTTCAGGGTGCTTGGGCAGGCGAACTTTAACGTAGTAAAAAGTCGGTGTAAAAAGTTCGCGCTCGATAACCAGTTTGCCCATGCGCAGGTCGAGGCTGCGGGCAACGAAAACGCGACCCTGCATCGCTGCTTCTTCGGGCAGGTCGATGCGGTGTTCCCAGCTTTGTGGCTGTTCGCCAACTTTGAGCTGGTGGAAAAAAATCTTTTCAACTGTCTGAGCCTGAGCTGTCAGGCAGGTGAGGGCAAAACACAGGGCCAGAAACAGAACAACTTTGGTTCGCATGATTGTCTCTCCTTGATCCGGGTTCACTGATATAGTCTACGGCCTGACAGACGCTGCCGGCAAGGTACAGTTGTCGGGTCGGCTAAAGCGGAACTGTTGCCGCCTGCTCTAACAGCGTTGCAATATGGTGTTACATAAAATATGTAAAATTATTGTGACAGCCTATGTGACAGTCATTCTGGCAGCCGATGCGTGAGCCTATTCAACTACGCGGGTGTTGCATACCTTGTCGTAAAAAGTTTTCTTCTCACCGACAAAAACCATTGCCGTTCCGATAAGTGTAAAATTTGATACCAGAAACAACAGGCTGCGTTTCGCCAAGACGGAAAAAGAGAGGTTAAACGAGCCACTTTCGTCCACTACTGCAGTGCCTACAGCGATCTGGCCGGGGGAAGCCTGTCTGAACTTCCAGAATATGACAAAGTAGAGCCAGAAAAGCACAAACGGGTAGCGAAAAGCCATGGACATCATAAGTTCAAGAAGGCCCGGATCGGTATATTCAGGCGTTCCGAACAGTATCTTCTGAATCGGCCACCATGCTATTTTTAAAGACACTGTTAAAATGCCAAGAATTATCAGATCAATGATTCCGCTTTTGGCACGAGCAACAAGTGAGGCGTCTTTGTGTTCTTTGTTCTTTTCGAGAATGGTTTTCTGGCCAAATGTTTTGGCCAGAGATTTCTGTACCTTGCCAATCTGTTTTGAAGCCTTGTTGATGTTGTCGCCCCAGTTGGTCTGCTTGAGGAAATTGCTTACAGATTGCGACCACTCATTGATCTGGTCTGAGACGTCTGAATTCTGGCCATCGCCTTTAACGTTGGCAACTTTTTCTACCAGGGTGAGAAGTTGTACGGGCAGTTTGTTGAGTTTTTGCTTCTCAAAGGGAATGCGAAAGACGTTTATCGGTTCGGGAATGCCCTTAAGCTGCTGTGGGCCGATTTTTTCGGCAACAATCTCGTTGCGATCCATGAGTAGATAGGTGGACTCGCTGATGCCTATCGATCCGCCGGGGAAGCATTCAAGGGCTTCCATACGTGCGGTAACATTGACGGCATTGCCGAATATGTCGTTTTCTTCGATGCTGACATCGCCCGAGTTTATAACTACCCGCAGATTGAGTTTGTGGCTTTCTTCCTTGAGGCGATTGTTATATTCCTTGAGCAACAGCTGAATGATGATGGCGCAGATTACCGCATCAGTGGCACTGCCAAAAGTGCACAAAAATGCATCGCCGATTGATTTGACAATGGTTCCACTGTAGAACTCGATGACCGGGCGCATAAGCTGATTGTGGCGCCTGATAAGGCTTACAACTTCCTCGCGACTGGCGTTAGCAGTAGTTGTTGAATAGCCCTGGATATCTGTGAGCATTATCGAAAGATTTTGCGATCTGACCGCTGGCATATCCGCTTCCTCTACTCTGATCTTAATCTAAAGATTATAACGCTTAATTTTCTTTATGCAAGGACAACAGTAATTTTTCTTCAAAATCAGTTAAATGATTAAATCAAAGCAGTTAATTCAGCAAGAAAAACTTTTTTTATGTACTGAAGTATTATAAACTGAAGCTTGAATCCTTAATTCATTGACAGGAGAAAGTCATGAAGAGGTTACTTTTAATTGTTTTATCAGTTTTTATCCTGCTGGCAGCTCCGAGCTGGGCCGCAACCAACCCGTTTGGTGAAGGAACCGTCGCCATTAGTCAGTCGGCGACCGCTGTCGGCAATGCTGAAAGCACTGCTCTCAGTAAAGACGTTGCCAAGCTCGAGAAGAGCCTTGCCGAGGCAAACAAAAAGTATTCTGAACTGCTGCGCGAATTTGCCGCCAACCCCGAAAAATATGGCGACAAGAACGGTGATTACCGCGATTTCGTCAAGCAGTTGACGGCGCTGGCAAAGCGTCTGGGTGCAGTTAAGGACAAACTGGTCACCCTCACAGCAGAGGCCAAAAAGCAGGAACAGGCCCAAAAAGCCAAGGAAGACAAAGAAAAGGCTGCCGCCAAACCCAAGACCACCCCGGGCACGGTCAAGGTCAGCCCCAGTCTGAACGTCAGAACCGGCCCATGGGGCAAGATTATCGGCAGCTTACATAACAACAACAAAGTTAAAATAATCGGCACCGAAGGTGACTGGTATAAGATCGACTATAACGGCCAGACTGCTTATATTCATGCCAACTATGTCGAAACTGCCAATAAAAAAGCCGGAACTACGCCAGTTAAACAACCCGGAACGTCAAGCACTTCAAGCAGCAGCACGCCCAATGTTGTGCAGAAGGGTGGCGGGTTCACTGCTTCTCCATGTTCGCCTATGCCGACACGTGTTTCAAGCGAATATGGCTGGAGAGTTCACCCGACTCTCAAAACCAGAAAATTCCATAATGGTATCGACCTGCCGGTTCCCACCGGGACACGCCTTAATGCCCTGGGCAACGGAACAGTCGTTGCCGTGGGCCACGAAAACGGTGGCGGTAACTATATCAAGGTAAGATATGACAATGGTCTGGAATCATTCTACTGCCATCTTCAGAAATCTACAGTTAAAAAGGGTCAGCGCGTCAATGCCGGTCAGGAAATCGCAAAATCTGACAATACCGGTATTTACACAACAGGCGCTCATCTTCACATGGAAATCAGAAAGAATGGCAAGGCCATTGATCCACGCAGTGTTGGACTCAAGCTTCCTCCAAGACGATAAGGGTTAAATAAATGTTCAAAAAAGTATTATTCGTTGTATTTGCATGGTTAATGGTTGTGTCGCCGCTCATGTCGGCTGAAGAGGCTGATGTTAAGCTTATCAATTCTCTGAACTACCACAAAGGCATGTTTGAGGCGGCAAGAGGCGAAGTCTATCTCAAGATACCGCTTGGCAGCGAAGCTGCATCGGTTGGTGGCGATGAACAGGATGAAGAGCGCTATACCGCCGGTGTCCCCTATGCCTTCCGCCCTGTTGAGGACGGTGTCTGGATTCTTGATTCGGTTAACCGTGCCTTAAAGCTGTTCGGCAAAGACGGCAAGCTGCAGAAGAATATTTCAATTGCCGAATACGGCCCGGTGGTCAGGGATTTCGCCTTCGACCGCGACAAAGGATTCTGGCTGCTGAGTCCTGTCGATGGCTTTATTTATCGCATAGATATGGCCGGCAAGCTGATCAGCCAAATCGAGGGTTTTGCCGAAGCTCGCGCAATCGAAACCGGCCTCATGCAGGAACTTCTTGTCGATATGCCCGCCATGGGTTCAATTATACGTTTCACCAATGATGAAATGCTCAAGGAGCAGTATCCCGGCGATGAAAGCCTGAGTATGATCGAAGGTGTCGGCGGCAAGCTTCTGGTTCTTGAAATCAGCGACAAGCAGGCGAGCCTGCACCTGCGAAACACTGCTTCTCCGGCTGAAAACATTCCTCTCTCTGAATTCCCGCTGGATATCGAAGATCCGGCTGTAAAATACGTCGGTGCGCGGGTAATCGGCCAGGACAAAGAAGGAAACATCTATCTGAGTCTGGTTGCCTGCCACGAAGTCAGCGGTGCCATTTACCGCGACCGCATCTATCGCTGCACGGCCGCCGGTCGGCCAAATGCCCACAAAGATATCATCGTATATCCGAGCCAGGCGTTTGATCTGCCACGCGATCGCGTTGTCACTCCTGACGGACGGGTCATGACCTTTCATGTCGAAGGCAACGATTACGTGCTGTCTGTATACAGCTTCTAATATGCGTCTGCGGGTCTTGCGCCCGAAAATAGCAGACAAAAAAGCACCGGCGGCTTGCCGGTGCTTTTTTGTTAAAAAATTGTCTCTGGCAGTAGTTAATTACGGCTGAGGCGTGTAATATCAATAATTATTCGTGCTCGTGCTCGTGCTCGTAATCGCTCTTATGATATCTTCTTCTTTGCAAAACCATGCTTACGACAGGCTGCTGAAAGGATGCCAATGACTGTTTCAGATATACGAAAACCTGAGCTGATGGCGCCAGCTGGCGATATGGTCAGTCTGCGCGCTGCCCTG
The DNA here is from genome assembly GCA_002839435.1 of Candidatus Riflebacteria bacterium HGW-Riflebacteria-2. Classification (GTDB taxonomy): domain Bacteria; phylum Muiribacteriota; class Ozemobacteria; order Ozemobacterales; family Ozemobacteraceae; genus Rifleibacterium. The sequence continues at coordinate 87,895 of PGYA01000002.1, read as the reverse complement.
CAGGCCGGCGCCGATGCCGTCTATTTTGGTGTCGTTTCGATGAACATGCGTGCCAGCGCCAGAAATTTTTCAGCCAGCGAAATGCCTGAAATTGCCGGGCTATGTCGCGAATATGGTGCCAAGGCCTACCTGGCGATGAATACAATTGTCTATAACAGCGAGCTTGAACTGGCAGAAACCCTGATTGAGCAAGCGGCCGCGGCCGGTATCGATGCCGTTATCTGCTGGGATTTTGCCATACTCGATATGGCGCTGCGCCATGGTATCGCAGCCTTTGTCTCAACCCAGATGTCGGTAGCCAACTCAGCTGCGCTGGCTTTTCTTTATCGACATTTTGGCGTGAAACGCTTTGTGCTGGCGCGCGAATGCACTCTTGACGAAATTGTGTCGATCAGGCGCAATCTGTTGGCGCAACTCGGCGAAGAGGCTGAACGCATCGAAATAGAGGTCTTCGCGCATGGTGCCATGTGTGTTTCGGTCAGCGGTCGCTGTTTTATGTCGCAGTTTGCTTTTAACCAGTCAGCTAACCGCGGCGAATGCCGGCAGCCATGCCGGCGCGAATACGAAATACGTGATCTGCGCGATGGCAAAGAATTTCTCATTGGCCAGGACTATGTCATGAGCCCTCGCGATCTTTGCACTCTGCCTTTCCTGGACAAACTTGTGGCCGCTGGCATCGACAGTCTCAAGATCGAAGGCCGTGGCCGCAGCCCAGAATATGTGAGCGAAGCAACCGCCTGTTACCGTGCTTACATTGACTTTTATTTCGCTTGTCATGGCGATGCTGATTTTGTTGCGCGCTCAGATAAACTCAAAGAAGAGCTGATGCGGCGGCTCGATGCGGTTTTTCACCGTGGATTTTCCGATGGCTTTTATTTTGGTCGCCAGATCGGTGATTGGAGCGGCGGTAACGGCTCAAAAGCTACGCATCGCAAGGTTTACGTCGGTGTGGTGACCAACTTTTTCAAAAAGGTTATGGTTGCCGAAATCAAGGTCGAAGGAGCAGGCTTTGTCTGTGGCGCCGAACTGATGTTTCAGGGCAACGCTACCGGCGTTTTAACGCAGGAGGTCGAGTCGATCGAAGAAGCGTTCAAGCCGGTTGCGCGTGCCGAAAAGAATAGTCTGGTAGGCGTTCGGCTGGCGCAGGTGGTAAGAGAGAACGATCAGGTCTATATGATGGTTCCGGTCGATGAAGTTGAAAATGCGAGGCAGTAAATGAGCGAAGAATTGCAGGTAAGGTGCCCGCAAACCGATGAAGAATGGCAGCAATATTACCATCTACGCTGGTCAGTGCTGCGTCAGCCCTGGGGTGAGCCTGAGGGCAGCGAACGTGATGAGCAAGATGGCGAGACTGAACATTGTGCCGTGGTTGCTGACGGTCGCGTGATCGGTGTCGGTCGCCTGCAGATGAACAGCCATGAAGAAGCCCAGATCCGCTATATGGCGGTAGCCCCGGACTGTCACGGCCGAGGCCTCGGTCGGCGTGTCGTCGAGTTTCTTGAAGAGAAGGCCCGCGAACTTGGCGCTGCCCGGTTGGTTCTCGATGCGCGGCAGAATGCTGTGGGTTTTTATCTCATACTGGGTTATAATGTGACAGCAGACAGTTACCTGTTGTTTGGCAAGATCCAACATTACAGGATGCAGAAGGATCTTTACTGAAAGGAATCTGGCGATGAACAAAAAGAATTGCTGTGGCTGTCTCGGCTGCGGATGTTTTGTGGTGGTAGTCGCAATAATTGTTGGCGGCTATATGGGCGTTGGATTTATCCATGACAAGGGAGTTGAGTTCGCCGCAAGTGGCTTGCTGCACACGGTTGACAAGCTTACCGAGCTGGCGTTTGCCGATGCCGACCGCGAGGAACTCAACCGCGCCGCAGCTGAGGTCGCCGAAAAGATCCGGTCGGGTGAGATTGGTCTGCTTGAAGTAATGACACAAACCGGCCAGAAACTGGAAAATAACCTGCACAACCAGGCGATGCTGCTGGCTTTTTATCGCCAGAATTACGAGCAAGCTGAAAAGCCTGGCAGCGAGGGTGTCGAAGCTGCTGAAACAGCTGAAACTCCAGAATCTGAAGCAGCCAGAGAACCGGCTGAGCTGGTAGATCGTTTGATTCTTGGATTTATGAATAAAAAGGTGTCAAAAGATCAGGCGGCATCGCTTACGGCCGTTCTGGTAGAGCGCTATACTGAGACCGTTGAAAGCAAAGACGGTAAAGGTCGCATAACCACAAGCTCGCGCCGGCTTAAAAAAACGCTGACCCCGGAAGACAAAGCTGCCAGCCTCGATCAGATGCGTAAAATCTGTAACGAAAACAGTCTGCCTTTGCCTGATGCCGGCTTCGACCGCACTGCCGCGGTCAAGCAGGAACTGCTCGATTTCTTTGCTGACCTGAAAAAGGCTGGCAAAAAGCAGTGAGCGGGGTCTGGAAAGCGTTTTTTGATAAGGTTGCTGACCGTTATGAGCGCGAGGTTTTTACACTCAACACAGTTGCAGAAGTCGATTTCATCATCGAAGAGCTCGAACTGAAAGCAGGTGCCAGCATTCTTGACATCGGCTGCGGCAGCGGTCGCCATGCAATCGAACTGGCGCGCCGTGGTTTCAATCTCACCGGCGTCGATATCTCGTCGGGAATGCTGGCTATGGCTCGAAAAAACGCAAAAGAAGCCGACGTGCAGGTCGAATTCGTCGAATGTGCCGCCCAGAATTTCACTGCTTCAAAACAGTATGATGCGGTTCTTTCCTTGTGTGAAGGTGCGCTCTGCCTGTTTGACGATGACGACGATATCTGGAGCCGTGACATGGCGATTTTTGCCAATATGGCAGAAGCCCTGAGCTCGGATGGTCGTTTTTTGATCACAGTTTTGAATGCATTCAGACTGATTCGTTCAATCAGCGACGTTGATGTGGCGGCCGGAACCGTAGATTTGTTCACGCTGAGCAGCCGCTTCGAAAATGAGGTCAGCGGCCACGACGGCGAAGAGTCAGTGAAAATTTGTGGTATCGAGCGTTATTATACGCCATCAGAACTTGTACGCATGGTTAACCGCATTGGTTTGAAAATCGACAAGGTCTACGGCGGTAGCGCCGGCGGCTGGCTGCGTGGGCCACTAAAACTCGACGAAATCGAGTTTATGGCCATCGGCCGCAAAAAACCAGCCAAAGCCTGAACCGCTAAGAGTTATCCGCAGTCGCCCACAGGACGACAGTATACTCTTATCTGTCATTCTGCGCGAAGTCGCAGAATCCATCTAGTGATGCCCGCTCAAATCTCTCAAAAAATCTTCAGTGTCCTCGCTTCTGACTGATAACCGTTGCTCTGTACCATTGGCGAAATTCTGGCAGGGGGTGCTGAAAAACCGGCATTGCCGAAAATCTGGCGCTGTACCCTGGCAGGCTAAAACCATCATCCGATCAGGGTTTGAAAAAATATTCGACTTTGGCATGAGAATTGCTTCAATATGCTCACAAGTTTGAACGATATAAATTCTAATAAGAGTTTTAATAAGTTTATCAGGAGGGTGTTTATTATGCGTAAGGTAATCATGAGTTCAGTTCTCGCTCTTGTTCTGTGTGCTGCTCCTTCATTTGCCGGCAATCCCGGTCAGTCTGACCAGTCAGGTCAGTCTTCTCAGTCAGGTCAGGCAACTCAGGTAGGCCAGTCAGGTCAGGCCGGTCAGGCTAATCAGGGTGGCTGCCATAAACCCGGTTTCTTCAAGAATGTTAAGAAGGCTTTCAAAAAGGGTTTCAAAGCTGGCAAAAAAGCCGGAACCAAAGCTTTTGACGCAGTTCAGAACAAAGTTGTAGACAGTGGCGTAGCCGTTAAGAAAGCTGTAACCGGCAAGAAATGCAAAACTTTCGTAAAAGGTCACTACGACAAGAACGGTAAACACACCAAGGGTCACTTCAGAAAAGTAAACTGCCACAAGCCCTGCAAAAAATAAGCAAAGCATTGTTTTAACCAGGGCAACGGCCCTGTTCAAATAAACACCTTTGGGCTCCAGTCAATCAGGCTGGAGCCCGAAGGCGTTTTAGCGCAGCAAAAATAAACTGTTATACATTGCGGCGTTACTGTTGTAAAATCAGCTTATGTAAAGATCGCTGAGGAGGAATCAGAGGTTGGTCGAAGCTATTCTGGCCATGAGCCTGATCGAAAAAGTTTTTTTAACCTGCGCGCTTTGCGGCACGGTGGTTTTTACAATCAGGATGATTCTGATGTTTTCGGGGTTGATTTCAGCTGACACAGATGGTGAAATCGGCCATGACGCACCCGACGCTGCCGGCGAAATTGCCCACGACGTACATGACGACATTTCTCATGATATAGTCGCCGACGCCGATTCAGGTGACTCAGGCGATATGGTTGATTCTTCAGATAGCGATCATCAGATGAGCAGTTCAGATGTCAGCTTTCATTTCATATCGGTTCAGGGGCTGACTGCTTTTTTTATGATGTTTGGCTGGGTCGGGCTGGCGTTGATTGGTGACAGTGGCCTGCCGGGCTGGGTAGCAACTCTCGGCGGTATTGCGGCCGGTTTTGTCATGGTCTGGGTGCTGGCGCAGATGTTCAGATTCTTTGGGCGCCTGCAGTCGGATGGTACCGCCAGAATCGGCACCGCACTGGGAACAGGTGGAACTGTTTATCTGCGCGTTCCGGCTGAGGGCACCGGGCAGGTTCAGGTCGAGGTCGATGGCCGACTGCGCATTTACGACGCGGTTTCCTCAAAAAAAGAGGAAATTAAAACAGGTGAACAGATAACTGTTGTATGGATACAGGATAATGGTATTCTGGTAGTTGAAAAGGATAACAGGGACGAAGGAGGAAAATTATGTGGCCGGTAGTTGCAGCTGTAGTTGTAGCCTTATTGTTTTCGACGTTTGTTTTTCTGGCGACGAGGTTCAAGCGTTGTCCGTCAGATAAAATTCTGGTAATTTACGGCAAGGTGGCCGACAATCGCTCGGCCAAGTGTCTGCATGGTGGCGGCACGCTGGTATGGCCACTCATTCAGGACTATGCCTATCTCAGTCTGACGCCAATGACGATAAGCATTCCGTTGCAGAATGCCCTGTCGTTGCAGAATATCCGCATTAACGTGCCGTCAACGTTTACCGTTGGTATCAGCACTGACCCTAAAATAATGAACAACGCGGCAGAGCGCTTGCTCATGCTGTCTTCTTCCGCCATGGAAGACATGGCCAAAGAAATCATTTTTGGTCAGCTACGTTTGACGGTTGCCTCGCTCACTATCGAGCAGATCAACCAGGATCGCGAAAGCTTTCTTGAATCAGTGCGCAAGAATGTCGAGCCCGAACTCAACAAGATCGGGCTGTATCTGATCAACGTCAACATCACTGACATTACTGATACTTCTGAATATATCGAAAGTATTGGTAAAAAGGCTTCATCAGAGGCGATTAACAAAGCTAATATCGATGTTGCCCAGCAGAAACAGCTTGGTGATATCGGTGTTTCGGCTGCTAACCGCGAACGCGCCATTCAGGTTTCCCGCAACCTTGCCGAAGCCGACAAGGGTGAAAAGGAAGCCGAGGCTGACCGCCGCATTTTCGTACAAAAGAAAGAATCGCAGGCGGTAATCGGTGAAGCAGAAGCCAACAGCGAAAAGACGGTACAGGTCGCCAAAAAGCTGGCTGAAGCTGAAATGGGTGAGAAAGAAGCCGAATCGCAGCGCCGTATTTACGTGCAGCAGCGCGAAGCTGAGGCGATTGAAGGCGAAAACAAATCGAAGGCCTCTATCGTTATTTCTAACTCTGAACTCGTCGTAAAAGAAGCTGAAGCACGCAAAAAAGCGGAGATCGCGGTGCGCGAGGCCCAGGTTGAAATTCAGAAGGCTCAGTATAAAGCCGAACTTGAACGCCTGACCGCCGAAGAAATCGTTCAGAAGGAAATCGACAAGCGCAAGATCGAGCTCGACGCCCAGGCTGAAGCAGGTAAGATCAGTATCGAAGCCAAGGGTAATGCCGACGCATTGTTGCTCAACTATCAGGCTGAAGCCGAAGGCGTCAAGAAGGTGCTCGAAGCCAAGGCCATGGGTTATTCTGAGCTGCTCAAGAGTGTTAACAACGATCCGCGGGCATTGGCAACTCTGCTCATGGTCGAAAAGATCGAATCTATTGTCGAAAAACAGGTCGAAGCAATCAAGAATATCAAGATTGACAAGATTACCGTCTGGGATTCCGGCGAAGGCGGCAATTCATCGACTTCGAACTTCGTTTCGAGCTTTGTTAAATCGCTGCCGCCGCTGCAGGATATCGCCGGCATGGCTGGTGTCGAGTTGCCCAGTTATCTTGGCAAGGTAAAGCCTGAAGAATCAATGCCGGAAGCATCTGCGCATGTGCATGCGCCTCAGGCTGTCGAGCGCAAGCAGCAGGCCCGTCCAGCTGCGCCAGGAAAATAGCACGTTTCTGAAATAGTTGCATAAAAACGGGGCGGTTCCAACTCGGAACCGCCCCGTTTTGCTGATCAGCTGACCTGTGGGCTGTTTATCTCAGCTTCGAGCTTTTCAAGACTGGTAAAAAATTCGTTGAAGGCCGTATTCAGCTGTTCTCTGATTTTGTCAGCCTGTTCGCCATCGTTGTTTTTAAGGGCCTGTTCGAGTCTGGCGGCGAGTTCAGCCGCCTGGTTGCCGCCAAGATTGCCGAGAGAACCCTTGATTGTGTGCGCGTTAGCGGCAGCTGTGACAAAATCGTTGTTCGTTATCTGTCTTTGAATTTGTTTATCAAGATTTGTATAGTTAGCAAAAGCCGCTTTTACCAATCGACTGAGCGACTGCGGCTTGTGTCCGAAAATGCGCCTGATGCGCTCGCTGTCGAGAACGACATCCATTACTGGTTCGTCCGTCTCGACAACGAAAGGTGTTTCTCCGCTTGTAAGTTCGTTTTCAGGCGTTTCTTTACCTGCATATCTGCGAAGTATTGCAAGCAAATGTCTTGCTTCAACGGGTTTGGCAATATAATCATTCATGCCTGAATTCAGACACCTTTCGCGATCGCCTGGCATCGAGTGCGCGGTCATGGCAATTACCGGCAGATCCTTCTGTTCGGGTTTTTCGCGTATTTTTCTGACTACCTCGAAGCCATCCATCTCTGGCATCTGGCAGTCAAGCAGAACTACATCGAATTTGCCATGCTCAAGATGCTCGAGAGCGACGGCACCTGAACTGGCAAGCGTGCTCCGACAGCCCATCATTTCGAGAATTCCCTTGGCGACTTCCTGGTTGATCTCGTTATCTTCGACTACCAGCACGTTCAGGCCGAGTCTGTCGTAAGTGTTTTCAGATTTGACGGTATTGAAACGGCCTGACTTTTTGAGTTCGTAGAGTCTGCGCTCAGGCCTTTGCAGAATTTCGAGCATGGCGTTGTAAAGTTTAGAGGTAGTTACCGGCTTGCTGAGTAGAAAAATAGTCGAAAAATCCTGATCGCGAACGTCTATTGATGCCAGCTGTCGCGGAGTCATCAGGAAGATGCTGCCGGTCACGTTGTCGGGCTTCTGGTATTTGAGATGCTCTGGCAGCTGTTCACCGGGCGGAAAATCGAAGATCGTTACAACCGGATGCTCTGAGTCGGCCTCTGATTTAATCATTTGCGGGAGCTCGTCAAAGCCGACCCTGCTGCAGTCGATGTTCCAGGAACTTATTATTTCGCATACCGTATCGACAACCGGACTATTGTTACCTGCCACGAAAGTTCGCAGTTTTTCAGGAAATTTTGTCGGGACAGTCGGTGTTTCATGGCGGATTTCAAGTTTCAGATTGAAGCTGATTCTGGTTCCCAGACCGGTTGCGCTCTGGATCGTGATTTCGCCGCCCATCAGTTTGATCAGTTCCTGGCTGATCGTCAGACCCAGGCCGGTGCCGCCGAAACGTCGCGTTATCGAAGAGTCGGCCTGACTGAATTTTTCGAAAACCTGCTGTTGCTGTTCGTTGCTCATGCCGATGCCGGTATCTTTTACGAGAAAGTTGAAATGTCCGGTTTTGCCTTCATCAAGAACTTCTGCTGCGATTTCAACAATGATAAAGCCTTCCTGGGTGAACTTTACTGCATTGCTCAACAGGTTAGTCAAGACCTGGCGCAGTCGGCCACCATCGGCGATAATCTGATCCGGCGCCGCTGGCGGGTATTTGAGAATCACTTCTATTCTTTTTTTCTCGGCGAGCGGTTGCATCAGGCTGACCACTTCTTCGAGCAACCGACGCAGATTTACGTCGTCTTTTTCGAGAACGATTTTTCCGGCCTCGATTTTCGACAGATCGAGAACTGCATTGAGAATGCCGAGCAGCGATTGTGATGAGCGGTAGATCAGTCCGGCAAATTCGCGCTGGCGATGATCGAGCCCGGTAGCCATAAGAAGTTCCAGCATGCCGAGAATACCATTCATCGGTGTGCGAATTTCGTGCGACATATTGGCGAGAAATTCACTTTTGGCCTGGCTGGCGAGCAGCGCGCGGTTGCGTGCTTCGGTGAGATTTTCCTGGAGAAGCCGGGTTTCTGAGATGTCAATAATGATGCCATAATAGCGGTAATCGGCAAGTTCAGGATCTTCAACCTGGGTGCCAATATTGACAAACCAGGAATATGAGCCGTCAAAGTGGCGTAGGCGGCAGTCGAAGCGCAGTTCTTTGCTGGAGACAAGAAATTTGCGAACCGCTTCTTTGGCGGCCGGCAGATCATCGGGGTGAATAACCTGGTAAACTGACTGGATATTGGGAGAAAAAATCTCAGGGTTGTAACCGAGCAGTTTTTTTATGTGGCGCGACCAGTAGAATCGGCGTTCTTCCGGCACGTATTCCCAGCTGGCAGCATGGGCGGCGGTCAAAGCATGAACATTGCGCCCCTCTTCCATGCGCAGTGCCATGTCACGCTGGTGTTCAATGCTGGTGTTCCTGAAAAAGCCGATGATACGAAGATGCACATGACTGGCGTCAAAGTAGTTGCGGCCGATAAACGAATGCCAGACATATTTGTCGTTCTGGCTGAGAAGTCTGACTTCGAACTGACAATTCTCGGCATCAGCTATGTTTCGTATCAGATGCTGGTCGTCAGCGTGAAGTATCTCGAAGCCAAGCCTGCGCTTTTCCTCTATCTGCTCACGATCAAGATAGCCGAGATTCAGATAGAGATCATCCGGAGTCATATTTTCGCCGTTCTCGAAATCGTATTCCCACAGGTAGAGACCGGCCGAATCGAGCGCAAGTTTGAGGCGGTCGCGATAATTTACCAGCTGCACGAAATCGTTGCTGCGCTCGATCATCGAACCGAAAATTTCGGCAGCCAGCTCAAGGGCTGCTAGTTCAAAGTCGAGCCAGCTGCGACTGTTCTCGAGAACATGCACTTCAAGACAGCCCCAGAATTTTTTATGCACAAATACCGGAATGATCAGAAGTGACTTGATTCCTTTTTTGACCAGATCTGCGATGATCTGGCCTGAAAATTCAGTAGTACTGCGGCCGATGCAGTTGCCCGCGAGCAAACGCGAATAATGCTGTTTGACTATAGCTTCAATCATGTCGGCAGTGTCGCGGTGACACTGGTGCTGGTCGTGGCAATAACATGAAAAACATCTAAAAACAGGCTGGCTTCCGTCGGGTTTGTCAGAAAAATTTTCGTGACGAATCATACCGATGCGATCGGCCCCAACTGCTTTGGCTATGGCATTAAGAGCGGCTGGCATTGACTTATCGACCGATGATTCGGAGCCAACAATAAGGTGAGCCGCTTCGGCAATGCCTGAAATGAGCTTTTCCCGCTGTTCCTGAACCTGCCGGGCCCTGTAACTGACTGAAATGTCGCGAATTATGCCGATCGTGACCGGTTCCTGCAGACCATGCAGCGGGCAGGATACCTTGATGATTTCTCCAAATATCGTGTTTGCGCCAGCTATTTCGATTTCTCTGACAAGTTTCTGAACGCTCGATTTGTCGCCGGGCAGGTTGACTATATCTAGGAAAGGCGGCGTGCTGCCGAATATTTCGACATCTGATCTGCCACTGATGGCGTCCGCCGTGAATTTAAAAGCATTGGCAAAGGCCTGGTTACACATCAGGTAATGCCCGGTCTGGTTTTTTACGAAGATCATGTCTGGCAGAGAATCGACCAGATGCTTGAGAAAGCTGCGCTGGCTGTTGAGTTCCTGGGTTACGTTATGTAACTTGAAATTGAGCCTGAGCAGATAAAACACCAGCAGGCCAAGTACCAGCATTGTAATGATCAAACCAGTCAACCATCGTCGCATGCGCTTTATCACAAGGTTGATCAACGAATTTTCGCTGAAGAAAGGCTCGAGGTTGAGTGTCTTCATCATCAGATGAACCTGAGCATAGTTGGCCGGGAATCCCCAGGTTATCTTTTTGGGATCGTCAACATTTGACATGCGCAGCAGATTGAGCGCGACCTTTTCTACCAGATTAGCTGGTGTGTGAGCGACTCTGGCAAAAGACCATTCTGGATACAGCCTGGTCGAACAGGCAAAAGGAAGATCTTCGGTATGCAGATAAAGCTCGCGGCTGTAAATGATGTCTGACATGTTGAACTTGCCGGCAGTCGCCAGCAGTTCTAGGCTGGAAGTGCGACAGATTCCGAAGTCAGCCCTTCCGCTCATTACCTCATCGATTATTTTGTTGTTGTCGATGAAATGATTAACTTTGCGGGCGGCATTGCGCAGATCTATGCCTCTCTCGGCAAACTCGCGTGCCGGCGCCAGCCAGCCGCCGATTGAATTTATCGCACCGGCCGCAATTGTTTTGTTTCTCAGATCCCACAGCGACTTTATGTCTTTGTTGTCGGCACGCCAGAAAATTACCGAACCAAAAAGGTTGTCAAACGCCTCCATCTTTTCGTTTTCCCGGCGTAGAGTCGCAATGACCGTGAGCTGTTCTTCCATCCCGAGCTCGACGTTAAAAACTGGGCTGGCAATGACGAAATCGACTTCGCCATCTTCGACTGCCTGTTTAAGCTCTGACCATGCCAGCATAACCGCGCTGAATTCACGATCTTTGACTTGTTTATTCAGAAAGTCGATGGTTTCCTGCCATTCGTAATCCCAGCCGCCGATACTCTCTTTTGTCAGGATCCCGATTTTTATCTCTTTTTTGACGGGGTCAGCAAAGGCTGATTTCGCGATAAACAGGGCACTTAATAACAGAAAGAGCAGAAATTTTGTTCTGTTTTTCAACATTTTTTCCTATTTTCTGGAACCTTTTCAAGAATACCACAGTCAAACCTTCTGGAAAAAGAAAAAACCCGCCTTGTGGCGAGTTGATTCATGTAGTTTTTTCAGTCTCTCTCTGAATGTTTCTCCCACTGATCTCTAATCCCCTTTGCGTGGCCGCCCATCTTATGGAGCGGCCACTTTTGTCAGAGACCGGCAGAGAGTGTGTCTAAATTGGTGTTCCACAATCGGGACAGCCTTTCCACTTGGGATCAATGGCACGACCGCAGTTGCGGCAGGCGTGTCTGAGGTGACCCAGGCAGAAGGGGCAGAAGGTAAAGTTGCGCCCGACCAGTTTGCCGCAATGAACACACGGAACCATGTTTTCCTGGCGGACATGGGCCGGGAGTGCCGACTTTATCGGCGCCTCGTCACGCTCGCCAATCTGGCTGAGCGCTAGAATTGCTGATGTTCTGACTTCTTCAGCTTCATCGTTGAGCATCGTCATCAGAGGTGCCAGCGCGCGTTTATCGCCAAGGGCACCAAGCGCCTGACAGGCTGCCGAACGTACTGATGCATGCGTATCCTGCAGGCATTTTACGATCTCTTCGAATATACGTGGTTCTTTTGACTGACCGAGCAGCTTGACTGACCAGTAACGGGCATCGACGTTGGATCCGTTGATCGCTGATATCAGCTCGTCAGAAGCGCCAAGTCCCTGTGAATAAATCGCGTCAGCCGCGGTTTTTCTGATGATCCATGACTTGTGCGCGAGATAGCCGACCAGAATGCGGTGTGCCTCGGTGTTCTCGATCATGCTCAGAGCCTTGATCGCTTCCAGCTTTGATTCCATCGGGCCGGAGTCGACTATTTTGGCGAATTTTGCCGTCAGTTCAGGATTTGCCTGCTCTGCCAGCAGTTTGATTATCCAGTATTTGGCTTCGTCAGAGCTTTTGTCGAGAGCTTCAATAAGTGCCGGCAGGTTATTCGCGTAAGTTTGTTCAAGGCTGTCATAAGCGGCCTTGCGCACAGGCCAGTTCTGCTCTTCCAACAGATGCAGCAGAGAAGAAACCATGCGTGGGTCGTTAACATTCTGTGCTGCTCTTATGGCTGCCAGTCTGATCTTTTCATTCGGGTGTTTGAACACTCTGACCAGGTATTGCACGGCTTCGCCGCCCATATTGCCGAGGGTCTGAACCATCCAGTAATCGACGTCTTCCTCGTTTTGCGGAATCATTTCCATAAGCTTCTTCAGCGAATTCGTACCGAGTTTGCCAAGAATGAAAGATGCCGAGCGGCGCATCGACCAGTTGTCAGAGGTCAGGGCCTTTACCAGATAGGGCAGCGCGTCGTCTTTGAACGAGAGCATCGCCTTGCTGATGTCGAGCAGTACGTCATCGTTCTTGCGGTCTATGGTAGCGGCAAGTATGGGAAGCGCTTCGGCCGGAGTCAAGTTCTTGATTTCGGCAAGAGCGCTTTTGCGGATTTCTGACTTTTCGCTGGCGATGTCGAGGCGAATGCGGGAAAGATCTTGTCGGCTCATTTTATCCTGCTTCCTTGTCAGTAAGACATTGGCATTATTACGTATTTGAATTCAGACTCGGGGTTGCCGGTTTTAAGCATGCCCGGGTAGTTTGGGGTGGTCATTTCGAGAATGACCTGAGCATCGGTGATATTGTTAACGAAATCGAGCACAAAATTTATATTGAAGGAAATGTTAATCGGTTCGCCAGTCAATTCAGAGCTGATAAACATTTCTGCCATGCCTTTTTCGGGAGCTTTCGCCCAGATGCGGGTTTCGTTAGGGCTGACGTCAAAGTTGACCAGATCGCTATTAGAGCGGGAAATTGGCGCGACCGCCTTGAGTGCCTGTAGAAAGTCCTTGCGGTTGATTTTGAGGCTGCGACTCGATTCTTTTGGCAGAACCCGGTTATAATCAGGAAACTTGCCATCTACCAGCTTGCTGATCAGCTGAAAATGTTCGGTGCTGATAACCAGTTGTTCTTTATACAGACCCATCCGTATGCTGTCATTGCTGTCGAGAAGTCTAACCAGTTCTGCTATAGCACGTGACGGCACGATCAGAGTTTTGCGCATGCTCTCGGGCACTTCGATGCCATGTAGAGCAGTTACTGCCAGGCGCTTGCTGTCGGTCGAGGCCAGCGTCGGCATCCCGGCTGCTGCAAAATCAATACACACGCTTTTTTGTACCGGATTGCCTTCTTCGGTATTTACCGCAACTCCGGCCTCTTTCAGGCCCTGTTTGAGCAGTGCTGAACTGACGGTGAACGATGTGAATTCGTCTTTGTCGATAACTGGCACCGGCGGGAAATCGTCGGCCGGCTGAACCTGCAGATGAAAGCGGCTGCGGCCACAGCTCAGCAAGACTTCGCGGGTATCTTCGTTGTCGAGTTCGAAAAGAACGCGACCGTCTTCTTCATCGGGAATGCTGCTGACTATTTCCTGAATAAGCTTGGCCGGAATAGTGAAATGACCCTGCTCTTCTATTTCGGCGGGCTGGCTCGAAATCATCATGATGTCGATATCGGTGCCGACAAAACGCAGGCTATTATCATGTGCTGTCATCAGCAGGTTGAGCAGTACCGGTCGTGAAGTCTTGCTGGCAACCGCTCGGCTGACCACGTTAATCGCTTCGTGCAGTGTCTTTTTGTCTATTCTGAATTTCATGCCGAAAGCTCCTTTGTAATCCCCAGTTTAACCCTTATGCCGTTGATATTCCACTCGGTGCCTTCACCGCCGGCATGGGCGTCGATACCCTTTGCCAGAGTTTCCTGCGCTATGTAGCCGCCAAACTGGTTGATGGTATCGTCAATTTCAGTTTTCTGGTCGGTGTCGAGAACTTCGTAGGCGACCTTGATCCGATCAATTATATCAAAACCGAGTTCTTTCCGCATGAATTGAATTTTATTGACCAGCTCACGCGCCAGGCCTTCGAGAACAAGGTCGCGTGACAGTATCTTGTTGAGAGCTATGCTGAGCTTTCCTTCAGTTTGCACGGCGTAATCGGCGCTGGCGAGCGCCTGCAGATCAACCTCTTCTGCTTTGAGGCTTACCGGCTTGCCGTCGAGGGTGAACTCGTAGCCGCCGCTTTCGAGCTGTTTCTTGATTTCGTTGCCATCTACACTTTCGAGGTGTGCCTTGATCTGCGGAATCATTCCCTTTAGCGCGCCCTGCCCGAGTGCCCTGAAATTAGGTTTCGCGACATACTTCATCAGGCTGGCCGAATCGCTGATCGGGCAGACGTTTTTGATGTTGAGTTCTTCCTGCAGCAGATGTTCCATCTCGCGCAGAGTGTCGCGTTCAAAGTCGTCGGCGATTACCACCTTCATTTCGGCGAGTGGTTGTCTGACCTTGAGATTGGCTTCGTTGCGCGCGGCGCGGCCGAGCTGCACGACTTTCATGACGAATTCCATCTTGCGCTCGAGCTGCTCGTCGATCAGATCGACGTTGGCGACCGGGTAATCGGTGAGATGAACACTTTCGTGTGCGCTCGCATCGGTGCGGGCGACGAGGTTGCGGTAAATGTCTTCGGCTATGAAAGGCGTGAATGGAGCTGTCAGCTTTGCCATGCCGGTCAGCACTTCATACAGCGTGATGAAGGCGCTGCGCTGGTCAGGGCTCCTTTCGCTGCTCCAGAAGCGGCGGCGACTGCGGCGAACATACCAGTTCGACAGGTCATCGACGAACTTTTCCATGTGGCCGGTGGCCCAGACGACTTCAAAGCGATCCATAGCCTTTCTGACTTCATCGACGGTATGATGGTAGCGTGAAATTATCCAGCGGTCGATTTCGCTGCGTTCCGAAATCGGCATTGCCGCCTGTTTCGGGTCAAACTTTTCGATATTGGCGTAGAGCACAAAGAAACTATAAACGTTCTGCAAGGTGCCAAGATAACGCTTTTGCGACTCGGCAATCGCTTCTTCATAAAATCTGCGGGTGTTCCAGGGTGCGGTGCCGCTGTAAAGCGACCATCTAACAGCATCAGCGCCATACTTGTCGAAAAGTGACATGCAGTCAAGCACGTTGCCTTTCGACTTGCTCATCTTGACGCCGTTTTTGTCGCAGATCAAACCGAGCACTACGACGTTTTTGTAGGGCGGCGCCTTGTGCAGAAAGGTCGAGGTGACAAGCAGGCTGTAAAACCAGCCGCGCGTCTGATCGACCGCTTCGCAGATGAAATCGGCCGGAAAATTCTCGGCGAAGACTTCTTTGTTTTCGAATGGATAATGCCACTGCGCAGTATGCATCGCGCCTGAATCGAACCAGCAGTCGATGACTTCCGGCACGCGTTTCATCTGGCCTTTGCATTTCGGGCAGCTCAGTTCGAGCTGATCGATATAGGGCTTGTGCAGCTCGATATCGTCGGGAACATCGCGGCCGAGTTCTTTGAGATTGGCGATGCTGTCAACGAGGTGATGGTGGTTGCACTCTTTGCAAACCCATATCGGCAGCGGCGTGCCCCAGTAACGGTCGCGCGAGATTGCCCAGTCGATCATGTTTTCGAGGAAGTTGAGAAAGCGACCTTCCTTGATGTGGGCAGGAAACCAGTTGATCAGCTCATTGTTGCGCAGAATTTCGTTTTTGAAAGCAGTGGTTTTGATGAACCAGCTGTGGCGCGCATAGTAGAGCAGCGGACTGTCGCAACGCCAGCAGAACGGGTAGGTGTGCTTGATCTTGCCCGAAGCGAAAAGCTTGCCGCTCTGCTTGAGATCCTTCATAATTGCCGGGTCAGCTGCCTTGACGAACTGCCCCTTCCAGGGTTCGACCTCGTCTTTGAACTTGCCGTCGAGCCCGACCGGCTGCATGACCGGCAGATCGTTTTCTTTGCCGACGCGGTAGTCATCTTCGCCGAATGCTGGCGCAATGTGAACTATGCCCGAGCCGTCTTCGGTCGATACGAAGTCGCCGGCTATCACATAATGCGCTTTTTTATCGGGCTTTACGAATGGAAACAGCTGATGATAATCAATGCCGATCAGCTGCTCGCCCTTGAACGTTTCGACAACTTCGCCTTCGCCCTTGAGCACTTCGAGTCGGGCTTTGGCGAGAATCATGAATTCGTCGTTGAGTTTGACCTTAACGTATTCAATGTCTTTGCCGACAGCCAGCGCGACGTTAGAAATCAGAGTCCACGGTGTGGTTGTCCACACGAGAAAGCTGGTGTTCGGCTGATCTTTGATGGCAAAACGCACATAAACCGAGGGGTCTTCGACTTCGCGATAGCCCTGGGCAACTTCGTGCGAAGACAGCGCGGTGCCGCAGCGCGGGCAGTAAGGAACAACCTTGTGTCCTTCATACAGCATGTCTTCTTTCCAGAACTGGCCGAGAATCCACCAGATCGTCTCGATATAATTGTTGGTGCAGGTGATGTAAGGATCATCCATGTCGATCCAGAAACCGCCACGGGTTACCATGGCACGCCACTGCGCCTCATATTTGAAAACGCTCTCACGGCACTTTTTGATGAAATTTTCAATGCCGTATTTTTCGATATCCTGCTTGTTTTCAATGCCCAGCTGCTTTTCGACTTCAAGTTCAACCGGCAGTCCGTGCGTATCCCAGCCGGCCTTGCGCCCGACATGATAGCCACACATGGTCTTATAGCGCGGAATCAGATCTTTCATCGCCTTGGTCAGCACGTGCCCCGGATGTGGCGTGCCGTTGGCCGTCGGCGGCCCTTCGAAGAATACGAATTTCTTCGCGCCTTCGCGGTTGCTCATCGACTTCTTGAAGATATTTTCCTTTTCCCAGTATGTGAGTATTTCTTCTTCGCGTTTCGCAGATACGTTATTTTCGGGTTTTTCGAAAAGCATCATGTAGTCCTTATGTGAGAGTTTTGGCTGTCTGGTTATTGATTAAAGCGATCCTGGCACTGTGTTCCAGGCTGCTGGTGAAATGAAATCCGTCTTCGAGACTGTCGCCGATCGCAAAAGTGCCGTGTCCGCGCACTATTACCATCGGAAACTCGCGCAGCACCGGCACCACCTTGGCGGCCACTTCTTCCGAGGCGATGGCATTGGTCACTTCAATCACCGGTATGCCGCGTTTAAAGAAATACTGGCCTTCGGCATCGATCGGCATGAAGTTTTTGCAGTGCAGGGAAAGCGCAATCAGATGCGGTGGGTGCGCGTGTACTATTGCGTTGGCGCCGGTCTGCAGATATATCGCACGGTGAACCAGGCGTTCGCGTGAAGCCAGCGGCGTCTGCGAATCTTCACCGTCAATCAGGGTTTCGATGATATCCGAGTATTCAAGCCGGTGCAGCATGGCGCCGCTTCGCGTTATCGCCATCATGCGATTATTGCGCACACTCATATTGCCAGAATGCGAATTGTTCAGGCCGGCAACGAACAGATCCTCGCCGGTCAGCTGAAAGTCGCGTAGAATTGTCATGCATTCGCCTCCTGTGGCGTCGCACCTGCACCAATAAACTGCGGTATGGTATCGCGATAAATCGGCCTGATAATACCCTTGTTGGTTATTATTGCGGTAATCAGTTCGGGCGGAGTCACATCGAAAGCCGGGTTGTAAACTTTGATTTCTCTGGGAGCAATCTGCTGACCGCCGAGATATCTGACTTCGTCGTGGTCGCGTTCTTCGATCTTTATTTCTTCGCCATATTTTATGGTCATATCGAATGTCGAATCAGGCGCCGCCACATAAAATGGCACGCCGTTGTATTTGGCCAGCACCGCCAGCGGGTAGGTGCCGATCTTGTTGGCGACAAAACCATGCGCAGTGATGCGGTCGGCACCGACAACCACGCCCTGCACCTTGCCGTCGCGGATCAAGCCGCCGGCCATATTGTCGCAGATCAGCGTCGCGTCGATCTTTTCCTGTACCATTTCCCAGGCGGTCAGGCGTGCGCCTTGCAGCAGAGGTCGCGTTTCATCCACAAACACCTTGAAATTTTTACCCTGTTCCTGGGCAGCTCTGAATACGCCGAGCGCCGTGCCGTAGCCGGCTGTGGCCAGCGCGCCAGCATTGCAGTGCGTCAGCCAGGTCTCGCCATTTTTGAGCAGGCTGGCGCCAAAACGCCCGATGCTGCGGCACATTTCGATGTCTTCGGCTTTGATCGCATCAGCCTCTGGCAGCGCAATTGCAGCTGCGGCAATAAAATCGCTGCAGTCGGCCAGCGCTTTTTTCATGCGGTCAATCGCCCAGAACAGGTTGACTGCTGTAGGTCGCGTGCTCGCGAGCAGTTCGCAGATTGCGTCGAACGCGGTCTTAAAAGGCTTGCCGTGATTCTGAGGGTTGTTCAGACCGAGCACTATGCCATAAGCTGCCGCCACGCCGATGGCCGGCGCTCCGCGCACCTGCATGCCGACAATGGCCTTAGCTGTTTCCTGCTCGGTCTTACACAAGACCATACGGGTTTCGACTGGCAGCAGCGTTTGATCGAGCAGTTCAAGTCTGCCCTGTTCGCGGTTGTATAAAACGGCCTCTACCATCTGCTACCACCTTTATTTTCTGTCAGATTCAAATATTGTTATAAAGATATAAAATCTTTCACGCCGCCGATAATAACAGACCTGTACTCTATGGTCAAGAATCACAAGGCTAATTCTCATTCTGTTCGATACTGCGACTTCGCGCAGGATAACGTCAGCGTCGCGCCCGGGTTTTCCCGGAAAAAGGCCAATACGACGATCGCTTACTTGCCGGACTACACAATACAGTGCGAATGTTTTTGGCAGGGAACGGGTTTTCTGGTATTCTTGCTGCAATGATTAACCGATTGCAAAGAAGTTGCGGTGTTTCTGTGATGGGCTGGTGGCTGTTGCTGCCGGTGATATTGCTGCTTTTCTGGCAGTCGCCGGTTTGTGCCAACGGAACCGGGTTTTTTAAATTTGCCACGCTCTATTCAACGCTCGGCCACGAAAAAGGCCGATTTAACGAGCCTGAAGGCATGGTGTTTTCGCCAGACGGCAAGTATCTGGCCGTCTGCGATACACACAGCAATCGTATTCAGCTGTTTTCAGTCGATTCGACGCCTTACGCCTCGGCGCCGCTTACTCTCGAAAGAGTCTACGGCGGTCTCTGGCCCTGGGACGACCGCACCCGGCCGATCGACTCACATGATGCCTACCGCGAAAAAGATTTTCTTTATGGCAGAAACCCGAATTATCTGGTCGGGCGCGCTTATCAGCACGGGCAGGGGCATACCCGGCCGGCTGAACATATCCCGATGGATCATTTCAACTTGCCGGTCGGAGTTGCCTGGATTGGCACTTCGACCCTGCTGATCGCCGACACCGGCAACCATCGCCTGCTGGCCCTGGCACTAAATGGTGAAGTGCGCTGGATTCTCGGCCAGGAAGGCTGGAAAGATGGCTATTTTCATCACCCGCTCGGGATCGACGTCGATTGCAGCGGCCAGATATATGTCACTGAGCCGCGCAGCAAGTATATCAGAGGACTCGGGCTCGATTTTGCCCAGCGTCAGCGCACTCAGGGCAACCGCCTGCAGATTTTCGGGCGTGATCTCAAGCCAGCAAAGCGCCTTGGGCACATGCATCATATGTCGGGGCGTGATTACCGGCAGTTCAAAGATTTGACCAGGGTCTGGGTCGGCACCGATGGCGATATCTACGTTTCTGACAATGGCAATCGCCGCGTAATGCTCTTTGACAGCTCATTAAAGAAAAAAGCCGAAATCGGTCGCTGGGAAAAATACCGCCTGCGCTACCCGAACGGCATCGACCGTTCTCTCGATGGTCGCCTGGCAATAGCTGATACCGGCAATCACAAGGTAATCATTCTCGACACCAACCATAAGATAATTCAGGTCGTCGGCCGCTTCGGCACTTCGCCGGGTTGTTTTGTGCGCCCACACGAGGTCAGATTTGGTCCCAATGGTGACTTATACGTTCTCGACACTGGCAATGCCCGTATCCAGGTTTTCCGAGGTCCCCAGATCAGGCAGTTCCCACGCTGTCCGGCGCCCGAACCGCCGCCACCGCCGCAGAAACTCGAAGAACTTCTGCCGCCGCCTGCGCCTCCGAAAGATTCATTTTAAGCCAGAATTCGCGTTTTATCGACGATTCTAGACTCGTTCAGGGCACGAATACTATAGCGATAGCGAGAAGCAGAAGGTAAATGAAGCGGTAATTTTGTAAAGAGGTAGGATATAAAAGTAATTTGTGATATAAATTGAACTTGTAGGTTTAGAGAAATAATATAAACGATCTTTAAGATGCGGTAACCCGCCGCAAAAGAGTTGGAATTGAGGAGTTTGTTATGGACAGCAAAAAAGAGAATGGTTCTGACGAAATTCGAGTAATTGAAGAAATAGTCGAAGGTTACTGGATTTGCCCCAACTGTAATGCCAAAAACCGTGGTGCTGAGCAGAAATGCGAGGCCTGTGGTGCGATTCGTGGTGAAGACGTGCAGTTTCATTGCGATGACAACGCGCCTGTAATCACCGACGAGGCCGAACTCGCTAAGGCTAAGGCTGGCCCAGACTGGATATGTCCATTCTGTAGCAATACCAGTCCGGCGTCAGCTGAGAATTGCACCGGCTGTGGTTCTGCGCGCAATTCTGGTAAACAGCGTGCTGTCAAAGAAATTCCGCCTGGTGGCGCTAAGCCGAAAACAGGCCCGGACAAGCCAAAAACTCCGCCTCCGCCAATGCCGGCAGCTTTCAAGATCGGCTGTGGTATCATTCTGCTTTTGATTCTTGTTGCTTCATTTTTAAGCTGCCGCGAGACCCCTGAAAAGATAGAGATTATCGATAACCAGTGGACGCGTATAATCGAGCGCCAGGAATACAAGACCGTAGAAGAATCCGTCTGGGAAGACGAAGTTCCACAGTCCGCAGTCAAATTGTCGAGCAGTCGTGAAATTCGTGATTACAAACAGATTCCCGATGGATTCGAAGAAGTTGAAGAAACTTATACCGAAAAGGTAAAGGTAGGCGAAGACAAGGTCGAAGACGGCAAGATAGATCTTGGTAACGGGCGCTTTCAGGTAAAATACAAAATGGTGCCTAAGTACAAAGAAGAACAGCGCACCCGGATGGTCAAGAAAGAAAAATTCCGAAAAGAGCCAATTTACGCCGAGAAGGTGACTTTTAACATCAACCGCTGGATCGACACAAAACCGGTCGAGCTTAAGGGCACCCAGGATGAGCCAAAATGGCCCGATGCCGGAGTTAAAAAGAATACACCACCACAGATCGGCGATGTTTCTGAAAAAGCCCGCAAAGAAACCTATATGGTTAAAGTCAAGCGTCTCAGCGATGGCAAAGAATACGAGGTCAAAAAGATGCGCGACAAAGAGCTGACATTCGATCAGTTCATGAAATTGCGCAAAGGCACCCAATGGGAGGCCATCTTCAGCGGCCTCGGTGAACTGCGCGAAATAAAACTCGACCCGGCAGGAAAATAAAAAATCCACCGGAAGGAATATAATCCGCCGATTACACAGATTTCACAGATGCTTCAGGCAGGCCAACGGCCTGCCTGAAGTCTTTTGAGGGCGGCTTAACAGCCGGCTTCACTGATCCTAGGTTATTCTGCGCGCAGGATGCCGATTTGATGCCGATTATAACAATCGCTCGTGTTGAGCACGGAGAAAACAATGTCCTTTTAATCGGGCGTTGCTGATGCCGGTTTCAGTTTTGCTGCACCTGATAGTGATTTATGCTATAATCTGCCTGCAATAAATTTGTGTACATCATGGTGTTGCGGCGGTAAACATTTACAGCTCAGCACTGTAACAAAACAGGAGACAAAAAATGAAGCTACTCAAACTGACACTGGTAACGATCCTTGCACTCGCCCTGCTGACCGGCTGCGGCGGCGGTGGCGGCGGTGGAGGCGGAGGTATCATTAGTGATCCGACTTTGGCAGAACAATTTCCGGTTTTGGTACAATCTTATCGGGCTATCGAGGACTCGTTTTTAGATGATACTCTTACGTCCGAACAGCATACTGCGGCATTCATGGCGTATATTGATGATCCGTTCTATAATCTTGCCGGAGAGGAAAAGAGGGCGCATCTTGAATCGACTACTTTGGATCGTTTCAAAACCTATAAGGCCAAAGTGTACTCTCTCACGACAGGCAGCTACGAAGTTGCTGATGACGGAAAGACAGTAAAAGTAAGAACGACTGTTAAGTTTCATTTTCAGCCCACAGGTGCGGGTGGAACTGACTATGGCGAAATCACGTTGGGTTTGAGCGATGATGCGCCGATCGTGTTTACCTGGCGCCTGGTAGGTGATAAATGGAAAATCTCGACAGGAATGCCTTATCTTAAATCCGAAATGGGTTATTAAATCTATCAGAAAAGCTTGTCTGATGTGAGCAACAGAGCTATTGACAATTGTATAGATTAAACAACTCAAGCACTGAATTTTGTGCATTATTAAGGCCGCAGGCAGGTATCCCAAAAGCGGAAACTTTTTGCACAGGGAGGTGCTTATGTCGAACTGCGCAGGATAGAGCAGTTCGGCCGAGCCAGGCAGATTTGACGCAGAGCCATAGCTATTTATAATCAGCTTTTGCCTGGGGAGAGTTGTAGCGAATGAGATCCCGCCGAGAGCCCGGTGTAAGCAGAAAAATCACGGTTTTTCCAAGATTAAACCAAACCGATGCAAATAACAGATGCATCGGTTTTTTCGTTTTTTGTTGCCGGTGAGGCAGAATTGCTTTAACCTTTGACTAAATTCTGCTGCAGGGGTGATCTGATGGGTATTATCTCGCGATACCGGGCGATTCCGATTCTTTATCGAATGTTGGGCGCGTTTATTATTGGTGCTGCGGCCGGCATTATATGCTGGTATGCCGAAGCAAAACACGGCGTGGCACTCAAGGGGACGCTCGACACCTGGTTGTCGCCGCTCGGCCTGGTGCTGGTGAAGATGCTCAAGATGATCGTTGTGCCACTGATTTTCTTTTCGCTGTTTCAGGGCGCAGCCAGCCTGCCACTCAAAAAATTCGGCCGTATCGGCGTGCGTGTTATCGTCCTTTACCTGATCACCTCTCTGCTGGCAGCGGTTATCGGAACAATCTTTGCAGTAGTTATCAATCCGGGCAAGGAAGGCATAAACCTTACAACTGGAGAAGCCGGCGTGGCTGGAGTGCCGACCAGCGTAAATGCCGGAGCAGCTTCGCTGACCGCTGTTTTTATGAGCATGTTCGAGAACCCTTTCAAGGCGCTTGCCGATGGAAACT
This sequence comes from Candidatus Riflebacteria bacterium HGW-Riflebacteria-2, assembly GCA_002839435.1. Classification (GTDB taxonomy): domain Bacteria; phylum Muiribacteriota; class Ozemobacteria; order Ozemobacterales; family Ozemobacteraceae; genus Rifleibacterium. Next base: position 64,533 of record PGYA01000002.1, on the reverse strand, counting down.
TCCTGGCGGTAATAGTTTTTGCCATTCTGACCGGCCTCGCGCTGCGCGTGATTCTCGATGACAGCTCAGACAACGATGCGGCACCACTCAATCGTGTGCTCGAACTGGCTGCCACCTGCAACCGCATTTTGTTCGTGCTGGTTGGCTGGATCATGGATTACGCGCCGATTGGCATTCTTGCCCTGACTATTGTTAATTTCACTCAATACGGTCCTGACCTGGCTGGCCCCTATTTTAATATCGCTATCGGTATCATAATCGGCATTGGCATGATGATAGGCGTCGTTTATTCGGGCATGATCGCGCTGCTCGCCCGCAGAAATCCGCTTAAATTCTTCAAATTTGCTCAAGAGCCTATGATTACCGCTTTTGTTACTCGCTCTTCTGGCGCGACGCTTCCAATCACCCTTAAAACTGCAATCACCGACCTCAAAATCCGCCGCGAACTTGCTGATTTCGCGCTACCCCTCGGCGCAACCGTCAACATGGATGGCGTCTGCATACATCTGCCGATGTTCGCAATTCTGGCCGCCAACATATTTGGCATTGAACTCGGCTTTTCAGCGCTTTTCGTGCTGGTAATAACCACTGTTCTGGCAGCCGTTGGCGCTGGTGGCATTCCCGGCGGTTCGCTGATGCTTCTTTTCATAATTCTCAGCAACATGGGTCTCAATGAAATGCAGATATCCCAGATCGTCGCCTTTGCCCTTGGCATAAACCCAATACTCGATATGTTCGAGACAATGAATAATGTCAGCGGCGATCTGACCTGTACATATATTGTTGCCTGCCAGGAAGGCATGATTTCGCAGGAATCGTAAACTTTTTGCAATAATTGCAGTATTCTTTTCTGCGTGGGAAAAATCTGCGTGGTCTGGTTGCGCCTTGTCGGCTCTCAGACTGACTATGCAGCCTCTTCCGCTCTGAGGGATTCTCTGGTATCATTAAAATATTGTAATTGTCAGCGGTACAGTTTCTGCTATTGCTGCTTTTTAAGGAGAAGATCATGAAGATGAAAACGCGGTACAGGTGGTTTGTTGTTCTGTTCTGTGTCTGGTTTGCGGTGCAGCCATTGGCGATTGCTGTTTATGCCAACGACGATGTGCCACAGCCAATCCTGAACACAGATGGGATTGACGGTATCGTCGATCTCAACGAGATAGAGGCTCCGGCCGATTATCTCGAATATGTTCTGGCTCTGCAGGGACGCTCGAAAGATGGCGATCCCAAGGAAGACGCGGAAGCTTACGCCTGGGGCGAGTGGATGATGACGATCTCAGGCGCTTATGCGATGATGGACGACGGCTGCTCTGACGTCTTCAGCTTCTACAGCACTCTCAGCGACATGTCACCGCATTTTACCAATACGCCTTACTATTTCAAGGCCGTCGCCATGGCTTCAAGCAAAGCCGCGCTGGCGTTTTCATTTATCGCTAATTCAGGGCCGGTGGTTACCGGTGTGAAACTGGCTGGCGAAGCTGCATCGAAGACCGGGCTTACGCGTGGAGCCGCCTGGGCTGCCAACAAAGTTTCGACGATCGGTAAATGGACAGGTAGCCAGATTGCCAATTCTCGCCTTTATCAGAAGGGCGTCGGTTTCATTCAGCGCAAGGCCAATCTGATGAACGGTTTTCAGCGCATGGGCAACATGGCCTCCAATGTGCAGAAGACTTTCAGCGCCAAGAATGTTTCGACTTTTCTGAGCCACTGCGCTCCTCCCTGTGGTTATAAAGCCGGCCCCGGCGAAGGGTTTTACTCTTACTGGCGCTGGGTAGCCCGCAAAACCGGTCTCGAAAATCAGGATACCTATCGCGCCGTTGCCAAAAAAGCCGGTATTAACACCAACCGTGGTGCATCAGTAATTGGCGATGCCAAAGGCTGGGGCCATACTGTCGGTATCGGCCTTTGCGTCCTCGGTATTGCTCTCGATACCTATGGTATAATCTCTTCTGAAGACCGCCAGGGCGGCCGTTACGGCTCTTACTCGCTGGTTAAAAATTACGTCGGTCTCGCACTTGGTTCGGCGGCTCTTGTTGCCATGTTCTGCATCCCGATCGTCGGCCAGGTAATTGGTGCTTTAGCACTTATCTGGACCGCTCTCACCATCATCGGTAACGTGGTTGGCGACTACAACAAACGCTGGAAATCAGCTTACAAAGGATCTTTCCAGTATCTTTACGATGCTGATCCTGAATTCAAGTCGTTCTATGAGAATCGCGCATTGCTCGATCCCAATGAAAAGGCTGTGGCGCTGCTGGTTACCGAAACCAACTTCGGCGACTTCGTGAGGGGGCAGGTTCCTGAAGGTGAAGAACAGGAAAAGATTCACGAGAAGAACAAACGTGTTTACGAAGAACTCGAAAAACAGGGCGTCCTCGTCAGCTACTACAGCCGTAAGGGCTTTTCACTGCCGGATTTCGGCATGGAACGCCTACAGGAACTCTGGGAAATGAAGGCCGACTACATGTCATGGAAACCCACCGAAGCTGAAAAGGAAAAGGCTTCTAAACGCGGTTTCTGGGGCAAGGTTGGTCATGCCATCAACCCGATGACCTATGTCAGCTGGGCCGGCGACAAGATTCAGTCGCGCGATTACAAAAAAACCATCGAAGAATACAACATTCTCAAGGTCTTCTTTAATCCCGACTATGTGCTGATCAAAAAGTATCAGAACTGGATCACTGCCAACAACTTCCGCGGCGGCATCTTTGACGTTGTTGGTTTGCGCATGGAACAGTCGCCTTTTAACTACATTCCACTCGTGGGAATCGATACCGGTGTCTGGAATGAAGACCTGTTGATTCAAGCCTTTAACGCTGATGCTTTCCAGATTGGTGTTAAGGAAATGATGTATTTCAAGGAACAGATCAAAGCTGCCCGCGAGCAGGTGAAAGAGAGCATCAAGGAAAGCGACAAGATGGTCGATTTCATCCGCAAGGAACACCTGAAATATTATAAAAACACCCGCGAAGCCCTCGAAAAGCTGGTTGAATGCTATAATATCGATCCAAATCGCGAACACGGTGACCTTGAGTCTAAGCTTAAAAAAGGCTTTGGATGGCGCTGGAACAAGGATAATGGCAAAGCCACCCCGAAAAACTTCATCCAGATTTATCAGGGAGATATCGAACAGGCACTGATCTACGATCCGTTGTCAATTGCCCAGAAAGCGGCCGACGCCGTTCTAATGGTCGCTACCATCAAGAAAAATCTTGATATGGCAACTATGATGAACGAACTTGGTGAAGAAAAGCGCCTTGTTCTGAAGGATTTCAACAGTGAATTCACCAATTACGACATTGCCAGATATCTTAAAGAGGGCACTTTCCTCAACGTCAAGGGTAAGACCTTCTGGGATTGGCTTGCCGACATTTACCCCGCTTATGAAGAACTGGAAAAGCACACCAATCTCTATATGAATGAAGTCGAAGACTTTACCAAAGTTGCTGACAAATCAAACTCTGATTCACGCAAGGTCTTCCTCGTATTCAGCAAAGATGGCTATCACCCCAAGAAACTGCTCGACGATCTGAACGCCGAACTTGCTGCCTACAAGAAACTGGTAGACAATTTCAACAAGATCAAGAACGAAACCGGTCTCAATATGGCTCTTTCCGACAGCAACCTTTACGACGGTGTCTTCTCTGACACATTTACCGCCGAAGAGCCCGTAGCGCTCGATCTTGACTTCGCGGTATCGTCAGTAGTACCGGCAGGTGACTGATACGTTCGCTTGAATCTCTGACCTTTAAACAGGCTGTTGTGCGAATAGCACAACAGCCTGTTTTGTTACAGCGCAGGTTTTGCAAAGAGCTTTACTGGAGCTGGGCGAGTGCTCTTTCTATCTCTTCGATTACAGTCGGGTCGGGATCTTCTGCAGCGTCTTCGAGCATGGTTCTAACCCTCTGCTTGAAGGCCTTGAATTCGACCACCGTTCTGATGCCGATGATGCGCGCCTCAGGGTCGGGGTCATAGAGCAGTTCTTCTACTTCGGTCAGGCCTTTGTCTTCGAGTTTTAAAAAGAAACTGGTCGCCGCCTTTTTTTCTTCGGGCGAGCCGGCCAGCAGCTTGTCGAGCTGGTCGTTTATTTCGCCGACACTGGCTGTCGGGGCTACGGCAGCAGTTGGCGGTGGCGTGATGTCGGTCGAAACAGTCGCCTGTACGGTATCAGTTGGTTGAGTAATACCAGTTGCCACTGGTTGTGCCGGAGCCGGCTGACCTGTCGGAGTCGGGCGTGGAGTAGCAGACTGTGCTGGCAGAGGCAAGGGTGTCATATCATCGGGAATAGCATCGACTTTGTCTGAACTGGAAATTTCTTCGAATTCTTCGCTGTCTTCTTCGTTTTCTTCAATATCGCTTTCTTCATCTTCTTCGGTCGCGTCAGGCGCTGCGGCAACCTCGACCGGGCGGGGTGCCGGCGTGACCGGAGCCGAAGATGCCGGCTGCACTACTGTTGCTGACGGTTGCGGCCTTGGCGCTGGCGTAGCAGCAGCCGGTGAAGGCTGCGGCCTGACAGCAGGCGTTTTAGGCGGTGGCAGTGGTTCTGCTTTCTTTGCCAGTTCGCGGCGGTCGACGCTTGATTTTTCTGGGCGTTCGCCATGTTTTGCCACGACTTCGCCAAGCTTTTCGCGGGCCGGCTGGTAATCCGGGTCGAATTCGAGCGCCTTTTTATAGGCCTTGATGGCGTCTGCAATACGGTTGTTGGCAAGATAAATATCGCCGAGAATCTTGCGTGGCATCGGGTTTTTCGGTGATGCTTCGGCGGCTTTGATCAGGGATTTATTGGCCAGGCCGGTCTGGTTGAGCGCGAGATGCGCCGTGGTCAGAATGCAGAAATAGTAGCAGATCGTGTCTTTGTCCATTTCACGCTGTGCCATGGTCAGGCCGGGTTCAAGCAGTTCGATGGCGCGGTCGTATATGCGCAGTTCAACGTAAATTTCGCCGAGTTCGAGATAAGCAAAGGTTTCCTGCGGGTCGATTTCGAGGATTTTCCAGTAGTTGTCGAGTGCGACCTGTACCTTGCCGTTGTCGTAATTTCGGCGGGCGGCTTTGAGCATGCTGGCAATCTTGCGGTTGATCTTGCGCTCGGTTACGCTGCCGGCCAGAACGCGCGCTTCCAGTTGTTGCGGTAGCAACAGCGCTGCGCAGAACGCTACTATAGCCAGTGATTTATATATTATCGAGCCGGTTTTATGCGTCGGTGTCATCACATTTCTCCTTGCTGTAAAAACCTGATTGTTCACCAAACAGTAAGATTCCTTCGCTGCGCGCGCAATGACAAATCGATTGCATGCTGTCATTGCAAGCAGTCGTATCTGATTTCATTCTAAAGCAATTCCTGACAAAATTAAATCTATCTCTGTCTTTGAAAAATTGAGTGATTCAAAAATCACCGCATCTATGGCTTCTGCAACAGGTTGGCCTCTGATGGCGCAATCTGCTAATGCGACAAGCTCGTGCAAGATTTTTTCTGTAAACACTGGTATTGGTAACTGTTCGAGATCACCGCGCAAAACTTTGTGAGTGTTGAATTTTCTGGCAAAGATAAACTGCAGCAGTTTTGAGTTGAGAAGACACAAAACCGCTTTGGCAGGATACCCCGCCAGTCTGGGAATGAGTATGTTGGCGCTGTTGAGAGTCAGCGTTTGCCGGTCGTCGTAAGCGAATATCAACCGGTTGGCGATAAATCTGTAGATAAGCTTCTCCGGGGCGCGATACTTTGCCACTGGCGCGATCTGTTGGAAAACCACCGGGTTGCAGCGAATAAATGACGTTGCCGGCTGCAATCTGAATGGCAGTACATCGCGGCCGCGGTAAATAGGCTCCATGCCAGGCTCTGCCACAGCAGATAAATGGCGGTTATTGTCGCCGGTAACGATGCCGAGAGCCCAGTCGGCGTTATCGCGCAAGGTAAGGTGTGGCAGTGAGTAAAGCTTGTCGATAACCCGAAATTCGTTATCAGATGTCGAAGTTTCGAAAATGCTGTCGCTGCTGGCGGCAAAGCGTGCCTGCACAACCGTTTTGTCAGGGCAGCCCCGCTTTTTTAAGCTGATTGACCAGTCAGTGTCAGGTTTTTCTTTGCGCAGATCGAGCCTTATGACCGGAGTGAACACATTTTTGAACGGCCGGCCGAGCAGGTGAATGGTCAGCACTTGCGCATTTGCCAGTAGATGGTGGCGAATATCTGAGTGAAGCCTTATGTTGAGAAAAGACTCCGGCAAAATAAAGGAGATCACCGCACCGGGTGCTGCCAGTTCGAGGCTTCTGGCCAGAAAAAATGAGAAGGATTCACGTGATCTGATCGCCGGGTAGCGCTGATGCAGCTGTATCAAGTCGCTGTCGGCAAAACTGGCACCCCATGGCGGGTTGCTGGCGATCAGCGTAAACTGACTGTTCAGGCTGCTTTTGCCGAAAGGCACCAAATTGGCATTTTGCAGCAACGCGTCGGCATGATAAATTTGCGGCGAAAAGTCGCTGCCGGGAAAGGCTAGAAGCAGATTGATACGGGCAATTCTAACAGCGAGCCTGTCGATGTCGCTACCAAACAGCCTGTTCGGGTCCCTGAAACCATTTCTGGCGGCGCATAGCAGAAACTGACCGGTGCCACAGCAAGGATCGATAAAATAACCTTGTCGGCCGCCGTGATCTTTGAAAATGTCATCGATTATCGCAGCCGGTGTGTAAAAAGAACCCTGTGTTGCTTTGCTGCCGGCCAGCTTTAACGACTGGTAGACTGTTCCGATTGTGTCGGCGTGCGATGCGTCGGTAAGTGCATTAAAAAGCCGTTTACAGACTTTCTGGGCAGCAGTGGTGCGGGGCGGGAGTTCACTGAGCCAGCTGGTGAGTTCGTTGGCCAGAGTCTTGCGCTGAATATTGCGGCAGCTGGCGGCTACGAATAAACTATCGCCGGCGATTGCCGCTTCCCCGCGCAGAACCAGTTGTTTAAGCGTCAGTGCAAATAAAGCGTTGTCGATATCAACCGAATTTTCGAGAAAAATTGCTCTGATTGTAGCAAGTTCAGCGCTGAATGACTGATTATCAAGATATTCCTCCGGTATGAACGAAGAGCTGGTTTTCGTCTTGTTGGCGCGTCGGCACAGGCGTTTAAGCTCGCCGGCAGCGATTCTCTGTTTGAGCTTTTTGACGTCGTCAGTCGAAAATCTGCTGGCATTGCCGGCAACGGGTGCGACATAGCCATGCTTCACCCAGTTCCTGACCGTGGTTTCAGAAACCTCGAGCAGGCCTGCCGCCTGTCTTGTGTTTATCAACTGCATAGCTCAAGCTTAACAGTTTTCTGAAGCAATGACAAAGCCTCGCGAAAATTATAGAACTTGCTGGCGATGAGAATCATGCTGTATTTTGCCCTGCCTGATTTATTTAGTATTTTGGCATAGTCGCTTGTCCTGATATAATAATACAGGTGTTATAAAAAGAGAGGTTGCATGGTTAAGCGCCGGCGCATCAACGCCAATTATACGTTTATACAGGCCTATAATCTGTATCGTAAGGCAGAAAAAGCTGAATCGTCAGATTATATCAGGGCACTGAACCTTTATCAGCAGGCGCTTGCTTCGCTTGATTCAATTCTCGAGCGGTTCCCAGAATCTTCTCTTGCGTTGCAGATAGCCCAGCGCAAATATCGTCTGGGAGTAAGTACATACTCGGGAATCCTCAGAAGAATAGAGGGTTTGCGACAGAAGGCATGGCGACAGGAACTACTGGAAATATTGCATGATTGTGCCAGAAATATCAGGCAGATCGATCTTTGCTGCGAAAAGCTTGGAGATATTGCAAAGCTTTTCAGTATGAATAACCAGAAAGCGCGCGCTGTGACTGTTGTCAGTGAAGCGGCTGATCGTGCCGAGATGCTTGCTGAATCAGAATTGCGTAGCCATACCCTGAGTTCTCTTGCCGTAAAATATGCAGATATCGGCGAATATGAGCGTGCTCTCACCCTGTCAGTATATTTTCCTGACTGCCTTGATCAGATAAGGCTTTTGACCAGGCTTGGGCTGGTATATTTTGACGGGAAAATGCGTGAGCGGGCTCAGCAGCTTTTTATAAGTGCTATCGATCTGGTTGAGCGTATCGTCGATACGGATACCCGCATGACGGCAGTCGCCTGGATTGCATACAAGCTGGCCGAGAGCTGTGAGTATTACTGGGCCTTTGAAGTTGCTGAGTCAATATCTGAACCCGAAATGAAACTGGCGGTGATGCACCAGATAGTCGAGCATCTGATCGGTTCAGGCAAATATCTTAATACCGCTGAAATTGCTAAAAAGATTGAAAACTCGCAGATTCGGGCTGAACTGGCTGTCAGTCTGGTAATGAAACAGGCTGCCGAAGGGTTTTTCTCGCAGGCGCGCGAGGCTGCTGCCGGCATTACTGTTACTCTGCTGCGCGCCAGGGCATTCATTGCCATAGCCGGCGAGTATAAAGACAGAAGTTTGTGGCATGTTGCCGGTGATTTGATCAATGACGCTGTTAAGCTGGTGGACTCTATTCCTGATGTTCCCGCCAGAATACTTGTTTTGACCCAGGCGGCTTCTGGCTTTCACCGATTTATGCAGGCAGACATGGTCAGAGAACTTCTGCAAAGAGCTTTCAATCTCTCGCTTACCCTGCCAGTTGAGCAACAGAGGAATGATCTCGCGACCTTTTTGCTGAAAAACAGTCTGGATCTTAATCAAATGGAACTGGCCAGTGAAATGTTTGCAACGCTTAAAGATGTTTCGTTCAAGAATCAGGCAGTTGTTGAAATAGCAGCTCGCCATGCTTTACTCGACAATTTCCTGCATGCTAGAAGTTTGATAAGCCAAATTGCCGATCAGGCCTGCAGGCTCAGAGGCTATCTGCGAATTGTTGCCAGCAACCCGGCTAATCGCAACTACCGCGTTAAACTTGAGATATTGAACGAGGTCGCTACTGGTGTGTCTTCGATGACTCCCGGGGATCTGGCGGATCGGATAATGTCCGAATGCGCTTTGCTTTTTGCAAAGTCCGAAAGATTTCATCTGGCTTTGCAGTTGCAGGAAAGAATATTATCAGATGCCAATCGCGATGAACTCCTCTGGAGGCTTGCTGAGGTTAAGTGCAGCAGCGGATTCCTTGAAGAAGGTGTGGAAGTAGTCAGGCTGGTCACAGATCAGAATCGCCGCATTGCGCGAATGATTGAGCTGGGAATAAAGATATTCAACGAAGAATATGAGAAAGCCGCTTTCACGGTCAGCGATTTTTTACCAATAGCTTTTTCCTTCTGGCTTGACGAAAAAGAAAAACTCGCAACCGGCTGATGTCAGTTTGCGTTCGTATTTCCTGATGAACGATGACGTTCGAAGTGTAGCCTGATATTAAACAAAAGATCGATGCTGTCTTCACCAGACAGTGTCTCCAGGCTGGTGGCAAAAGTGAATACTTCAGCGCTGGCCTTTATCTCAATTTCTTATCTCCTGCTGGAATCTGTGGCATATTTCGGCTGTTTGAGGTATTCTTAGCGGAGGACAGCAGTTGTTATACATCCAGGAGTCATTGTGTTTATGCTTCTTGCTGAAGTTATGCCACAGATCAAACAGGCGTTCAAGGCCAATATCAGGCCTGGCGCCATTCTCTGGGCTCTGATGCTGATTTTTTTCCTGGCTTATGCAACTAGTTCCACCTTCAGCAGCGGACTTGGCAAAGTCTCGGCGCTCAAGATTTCTGTCGGGTATCCCTTCTCCTTCGGCGTTTACGTGCTTTTCGCGGCGATCATGCCCGAGATGTTCAAAATCATGTTTTTTCAGAAGTGGCGGCCAACCGTGCAGAACCTTCGCAATCTAGTCTTTGTTGGCCTTCTGTTTGGCTGCATTGGAATAGTTACCGATATTTTCTACCTTTATCAGGCCCGCTGGTTTGGCGAGGCCGGCGACCTGCGCACGCTTTTGCTCAAAGCCTTTGTCGACCAGGCTCTTTATAGCCCGGTAGCGAACTTTCTGCTGGTTTCAATCTTTTTTATGCGCGAAAACGGCATCAGGCGCGAAACATTAAAGAAAATTGTGTCACCCCGCTTTGTGTTTACCAAAGTTTTGCCGGTAGTTGTGGCCGGCTGGTGCATCTGGATTCCCGGGGTAATGCTTGTCTATTCGATGCCAACCGCCCTGCAGCTGCCGGTCGCTTCGCTTATTCTCTGCTTCTGGGTGCTGATCTTTTCTTTCGTTACAGCCCCCAGACCTGAACCTGTCAGCGCATAGACTTCCTTGCTTAAGTTCGTATCAATGCCATAACCTACTAGTAATATAGGTAGTTCTTACGATTTCCCTCTTGGGCTTAAACAATTACACTGCCTTTTGTCTCGATAAAATTGTGAAAGTTTAAGGGGAACTAGCGTAAGAATGAAAAACAAGTTTTTTACAGTGTTGATAATGACAGGGGTGATGTTGTTCGGCAGTATGACTAATCTCTTCGCTTCAGAAGATATGCGCCTGGTCAGTTCGTTGGATACAGACTCCTATGATCAGTCAGGGCGCTTTGAAGTCGGTCCTTTCATTGGCTACCATTATTTTGAAGATAAACAGAACCTTGAAGACAGTTTCAGCTACGGCGGCCGGCTAGGTTACAATTTTACCAGCAATCTTGGCGCAGAAATCACTCTCGGAGTAGTTAAGGCGCATGTTGATGACAAATCGCTGGTTGGCCTGGTAAAAGGCCAGTACCGGAGCCCCACTGACAGTGTTGATGTCAAATATTACCAGGTAAATGCCATCTATCAGTTTCGTCCGGCGCGAAGATTATCGCCTTTCGTGACAGCGGGCATCGGAAGAAGTCTTTATAGCCCGAGTGTCATGAATAACGACAGCAATACGATCAATCTGGGTGTCGGGGCAAAATACTGGATAAAAAAGGATATCGCAGTAAGAATAGATGTCACTGCTTTTGAGGAAAAATCCTTTCGAAATTACTGCGGTACCGTAGAATTGGCTTATGCGTTCGGCAGCAGAGCTAAGCGTGAAAGTATCGTGGTGGCTGAACCACAACCGAGTTTTGATCCAAAACCTGAGCCAGTTGAAGTTATTGTTGTGTCTGAAGAATCTCCTATGGTTGAGGAAAAAGTGCAACGCGTAGCAGCCAGGCCCGGAACCATTGTTCTCGCTTTTGAAGACGTACACTTCAACTTCGACAGATCGACTTTGACCGAAGCCGCTAAGATTATTCTGCGAAGAAACATCAGGATTTTAAAGGATAATCCCGACGTAAAAGTTCGTATTGCTGGTTATACTTCAGCCTCTGGATCAACTGAATACAATCAGCGGTTGAGCGAGAGAAGAGCAGAAGCGGTTGAACAATACCTTATAAATGAAGGTCTCGTCTCGCCACATCGTTTGTTCACCGTCGGCTATGGTGAGAGTAGCCCGGCTGAGTATGAAGCAACCCCGAAGCAGTTGTATTCAAGGGCAGCCATGGCTAACATGCGGGTTCTCTTTGAAACAATTCTGAATTAACGGGTAAAGAAGTATTATCCACCGACGATTTTTTCGCCGGTGGATAATGCTTTTTGTGTGCCCGGCATAGGCAGGTAATAGAGCGAGATAAGAGGAACAGAGGTTTTAAGTTATCGGTTTTTTCCGGGAGTTTCACTTTTGTTTAAGTGAAACTTTGTTCGCTGTCAAATTGTTGCAAAGGGTGAACCATGAATAAAGAAATGGCTCAATCAGCCGTGTTGTCCCGAGAAAATGAGAAAGCTCAGATTGAAAAAGAAGAAATAGAAATCGAGAGCAGAAAAACCCTGCTGATAACCGTGCCTTTGCAGGATGCGATATTCAACAGCGCCAATTTTTCGAGTATCGCCACTGATGAAAAGGGCGTAATTCAGATTTTTAACGTTGGAGCCGAGCGCATGCTTGGTTACACCGCCGCTGAAGTGACCAACAAAATAACTCCGGCCGACATTTCTGACCCGCAGGAACTTATTTCGCGAGCCAAAGAATTGAGTCTGGAGCTGGAAACCAATATTACGCCTGGTTTCGAAGCGCTTGTATTCAAAGCTTCCCGTGGCATTGAAGATATTTACGAGCTCACCTATATTCGCAAAGATGGCAGCCGTTTTCCAGCTGTCGTCTCGGTAACCGCGCTGCGCGATGCGCAAAGCGCCATCATCGGCTATCTATTGATCGGCACTGATAATACCGCGCGCAAGCGCGCAGAAGAAGCCTTGCAGGAGGCTGGAGCATTACAGGATGCTATTTTTAACAGCGCCAATTTTTCCAGTATCGCTACCGACGAAAAGGGCGTTATCCAGATTTTTAATGTCGGTGCCGAACGCATGCTGGGATACAGGGCCGCCGAAGTCATGAACAAGATCACTCCGGCCGACATTTCTGACCCGCAGGAAGTGATTAAGCGCTCGCGCACTTTAAGTGCGGAGCTGGGGACAACCATTACTGCGGGTTTCGAGGCGCTGGTTTTCAAGGCGTCGCGCGGAATTGAAGATATTTACGAGCTTACCTACATTCGCAAAGATGGCAGTCGTTTTCCAGCCGTAGTATCAGTAACGGCACTGCGCGATGTTCATGGTGGGATTATCGGCTATCTGTTGATCGGCACTGATAATACTGCGCGCAAGCAGATCGAGGCCGATCAGAAACTGTTGTCGCAGAGACTGCGTGATAACCAGTTCTACACGCGTTCCCTGTTCGAGTCAAACGTTGATGCTCTTATTACTACAGATCTGGCTGGCATTATCACAGATGCCAACAAACAGATGGGTAATCTGACTGGTTGTACCCGGGATGAACTCATTGGCGCACCATTCAAGAACTATTTTACCGATCCTGATTGTGCCGAAATGGGTATTAAAATGGCGTTGAGCAAGAATACCATCACTAACTACGAGCTGATCGCACGTGGCCGGGATGGTCTGGAAACCGAGGTTTCGTTCAATGCTTCGACTTTTTACGACAGAGACCGCAGACTGCAGGGCGTAATTGCTTCTGCGCGCGATATTTCAGAGAGCAAACGACTCGATCGAGTATTAAAAGAAAAAAATTCTGAGCTGGAAGAAGCCCGCGAAGCGGCTGAACAGGCAAGCCGTGCCAAGAGTGACTTTGTCGCTAACGTCAGTCATGAAATCAGGACGCCGCTGAGCGCAATTATAGGATTTGCCGGACTTGCCTTAAAGACAGAGCTGAATCCAAAACAGATAGATTATCTGAGAAAAATTCACCTTTCTGGCTTGAATCTGCTTGGCATAATCAACGATATTCTGGATTTCTCGAAGATCGAGGCTGGCAAGCTCAAAATGGAAGCGATCGAATTCCAGCTGGATGAAGTAATATCCAACCTGGTTGCGATCGTTGAACCGTTAACCCTGGAAAAGAATCTGAAAATAGTTCTTAATATCCCGGCTGATGTGCCAAAGCCGCTGATTGGTGATCCCATGCGTCTTTCTCAGGTTCTCACCAATCTGGTGAGCAATGCGATCAAATTCACCCGCCATGGTGAAATCGAGTTAAGCCTGTCACACCGAAAACTCAGCGAAAACACCATCGAGCTTCATTTTGTTGTGCGCGACACCGGCATTGGTATGACCCCCGATCAGGTTGCCGGACTCTTTCGACCCTTTACCCAGGCGGATCTCTCAACGACCAGGAAATTCGGTGGCACTGGCCTTGGTCTGACCATCAGCAAAAGTCTTATTGAATTGATGTCTGGCGGAATCAGCATAACAAGCGAGTTTGGCAAGGGTACAAAAGTTGACTTCACATCGATCTACAAGGTTAATGAAATTACCAGATCCGAAGGCATGTTCCCGGCCACCCTTCAGCATCTGCGTATGCTTGTGCTGGAAACAAATGCAGCAATGCAGTCATGGTTCCGCAATTTCTCGACTAAAGCTCAGTTTACAATTGATGTGGTAGATTCTGCCCTGGAAGCTCTTGTTGCGGTTGAAAGCAAATGCAAGGACGAAGCTTACGATCTGATTCTTGTTGACAGCCAGGGTGTTGAAGGAGGAGTTATCACTCTTTTTCAGCGCCTCCAGCAGATTTTTGCCAAGAAAGGCGAAGCCAGATTCATCCTGGTAACAGATCCTCTGGAAGAGTCCCTACGTGAGAGGGTTTCCAGCTTTAAAGTTTCTGAATTTCTATTGAGTCCCCTTACCTCATCGTCTCTTACCAATGCCATAATAAACATCTTCGCTCCCCTGTCTCATAATGTCACAGAAACCATATCTGGCAGTTCAGATGACCTGCAATTTGAAGGTCTCAAAATTCTTCTTGTCGAAGACAATGCCATGAATCAGCAGATTGCCACTGAACTTCTCAGCAGTGTCGGTATTGAAGTGAGATTAGCCGGCAACGGTCGGGAAGCGGTTGAATTGTTGTCAGGTGAATCAGGCGCTCCGACAATTGATGCCATACTGATGGACATTCAGATGCCTGAAATGGATGGTTATGAGGCTACCAGGCTCATTCGTCAGTTGCCCAGTTATGCCAGAGTTCCGATTATTGCCATGACTGCGCATGCCATGGCTGAAGAGCGCGAAAAGGTTGTCACGGCTGGAATGAATGACCATATCTCCAAGCCGATTATTCCTAGAAATCTGTTTCGTACTCTCTATCATTGGGCCAGGCCTGGTATGACAATGAAGGAGATGGTTGCTGATGAACTTAGAAATGGCCAGAGAGTTCTCCCATCGCTGCCCGGAGTAAATTTTAAGGAAGGGCTGGAAAGAGTTGCCGGCAATTTTGAGACTTATTTGAGGCTCCTCAGAGAGTTTCCGGCCAGCCAGAAGAGCGAAATCGAAACGATCGAGCAGGCTCTTGCCAAAAAAGATTTTCAGACAGCGAAAACCTGTATTCACACTATTAAAGGACTTGCCGGCAACCTTTCTCTTACCGATGTTTATCAAGCTTCTGTGCCCTTGGAAATGGCTCTGATCGCTTCGGAATGGAATGAGGCTGATCGTTTGTTCGATACATTCAAAACAGCTTTCAAGGAATTTTCAGTTGCAATAGACTCGATGATTATGCCCCCTGAATCATGTCCCGCCCCTAAGACAATGCTATTACCCAGGGTTCTTGAACTTCTCGGGGAAATCAGGTTGAAATTGCTCGCAAATAGTCCTCTGGCTCGCGTAGCCGTTGAAGAACTCGCAGCTGGATTTATGCTCCCGGATGATTGTGCGGAGGATTTTAAAAACATGCAGACAGCAATCGGGCAGTTTGAGTTTGAACGGGCACTGCAGATGCTGACTCTAATAGAAACAAAATTGAAAGGAGATGGAATACTATGACAAATTCTCAAAGAGAGACGATTCTTGTCGTTGACGACGTTGCCGGAAATCTTGAAATCATGTCGAATATTTTGTCGGTAGATTACGATCTCAAGGTTGCCAAAAGCGGCAAAAAAGCTCTGCAAATAGCATGTCTGGTTCCGTTGCCATCTCTCATTCTGCTTGATGTCATAATGCCGGAAATGGATGGTTTCGAAACCTGCCGAAGGCTCAAAGCAGATCCGCTGTGCAAGGCAGTTCCTGTGATTTTTGTTTCTACCCAGACAGATATGGTCGATGAAGCGATGGGGTTTTCGGTCGGAGGAGTCGATTACATAAGCAAACCGGTCAGTCCGCCGCTGGTTCGAGCCCGCGTAAAAACTCACCTTGCCCTGTACAATCAAAACCGCATTCTTGAAAGAAAGGTAAGGGAAAGAACTCTCGAGCTGATGCAGACAAGAGACGTGGCGATTCTTGCAATTACTTCTCTGGCCGAGACTCGCGATAATGAAACCGGTGAGCATATCAAGCGGACCCAGCATTACATAAGGCTTTTGGCGCAGCATATGAAGAAAAACCCAAGATTTTCAAAGTATCTTGATGACGAGACAATCGAGCTGCTTTATAAATCAGCACCTCTGCATGATGTGGGCAAAATCGGCATACGCGATTCTATACTGCTCAAACCAGGGCCGCTGACGTCGGATGAGTTTACTGTCATGAAAACTCATACCACTATTGGTCGAGATACCATCAACAAAAGCATAGATGAAATCAATCTCGAAAGTGTTTCTTCGTTTCTGCAGATTGGTCGAGAAATAGCCAGCTCGCATCATGAAAAATGGGATGGTTCAGGCTATCCGCTGGGATTACTGGGAGATGATATTCCGTTCTCAGGCCGATTGATGGCTATTTGCGATGTCTATGACGCACTGATCAGCAAGCGGGTATACAAGGATGCATTTCCGCATGAAAAGGCAGTAGAAATAATTCTGGAAGGTCGTGGCAAGCATTTCGATCCCGATCTTGTCGATGCTTTTATCGAGCTGAAAAGCAAATTCTACGATATTGCCTCAGGCAAAATATAACCTGATCAACAGAGTGTTTTAAGATTGCCGGCGAAAAGTGCAGATTGCGTCTGGAGGAAATCATGGAAAATGATGGCAAAGAAACGATTTTGATCGTTGATGATGTCGCCGCGAATCTCGAAATTATTTCGAACATTTTGTTGCCAAAATATTCGGTCATGGCTGTAAAGAGTGGCAAGAGAGCTCTGGAAGTCATGCTGGGCTCTATGCTTCCAGATCTGATTCTGCTCGATGTAATCATGCCCGATATGAACGGTTTCGAAGTATGCCGTCACATTAAAGCAGACCCTCGGACCGGCTCGGTTCCGGTAATTTTTGTTTCATCGCAGACTGAAGAGATCGATGAAGCAACCGGTTTTGCTGCCGGAGGAGTTGATTACATCAGCAAACCTGTCAGCCCCAGAATTGTATTGGCGAGGGTGAAGACTCATCTGGCTCTCTCTGCGGCTAATCGGGAGTTAAAGATGCAGAATCAGCATCTTCAGGCAAATATGAGTCTGCTCGAGCAGATTGAACAGATTGCCCGCCACGATTTAAAAAGTCCGCTGACCGTGTTCATGGGCGCCTCAGATTATATGGGGCACGATAAGAATCTGACAGCTGATCAGCTCGGCTTTCTCAAAATCCTGCATGAGGCTGCTTTAAAGATGCTCAACATGATCGATCGCTCGCTTGACCTTTTTAAAATGGAAAGAGGGCAGTACAAAGTCAGGCCGGTTTCAGTCGATGTGGTAAAACTTGTCCACCAGGCCTGTGATGAGCTTGCAAGCCTGGCACGTGCAAATTCGGTTGAGTGTCTTATCGTTGTCAATCACGATAGCTCAAGCTATACGGGGTCATATCTGATACAGAGTGAAGAAAATCTGCTGTCGGCGATAGTGTCAAATCTGGTGAAAAATGCTATTGAAGCGTCATCCGCTGGCGAAAAAGTAACTATTACTCTGTTTGAGCAAAATCCTTATCTGATTGAAATTCGCAACCAGGGCGTGATTCCCGAAGAAGTAAGACCACGGTTTTTTGAACGCTATGTGACGCACGGCAAGAAAAAGGGAACCGGGCTGGGCGGATACTCAGCCAGGCTGGCGGCACGAACTCTTGGCGGTGACATCAGCTTTGCAACCAGTCCTGAAACCGGCACCATAATAACCGTATCGGTTCCTCATCAGGTGCCGAATCTTAAGACAGAAAGCGAAAATGAGGGAGTAAAGAGTTGAAAATATTAATTGTCGAAGATGATGATGCAATTCGCGGCATGATGGAAAAGACGGTGCAGCGCGCCGGTTACGAAACTTTAAGCGCTCCGGATGGCGCGCAGGGGCTGAAGCTCTTTAGGGAATTTCAGCCCGACCTGGTTCTTTCTGATATCAATATGCCAGTAATGACCGGGCTTGAAATGCTGGAAAAAATAAGAAATATAGATGCCAACTCTTTGTTCATCATTATTTCAACGCTGGATTCGCCTGAATTCATTTTGCAGGCGCTGCGTTTGAAAGCGAATGATTATCTGGTAAAGCCTGCTTTGGGCAAAAAGTTGACTGATCTGATCGACAAATACGCCACGATAATTGCCGGCCGGACAAAAACCCGGGAAGTGCTTGGAATGATCTACAGCATGACTCTTGGTATGAAAATAGGCAATGATCTTGGCCTCGTCAGCAAAATCGTCGATCGCCTGATGCTGGAAACCGAACAGGTTATTGCGTCGAAAGATCGTATTGGAGTTCATCTTGGTCTGTTTGAAATGCTTACCAACTCAATCGAACATGGTAGTCTCGAAATTTCTTACGAAGAAAAATCCGCGGCGATTGAAAGCGAGGTTCAGACCTGGAAGAGCTTTTTGCAGCAGCGCTACCAGAACCCATTATATGCCAGTCGCGAGGTCTGCCTGGAATACCAGCTGGGCCAGGACCGCTGTGAATGGCTGATTACCGACCAGGGCCCCGGTTTTGACTGGAAAAGCATTCCCGACCCGGCCAATCCCGAAAACCTTCTGGCATCACATGGCCGCGGTGTTATGCTGGCAGCTTTGCAGTTCGACGAAATCACCTATATCGGCAGAGGCAATCAGGTTCGGCTGGTCAAAAAACTTACTTAAGCATTCTATGGGGCTGGTATCGTAATTGTACTTTCGTTGAAAACGACCGCGCCAGAACCGGCTGTGCCAGCTGCGGCCAGCAATCTCCCTTCTACGTTTGAACTACCGTTGACTGTGATTGAGATATTGGCAAGTATGTTTCCCTTGAAAATGCTGGTTGTGTTGAGTGTTGCCGAACTGCCGACCTGCCAGTAAATATTGCTGGCTTTGGCATTTCCGCTCAGGATAACCTGGCGACCAGTAGCTACGGTAAGGGTTGTCGGCATCTGAAAGATGAAGATCGCGTTGGCATTACCCTGGGCATCAAGAGTGAGATTGCCTGTGGTAATATCAAACGTATCTATGGTTTTATAAAGGCCTGGATAAAAGGTCTTGCCACCCAGATCTTTTATTGTCACATCTACGACATTTGTCACTTTGGCCTTGGCCGTATCATAAGCTATCCTCAAGTCAGCTATGGCATCGATAATTTCCTGGTCTGTAGCAGAGTATATGGTTCCGTTAATATCCGTTGCGGTGAGAGTTATCGAGGCCCGTCCAGCTGGACTCACGCCAACATCGCCATTGATTACGCTGCCAGCTACGCCAGAAATTGCTGTCGAGGCCATCAACGCGAATGAACCAGCTCTGCCCAGAACCGGCTCTGACTGTCCTGTCGTAAAGGTCCAGACCCTGGTTGCTGCCAGCTGGTTGCCGGCCAGATCTGTAGCCTGAGTGTCAATTGTCGCTGTAAATAATGTATTGTCAGCAAGATCACTATCAGATGTAAATTTTGCAATTTTGTTGGCATAGGTTACGACCCCGGCAACCGGCGTTAAACCAGGGCCGGTAAGCGTAAAGGTAACTTTTGGGGTCGTTTGAAAAATAGTAGCGGAGTCCATGTCTTCATCGAAAGTGGCTGTTATCGCTTCTTTACAGCCGATATCCTTCGCTCCGTTAACCGGGTAAACCGAAGTTATCTGTGGCGCTGTTGTATCAGGTGCCGCCTCGGTCGTGAAACTCCATGATTTCAAAACGCCCAGTTCGTTGCCGGCAAGATCTTCAACTGCCGTGGTTACGTTGGCAACATAGGTTGTCGAGTTTGCGAGAGGGCTTGTCGGTTTGAATGTTGCAGCCTTAGCGGTTGAATCATAGGTTACTGTGCCGTCAATAAGCGCCCCGCCAAACTTTCTCACTGTAAAATTTGCTGTGGTAATCGTTGCCGAGTTCATGCTTTCGCTGAAAGATGCAATGATGCTTTTATTGGTAGCCACGTTGATAGCTGTATTAAACGGGTCAGTAGAGGTCACGGTTGGAGCGACAATATCAGGTGCCGCACTGGTTCCAAAGCTCCAGGTTTTGGCTGTCGCCATTGCATTACCCGCCAGGTCTTTAACCCCGACGGTAATGTTGGCAACATAGGTGGTGGAATTCTTGAGAAGGCTTGCTGGTTTAAAGGCGGCAGTCGTGCCGGTATGAGTTACCGCGCCGGCAATTAGAGCTCCACCAGATTCTCTAACCGTAAAGGTCGTGTTGGTGATTGTCGCAGAATCCATGTTTTCGCTGAAGTTCGCAGTGACAATCTTGTTAGTGGCAACGGATGTGGCAGCATCAGCCGGATCTACTGAAACAACTGATGGGGCGATGGTGTCGGGCAGCGCACCGGTGGTAAAACTCCAGGTTTTTACCGCCGCGATTGCATTGCCGGCCATATCTTTGGCTCCGGTGCTGATTCTGGCTGTATAAGTTTTTGAGTTGCCAAGCTCAGCAGCAGGTTTAAAGGTCGCAGTTGTGCCGACATAGCTTACCATTCCGCTAACGAGCGCTCCGCTCGGGCCGGTAAGAGTGAATGTCGTGTTGCTGATTGTTGCAGAATCCATGCTTTCGCTGAACAAGGCCGTGACCGACTTGTTGGTCGGCACGTCTGTTTCTCCATCGGCCGGACTTGTCGAAGTAACTGTCGGCGCGACAATGTCAGGCGCCGCGCCGGTAGTGAAGCTCCATGTCTTGTCCAGCGCCAGTGCGTTTCCCGCCAGATCTTCAACTGCCGTGGTGAGATTGGCAACATAGGTTGTCGAGTTCGCAAGAAGGCTTGTTGGTTTGAACGTTGCAGCTTTAGCCGTTGAATCATAGGTCACTGTTCCGATAATAAATGCTCCACCCAGTTTTCTCAGTGTAAAATTTGTTGTGGTAATCGTTGCCGAGTCCATGCTTTCGCTGAAAGCGGCACTGATACTTTTGTTTGTCGCTACGCCAGTAGCAGCATTCAACGGATCAGTAGAGGCCACAGTCGGTGCAACAGTATCAGGCGCTGCCCCGGTTACAAAACTCCAGGTCTTGGCGGTTGCCATTGCGTTGCCAGCCAGGTCTTTAACCCCGACTGTAATGTTGGCAACATAGGTGGTGGAATTTGTGAGCAGGCTTGCCGGTTTAAAGGTTGCTGTCGTGCCGGCATAGGTTACCGCGCCGTCAATAAGCGCTCCACCAAGTTTTCTAACCGTAAAGGTCGTGTTGGTAATTGTCGCCGAATCCATGCTTTCGCTGAAATTAGCGGTGATAATCTTGTTGGTGGCCACGACTGTGGCGGCATCAACCGGGTCTACCGAAGTAACTGATGGAGCGCTGGAGTCAGTCGCCAGGCCGGTAGTGAAAGTCCAGGTTTTTACTGATGCCATTGCATTGCCGGCGGTATCTTTGGCACCGGTAGTTATTGTGGCAGTATATATGCCTGAATTGCCGAGCAATACTGTGGGTTTGAAGGTCGCAGTCGTGCCAGCACAGGTGACCGCGCCGCCAACAGTCGCGCCGCCGGGTGCGGTCAGTGTGAATGTCGTGTCGGTAATTGTCGCGAAATCCATGCTTTCGCTGAAGACAGCTGTGATAGACTTGTTGGTCGGCACATTTATATCGCCTTCGGCCGGGCTGGTCGAAGTAACTGTCGGCGCAATAATGTCAGGCGCTGCGCCGGTAGTGAAACTCCAGGTTTTTGCCGCCGCAATTGCTTTGCCGGCAAGGTCTTTGGCCCCGGTCGTAATTGTGGCAGTATAGATAGTGGAATTGGCCAGCACAGTAGATGGTTTAAAGGTTGCAGTCGTGCCGACATAGCTTACCGCTCCAGCAATGGCTGCTCCGCCAGGTCCCTGCAGGGTAAAGGTTGTTCCGTTTATCGTTGTCGGATCCATAGTTCCACTGAATGTTGCCGAGATGCTTTTGTTGGTCGCGACGTTACTGGCTCCATTAAGCGGGTCGGTAGACGTCACCGTGGTAGCGGCCGCTCCGGTTGTGAAACTCCAGGTTTTTATTGCCGCCATTGCGTTGCCGGCAAGATCTTTTACGCCGGTGGTAACAGCAGCACTATATATGGTGGAATTAGCCAGGCCGCCGGTCGGAATAAAGGTCGCTGTTGTGCCGGCATAGGTTACCGTCCCGGCTACTGCTCCGCCCGGGCCTGTCAGCGTAAAAGTTGTTCCGTTTATCGTTGCCGATTCCATTCCCTCGCTGAATGTGCAGGTTATCTGCTGACTGGCCGATACGTTCGTGGCAGCAGCAGCGGGAACTGTTGCCAGCACGGTTGGGGCCGTAGTATCGACTGTTGCCCCGGTAGTGAAAGTCCAGATGTAATTTGACGCAATCGCATTGCCGGCCAGATCCTGTGCGGCAGTGATGATTGTTGCGCTATAGAGCTTGTTTGCGGTGAGGGTTGTGGTTGGTTTAAACGTCGCGATTTTTGTTAATGGATCATAAACGACAGTTCCAGATAAGCCTTCAACCATAAATGTCGAGTTGGTA
Organism: Candidatus Riflebacteria bacterium HGW-Riflebacteria-2; assembly: GCA_002839435.1. Taxonomy (GTDB): domain Bacteria; phylum Muiribacteriota; class Ozemobacteria; order Ozemobacterales; family Ozemobacteraceae; genus Rifleibacterium. Next base: position 42,335 of record PGYA01000002.1, on the reverse strand, counting down.
ATCGTATCGATACTCATCATTTCACTGAAAGTGACGGCAATTTTAGTGTTGATCGCCACGCCGGTAAGATTCGCTGCCGGATCGGTAGAAATTACGGTCGGGGCAGTGGTGTCAGCAACAACGCCGGTAAAACTCCACACATAGTTTTCAGCTAGAGTATTGCCGGCGACATCCTTCGCTCCCGTATTTATTACGGCAGTATAGGTTGTACCAAGTTTAAGTGGTGATTCTGGCTTGAAATAGGCTGTTTTGCCAAGGTATGAAACCGTGCCGCTAACAAGTCCACCAGGCACCGACGATGGTAAAAATGAGCCCTGGGCGCGAATAGAAGCAGCCGGAGCTTCGGTCAGAAAAAAGGTATTACTGTTGATAGTCGCAGGATCCATAACCTCTGAGAAAGGTACTGCGACTATTGTATTGACGGGCACCCCGACAGCCCCAGAAACCGGGTTCGTCGAAACGACAGTTGGTCGGATTATGTCTATAGTAGCACCAGTTGTAAAAGTCCAGGTAAAATTCTCCGCCAGTGTGTTGCCGGCGACACTTCTTATTCCGGCGTTAACGGTTGCGCTGTAAGATGTATTGGCGACCAGATCGACTGTTGGGTCAAAGAGTGCAATCAGGCCAACGTAAGTTACCGTGCCATCAACGGCAGCTCCGCCTGTCCGGGTAAGCGAAAAGGTTGCTGTTCCGATTTCTGATGCAGCCATCGGCATGTTGAATGTCGCTGAGATTTTGCTGTTGAGTGGTATGTCGATATCACCACCTTCAGGATAGGTGCCAGTTACCAAAGGTGCCGCAGGAACTTCCCCGGCCTGTGGAAAACTGTTGTCTCTCTCTCTGCATCCTCTACAGCCAGCCATTAAAGCAATCGTTAAGATCAGAACCGGCAGAAGATACTTTCTCAAGGCTGTAAATGAACGCAGAATTTGTATTTTTGGCATGCTATTTTCCCCGCAAAAAATTGCCTAACCTGGCAAACCAGGTGGAAGTCGTTACTGCTGCTGCATCTGTGTTGATAAGCGAGAGAGAGGGAATGCTATCAAGAAGAATGTTCAGTGCGACTCGTAACTGACTGAATGTGTCAGAGTCATTTATGGTAAAGTCAGGATCGTTGAACGTTGCCTTGGCAGGTTTGGGCAGAAAGTGACAAAGAGGAAAGTGCTTGGCAATCTCGCCTTTTATCTCTGGATTCTCGCACCATGAAGTAAAAAGAAGCTTTTGCATGAGATTGCCAGGAATTGTTTTAAATTCAGATGTTGCAGCCCAAATTACCGATTTAAGATGGTTCGGGGTTTCGCCAACATTGATGATAACTCTGTCGCAAATGTCGGTAACGCCACTCAATCCGGGGAACGGATAAGCTGGCAGATCGATCAGGATTACTTCGAAAAAATTTCCAAGAACCGTTATCAAACTGACAATGGCAATGTCCGAAACATAGTTGCCGCCGCGATCCTGAGCTGCCGGGATTACTGAAAAACCCCGGTCGCTTTTCACTATAAAGCCTTGCAATACACCAAAATCAAGAAAATTGTCGTTTGCCAGAAGATCTTGTATGTTCCTATGACTGTACATACCCAGGCTGAAGGATAGATCCGCATTATGGAAATCCAGATCCATAAGCAAAACTTTATCTGCAAGCTTTCTACCGATAAAATCGCCTATAACCGCTGTTTGCAGGGTTGTGCCAATGCCTTCTTTGATGCCGCCAATTCCGATGATTGAACACAATGTTGAATCTCTGAGCGAATTGGCGGTTTGGATTGCCCGCTCGATCTGGTCGTGACTCGCCCCGCGAGTCAGGCACTCTATTGCGCCTGATTGCCGGAGACTGTTTTCAATATTGGTATCCAGGCTGGTAATCAGTGCGATAATCAGAATGGACGGGTGTTGCTTTCGCAACATTTTGCAATAATTAATGCCATTCGGAATATCAATTCCAATAAGTGCCAGGTCTGGAGAATCGTCCAGAGGGTTGCTCAATGCCAACTGCGGTGACTGAAATACTCCGATCACTGCAAATGATTTGTTGCTCGACAAGCAACTTTCAAGAACAGCATTGTTATCGAGATCGGTATCGACTATAAGTATTTTTCTCCGGGTTAGGGAAGAGTCTTTCTGAGTCATACGCTTTGTTCCTTTTCAAGTGGTTTTTCCAGAACAGCTGCAACTTTTTTTCGAAGAATATCAGGCGAAAATGGCTTGACAATATAATGCTGAACGCCGTTCTCAAGCGCCATCTCAAGCTCTGAGAGGGCAGAATTTGCAGTAATCATGATAAATGGAATTGTTTTGCGCTGATTTCTGCCTGAAATGAACTTGAATACTTCCAATCCGCTTTTACCAGGCATTTCCCAGTCGCACAGAACCAGATCTGCGCTGTTGTTCTCCAGAAAAGTAATGGCCTCGTAGCCATCGTTAGCTTCAAAAATCCTCAGGTAACCAGCTTGTCGCAGTATTCCCGCGATAGTTTGTCGCATGAAGGCGTAGTCGTCGATAACCAGAATTTTTGTTTCTGCCTTGCACTTGCGGATGGGCAAAGTCCCTCTCCTTTCAGTAAAGCCATCGTGAAGTGCTTCAACTGCTTCGGTATTTTTCTCCGCCAATGGCAGGTCTACCAAAAAAGTTGTGCCTTCTGGCACTGCTACTGAAAAGGAGAGATTGCCACCGAGTGTTCTCGCCAGCAATCTGGCAAGATACAATCCGGGAACTGTAAAGTATTCTGCTTCCGACAAGGGGTGTCCAAGGTCGCTCTGGTCCTGAATCTTTTTAAACAAGACTCCGGGAAACTTTATGACTATGGTTGAATGCGATGAATGATTGAGGGAAATTCTGATTTCGTTATTGCCAGGAGAGGCTTCAATTGCACTTTTGATTAGATCATTCAGCATAAAGGTGAACAGGCGTTTTTCGCCCGGTATCGCAAAAGTATCTTCAACCGAAGCAGGACTCTGGTTGATATTTATTGCATATCTGATTCCCTTTTTTTCAGCTGAGCGCTTATGTTCCTGAAAAATTTGTTGAATAATTTTCAGCAGGTCTATGGGAAGTGGCGCAAGCAGATATGTGCCTTTTTCCATGTGGTATAAATCGATCGACCTGTTGATAATTTCAAATAGATTGCTTGCCGAGAGGCTGATACTGGTCAGCATTTCTTTCTGGAACGAACTCATCGTCAATTCACGGCTCAGCTGTAGCGGGATATCTATGAATGCCTTTAGAGTCGCTTTAAAGTCATACTCACACAATCCTTCGAGGACTTTGTTCAATCTGGCATTTTCTGCCAGGATAAGGTTTTGTTTAGCGAGATCCTTCATCATTGCTGACAATCTCAGATGCACTTTAACAACGGCTGCAACATGGTCGGCGGTAAACGGCCTGATCAGGTAATCGATTGCACCGGCAGCCAGTTCTTTGCTGCCATCATTGTTTTCGCTGCTGTTGGTCAGCAGAATGACAGGAATCATTTGTGTAACTGGATTTTCCTTGATCTGTCGACAGACCTCGTAGCCATTGATGTCCAGTATCATTGTGTCCAGCAAAATCAGGTCAGGTAAAGGAGCTTTTTCAATCAGCTGTAGAGCCTGTTTGCCGCCGGAAGCCAAAACAATTTCATAATTCTGCTGAAAAATGTTTCGTAATGAATCAAGCTGAGCAGAGTCATCATCAACCAGCAGAATCTTTTGTTGAATCTCTGACATAAAACCACCTTGTTTAAAATTCGCAGTTAAGGCCTTGTTAAACTATTGGCCCTTATCTCTCAGCCAGCAATTAATCCGACCTTTATGAACCATAAAAAATTCATACTATTCTCCTTTGCGGGCTATTTTTTAAAGGCAGGAATTGCTTCAAAAAGCAATTTGATGCGTTCCATGTTCTTCACAGATCCTGGCAGATTCTGATTTGCCTCAACACTGACAACATGGGCAATACCTTTGTTGGTTACATCTCTCTTGTCGGCTCTGCTTCTGCGTGCGGCTTCTTCCGCCAGCGCTTCCGCTTTTGCCTTGGCCGAAGCAGCAGCGATAGCTTCTGTCATCTCTTCTCTTGATACCGTTCCCTGATTGTCCACCGGTGTTTCTGTCTGAGTCTGCTGTGAAATTGCTGGAGAATACTCGTTAAATGCGCGTATTTCGTGAATTAAGCCGGTTTTGGGGTCGATAAGAACTTCTTCGCGATGAATAAGTCGGGAATTGGTTGCCCTGACTTCGATAACGTATGATTTTGGCCCGGACAGATAAATGGTCAGCGGATCAGTTGCGGTGACCGCTGAATTAAAGACGCTATCGATAAAGACCTCAGCCGGAACCTGCGAATAAACCGTAACTTCGGCTTTTGAAAATTGCATCGGCGAGAAAGCCCTGATATCGCGGTGTTCGTTCTGACCGACTCCGACAGTAACTGATTCTTTGTAAGTTTTACCGGTTTTTTGCGCTCTGACTCCGATAACGTAGGTCTTGGGTCCCGATAATATAAGCTTGAGTGACTGCGTTGCAGTGATCGTTGCACTGTATTCATTGTCGACATAAACGTCTGCCGGTACACCTGAATACACAGTGTAGTGGCCATAAGCAAAGCTGGTTGCCGGCAACAAGCAGGCAAGACAAACCAGACAGAACATTACATATTTTTGCATAAGAGATCCTTTCGAGACATTCACAGGTTAGGTAGAATCAGACCCTGCCAACTGCAGAGTTTCTGCGGTCGGCAGGGCTGACTCAAACTCCGGGTAACCAGCGGTTTGAGAACCTTTGCGTTCTCAGCCGCGGGATACTTCAGGAGGCGGGCAATTGTTTCTTATTCTGCAGGAACATTAACGACTGTATTCACATAGGTTACCGAAGCGCTCAAGCTCAGAGCTCTACCATTCAATGTGACTATATCGACATTGCCGGAAGTTGAGAAGGTTACTCCTGCCTCAGCAATTATCGTTCCTACCATTGTTCCGCCACCGCCTTCATTGATAGTGGCTGCGCTACTGACCTGCCAGAAGACGTTTTTCGCCTGGGCACCATTTTTCAGGATAATGCTTTGTGGAAAGGCCGCTCCCGGGCCGCCTACGGTCAGCGTGCTTGCCATCTGGAACACCCACACTGCATTTGGATCGTTTTGAGCATCCAGTGTGAGGGGGTTTTCTGTGATCATGAAAGAACCTGGTGCGGATTTGTAGATGCCGGGCTTGAGGGTTCGGTTACCAAGCTGATCGGGATTGCCACCATACATCGAAACGTCTATGCCTCCCGGGAGCTGGGCTGGTGACAAGGCGAGGAAAGCATTGGTAGCAGCGAGATGACCGGCCGCGGCTTTTTCGCCTGGAACTGAGCCAGGAGGAGCAGTGGCTGTGAAAATGGTACCAGTAACCAGACCATCGTTAGAGGGTGTTATTGTGTAGACGTTTCCGCCTCCATCACGGAAACCAGTGATCAAGGTTGATGCCGCAGTGGTGCCTATGTCGCCATTGATAACAGTCTTGATGCCCTCGTTGGTTACCCCGGCACTGCCACCAAAGCACCCGAAAGGAGCCGCGGCATTCAGGGCTACCGGTTCAGCCAGGGTTCTTAAGCCGGTTTCAAAAGTCCATTCATAGTCTTTGGCAAGAGTATTGCCATTCAGGCGGTTGCCGGCAAGATCTTTAACCGAACTGGCGATGGTAGCCTTATAGACGATACTTGCGACGAAACTGCCGGTTGGCTTGAAGGTCGCGGTTTTGGTCAGTGCATCGTAGGTCACTGTTCCGGGGGCGTCGCCACCGGAATTTTTTGCCACCTTGAAGGTCTGATCGTTGATTGTGTCAGGATCTATGCTTTCGCTGAAGGTCGCTTTGATTGACTGGTTTAAAGCGACATCTATTTCGTCCTTCAGCGGGTTGGTAGAGGTCACGGTCGGTGCGAGAGTATCAGGCGCTGCGCCGGTTACAAAACTCCAGGTCTTGGCTGTCTCCATTGCATTGCCTGCCAGGTCTTTAACCTCGATGGTAATGTTGGCAACATAGGTTGTTGAATTAGCCATGTCAGCTGTTGGATTAAAGGTCGCAGTCTTGTCGGCATAGGTTACATCGCCATCGATAAACGCTCCACCAAGTTTTCTCACCGTAAAGGTCGTGTTGGTGATTGTCGAAGGCTCCATGTTTTCGCTGAAGTTCGCAGTGATGTTCCGGTTGATACCCACACCAGTGGCGGCATTAAGAGGATCTACGACGGTTATTGTTGGTTTGGTCAGGTCGGCAGCCGCTCCGGTTGTAAAGCTCCATGTCTTTGCCACCGCAATTGGATTGCCGGCGAGGTCCTTAGCCCCCGTTGTAATTGAGGCATCATAGATGGTGGAATTGGCCAGATCAGATGTTGGATTAAAGGTCGCAGTCTTGCCGATGTAGGTTACTTCTCCGGCAATGGTTACTCCGCCAGGTCCCTTCAAGGTAAAGGTTGTTCCGTCGATCGATGACGGATCCATGCTTTCGCTGAAGATCGCGGTAACCGACTTGTTGGTCTCTACGCTGACGTCACCATTTGCCGGATTTGTCGAAACAACTGTCGGCGCAACGATGTCAGCTCCCGCGCCGGTAGTGAAGCTCCATGTCTTTGCCGCCACAATTGCGTTGCCGGTCACGTCTTTGGCTCCCGTCGTGATTGTGGCAGTATAGATGGTGGAGCCGGTAAGGTCAGCTGTTGGATTAAAGGTTGCAGTCGTGCCGGTATAGCTTACTGCTCCGGCAACGGCTGCTCCGCCAGATACCTGCAAAGTAAAGGTTGTTCCGTTAATTGTTGCCGGATCCATCGTTCCACTGAACGTTGCTGAGATGCTTTTGTTGGTTGCCACATCGGTAGCACCATTCAGCGGATCGGTAGACGTAACCGTGGTGGCGGCCACCCCGGTAGTGAAACTCCAGGTTTTTACTGCTGCCATTGCGTTGCCGGCCAGATCTTTTACGCCGGTTGTAACAGCAGCATTATAAACGGTGGAGTTTGCCAGTCCGCCAGTCGGAATAAAGGTCGCTGTTGTGCCGGCATAGGTTACCGTTCCCTCTACAGGTGCTCCACCAGGACCCTTTACCGTAAAGGTCGTTCCGTTGATCGTTGCCGATTCCATTCCCTCACTGAATGTACAGGTTATCTGCTGACTGGGCGACACGTTAGTGGCAGCATTAGCAGGAACCGTTGTCAGCACGGTTGGTGGCGTAGAATCAGCCGTTGCGCCGGTCGTGAAACGCCAGATGTAGTTGGCGGTGATGGCATTTCCAGCCAGATCCGTGGCGGCAGTGGTTATTGTCGCGGTGTAAAGCTTATCTGTCATGAGATTTGCCGTGGGTTTAAAGGTCGCTATTTTAGTTAACGGATCATAAGTAACCGTTCCGGACACACCCTCAACCTTAAATGTTGAATTGGTGAGCGTATCGATACTCATCATCTCGCTGAACGTTACGGCAATCTTGGTATTGATAGCCACACCAGTTGCTTCTGCTGCCGGGGCGGTAGAAGCAATCGTCGGGGCAGTGGTATCTGCAACAATGCCGGTAAAGCTCCATACATAGTTTTCAAGCAGAGTATTGCCGGCTACATCCTTCGCTCCCGTATTTATTACGGCAGTATAGGTTGTGCCAAGTTTAAGAGGCGATTCTGGTTTGAAATAGGCCGTTTTGCCGAGGTATGAAACCGTGCCGGAAACAAGTCCGCCAGGCACAGACGATGGCAGAAATAAACCCTGGGCGCGAATCGAGGCGGCCGGAGCTTCGGTCAGAAAGAAGGTATTGCTGTTGATCGTTAACGGATCCATTACCTCTGAGAAAGGCACGGCCACAATTGTGTTGATTGGCACACCCACGGCTCCAGAAACCGGATTCGTCGAAACGACCGTTGGTCGGATTGAGTCTGAAATAGCACCTGTTGTAAATATCCAGGTAAAATTCTCCGCCAGTGTGTTCCCGGCGACACTTCTTATGCCAGCGTTAATGGTCGCGGTATAGGAAGTATTGGTCTTCAGATCCAATGTTGGGTCAAAGAGCGCAATCAGGCCAACGAGAGTCACCGTACCTTTAACGACAGAGCCGCTCGTTTCGGTCAGCGTAAAGGTTGCTGTGCTGATTTCAGTTTCAACCATCGGTGTGTTGAAAGTCGCTGAGATCTTGGTATTGATTGGTATGTCAGTATCGCCACCCTCAGGATAGGTTATGGTTACCGAAGGTACCGCGGGAACTTCGCCGGCCTGAGGAAAGCTGCCGTCTCTCTCTCGGCATCCTCTACAACCCACCATTACAACGATCGACAAAATCAAGACCGGCATGAGATATCTTCTCAATGCTCTAAAATTTATCATCATATTAAATCTTCCTTAGTTCATTTGTTAAGGGCACAAGGCCGGATAAGAGTCAGAAAATCGTGTCTTCGGCGACTTCAACATGAAGTATGGTGCCGCTTGGGATTTCGATATTTTTTCCCTTTACAAAAAAGCCGGCAAGAAGGCCGACTGGCCCGAATATGAGCGCTCCGCCAACGGCGGCTCCCGCTGCCATTCCCATTTGTTCATTGGTTTTGGCTGCATGCTGGCCAATTTCTACCGGGATATCTCTGCCTTTAACGCTGGTTACAGAGAGAAACTTTATTTTTAAACTTGCGTTACGGCCAAATCTCTGGGGATGACGAACGTGCGATACGTATGCCTCAACTGAAGCGCCTTTTTCGATAACCTTGCGTCTACCGATACGTACAGCATCCAATACGGTAAATCGCACTATCTGTCCTTCTTTGGTCGATCTTGTCGAAAGTGTTTGCTGCAGGCGAATTTTGACCAGAGTTCCCTGCGGAATTATCAGTCTGGCGGCCTCAAGCAATGTACAGTTAACGAGTGAAAAAACAAGAAGCAGAGCAATACACTTCAAACCGAGTCTTTTAATATTTAAATTCATAATTTTCCCCATTATTTTTTAAGTTCATTCTGAGATATTTTCAGAAGATTTGCCGACTTTTTGTCGTTGGGATCAAGTTCCAGCGCGGTTTTTAAATATTCGTTGGCAATGACATACTCGTCATCTTCCATGGCAAGAAAGCCAAGCTGTCTCAGAGACTTGACTCTGCATCTCTTAACCAGAACACTTTGATCTGCCTCAGGAAATTTTGCGGCAAATTCAATAGCTTTAATGTTTGCTTTTGACCACCAGTCCATCTTGGTCAGTAATTCGACTTGTCTTGAAGCAAGCTCAGGTGTCAACTCGCCCTTTTCAATCTTGTCTTTGATCTGACCAAGTTCAACCTCGATTTGTGCGCGATCCGACTCACCAAGTCTCAGTTCTTCACGAACATCCTTGTCGATTGTCCGCATTACTCTCGACTCAGCCAGACTGGCGTTACATGCTGAGCAATTGTCATTTTTGATCGGGTTTACTGTGCCGCAGATCAGGCACTTGTTAATGATTTTCCCACAGTTCGGACATGTTGTGCGTTCCATGTCTTCCAGCAAAAAATTACAATCCGGGCAAACGTTTTTGATTGCCCAGGCTGCGCTGCCCGTGAAGAAAACCGACAGTAAGACCACACTCAGAACTATTAATCCCATTAAACTCTGTTTCATTTGTTTCTCCTGATATTTTCTGGTGATATTTTTTCACCACTTTGTATTTTTTGAACCGACGAACTTGAACAGATCATCTGTTATTTAAACAGCCATCACAGAAGCAACAGCACGCTACCAGCAACTATCGATGCTATGCCGGCCCAGGTTGGAACCTCGACATTCTCCTTGTCTTTTACTGTGAGCTCAACCGGGCCTATTTTGGCTTCATGTGTCTCCCGGGTATACGAAAAATTACCGTATACAAGTGCTATAACGCCGGCCACAATCAATATGACGCCAAGGATTTTTGACTTTTTCACAGAAACTCCCTCTGATTAAATGACTCGTAAATTCTCATTCTGCCCATTTATCACCCTCTTTCTGATCAGCCCGTAATGTCGATTTCCATTACCAAGTATTCGGGAACGAGCCCTGGTTCGATCTCGCACCGAACTAGCTGTAAGAATTACGCTCCTCTCGCATTTCTAATTATTTTTATACAATTCACTCAATCTAGCCTGAATATAACCGCAGGAAAATCCTCAGAAATAGCTGACAAATTAGTGATTTATAATCATTCCGGCTATCGCTCAGAAAAAGAATTCTATGCCGAGAATCGGTCCAGAAAAGCGCAATTCAATCTTGTCTTCGTCAAAGTCGCCATCCCAGCAGAAATCTCGGTAACCCAGGTAGCCCCAGAATTTTCTGTTTGAAGATATTTTTCTTGAACCCTGACCGAACAGAAGTTTGAATTCAAGATCGTGGGTACGGTAACGCCCATCGCCGTTCCAGACAAAAAATTTGCCGGAGGCTTCCCAGCCAAAACTGCCGCCATGATTCGACCTCGCCGCAACTCCCAGATATGGATAGCCAAAACGGCTTTCCCAGTTGGTAATCTGGCGAACTCCCGGAATATTTTGGGCTATCTCGAGGTCTGAGTCGGTAAGCATGATTCCGTAGAGTACTCCGAAGGTCACTCTTGAGCGCTGTCGCATTTCTCTGAAACCTTCAAGATCGATGAACTTGCTGCGCAGACGAAATTCGGCGCCCGGGTTATAGGTTTTGCCACTGTGTACAAATGTTTTATTCAATGTTCCGTTGAATGAAAAATTGACATAGGTAGCTTTAAATTTGTTTTTCGAGTTTGGCGAATACTCAGCAGCTATAGCAACTGAAGTTTCCCTGTCTGATGAAAGGTCGCCGCCGAAATCAAGAGACATCCCCTGTGAGTCGAGATTGCCCCGTAATGCACTATTCCAGCCGCCAATCAGCACTGAATATTGTTGAGAATAGTCTGACTCCGGCGCTTTCGTCTCAGGTAATGGCTGCGTTTCGCTGGGGACATCTGCATTTTGCGAAGACTCTTCGCTTGGCGCCAATGATGGCAGTTGTGTCGGCATTTGTGGCGAATCGGCAAGGCGGGGGTTCAATGCTGTCTCTGCCAGCAGGTCCGCGATTCTGGCGTGAATACTGTTAGGGGCCAGTTCTTTCATGCTGCGGGCATGCGCGCGCATAGATTCACCCGCCGGGCAGGCATTCAGTTGAACGGCCGCAATTCTTGCGTCGTCAATCTTGTTGAGTTCAAGGTTGGCCCTGATAAGATTGTAATAAGCACTGGCCTGGCTTGTCGGGCTACCATACTCGATTATTCGATATTGTACCAGTTTGGTTTTTTCCCATTCCTGCTTGTCCATAAGGTAGTCAGAGAAGATGAAAAGAACATTCGATCTCTGTTGATAGCTTTCGGCCGCATTGGCGGCGCTTATGAACTTGTCTGAAACGTCCGCAACGCTTTCGCTGTTGCGGGCAGCCATTGCTTCTTCCAGAAGCTGTCCGATCAGGGGATCGGCGAAGGATGCGACTGTAAAAGAAAGAACGACTGACAAAAAAAACAGAGTTTTAAAAGATCTATGGAACATGATTTCTCCTTATATGCGCCAAGAGTGGCGTGTTTCCCCTGGTCCTGTCATCGATCGCAACGCAGAGTGCAAAATCAATTCAGGTACCAGATTCCTGGATTGAAATCATTATTACAGACGCCACATGTCGGGGAAATCCTGTAATGCATCCATAAAAATAAGCAGAACTCACCATTTCTACTCTCGCAGAGGCAGGTTATTTTGATATGAGAACACTGCATTAATGAGAATTTGCCCGTTTTTTACCCGAGGAAGAAAGGAACGCAAAATCAGTATGAATAAAATTTATCGTGTGGTAGAGGTTTACAAGACGCGCGAGCAGCCCGAAGAATATAGCGTAGTCGCCGTTCTTGATACTCATCTGGAAGCTGAGCGGGCGGTACAGAGGCTTCAGCAAAATGGCATCGATCTGAGCAAATGCTCTATCGTCGGCAAAGAGAACACCTCAGAAGAACGTGTCTGCGCCTATTACACTTCTGGAGCCAAGATCTCCAGCTGGGGAAAAATGGGCGCATTCTGGGGAGGCGTCTGGGGACTCCTGCAGGGATCAGGGTTTTTTCTGATTCCAGGAATTGGCCCGGTTCTGGTTGGTGGCACCTTTGTCACCGCGATGATCGGAGCCCTGGAGGGGGCTGTTGTGGTTGGCGGTTTAAGCGCCCTCGGAGCTGGATTTTACAATATCGGAATTCCTTCTGACTCAATAGAGCGTTACGAAGTAGCGGTCAGGGGTGATCGTTTTATCGTTATCGTACATGGCAATGCTACAGAAGTAACCAGCGCTAAAAATATCCTGAAACTCTTCGCGCAGAATGACGCACAGGAATCCGCCTAGGCCTCTGTCACATTTGAATTATAAGGTCGATTGGTTAATAATTTACATTTGGTAAAAAATCATACAAGGGCGCAGGCAGGTTTCTCATTCGCGGAAACTTCGAGCCAGGCACCTTTGACGCAGAGATATCGCTATTCAATAATACTTACGCCTGGTAAGAGTTGTAGCGAATGAGATTCTGCCGAAAGCCCGGCATAAGCGGTATACCACGGATTGAATTCTTGAACTCTTATGTGACAGTGAACTAGGCAGGTTGCTGATTGCTAAACTGAGATACATGCCACAGCTAAAGTCGAGGGAGGTTCTGCTGCATCATGAACGTTGAAAGCGGTTTTGACCGCGGATTCCGTTTGCTTATCGGTGCGGCCGCGCTATTGATAATTCTTCAGGCTATCAATCAGGCGCATTCGATTCTGGCTTCGGTTCTCATTGCCGTGTTTTTTGCAATACTCGGCACGCCGCCTGTACTATGGCTCGAGCGCAAACGCGTTCCCGTCTTCATTGCCGTAATTCTGGTAATGCTGGGCATGTTTGTTGTTCTTGTGGGTCTCGGTGTGTTTGTAGGTGCCGCAATCAATAACTTTATCACAGAGTTGCCTGCCTATCAGGATCGTCTGCAAATTCAGATCACGGTGTTCCAGGCCTGGCTGGCTGGTAACGGCGTTCATGGTATTGACAAAGTTCTGCTGGGCATTGCCAATCCATCAGCATTGATGGGACTTACCGCCAACCTGGTTTCGCGCTTGTGGTCCGCCCTTTCAGATATCATACTGATTCTGTTCATTGTTGCTTTGATTTTACTTGAAGTATCCGGTTTCCCTGCCAAGCTTCGCGCGGTTCTCGGCGATCCCCGACAAGTGTTTCCACAATTTACAAAATTTATCGGGGAAATGGAGCGCTATGTGGTAGTCCATACAATTTTCAGCTTGTTAACAGGATTGCTGGTAGGGCTCTGGCTGACGCTGATCGACGTTGATTTCGCCATTCTCTGGGGCTTTCTGGCATTTCTGTTTAACTATGTACCAAATGTTGGTTCGATCGTTGCCGTTATTCCGGTGAGTCTGATTGCACTGGTCCAATTCGGGATTGAAGGCGCTCTGCTGGCTACCGGCGGTTGTGTTGCGATAAATATTATTCTTGGCAACATTGTTGAAACAATGGTTACTGGCAAGAAGTTTGGCTTATCTACCCTGGTTGTTTTTCTCTCTCTCGTTTTCTGGGGCAATCTGCTTGGGCCGGTTGGTATGGTTTTGTGTATACCGCTGACGATGACCATTAAATTTGCCTGCGAGAACAATTCAGATACTCTCTGGCTGGCCGTTTTTCTTGGCCCCGAAGCTATCCCGGGGCAAGATAACTTCATTGATTCTCAAAAAAAGAAAGCTGCAGCTGAATAGTCAGCCGACTGCAAATCTGAATATACAGCAGAAGGTTATCTTACAATCGTTATTAGTGACTAAATTAGCAGCGAATAAGGAGGATTTTTCTGCTTCGTAGTTCATGTAAAAATGGATAGGACTATCAACAGCGAATTTTAGAGCGACTATCGCCTGTTGCATAGAGGAAATTGTGAGCAGGAGGGGTTATATGGAAGACATGCGACAGGAAATCGATCTTGTCATCAAGGTATATTTTCGGTTGCTGGGGTTTATGGATGAATCCCAGTTCAAATCTTATGAAGACGCAGGCAATATGGAGCTTGAGAAGCATTTTGCCGGGTTGTTCAAAAGACTGGTCAAAGCTTCATCTGAGTATCTAGGCGATAAACATCCTAAATTGCAAGAGGTTATGTCCGGGAAAAAGCTGGCAGATTGTATTTCCAGCAAAGTGCAGAAGCAGGCTGTCGCAACAGAAGCAGGCGCTACTTTCGAAAAAATTGCCAACTGCTACCGTGATGCGCCCGATCTGATCGGTGACTTCTATAAGCTGCTTTATTCGATTTGCGTAAAGTATCTTGATAAAAACAATAATCGGGTGGAATTCAAAAACGTCTGGAGCCGGCGTGAGTTCAAAGAAATACCTTCGGATGGCGATCTAATGCAAAGCACTCGCGAGGCAGATCTTTCACCGGCCCCTGCAAGCTCGAAAGCAGAGATCTCGCCTGAAACGTCTGCGGCTCCTCAACCTGTCTTGATTCAGCAATTCATAACGTCTTCAAAGCCTTCAGAGAAACCCCATTCAACCCATAAAGTTCATTCGGGCCACAAGCCTCATTCAACTCGGAAACCCCATCCAACCCATAAACCTAAGCCGACTCACAAACCCGATCCAACTCATGAACCTCGCCCGGCCCATAGCCCGGAGCCAGCTAAAGAACCGCAACCTGAGAGAGAACCCCAGACAACTCCTGCCCCACAACCAGAAATGGCTCCGCCAAAAGTCCTGGCTCCTCAACAAGCCCCAGCTCCAGTGTCTCAGCCAGCTCCGGTTCAGCAAATTTTTCTGGTTTCTCAGCCAACGCCGGTGCCGCCACCAACTACGATTCCGCAGCCAACCACAGTTCCATTACCAACGCCAGAACCTCAACCAACTACGATTCCGCAGCCAACACCGGTTCCTCAACCAATACCGGTTCCTAAACCAAATACGATTCCGCAGCCAACCACAGTTCCATTGCCAACGCCAGAAACTCAACCAGCTACGATTCCTCAACCAACACCGGTTCCTCAACCAACACCAGAACCTCAACCAGCTACGGTGCCGCAACCATCGATAGCTCCACAACCAACGCCAGAACCTCCGCCGACACCGCTTCCTCAGCCAACTATCATTGCGCAAACGACACAAATCCCGGAGCAATCACCAGCACCCGCACCAGCACCAGTATCAGCGCCCGCGCCAGTATCAGCGCCAATATCAGCGCCAGCACCAGCACCAGCACCAGCACCAGCACCAGCACCAGCACCAGCACCAGCACCAGCACCAGCACCAGTATCAGCGCCCGCGCCAGCAACGGCATCCGCACCAACAGCCTCATCAGCACCCGCGCCAGCGCCAGTAACAGCACCAGCACCCGTACCCGCACCAGCACCGGCCACCGTTCCACCTGTCACACCGGAAGAATTGGCCACTCAGGCCGAACTGGCAGTCAAGCCAACTCCAGTGCCGCCACCACATTTGCCTGCCGGGCATTTGACCGCGCCGGCTTCGAATAAGACTACGGATAGTAAGGGCTCGCCAGTGCTACCGGATAAACCACCTGGTAACGACTGAAGCCTGGCTCAAAGCCTGCCGGATTTTTGGCAAAAAAAAGACCGGCGGCACAGGGTGTACACGCCGGTGAAAATCAGGTCGTTAGATCGTTCTCGGTTCTTCGATCGTCATCTGGTTACTCACGGCTTTAACACCATGGATATCTGATACTATTTTGGTGACCAGAGCCTTTTCGGCTGGGTTTTTGACAATCCCGGTCAGAGAAACCAGGCCTTCTCTTGTTTCTACCGTGACTTTCATGGCGCTGGTTGAGCGATGGGTCAACAAGGCTGCGTAAACCTGTGCGAAGATCGAAGCATCATCAATTCTCTCTTCAGCAGTGCGTTTTGCTGTCTGCGGGGTTTCCGCCAGCGTCATTTCATTGATGACCTCTTTTACACCTTCAATGTCGCCGGCATATTCCGCCGTCAACTCTTTTTGAGCAATGCTCGTTGCCTCGCCCTTCAGTGTCACCACGCGATCCTTTACCTCAACAGTGGTAGCAATGGCGCTGACGTGAAAGTGAAAGATGAGGGTGAGTTTTACCTTGCGTGCGATCCATTTATCAGCATTTTCGGCTGCTGTTTCAGAAGGTGTCGCCAGCTGATTGTCGACGCGAACAACTCCCTGCAATCTCGAAATGGTTTCCTGAGCCAATATCTTATGGGATTCATCTTCCACAGTTCCAGTTAAAGTCACAATACCGTCTTTGGCAGCAACTTCAACTGAATCAGAGATGAGAAAAGTGTTGTAAACATAGGAATTTTTGAAATACGACACGATTTTTTTGTCGATTTCGGCGGAGCTGGGTTTGGCGACGAGATTACTAGAGGGCTCTCTGGCTGTGGCACTGGCCGTCGAACGATTCACTTTTTTCTGCATAATTCTACATCCTTTGATTTTTCGAGTTTGCCGGGAAGCTTCCCGGGACGAGTCGTTTCAGACACTTTGAATTCAGTTTTTGCGATCTGAAGGACGCAATTCTCAGAACCGAACGGGTCTGGCACGCGGTGCGGGCAAGATGGATCAGTCGCCCAGACGCCGTTGACCACAAATTTGTATTCATGCTTTCCCGCGGGGACAAGCATGTCCGTTTTGTAATAACCTTTGCCGGATTGATCCTTCATCGGATTCGCTTTCGGATCCCAGTTATTAAAAGTTCCAGCAACAGAAACCTGGCTGCCCGGTGCCGCCGCGATCCAGAAATTTACTCGTTTTTTTTCTTTTTTGTCCTCTTTCGACATTATTTCAACTCCTTTTTTTATTTGCTCCACATGCGTCCAACGAATGTGGCAATTTCCTGTCATGGATTTGTCTCCTTGGGCTGGCTTTCCTGCAGATCGGCCCCGGCCTTGGCCAGTCCGTTTCCAGCTTTCTCGAGTATCTCGCCGGTTTTGTCGATCGCCTTGTCGGCAGTCTCTTTGGCTTCCTTACTGGCTTTTTCGGCTAGTCTTCTGGCCTCGTCGCCCGTTTTTTCTACGGCTTTGTCCAGGGTGGCACCTGCCTTCTCAGCAGGCCCTGCCGCCGGGTTCACTTCCGTGCCGCCCTTGTTGCAACAGCCGGTTAGAACGAAAACTCCCACGATAGCAATTGCGCAAAATCCCAAAATAAACAAGCCTTTGATACTCATTTGCTTTTCTCCTTCTCACCCTTGCGTTTTTGGCGCTTTTCTCTGGTGGTGATTAAATAATACTGTTGTTTTGTGATCAGGAAAATCCTCTTAAATGTTCATAAAAATGATGAATTCAGACTATTCCTCTGTCACATTTGAATTGCAGAATTGTTTTGAATATAAGTAGACATGTTAAAAGACCATCAAAAGGGCGCAGGCAGGCATCCCAAAAGCGAAAACTTTAATGCACAAGGATGTGCTTATGCAGAGCTGCGCAGGATAGAGCAGCTCTGCCGAGCCAGGCAGCGTTGACGCAGAGCCATAGCTCGCCAATAATTCTCTCGCCTGGTGAGAGTTGTAGCGTTGGGATCCTGCCGAGAGCCCGAATAAGCGTTATACCAAGTATCAAATTCTTAAACTCTTATGTGACAGTGGACTATTAAACAGTTGAAACAGGAATTTGCTAACCGGTTTGTGGTTAGCTGTGATAGTATGTACCTGCAATCTGCTAAAGTATCAGTGCTGGCCTGTAACGGTAAATTAGATCAAGATGTAGGCCAGAGAAATCACCCTTTTATTCATGGTAAATATTTGAACTCAAAAACTTTGCCGACTGCTCGAGATGAGTCAGACATGTCGGGAAAAGTGGGGGGGAAAGTGGTGAACAAGAAACTTGCGGAAGCAAATTCAATGCGCAGCCGTGTCGAGAAGTTTCTAAAAAATAATCCTGAGCCGATGGTCGAAGCTTCAGCGATGTCACCAGAAAGGCTCATCGAAGAGCTGCATATTCACCAGATCGAGCTGGAAATGCAGAACGAAGATCTGCGTCTGGCTCGTGCCAATGCGGAACGGATTCAGGCAAAGTACATCGATCTGTATGAGTTCGCACCGGTTGGCTATCTTACTCTCGGTGAAAGTGAAAAAATCGTCGAAGCGAACTTGACCGCCGCCAAGCTTCTTGGTGTCGAGAAGTCACACATATTGCATCGCAAGTTTACCGATTTTGTTGATCCGGAATTCCAGGATATTTTGTATTTCTATCTTGCGAAGGTGCGCAAAAGTAAAGTTCATGAAGCATGTGAGCTGAGACTCAAAAAATGTGGTGAAAAGCCCTTTTTTGCCCTTCTTGAGAGCGTGGCTATCTGCAACGAAGAAAGCAGACGCAGCGAGATTCGGATTTCTTTCAGCAATATAAACGAAAGCAAACTGAATGCATTAGCCCTCAAAGAGAGTGCCGATCGCAATGAGATGCTTCTGAACCTGCTGCCACAATCGGCAGTTCTTGTCGACAGTGATCGAAAAGTAATTGTTGCGAACCGCGCGGCGAGAAGTCGTGGGGTCAAGATCGGCGAACTGTGCCAGGCAGAGAACCTGGCGGCACATCCATTCGAGGCAGCCCGCCAGGGGGATTTGCAGAGCGTCGGCTTTCTGGTCGATGAGAACACTTACCGGCAACGATTGATTACGGTTATCGATGATTCGAACGATGCTGTTTGTTTAATGGATTTGCAGGGCAACATCAAGGCCTGGAACCAGATGGCAGAAAAGATGTATGGTTACCCGGCCGAAGAAGCCGTAAAAATGTCGGTATTCGACCTGGTTCCTGCCCGCCTCAAACACCAGACAAGTCATCTGCTCAGCGAAATCAGCGCCGGTGTTCTGGTCAAGCCGTTCGAAACCAAACGTATCGCCAGAGATGGCAGTGTTCTCGATGTCTGCCTGAAGTTCACCCGGATGATCCAGGATGGAAAAATTGTTGCCATCGCAACAACCGAGAGAGACATTACCAGTCACAACCTTTTGTTTGCTTCGCTGCAGGATTTGCCACGGCGAATAATCGTCGCTCAGGAAGAAGAAAGAAGCCGGATCTCGCAGGTGCTGCATGCTGAGTTTGGCCAGGCTCTCATTGCCTTAAAGCTTTTTACGGTTGTCACATCTGCCGCTTTACCTGAAGAGAACCTGCTGATGCGGACCGTTTTCGACAAAATCAGGGCGCAACTCGACAAGATCATCAGCGATACGAGAACTCTGGCACATAAGCTCTCACCGCCGGGTTTGAAATATGTGGGTCTGATCCCGGCAATCAAAGAACTGGTTGAGTCAGTGATGTCAGAGCAGTTGCAGGTTCGATTTTTTCATAATGACGTGGAACAGACAAGCTTCAAAGAGAAGGACATCATTATTTATCGCATTCTTCAGGAAGCACTTCAGAATATCCAGAAACACTCAAAGGCGACCCGGGTGCGGGTCAATGTCATTGTAAAAAAGACGGTGTTCACTCTTACTGTTCGTGATAACGGCGCAGGGTTTGATCCTTCTCTGGCATCTTCAGCCAGGGGGCTTGGCCTGGCTCTGATGAAACAGCAGGCGGGACTTATTCATGGTAAATTGATCATCGAATCTAGTCCGGGAAAAGGCACTCTACTCAAGGTTACATTACCGATCAAGGAGAAAAAACTGGTATGAAGGAATGTAAAATTATTCTGGCCGACGATCACAGCCTTCTTCGTGAAGGCCTTAAAGCAGTTATTGAAAAGTATCCAGAATGGAAAGTCGTTGGTGAAGCCAGTAACGGAGTTGATCTTCTGGCAATGCTCAAAAAGATCAGCTGTGACCTGGTCGTTCTGGATATTGCCATGCCTGATATGGATGGTCTGGCAGCTCTCAAAGAGATATCAAAGCATTTTCCTCACATCAAAGTGCTCATGCTTTCTATGTTGAACGATTTTTCTCATTTCGAAAAAGCCAGAAGCCTCGGGGCCGCAGGATATATGTCAAAAGAGGATGCCGGCGAAGAATTGTGCCGGGCTATACAGAAAATCTTGAGCGGCAAAATGTATATTGCTCCATCCGTCAATAATCTGCTGGCTGAGCGGCAACTTCACAACATGGACAGCGTAAATCTTCAGTCCATAGAGGTTCTGACCAAAAGAGAGAAGCAGATTCTCGCCATGATTGCCAGGGGAATGACCAATAAAGAAGTTGCACTTGATCTGGAAATCAGTATTCATACGGTCGAAAATCATCGCGCCAATCTTTCGGAAAAATTGGGCTCAAAGAATGTCGCGTCTCTGGTTCAGTTCGCCATTCAGAAAGGGTTGATCTGATGCCAAAAAAGGTCGTCCCAGCGCCGGTGCGTTCTAAAAAAATAGTATCGGCAGGTGCTTGCACGAAGTTTCCGATTGTGGCGATTGGCGCCTCAGCCGGTGGTCTGGAGGCGCTCGATATTTTTCTGCGCTCGGTGCCGGTGAACAGCGGAATGGCGTTTGTCGTGGTTCAGCATCTTGATCCGAACCGTCAGGGCCTTTTGCCTGAACTTCTGCAGCGCGCGACTTCCATGCCGGTAAAGCAGGTTACTGACCGACTAAAAGTTTTGCCTGATCACGTTTACGTGATTCCGCCCAACCGCGATATGTCTCTTTTGAATGGGATGCTGTATCTGTTTGAACCGGCTGCGGCACACGGACTTCGTCTGCCAATCGACTTCTTCTTTAGATCGGTAGCGCAGGATCAGCAGGAACGCAGTATTGGCGTCGTCCTTTCTGGAATGGGCTCTGATGGCACGCATGGCCTGCAGGAGATCAAGGAAAATGCCGGGGTTGTTTTCGTTCAATCGCCTGATTCGGCAAAATTCGATGGTATGCCGCGCAGCGCTATCGATGCAGGGCTGGCCGATGTGGTGGCACCTCCCGAAGATCTCCCGGTGAAGATAATTGCCTATAAACAGCATGCCCCCCTGCTGTCCCCATCTGATGCGGGGAAAGTCCGGGGCGAGGTCGAAAAAGTGGCATTGATTCTCAGGGCGCAGACTGGACACGATTTTTCTCTCTATAAGCAGAACACGATGTCGCGCCGGATCGAGCGGCGTATGGGAATTCACCTCATCAAGGGAATTTCCGATTACGTAAAGTTTTTACGCGAGAATCCCCAGGAAGGGAAGCTGCTTTTCAAAGAACTGCTGATCGGCGTCACCAGCTTCTTCAGAGATGCTCATATCTGGGACAAATTGAAAAATGAGGTGATTCCTGAACTCATTTCTGGTCGCGCGCCAGAAAAATCACTGCGTGCCTGGGTTCCGGGATGTGCCACCGGTGAGGAAGCTTATTCGCTGGCAATAGTTTTTAAAGAAGCAGTAGATGCGATGAAGACAGCTAAAAACTGCCGGTTGCAGATTTTCGCCACCGATCTCGACGCTGATGCCATCGATAAGGCGCGCTCCGGTATGTTCAGCGAAAACATCGCTGCCGACGTCTCGCCCGAACGTCTGGAACGTTTTTTCGTTAAAACCGACAACGGCTATCAGATTGCCAAGACAATTCGCGAAATGGTGATTTTTGCTCCGCAAAACTGCATCATGGATCCTCCTTTCACCAAGCTTGACCTGCTGAGTTGTCGAAACCTGCTGATTTACCTGGCACCCGAACTGCAAAGAAAACTTATGCCGCTGTTTCACTACAGCATAAACCCCGGCGGCTGTCTGCTGCTGGGGAATTCAGAGTCTATCGGCAGTTTTACTCATTTGTTTCGAGCTATTGATGCCAAGGCACGCCTGTACCGACGACATGAGGCAAGTATGGATCAACGGCCAGTCGATTTCCCGTCGGCTTTCTCATCGGCGCGGGATTCCTCAAAGGCAGCGCCAGTGGCCGGCGCTGCTGGTGGCAATTTTCAGGAACTCGCTGAAAAGCTGCTGTTGCAAAAGTTCTCGCCACCTGCGGTTCTGACCAACGACAAGGGCGATATCGTTTTTATCAACGGTAGAACCGGTAGATTTCTCGAACCCGCTGCCGGAAAAGCAAACTGGAGCATTTTCGCGATGGCCCGTGAAGGTCTGCGCTACGAAATGGTTGGTGCTTTTCAGAAAGCGGTCCGCAGTGGACAACCGGTTAGTGTAAAAAACCTGGTTGTTGGCGGCAACAGTGAAAATCACGCTGTAGATATCGAAGTTGTGCCGGTTTCAGAGCCAGAAGCGTTGCGTGGTCTTTTCCTTCTGGTCTTTAAGGATGTTGTGCCATCGGCAGTCTTAACGCCTTCCCGTTCGGGTCGGCGTGCAAGCGCACCCTCTGCCCGCGCTGCTGAGCTTACTAAAGAGATAGAGCAGTTGCGTCAGGAGATACAGTCGTCGCGCGAAGAGATGCAGACCTCCCAGGAAGAACTGCGCTCGACTAACGAAGAACTACAGTCGACCAATGAAGAGCTGCAGTCTACAAATGAAGAACTGACGACGTCGAAAGAGGAAATGCAATCTCTGAACGAAGAGTTGCAGACGGTTAATCAGGAGCTGCAGGTCAAGGTCGAGGAGTTGTCGCAGACCAGCAACGACATGAAAAATCTGCTCGACAGCACCGACATTGCTATCCTTTTCCTCGATAGTGCGCTTAAAATACGGCGTTTTACGCCGCAGGTGGCAAAGATATTCAAGCTGATACCTGGTGACATCGGGCGCCCAATTACTGATGTCAACATGGATCTCGATTACCCGAGCTTTACCGATGATGTCCGCGAAGTTCTCAGAACTCTGATTTTTCGCGAGAACCCGATTCCTACACGTGACAATCGCTGGTTTTTGATTCGCATCATGCCCTACCGCACTCTTGAGAACGTTATTGACGGTGTGGTAATCACCTGTTCAGATATCACCGTTGCCAAACAGCTTGAGTCTAAACTGCGCAAGAATGCCCGCAACAGCTGAAGTTAAATACTGATTCTGTTTGTCTGAGGGATTTGCAATGGTTGTTTTAGACTATTTTCATGATTGTATATCTCGATAGCACCGTGGATCAGTCAGGTTTATATTTGATATTGCCCGGAGAGCTATCTGATGGCTGCCTGAACAGGTCGTCGCAACTGAGTCTTCTGAGGCAGAAAAATTGAGGTAAGCAATGACCAGCAGTGTTAAGCGTTCTGAGCGGGCTGTGCAACTGCGCCGGCGCGCCGAGGAATCAATACTGAAAAAAGGTGCCAAAGCGTCGCATAATCTTGATAAGCTCTCACCTGAAGAGGCGAAGAGGGTTGTACATGAGTTGTCGGTGCATCAGATAGAGCTTGAGATGCAGAATGAAGAATTATGCAACATTCGCAAAGAGCTCGAGGTTTCGCGCGCCCGTTATTTCGATCTGTTCAACCAGGCTCCGGTTGGCTATCTCACCCTCGATGAAGCTGGCCTGGTCCTTGAAAGCAATCAGACCGCGGCGTCATTGTTTGGAATACCAGTTGATGAGCTGGAAAACAAACCGCTTTCTCAATGTATTTATCGTGAAGATCAGGATATTTTTTACCATCATCGCAAAAACCTTTTGGCTGACGGTCTGCCGCAAGAGTGTGAATTGCGCATGCTAAGGAAAAACCAGGCTTCTGACTCCACTGTTTTCTGGGCTCGACTTGAATCTTCTGTCGCAAATCCTGATCTGGCAGGCAAAGAGTCGCCTGGCAGCAATCAGCAGAATTGTCGCGTTGTCATCTCTGATATTACCGACAATCGCAAACTGGCAGAGCAGCTTTATCAGGCGCAGAAAATGGAAACCATTGGTCTGCTGGCCGGCGGGGTGGCGCATGACTATAACAACAAGCTGGCAGTAATCATTGGTTATGCCGAATTGGCTTTGAACAAGGATGTTTCGCCACAGACGGCCAGAATCTTTCTCGAACAGATTCTGATTGCAGCTCAGTTGTCGGCCGCTATAACCCGGCAGCTGCTTACCATTGCCCGCAAACAGCTGATATCTCCGGTAGTAATAGATTTGAATCAGAGCGTTGAAAGCATGTCTAAAATGTTGAGGCAGGTTGTTGGTGAAGATATAGAGCTTGTCTGGCGACCTGAGGCTGATCTTAGTCTCACCAAAATGGATCCTGTGCAGATAGATCAGATTCTGGTCAATCTATGTCACAATGCCAGGGCTGCCATTGTGGGCAAGGGCCAGATAACTGTCGCAACAGAGAATGCTGCCTTCGATGCTGCTTTCTGTAAAAAAAATGCCGGATATAGCGAAGGAAAATATGTCATGCTCGAGGTCAGCGACACCGGTTGTGGCATGACAAGAGAGATTCTTGCGCAGATTTTTGAGCCCTTTTTTACTACCAGAGAAGTTGGCCAGGGAACCGGCCTCGGATTGGCAGCTGTAGAGGGCATTGTCAAACAGAATAATGGCTTCATAATAGTTGCCAGCGAACCAGGTGTCGGAACGACCTTTAAAATATATCTGCCCGCATATATTGGCACAGTGATCGACAAACAGTGGGAAAAGCATCAGGAAATGCTTCCTGGTAGCGGCGAGACCATTCTGGTAGTCGAAGACGAAGCTGCTCTTCTGCCCATGATAAAAATGATGCTCGAAAAACTTGGTTTCAGAGTGTTAACGGCAAACTCAGTCAGTGCCGCCACTGCTCTGGCTGAGAAGCACAAGCAGGAAATAAACCTGCTGATATCTGACGTAATCATGCCGGAAATGAATGGCTGCGAAGTGCTTGAGATTGTGCAAAAGACGAATCCTGATATTAAAGCACTGTTCATGTCTGGTCACCCGGCAGAAGTTCTTATCAGTCGAGGGTTTACCGGGAGTAATTTGAATTTTCTGCAAAAGCCCTTTTCAATAAGCGATCTCGCCGAAAAAATTGGAAAATTAATTCGTTCTTCAGAATATCCAGCCGCCGCTAAAACTCGTCAGTAGCTAGTCTTCTGACAACATTGATTACGTGTCTTCGATGTCATTGCGAGGAGGGCGTCAGCCCGACGAAGCAATCTCATGGGCAAAGGAATTGCGAGCCTGCTGTTTAAATGGGGCAGAAGGCTTGTTTCTTAACATAAATTTGCGTTGGCCTGTTCTGCAAAGTTCAGGCTGTTCAATATTTGAACCTGTACAGCAAATGATCTTGTTTGGAGAGGAACCTGAACATGATGAATCGAGATAAAATAAGTGCTTAGTCGCGACCAGCTGAAATTACATGGAGCGGCTCTGGCACGCACGCATAATGTAACCATAAAGAGCTCTTGCGAACAGCTTTTACCAAAGCTGAAAGAGAATGGGCGGATTCTGGCCAATACCTGCACTCTGCTGATCTCAGCCGTTAAGGCGAATTTACGCATTGCGCCGGCCGGGGAATGGCTTCTTGACAACTTCTATTTGATTAAAGAGCAGATTCACACGGCGATAAAGCATTTGCCAAAGGGCTACAGCCAGGAACTGCCCCGCCTGAGCAACGGGCCTTCAGCGGGCCTGCCACGCGTCTATGACATTGCAATGGAAATGGTTACGCATGGCGATGGCCGGGTCGATCCCGGCAACCTTAACGCTTTTATTGAGGCTTATCAACATGTCAGTCAGCTGAAGCTGGGCGAACTGTGGGCTATTCCCATCATGTTGCGAATTGCTCTGATCGAGAATCTCAGTCACATCGCTGAAAAACTTGCCGTTGACCGGTTTGACCGCGACCTGGCCGGTTCATGGGCTGAAAAGATGACGGCAATTGCCGAAAAGGATTCCAAAAACCTGATCATGGTTGTCGCCGACATGGCGCACGCGAATCCCAGCCTTTCCAGCGCTTTTGTCGCAGAACTTGTGCGTTGCCTGCAGAGTCGGGGAACTCCTCTGACCATGCCGTTCACCTGGATCGAACAGTCTCTGTTTGAATCTGGTCTCACCATCGAGCAACTGGTTCAGTCAGAAGCGCAGCAGCAGGCCGCCAATCAGCTTTCAGTGAGCAACAGCATTGCCAGCCTTCGCCTGCTGGGATCTGTTGACTGGCAGGACTTTGTTGAGGCAAGAAGTTACGTCGAAAGAATACTGCGTGAAGATCCCTCTGGAGTCTATGCCGGGATGGATTTTGTCACCCGCGATCGTTACCGTCATGTTGTTGAAAACATCTCAAAACACAGTCAGATTGAAGAAGATGAAGTTGCCCGGCTGGCCATAAGCATGGCAAAAGCGGTTGCTGATAAGGTCAGCAGCGCCGATAGATCAGCACATGTCGGCTTTTATCTGGTCGATAAAGGCCTGCCGAAACTTGAAGCACAGGCTGGAAGCCGACTGCCAAGCCTTGAGGCATTCCTGCGGATGAGTTGCCGGTTCCCGTTGTTTTTATATCTCGGCTCGGTATTTGCAGTTACTGCGATCACGACCTGGTTCTTGCTGGCAGAAGCCATAAAAAACGGAATCAGCGACTTTCTAATCGGTCTGCTTGGAATAACACTGGTGTTATGCGCCAGCCATGCCGCGATTTCGCTGATCAACTGGCTGGTAACGGCACTGGTTCCGCCCCGCGCTTTGCCGCGCATGGACTTTTCAAAAGGCATTCCTGTTAGATTTCGCACTCTGGTAGTAGTACCCACATTGCTTTCCAGCGCCGGCAATGTTGAGCACCTGATCGAGGCGCTCGAAGTAAGGTTCCTCGCAAACCGCTATGAAAACCTGCACTTCGCATTGTTGACAAGCTTGCTGGACGCGGCAGAAAAAACTTCGCCCGAAGATGAAGCACTGGTAAGTCTTGCCAGCAAAAGAATTGAAGAGCTCAACGCGAAATACCCGAGCCGGCAAAATGATTGTTTCTTTCTTTTTCATCGCCCGCGCCTGTGGAATCCGCAGGAAAAAATCTGGATGGGCTATGAACGTAAGCGCGGCATACTTGCTGATTTAAATGCGTTTCTACGCGGTGACGCAAAAGACAGGTTTTCGCAGGTCGTCGGTAATATACAGGTGCTGCGTACTGTGAAATATGTAATTACCCTCGACACTGATACCGGTCTGCCGCGGGAATCGGCCCGTCAGTTTGTTGCAGCTATGGCTCATCCGCTGAATTATCCAGTCTATGATGCCAATGAAAAACGCGTTGTCGAAGGGTATTCGATTTTACAGCCACAGGTCGGAGTAAGTCTGCCGGGCAGCAGTCGTTCATTATACTCGGCTATGCATGAAAGTGACTCAGGTATCGATCCTTACACCAGGGTTGTATCAGATATCTATCAGGATGTATTCGGCGAAGGCTCTTTCATCGGCAAAGGAATCTATGATGTTGATGCCTTTGATCTTGCCCTCAAAGGCCGGTTTCCGGAAAACCGCATTCTCAGCCATGATTTGATTGAGGGCGGTTATGCCCGCGCCGGGCTTCTTTCTGATTTGATGCTTTATGAAGAATACCCTGCCCGCTACAGCGCTGATGTAACAAGGCGTTATCGCTGGATTCGCGGCGACTGGCAGATAGCTGATTGGCTTCGCCGAAGTGTGCCGGCACCGGGTGGAACAACAGAAAAAAATCCGCTGTCGTGGCTGTCACAATGGAAAATCTTTGACAATCTGCGCCGTAGCCTGATGCCTCTGGTATTTACCCTGATGCTGGTGCTCGCATGGTCTGTTCTGGCGCCAGCCTGCTTCTGGGTTGTGCTGACGCTCGCCATGCTGGTGATTCAGCCGCTGTTGGCATCGTTATTCGACTTCTTTCGCAAGCCGAAAGAAGTTTTAATCAGACAGCATATGCTCTACTCATTGCGCGGCTGTGGGCTGAATCTCGCCCAGATGCTGCTCACTCTTGTCTGCCTTCCATACGAAGCATTTTTAAGCTGCGACGCAGTAGTGCGCACCCTCTGGCGCTTAAACGTTTCCCACAAGCTGACGCTTGAATGGAACGCTTCAGGTGGCATCGATAGAACAACGGGCTTTCTCGGATCGCTACGCACCATGTGGTTTGCTCCATGTTTTTCTCTGGCGGTCATTGCTCATGCCATAACAACGCAGCCGCAGGTGCCGGTTTCTGCAATTATAATTGCTGGCATCTGGTTTGTGTCGCCAGTTATCACATGGTGGATCAGCCGTCCGCTTGCCCGTAAAAAGTCTGCTCTTACTCCTGAGCAGTCGATTTTTCTCAGGAAAATCGCGCGCAGAACCTGGGCGTTTTTCGAAGCCTTTGTTGCGCCGGCCGACAACTGGCTGCCTCCCGATAACTATCAGGAAAATCGGCCGGTTGCGCTAGCTCACCGTACCTCGCCGACTAACATGGGCATATCGCTGCTGGCAAACCTTGCTGCCCATGATTTTGGTTACATCGCAACCGCGAAATTGCTTGAACGCACGGCAAACTCATTGCAGACGATGACAAAAATGCCAAGGCACTGCGGTCATTTCTACAACTGGTATGACACTGAAACGTTGCAGCCGCTGATGCCTCTGTATGTGTCATCGGTTGACAGCGGCAATCTCGCTGCTTTTTTGATAACTTTGCGCTCTGGTCTGCGGTTGTTAAAAGACCAGCCAATAGTTAATTCACGCGTCTTCGCCGGGCTCAGCGATACGCTTGACGTGTTAAAGGAAGCCTGCACGGAGGATTTTTCAAATAGTCCAGCTGACTTCACAGAAATAAGCAGGGAACTGGCTGCGGCAAATGTGTCATGTCCGAAAAGCGTTTTTTCAGTGCTGCAATCTCTTAAAAAGTTAATCATACTGGCAGATGATCTTGTGCGCGTTTTGAGCGGCGCGACTGAAGGCGAGGGAATCTGTTGGGCGCGAGCCTTTGCACAACAATGTCAGGATGCGCTCGCCGATTTGATTTATCATGTTCCCTGGGCTGAGTTGTCAGATGGTGCCGGCAAACTCGGTGATAGTGTTAACGAAATTCCGACGCTTTCAATTCTGGCAAAACTCAATGAGGATTTTCTACCTTTGACGGGTCAGCCTAAGGCTTTGATGCTTGAAGCAGGTCAGCGGGCAAGAAGCACCATCGCCGCAATTGCAGCAGTGATCGAACAATTGGATGATCTGGCAAACATGGATTATTCATTTCTTTACGACAAGGTTTCGCACCTGCTGGCCATCGGCTATAACGTTGGCGAGAATCGCCGGGATGCCAGTCTGTATGATCTGCTGGCTTCAGAAGCACGCCTGGCGACTTTTGTGGCGATTGCGCAGGGGCAGCTTCCTCAGAGTTCCTGGTTCGCGCTCGGTCGCCTGCTCAGCAATGCTGGCGGCGACCCGGTTCTTCTTTCATGGAACGGCTCGATGTTCGAGTATCTCATGCCTCTTCTGGTGATGCCAAACTACGCGAATACGTTGCTGGATCAAACATATCGGGCGGTTGTCGACAGGCAGATCAACTACGGCATTCAGTGCGGAGTTCCGTGGGGAGTGTCTGAATCAGGTTACAATATGGTTGATGCTCATATCAATTACCAGTATCGTGCCTTTGGCGTTCCCGGGCTTGGCTTGAAACGCGGCCTGGCTGAAGATCTGGTTGTCGCCCCCTATGCTTCAGTAATGGCGCTGATGGTCAAGCCTCAGGCTGCCTGTCAAAATATGCAGAGACTTGTCGAACTTGGCTTTTCCAGCAAATACGGTCTTTTTGAAGCGATAGATTATACGCCCGCCCGTCAGACGCGAGGTCAGTCCGGGGCGGTCATTTCATCTTTCATGGCACATCATCAGGGCATGAGTCTGCTTGCTCTCGCCTATAAACTGCTTGATCAGCCAATGCAAAAACGATTTGCCAGCGAACCAATCTTTCAGGCCACGGAACTTCTTCTGCAGGAGCGTGTTCCAAAAGACACTGTATATTATCCACATGCTACGGAACTGGATTTTCGTCAGAGTCCAGATGCCATTGAAGCCCAGATGCGTGTGTTCAACAGCCCTGATACCCAGGTTCCGCAAGTTCAGCTGCTGTCGAACCGCAATTATCACGTGATGGTTACCGGTTCGGGTGGCGGTTACAGTCACTGGCAGGACTTCGCCGTTACGCGCTGGCGAGCTGATACAACTCGCGACAACTTCGGAACATTCTGCTTCATTCGTGACATGGAAACACTTGAATTCTGGTCTAATACCTCACAACCGGCACTGAAAAAGCCAGAATCATATGAAGTGATCTTTTCTGAGGGGCGCGCCGAATTCAGGCGGCGTGATAATGATATCGACCTGTACACAGAGATTGCAGTTTCATCAGAAGATGATATTGAATTGCGCCGTATAGTTATTACCAATCGCTCGCGCAAACCAAGAAAGATAGAGTTGACCAGTTATGCTGAAGTGGTTCTTGCTCCTCGCGCAACCGATGAGCTGCATCCGGCATTCAGCAATCTCTTCATTCAGACCGAGATTCTGCATGATCACCGGGCGATTCTCTGTAACCGGCGACCACGCTCTAACAGTGAGCCGTCGATGTGGATGTTTCATCTGATGGCATCGCATGGTGTTCACCACGGCGAAGTATCTTATGAGACTGACCGCATGCGTTTTATTGGCCGTGGAAACACCCTGGCGCGACCCCAGGCTTTAACTGAAACAGCAGCGCTTTCCGGCAGCAGCGGCTCAGTGCTTGACCCGATTGTTGCGATCAGACACCGCCTCATTCTTGAACCCGGTAAGTCGGCGAAACTCGATATGGTTACCGGGGTGTGTGCTTCAAGAAATTCCGCACTGAGCCTGGTTGAAAAATACCAGGATCGGCGCCTTGCCGATCGTGTTTTTGAACTGGCGTGGACGCACAGCCAGGTAACCCTGAAGCAGCTGAATACAACCGAGGCCGACGCCCAACACTTTTGCCGACTTGCCAGTTCGATAATTTATTCAAATTCCTCGCTGCGGGCGAAGCCTGGTCTTATCATCCGCAATACCCTCAAACAGTCGAATCTTTGGGGCTATGCCATTTCAGGCGACTTGCCAGTTGTGCTGTTACGTATCAAGGAAGTTGAAAATATTGAGCTGGTACGGCAACTCATTCAGGCCCATACCTACTGGCGCCTGAAAGGGCTTGTCGTCGATTTGTTCATCTGGAACGAAAACCCCGCCAGTTATAAGCAGAGTCTTAACGATCAGATAATGGGATTGATTGCAGCCGGAGTTGAAGCCAGCACGATGGACCGACCGGGCGGCATCTTTTTGCGGTTTATTGAACAGATTCCCGAAGAAGACAGCATTCTTCTGCAATCGATTGCCCGGGCAATCATTTCAGACAGTTGCGGCGGTCTGGCAGATCAACTTGCCTCGACCAAGCTGGTTGAAAAAGCAGAACAGAGTTTTAAGCCTGTTAAAACTCCATTTCCCAGAATAAAGCCCGTTGCAATTGCGCCGCGCACCGATTTGAGCTTTTTCAACGGCATTGGTGGATTCACGCCAGATGGCAAGGAATATGTAATCACAACCGCTCCCGGTCAGGTCACACCGGCCCCCTGGGTGAACATTCTGGCAAATCCGCATTTTGGCAGTGTTGTTTCAGAAAATGGCCTTGCCTATACCTGGGCCGCCAACGCGCACGAGTTTCGTCTTACCCCCTGGAACAACGATCCGGTATGTGACGCAGCAGGAGAGGCGCTTTATCTTCGCGATGATGAGCGCGGGCAATTCTGGTCACCCATGCCATTACCCTGCCGTGGTGATGCGCCATATACTACGCGGCATGGCTTTGGTTACAGCGTTTTCGAACACAATGAATATGGAATTCACTCTGAAGTGTGGGTATATGTCGCATTAGATGCGCCGGTCAAATTTTCGGTAGTTAAAATCCGCAACGACTCGGGTCAGAGCCGCAAGCTTTCGCTTACCGGTTATGTTGAGTGGGTGCTTGGTGATCTGCCGCACAAAACATCAGCGCAGGTTATTACGATTGTCGACCCGACCTGCGATGCTTTGTTCGCGAGAAATTCATACAATGCCGAGTTTGCCAGTCGTGTTGCCTTTTTTGATGTGAATGAGAGTGCCCGAAGTTACACTGGCGATAGAACCGAATTCATTGGCCGCAATGGCATACTGGCTGATCCGGCTGCCATGCATCGACCACGCCTTTCCAATAAGGTTGGAGCTGCGCTCGATCCCTGCGCCGCAATTCAGGTGCCTTTTGAGCTGACGAATGGGCAGGAGCGTGAAATCATTTTTATGCTGGGCGCCGGGGAAGATTACAGATCGACGGTTGACATTGTTCGGCGCTACCGTGGCCACGCCGCTGCCAGGCAGGAATTGGAGGTCGTCTGGAATCACTGGGCTCACACTCTTGGCGCAGTTCAGGTGGAAACTTCGGATAAAGCTCTGAACCTTATGGCGAACGGCTGGCTCATCTACCAGACCATTGCATGTCGGCTCTGGGCAAGAAGTGGTTTCTACCAGTCGGGAGGGGCATTCGGCTTTCGCGATCAATTGCAGGACGTCATGGCTCTGATTCATACCAGGCCCGATCTCGTGCGGGCGCACATTTTGCTTTGTGCAGCGCACCAGTTCAAAGAGGGTGACGTTCAACACTGGTGGCATCCGCCCTTTGGCCGTGGCGTGCGCACTCTGTGTTCTGATGACTTTTTGTGGCTGGCGATGGCTGTTTGTCGCTATGTTTCGAGCACCGGTGATACCGGTGTGCTTGCTGAACAGATCGATTTCATCGATGGCCGACCGGTCAGCAAAGACGAAGATTCTTACTATGATCGGCCAACTTCGGCTGGCAGTCCCGCCAGTCTCTACGAGCATTGTGTGCGCGCCATAAAAATGGGGCTCAGGAGTGGTGAACACGGCCTGCCGTTAATTGGCTCGGGTGACTGGAACGATGGTATGAATCTGGTGGGCGAGCTGGGCAAGGGCGAAAGTGTGTGGCTGGCCTTTTTTACCTATGACGTTTTGCTTCAGTTCAGCGAAATTGCGCGGCGCCATGCTGACCTGCCGTTTGCTGAATCCTGCCTGGAGAATGCAGCAGTCCTGCGTGATAACATCGAGAAGAACGGCTGGGATGGCAATTGGTATCGGCGCGCATATTTTGATGACGGAACCCCGCTGGGATCAGCCAGTAATGATGAATGTTGCATCGATTCAATTTCACAAAGCTGGTCGGTTCTCTCGAAAGCCGGTAGTCCAGAACGCTCAGCCATGGCGATGGAATCCCTCGATGAGAAGCTTGTCGACAGGGCGCATGGCATGATTCGTCTTTTGCACCCGCCGCTCGACAAGTCGAAGCTGAATCCCGGTTATATCAAGGGCTATGTGCCGGGTGTCAGAGAGAACGGTGGACAGTATACGCATGGCGCGATCTGGGCAACAATGGCATTTGCAGCGGCGCAGGATCATAAACGAGCATGGGAACTGCTGAAAATGATCAATCCGATCAACCATGCCCGTTCGCTCAAAGAGATAAGCACTTATAAGGTCGAGCCCTATGTCGTGGCTGCAGATGTTTACGGCCTTTCGCCGCATGTCGGTCGGGGGGGCTGGACCTGGTATACAGGCTCTGCTGCATGGATGTATCGGCTTATCCTGGAATCTCTGCTCGGGCTCAAACTCGATGTCGATCGCTTGCGCTTTAATCCCTGCCTGCCGGAGCAAGGCTTTGAATCCTGCAAAATACACTATCGCCATCGTGAAACTGTTTATCACATAACGATCAGGCAGGTGCCGAATCTGGCGAGAACAGTCATCGTGATAGCAGACGGGCAGGAGCAGCAGGACAATTCTATCCCGCTGGTCGATGACCGCCAGGAACATCATGCCGAGGTTTCTATAATAAAACCCCCCGACCAGACGTAGTCTGATCGGGGGTGAGAACTCAGAGGTAAGGCTTACTTCTTCTTAGCTGCTTTTTTTGCTGGAGCTGGTTTGCCTGCTTTTTTCGGAGCAGGTTTAGCAGCTTTAACAGGTTTATCCGCTTTTTTGGGGGCGGCGCCGGCTTTGACTGGCTTCACTACCTTTTTTGCAGCTGATTTGGCGGGGACAGCTGCCTTGTTAGCTGCCGGTTTGGCCGGCGCGGTCTTGGCCGCTGGTTTTGCCGCTTTTGTCGCTTTTGCCGACTTTGTCACGGCCTTGACAGCAGTGTCTTTTTTGCCGGCTTTCAGCTCTTTGAGGGCCTTGAGAACTTTTTCAGCAGTGAACGGCGGATGGGTCAGACGCACGCCGATGGCGTTCTTGATCGCATTGCCGATGGCCGGAAGGGCGCCGTTGATGCTGATTTCGCTGACGCTCTTGGCACCGTAGGGGCCAGTTTTTTCATAGGTCGGCACCAGGAAGGTTTCGAGTTCGGGCAGGTCACGGGTGCCCCAGATCTTGTAGTTGCCGAAGTTCGGGTTGAGCATGCGGCCATTTTCGTCGAAGATGTACTCTTCGGTCAGCGCGAAGCTGATCGAGTTCATCACGGCGCCCTGAGTCTGGCCATCGGCCAGGGTTGGGTTGATAGCGGTGCCGCAATCGACGCCGGCTACGTACTTGAGCAGTTTGACTTCGCCGGTTTCGGTATCGACTTCGACTTCGGCGAAGTGAGCCGAGAACGGCGGCGGTGAAGCATGGCTGATATGACTGCCGAGTGCGCCGATCTGAAACTGTTTGTGTTCATAAAGGGCGTAGCGGCAGACCTGTCCGAAGGTGACCTTGTTCTTGCGGCCTTTGCCATAGCAGACGCCGTTTTCGATGGTGATATCTGACATCTTTTCGCCCATCATGCTGGCGGCTACCGCTTCGATCTGTTCGCGCACTTTTTTGGCGCAGTTGATAACTGCACCACCGGTCAGATAGGTGGTCGAGCTTGCGTAGGCGCCAACGTCAAACGGTGTCATGTCGGTGTCGGAGCTGTAAACCAGCATGTCGGTAAGCTGACAGCCGATGGTTTCGGCGGCGATCTGGCCGAGAACGGTGTCAGAGCCGGTGCCGAGGTCGGTGGCGCCGAGCAGCATGTTGAATGAGCCGTCATCGTTCATTTTGATGAAGACAGCGCCCATATCGATTTCGGGAATCGAACTGCCCTGCATCAGGCAGCACATGCCAAGACCGCGGCGTTTGCTGCCGGAGCCCTGTTTGCCATATTTTTTGGACCAGTCGATGCGTTTCATGCCTTCAGTGATGCACTTGTCGAGGCCGCATGAGCCGATGCTCATATCGACGCCTTCGCGGCCTTCGCCGAGTGCTTTGAAGATCGGTGACGATTCACCTTCTTTAATGTGATTCTTCTGGCGGAACTTGATCGGATCCATGCCGATTGCTTCGGCCATTTCGTCCATCTGGCATTCCATGGCGTAGGCGGCCTGAGTGGCGCCGTAGCCGCGGTATGCGCCGCCGACCGGCAGGTTGGTATAAACCGTGTCGCCGATGAATTCGATGTTGTCGGCGCGATAAAGCGGCAGAACTTTTGAACCACAGTTGCTCAGTACAGTCAGCGCGTGTGAACCGTAGGCTCCGGTATTACTGAGAACGCGCATCGAAATGGCAGTGATGCTGCCGTCTTTTTTGACGCCGCTTTTGATGGTGACAACCATCGGGTGGCGGGTGCGTGAAGACATGAATTCTTCGGCGCGGGTCAGCGCCCAGACGCATGGTCGACGGGTGCGCAAGGTTACCAGAGCGCAGACGTCTTCGAGCAGAACTTCTTGTTTAGTGCCAAAACCGCCACCGATTCTGGGTTTTATGACTCTGATTTTCTTGACCGGAATGTCGAGAGTCTGGGCCGTGATGCGGCGGGCGTGGAAAGGCACCTGCGTTGAAGTGCGCAGCACCAGGCGGTCATACTCATCGAGACTGGCGATGCAGATATGCGGTTCGATCGGAGTGTGCTGGGCATAATGTGGATAATACTTGCGTTCGAGAACATAGTCGGCGTTTTCGTAACCCTTGTTGACGTCGCCGACAGCAGTTTGCACGTGTGAGCAGTGGTTGTGCTTAGGATCGTAGAATATCGGAATCGGCACGCGGCAGTCTTTTTCGTCGTGAATGACCGGCGCGTCTTTGTCCATGGCTTTTTCGCAGTCGAAAACTGGTTTGAGCACCTTGTAATCGACCTTGATTTTCTTGCAGGCTTCATCAGCTGCTTCGGCTGTTTCGGCGGCGACGATGGCGACGCGGTCACCGACGAAGCGTACTTTGCTGTCGAGCAGATAAGTATCATAGGGAGAGGGTTCGGGATAACCCTGGCCGGCTGTGGTTCTTGGCACGCGCGGCACGTCTTTCCAGGTGTAAATGGCGACAACGCCGGGCACTTTCATGGCGACCGAGGTGTCGATGCTTTTGATTTCGGCATGCGCGTAAATGCTGCCGAGAACTTTTACATAAAGCATGCCTGGCAGGTCAATGTCATCGACATACTTTTGCAGGCCGCAGACCAGGCCCATAGCATCGATCTTGGTGAGGCTGTGGTTGACCTGGTTAAACTTGTCGGGACGCTCAAAAAACAATGGAGATTCAGGTATCGGAGAAACTTCGACAACTGCCGGTCTGGCGGCAGGTTTTGCGGTTTTAACGGTATCTTTTTTAGTGGTCTTAGCCATTATTTTTTGCCTCCTGCGCGTTTGGCGGGCTTTTTGTCGGCCTTTTTGCCGGCTTTTGCCGCTTCGAGAACGGCGTCTATGCGTTTAACATAGCCGGTGCAGCGGCAGAGATTGCCGTCGAGTGCGTCTTTAACATCATCGGCGGTTGGGCTCGGGTTGCGGTCGAGCAATGCCTTGGCGGCGATGAGCGCGCCGGGATTGCAGTAACCGCACTGGGTCGAACCTGAATCGACAAAAGCCTGCTGCAGAACATGCGGGTTTTCTGGGTTGCCCATGCCTTCGACAGTGAGAATCTCGCTGCCTTCAGCCATGCCGGCAGGAAGAATGCATGAATTGCGCGGGCGGCCATCGATCATGACAGCACAGGCACCGCAGCTGCCTTCGCCGCAGCCGATTTTAACGCCTTTGTAACCGGCTTTGCGCAGGGCTTCGGCCAGCATGGTATTCGGGTTGGTTTCAAGGCTGACGGCCTTGCCATTGATTGTGGTATTTATTTTCACAGGCTGTCTCCTTACTTCTTCGCCTTGTCAAAGGCTTCCTGCAGGCCGCGGCGAACCATGACCCCGAGAACTTCTTTGCGATAATCGCTGCTGGCACGGAAATCGCGGCGAATCGTCAGGCCGGCGCTGGCCTTATTTGCCGCTTCAGCAAAGAGTTCGGCGCTGCCCTTTTTGCCGATCAGGGCGTTTTCAACTTCAAGGCAGCGGGTGGGCGTAGCGGTTATCGCGTTAACGGCGACACGCGCCTGTTCAATGACGCCGCTTTTCTGTGTCAGTCTGATAGCCAGGCTGATCATGGCGTAGTCATTGGAAGTCTTGGCGAATTTGGCGAAATGCACGCCAGTGCCTTTGCCATAAATGGGAATCATGATTTCGGAGATGATTTCAGCTTCAGCGAGAAACTTGTCGGCGCGGGTGTCGATCAATCGCTGCACCGGAACGGTGCGCTTGGGTTTGCCCTTGCGACAGACTACTTCGGCGTTGAGGGCCATGTAGACCGGCGGCAGGTCAGACCAGGGAAATAGCCCGGCCAGGTTGCCGGCAGCGGTTATCGAATTACGCAGAAGCGTCGACCCGATTTTCCCAGCGGCGGCCTTGAGCAGTTCGCCGGAAGGACCCTTCAAATCCTTGCTTTTATAAATATCCTGAACCGGGGTGCCGGCTCCGATGTGAATGTAAGCTGAATCCTGTCTGATGTAACAGAGTTCTTTTATCTTTGATAGATCGACCAGCGCCTCGATGTTGTTGTCGTTGCGCAGAACTTCCGAGGTTCCGCCGGCGATCAGGGCTGTTTTGTGTTCCTTGTTGCCAAGGTGCAGACAAGCTTCCTCGATGGTTTTCGGGTGATAAAACCGGGTGAGCTTTTTGAGCATTCTCGCCCTCCTTTTCCTTGTGTTGCGGGTGTAATTATTCAACTCAGCTTTGAATTATACTGACACCCCGACCAATATGCCAGTACAGACTGAAAAATTCAGCAAAAAAATCACAGTTTAACCGAGCATTGCCATCTGCAACTGCTGGCGTGGCATTCTGCTGCGAATGATGCTAACATTGATTTGTCCGTCTGATAGCAGATGAATCAGCGGAACAGGAGTTGCAATGCTTTATACCATAATATTTTTTGCGGTGCTTTTATTTGTTTCGGCGGTGTTTTCCGGCACCGAAACTGCTTTTACATCAGTTAATGAAGTCAGCATGTCGCACTACGGCAAAAAAGGGCGCCGGCAGAACATAGTCGTTGAAATGCTGAAGAACAAAGGGTCGGTAATCGCGGCTATTCTTGTCGGCAACAACATAGTCAACACCGTTCTCGCTGTTTATGCCGGTGCTGTTTTTGACCAGGTCTTCGTCGATACCGGCATTCTCTCAGAAACTGTGGCGCCGGTTCTGGCTTCGGTCGTTACCATAATGTTTTTGCTGATATTCGGTGAAGTAATACCCAAACAGGTCGGTGTAACCTTTGCAAGAGCCTGGACAATAGCTGTTGCTTATCCGCTCAAGCTGATTGTGGTAATGGTTAAGCCAGTTACCGCTGCGATGGATGTTCTCAGCCGCAACCTTCTGAAGCTGATCAGGCCTGCCGGCATGCCGGACGATGCGCCGTCGATTCAGGAACTCCTCGTTCTCGCTAAGCACAGCGAACGGGCTGGGCACATTGATTCGATCGAGCGCGGTCTGATGTCTAAATCAAGTAAATTCAACGATCTTCAGGTCTGTGAGGTTATGGTGCCGCGCAGCAACGTCAAAGGAATTTCGGTCGATGCCGGTTTTGAAGAGGTGCGGGCAGCGTTCAAGGTTGATATGTATACGCGCATTCCAGTTTATGAAAAGAGTCTGGATGCCATTCTTGGGGTGCTGAATTTCAAGGAACTGCTGAAACTTGATAACGACGATATACAACGCTTTGACCTGCGTCAGCTCATGATGCAGCCTCTTTTTGTGCCGGAAAACGTGGCGATCGGCGAACTGCTTGAAAGAATGAAACAGAGCCGAAAACACATGGCTGTCGTGGTCGATGAATTCGGTTCGACCTCAGGGATTGTGACTTTTGAGGATATCGTTGAACGCGTCTTTGGTCTGATCAGCGATGAATATGACGTTGATTCGCCAACTCTGATGCGTAGCCATGACAATGGCGATCATGAGGTTGTCGGAAACATTTCGTTGCAGGAAATCAGTAACTCTCTGGCAATCGAGTTTTCAGAAGAAGATCGTCACCAGGCCAATACGCTGAACGGCCTGCTGACATATCTCAAGGGTGATTTTCTGCGCGAAAAAGACATAATCGTACATGGCAGTCATCTTTTTATCATCAAGACCATGACTGGCCACGTTGCCTCCCGCATTCTGATTCGAAAGCAGGCAGCCGAAAAAAAGCGTTAGCCCGCTTCTAATAACTGCGTCTGCGACAATTTTGACACGGTTGGTGCGCCATAAATGACGCGACTGTCGCTGTAGCGTGCTGTACATGCAGTTTAAGAAATGGCATGGCGCTTGCTGCACATATCATCACCATTATTTTTTTATTATTTATTATTTCCATCAGGGGGCTTTTTATGATCAGCAAAAGATATAGAGGTGGATTCACGTTTTTAGAGTTAGTGATTGTGGTGATGATTCTTGGTGTTCTGGCTGCCATATCGATACCGAACTTCAGAAAAGCACGTCAGAGTCGCCCGCGTCCTACACTTGGTTTCGCGGTCGGGGGTGCCATGGATGTGCTGAATTTCCGTGAAAATATCAATGAGGGCTATCTGCCGCTGCCCACAGCTATTACCACCGAGGGTATCTATAACGAATACTTTTTTGACACCGGCATGAAAGAAGGGGAAGAGGCCAACCAGCTTTTCTACCCGACCTATACCGCTGCGGTATCGCGCAATCCCGTTACCGGCGAACTCGAAAACTACATTTCGGTCGGACTAAATTCCAACCTCGAAGTGAACGAATTCAAACGTCGCAAGCTCAATCTTGTCGTGGTGCTTGATATTTCAGGCTCGATGTCATCGCAATTCAACAAATACTATAATGGCGGTCAGGCGCCCAAAGCCGGAGCGAGATCGAGCGCTGACAGCAATCGCAGCATACTCGATATCGCAGGTCAGAACATCATCAATATGCTCGAGCATCTCAACGAAGATGACAATTTCAGTCTGGTTCTCTTCGACGACAATGCCGAAACGCCCTTTTCACTCAACAAAGTCGATGAAAACTACAAAGCTCAACTGCGCACTTATATTCAGGGTCTTAAACCGCGTGGCAGCACCAATATGGAAAAGGGCATAATAACCGGAATCCAGCAGTATGTTAACTTTAAAAATGAAGCCGCGGGCGATTACGAGAACCGCATCATTTTTCTTACGGATGCTATGCCCAATACAGGCGCTATCAACAGCGTCGATCTTATGAGTCTGGCTGCCGGTGCGGCCAAAAATCGTATTCACACAACCTTTATTGGTGTTGGTCTTGCTTTCAATAGCGACCTGATCAATCGCATCGCCACCATCAGTGGCGCCAACTACTTTTCGGTGCAGTCTTCTGAAGAATTCAGGGAACGCCTCGACGAAAACTTCAATTACATGGTCTGCCCGCTCGTCTACAATCTAAGCTTCAAACTTGAGTCAACCGGTTACCAGATCGAAAAGGTTTATGGTTCACCCGAAGCCAATGCAGCAACTGGCGAACTGATGAAGGTCAGCTGCCTCTTTCCGTCGCCTACCAACGAAGAGGGCGAAACCCGTGGCGGTCTGATTCTGCTGCGCCTCAAAAAAACCGGCCATACCGGTGACCTCAAGCTGGTGGTTAATTATGAAATGAACGACGGCTACCCATGCAGCGCCGAAGCCAAAGTTGCCTTCGAAGGCGCCGAGGCTGAATACTATGAGAACACAGGCATCAGAAAGGGCATTATGCTCGCCCGCTACGCTGAACTGATGCAGAACTGGATCAGCAGCGAACGCCATGCCGGCGGCGAAATGTATGCACGTCACCGCGAAGTCTGGGAAAACGAGTCGGTAAAGCTTGTCGCTTCTGATGATAACCGCAAACTTCTGCAGACCTTCAAAAGCTATATGATCTCTGAAATACAGCAGATCAACGACCTGACACTCAATCGCGAGATTACCCTGATCGACAAAGTTCTCAGCAATTCCGGTCATATCGCGCAGTTCCGCGAAGAGTATGAAAAGTCGCAGGCCAATATGTAATCTGAAAAGTCAGATAAACTCAAGCAGGGTTGCGGTCGCACCGACCGTGGCCCTGTTTTTACTTTACTCATTTTTCTCTGGCAATCTGCTTCGCTCAAAGAGCTGCGCAATCACGCTTTCCTGACCTGCACCAGAATTCAAGCATCTCTTGTACAACCTGCAGATAATCGTAATGGTTTTCTGGCGTTTTGCCGATCTAATGTGAAAATCTGTGCAAAAACAGATCGTCTTTTCTGGAGAAGATATGAAGAAGGGGAATGTTCTGTTCGCTGTCGGTGCTCTTGCCGGCATAATCTGTATTATGACATTTTTCGATATTGCACGCCTCGATGC
Organism: Candidatus Riflebacteria bacterium HGW-Riflebacteria-2; assembly: GCA_002839435.1. Lineage (GTDB taxonomy): Bacteria > Muiribacteriota > Ozemobacteria > Ozemobacterales > Ozemobacteraceae > Rifleibacterium. Next base: position 1,001 of record PGYA01000002.1, on the reverse strand, counting down.
AGACTACTCGAAGATGTCATCTTCTGTCACAAAATCGGAATACCAGATTGGTTACGATCTCGGCTTGTTGCCGCCAGAGGCATTTAAAAGACGAAACAGGAATAAGGCAGTAGACAGAGGGCACTTTGATCAAGCGCTTGATAAAATTATGCATCTGCTTGGGGTGTCGAATGAGAACAAAGGTAGAAAATCATTGCGGCCTGCATCAAATCTTCGATTAACCCGTTCCGAAGCGGTTCGCAGGATGCTGCATGCCCTGGATCTCCTGGAAGCCTATGGCTACATAAGACTGCCCGCATGTGCGACTGGTGTTGCCAACTTCGCTGACCTCAAAGTCCATTCCGGGTATCGGCGGGCTTTGCAATATCTGACCGGCCGCGGTGTGGTAAAGGGTTATGCAGATGGCAGCCTGCATTCAGACAAACTGCTGACTAATCGTGATTGCGTAGCATTTATTGTGCGCTTTTACAAAGCGCTGGATGTCGATATGCAACAGCAGAGGATCCGATCTGAGCGCATAAGTGCAAAGCCAGATGGTAAATCAGATTACAGGAAAACGAATTCCTACCGGCGCTTGATTAACAATTACAAATTTGATCCGTACCGGGAGGTAGATGTTCAGGAGTTTGCTGACAAAATCAGAAAAAAGCAGAAAAGAATCAGAGCGATTCTCTCTCGGCATGAATCGACGGTTATTGATAGATGCGAAGCCACCAGGAAAGAAATAAAGGTGACCAGTTTGCCGTCAAACCACGTTGTTGCCAGAAACAAATCTGAAAAGAAAGCAGACAAAACCAGACTGGCGCCTTCAGGTGCCGTCTCCAGCCGATTTCCTTATCTGATACGTAAACTCGAAGAGACCAGAAATCTTACAAAAGTTTCTGAAAGCGATTTACTCTAGTTCCTCTGTCAACATTGAATCTGGGTGCTATCGTCATTGCGAGGAGGGCGTCAGCCCGACGCGGCAATCCCATCGACAGAGAGATTGCTTCGTCGCTACG
>PGYA01000113.1 GCA_002839435.1 Candidatus Riflebacteria bacterium HGW-Riflebacteria-2 | reverse complement strand
GGCTACAATCTTCTTCATTTTTCTCTCTCCATGCATATATATTTGCGGCGCCCATTTTAATGGTTTTTAACCGCAAAGTGCAAGGAGATTCGGCAAAAATCTAGAACGGAAATTCGGTAGGCTGGCCGGAGTCGGGGAGTGCTTCGGGTTCAGGCATCTCGATAAAAATCTGTTGTTGCACCGGGTGTACAATGATCGCACGGGCGGGCCGTACCGGGCAGATATGTTCGCAGCTGCCACAACCGATGCAGATCGAGGCATCAGTCTGCGGAATCATCAGATTATTCTTGTAGGGAACCATGCGCACCGCCTGAGTCGGGCAGTGCTCAGCACAGGCACCGCAGTCGTTGCCGTCTGTCTCGACGACGCAGAGATGCTTGATGTATTCAACTTCGCCGATTTTCAGCAGCTTTTTCTTTTCGCTGGCGATCGGCTGAATAGCGTTAACCGGGCAGATCTGCGAGCAGAGATTACAATTTTGTTCGCACATGCCCAGTTCAAAATTCAGTGAGGGCTTGAGCAGGCTCAGAGGGGTTTCCGGCGCGGCCGAAGGTCTGATTACCGAAGAAGGACAAGCCGTCACACAGAGATGGCATGAGATACAGGCCTGATAAAAGCGTTCGGCATTCATTGCGCCCGGTGGCAGGATTTTTGCCGGGCTTGTAGTGCCAGCCAACAAAGCTTTGGGTAATACATAGCCGGCCGCCGCTCCTGCTATGGCGGCAATAGCAGCCCGGCGCCCTGGCACGAATGACGACTTTTCAGACGGTGCGGCAGCTGCCCGGCCGAACTTAATTGCTGCGAAGTTGCAGCTGGCTGCGCAGTTATAGCAGCCGACACAACGCGAAAAATCGAGCGTTTTATTTGTTACATCAATACAGCCAGCCTTGCATGCTTTTTCGCAGAGGCGACAGCTGGTGCAGGCGCTGTCATCGATCGAGAGACGAAAAATTGAGTGCTTTGCAACAAGGCGCAGAATGGCGCCGACCGGGCAGAATGTATTGCAGTATATACGCCCGGCTTTGTAAACAGCAGCAGTCAGGGCAGTAAGCAGCAAAGCTGCAACCAGGCTGTTGAGCAGTGAAAATGGCCGATCTGCTGCCTGGCCAAACCAGTTTATGCCGGTTGATACCATCGGCGCAACCGTTACAAAAAATTTCGCCGCCAGCGGCTGAAAAATGCCGGCAAAAATCTGCCCGAACGTCGAAAATGGTTCTAGAACCGCCAGTGGCAGAACGAAACCGGCCGCGGCTGCGCCGACCGCCAGTGCGAATACAAAAGCGTGCAGTTGCCCATGCGGAACCAGTGTCTGATAATCTTTGCGGTTGAAACGCCGGGTCAGACGCGCGATAAGATCCTGCAGCAGGCCGAGTGGGCAGATAGTCGAGCAGTAAACCCTTCCCGCCAGCAGAGTCGTCAGCAGTATGACTGCCAGAGCAACGACTGCCGCCAGCAGCGGCAGTTCAAAAACGGCGTAGACCAGCTGTGTTCCTTCCAGCAGGGCGGCCGCCCCGCCAAAGGTGTCATAGCGCAACCAGGCAGCAACGAAAGCCGCAAGAACCGTAAGCCCGATGATCAGTCTGATTTTTTTTATTATGTGCATCGATAAAATTCTCTGACGGATTTTGACAGCAAAAACTTTCATAAGGGCGCGAACGAGGGCTAAGCCATCCGCATCTCTAACGGCTGAAGCCGTAAGAACTGCCTAATTCCGCCGAGAACCCGAGTTTGCGGAAGACCCGAGTTTGCGGAAGACCCGAGTTTGCGGAAGAGTTGAGTAACGGTTTTTAAATGGTGATGCGCTCGATTTTGAGTTTGCTGAGGTCGTTGCTGCCGGTGTTGTGAGCGGCGGCCTTCGCGATATAGGCGATTTCTTCGGGTTGAGCATCGAGAATTCGTGCAGCTGCCGTATCGATGGCGACCATGTCGGTCGAGAGCAGCAGCATCTTTTTGGTGGCGATGTCGGCCGTGCTGACGCCGCGCGGGCCATTGCGCATCATCACGTTATAGGCATCGATAATGTTGAGCGTTGGCTTTTTGTCGATGGTCGTGAAGTCGGCGATGCACTGATGCAGGTCGGCACGGTGGTAGAAACGGCGATCCCAGACGACTCCCATGAGATTCTTCATGGCGGCGGTCATGCGCGCGCCACCGTGATGTTTGAGAATCGGGATATTGATGATGACGTCGCTTTCGAGCCAGGCTTTGTGCACCTTGGCTTTTTTCAGCGTTAAGCCGCGCGGCAGATCGATTTCGCTGTAATAGCTCTCTTCGTGCGCCATCAGCATGGTGCCGCCGGCTTCCTTGACCGCTGCTTCAATCTGGCTGTTGCGATAACAGGCCTGCCATTGGTTGCAGGTGTTGTCGAAAACACTCACTTCTTTGGCGCCCTGCTTGAAGCAGAGCTGAATAATGTGCTTGACCAGCGCCGGAGTCGTGTTGGCACCTTCTTCGGGAGTTTTGTCCCAGCCGATGTTCGGCTTGACCAGAACCTTTTGACCGGCCTTGACGAAGCGGCCGAGTCCGCCGGCTGCGGCCAGCGCGCGGTCGAGCATTTCGACAGGAGAGCCACCCATGACCGCGACAATATCAGGAAACCCCGGGGCATTTGCGGCGCCGTCGGCCAGGCTGAGTTCTGCAGCCTTTGCCCGGTATGGTAGTTTGAAATTATAGGCAGCAGCCAGTGCAGATACCGTTTTGATAAAGTTTCGTCTGTCCATTTGTTGCCCCTTGCGCGATAAAAATGTAGTTACAAAATATCACTTAAAAGAATATAATTTTCGCGAGCTACAAGTCAAACACAGGGGACAAATTTGTTAAACGGCGAGCGTAAGGAAGGCACTTTTGTCGAACATCTCGAAGACCTGCGCTGGGCGATAATCAGGTCGCTGGTCAGCGTCGTCATTATTTTTCCGGTTGCCTACTACCTGTCTGATTCACTTATCGAATGGCTGGTCGCCGACTTCTGCCCGGCCGGCATGAAGCTGCGCTATTTTTCTCCGGTCGAACCCCTGCTGGTGCAGCTTAAAATGGCACTTTACCTGTCCATTTTCATCTGTGTTCCCTATATTTTGCGTCAGGCCTGGGGCTTTATCGCACCCGGCCTCTATGAGCGGGAAAAGAAAAGCGCCGGCTGGCTGCTGCTGTGCAGCTGGCTGCTGGCCATGCTTG
>PGYA01000061.1 GCA_002839435.1 Candidatus Riflebacteria bacterium HGW-Riflebacteria-2 | reverse complement strand
GGTGGGTTATAACCTCAAAATTCGCAGCAGTGCCGTGTTGACCGTTTATCGCCGATCTATTTATAAATCAATGTCAGCTTATAACGGCTATATCGATGTCGTGTCAAAAGCCTGGCGGGAAGGTGCCGGAGAAATAACCATGGAAGCGCATGAGCGGCGCGACGTTCGATTGCTCGACCTTCGCCACACTCTCGACAAATATGCCCTTTTCGTCAAGAATTACAGTAACGATTACAACAGCACCAGCTTATCTCCAGACCCGAATCCCCCTGATGAATATAGTAATACCATTCGTCGAATGCTTATCGCGGGCATCAAGAATATGGGGTCGCATGATATTTCCCGCGTATTTATCGGAACCGACAACTATCCCGACTGCGCTGATCCGCGCAAGGACATCTGGTTCGATTTGTTTTTCCCTGATCACAAGGATCTCAAGGGTTTTTCACAAATTTTTGGTAGTAACGATATCGCGTCATTTCCGTTGGCTCCTGAAACTCCATCTACTTATCCAATATTTAACCGCCTCTTTTACAGAAGCGCCAAGGAGTTCAGAGACCTTGGTGGAGTGAACGTTAACATGTTTGTTAAGAACAAGCAGGTGATGAATGAATACGAACGGGTTATGAATCTCGCGGCTGACGCCTGCAAGTTGGAGGCTGGCGTCGCTACCGAGCCATACATGGTTGCAGCTGCTCTGAAGGCAAAGTGTGATAGATCTATCAAAAAACTGAACAATCCGAATTCCTTTGCGCAGATGATGTGCCAGGATTTTTATGATAATGCCGACGACGACGACTATTCAGACTGCGAGGAATTCAAAAAACTGTTAGTTACCTGCCAGCAAAACTGGATATACCGCTGGGGTTACACTGACGCGGCATCTTTGTGGAAAGTCGATGTTCCAGGCCGGGCGCCACGCACAACGACACTGCCTGGACGCTACGCCGGACTGTCAAACATCAGTTTTGGTTCTGGCAATTATGGTCCATTTATGGCTGAATATAGAGAAGAAAAGGATGGCAAGACATATAACCCCGAGCGTGCGCGGGTCGGGGTTATGCAGAAGTTCTACGGGTCTGCCAATGACACACCGGTGCTTATCGAAGGCAAGGCATATCTGAGATTTTTCAAACTCGCTTATCTCGATGAATTCACACAGACTGTGCCTTTTGTCCAGCCGGCGCCAGTTAATATACGCGTAATTACCAACAGATTTCTGCGCAAGGATAAACGGGCAGAAACGAACAGTTACCTGCTTGAGCCTCTCGACGTGAATCTGGCGCCTAATATTTTCAGCGATGCGCTGATGAAGAGCCGTGCTATTGACACGCTGTCCGCGAATGCCCTGTGGGGTGAAAAGATCAAATGCTACAACGGCGACGGGCAGGAGGTAGAATATGATCCGATGCAATATCCGGCGCCGATAATCGAAAAGCCAGCTCAACCTTCCGGCAGTGATGTTGCGGCCACCAGGTTTGGTCGGGCGGTTGATTTTAAAAATGCCAGCTGGAACTATGTTTCAGCCCAGGATTTCATGGATGAGCGTGTTCCTGGCGATGGCAATGTTCTCTATCTTGACGGCTTCATGTATATCATGGCAGGAGATCTGGATTTGTCAAAGGTTACCCACTTTCAGGGCAAGGGACTTATTTATATTGGTCGCGGAAACTGCAAGCTTGGCAGTCTCAGGCGATTAAAAGTAAAACCGACCAGTGATTCTCTTAGAATCTATCTGCGTCAGGGTGATTTTATAGTCAGTTCTGCAGATGATGAAGTGTTCATAGAGGCGTCCCTTACGGCTTTTTACGACGATCCGCAGGGGTCGAGTGACCCGTTGCAGCAGGGCAGCATAATTTTTAACAACCGCAAGCTGGTAAAGATCTACGGAAATCTGCTTGTAGATTCACTCGACCTGGAAACTTCCGGTGCGAGTGGGCTTGCTGACGGCGGCTTGTTGTATATCGTTCATGACCCGGGCATCTATAATGCCGCAGCAACCCTCGATGGCACGAAACTCGATCCTTATCACATAAGCATCGGGCCGGTAAAAACCTCTTTTGCCTACAGGGCGGGAGGCGAAGAGAGCTGATGGATAATGCCCGCTGGATTGTAGTTCTATCGGTAATCGTAAGTATGATGGTGACACTGACTCTGCTTAACCGATATGCTCGGCAACAGCCCACCGATGTGCCCAAGGCTGTCGAACAGGTTACTAAGGTTTCTGCGCCAAGGGTTTCCGAAGTTCCTCGACCAGAAGCGGGGCTGTCTTCACAAAATGAAATACCAAACTATAGCAAGATCAGCTTTCCCAGGCCGGCGGCACATACGCTAACGGTAGATCAACCGAAGGATTTTGAAAAAATGAAAGAATCCATTAAAGTCGAAGGCAACATTATCAGATGAAATCGCTAAAAGCAGCACGCCGACAGGGCATAAGTTTCGTGGAGGTGCTGGTGGCAGTTCTGGTTGTCGCTGCCAGTGCCGTGCCAGTTGTCTACATGGTCACTTCATCGCGAACCGATACCAGCAAGGCCATAAATTACCTGCGAGCTGTCGAACTTGCAAATGAGGTCATTGAATGGGCTCAGGGTGTCAAAAACTTTGACGAGCTCGAAAGCGCTGGTTTCTCGACTTATGTTGGTACACTGGCTGATGATTCGACGGGGTCGATCACCCCGGTATCAGTGGGTGCGGCAGTTCCCGAAAACTCCAACTGGGCTACAGGCAATTTCGCTTCGAATGATTTCAAGTATTCAGAGCAGTATGGCAACGCGTTTTTCTTTCGCGAAGTTGAATTCGAAGATGTTATCGCAGGCCATTTTAACGACGGTATGATGAAAAAGATGACGGTGCGCGTAAAATGGAACGAGGGTGTTCCACCTTCTTCGTTATATAATTCTGAGCGTGATCGCCAGGTCGAGCTTTCGGTTCTTCTGCTCAACGATGCGAACATGAACTACTAGGTGATAGATATGTTAAAAGCGTTTCGTCTTTATGCCAGGCGTGCCTTTACCTTTGTTGAAATGTCGATGTCTGTCGCTATTGCACTGCTGGTTTTTCTTATGATTTACCGATTCATGTCGACCACCCGCATGCATTACATGTATGGCACGGTAAACCTGCAGAATCTTCAGGAAGCGCGTATGGCGATCAACTATCTGCGCCGTGATTTTTCTTGCGCTACGCCTTATATCGCTGGTCAGGGGCAGGTCGGCTTTTTCACCATGCAGAAAGCCCAGAATTTTGTGTTTGAAACGACTGGCTGGACAGCTACTGCCGGAGTCAACCTGATCAAATGCGACTCTGACAGCCTCAGCATTCCAAAGTTTGCTTTCGGGTCACCCGATGAAGACCCCAGGATCGAATACGTCACCTATACCTACGAACCGGGTAACATTCTCAGTCGAAAACTTCTCGACGCCAGCGGCAATCTCCGGAAAGAAGTTAAGTTTTCCGGCATAGAGAATGTCGAGTTCAAGCTTTACACTCACAAGTTAAATGCAAATGTTCCGGTTCTCTGGGTTAAATTGCTGGTTCACGATAAGAGCACCTACGGCAGCGACGAAATCGGCAAGGCGCTCGAAGTTACCGCGTCGATTTCCAGCCCTTTCATTAACAGTCTGGTAAATCATCGCAACTGGCGTTTTGAAACCGGTCACAAAGAATTATAAAAAAAAATAAATCTTTGCAACAAATTGCAACGGTCGGTCGTAAGTTTGGCAGAGTAACAATTTTCGAGGAGGAAGTTCACAATGATGCGACAAAAATTGATTTCGGCGGTTCTGTGTCTGGCTCTTTTGCTAAATCCTATTTTCTTTGAGATGGCGGTCTGGGCAGCTGAGGAGCAGAATCAGGAAGTAAAGAGCGAAGCGCTCGATGAATCTTCAACTCAGGCTGACAGCGCGGTTGCAGAAACCAACAAGGCTGATGACCAGTTGAGTAATACCAAGAAGGCCAAGACCAAGTGGTACATGAGCAGCAGCACCAAAAGAAAAATCAGAGATGCCAATACCAAGCTCGATGACGCCAAGGGTCAGGTTTCTGGTGTGAAAGACGACGCTGAGGGTGTCGGTGACGAAGTTAAGGGTATTGGCGACACCATCAACGGCGACGGAAATGCATTTGACAAGATGGCAGGGGTTGCCGCAGGCATTCAGAAGGCACTGATCAAAGCCGGTCAGTTGCTGCAGAAGATCGGTAAGTTGCTCAAGACTGTCGGTCAGGCACTTATGGCCATCGGTCAGGTTCTTTCGGCCATCCCCTGGACAGCAGCCATAGGCAAAGCTCTTACCACTGTCGGTAAGCTGCTGGTTAAGGTTGGTACCGTTCTTGACAAGGTCGGCCAGGCTATCGAAAAGATCGGTAACGTGGCAAAGGGCGCCGACGCCAATTTCGGCGAAATGCTCGGCAACATCGGCACTGCTGTTAAGGATGGCTGGTCTGAAGGTAGCGCAGAAGCTGATGCATACGAACAGAAGCTCAATGAAGATGCCGCAAAAGATGCTGAAGGTGACGAAGGCGGAGCCTCCGAAACCAATGATGCCGCTCCGGATGACGGTTCAGGCACTGTTGAAGACGCTGATCAGGGCGTAGCAGACATCTAAGCCGGAAATATTCGATAAAAAAGCCGCCTCGTTATGAGGCGGCTTTTTTATTTGGCATGATCTTCACGCCTTGATGATTCTGATTGCCGCTCTGCTTCGTATGAAGATGGGTTATGTGGAGTTTTGACCGAGAATTGCTGTATTACCGGTTAAAAATCTTGAGGGTTGTTCCGATAAGGGCAGCGGAGTAGAAATATGCTTAAAAAACTGCTGACCTTTACTGCTGCCGCTCTGGTTGCTGTAGCTATGCTGCCTAATCTCTACAGCGGCGATCCGGCCGTTACCGGCACTATAGTAAAAGACCGCGAACGCTATTATCACCGCCTCAAGGATATGCGGGCCAAAGACCCGCAGAATGCTGAGCTGAGTTATCAGATTGCCAATCTCTACTACAGTTTGCAGATGGAAGACGAAGCCATCAAGGAATATCGTCGCACTCTCAGGGTTAAACCAGATCACAGCCACGCCAAATGGTTTCTGACGCGGCTGCTTGTCAGCAAGGGATATTTTGAAGAGGCTTTCTGGCTTGTTCGTGATCTGATAAGCTCTAACAGTGAGAACCCCGAGCTATATGCCCGCGCTGGCGAGATCCTGATGAAGATGGATCAGCGCGAGGTCGCCAAAGAGTATTTCAACCGCTACGACGAACTCAAGTTTGGTGAAAAAAACGGCGCCGATCCAATGCCTTCTTATTCAAAACCTAATCGCGGCACCTGGAGAGAGTATTTTTACTGATGCCGGTTTTATGATTTGTTAGCTTTGTCGAGCATCATTTCGATTTTGAGCCGGCAGTCCGCGGTGAACTCTATCTTGAAGCTGTCTTCGCTGAATTTCTCAAGATACTTGTTGAGTTGCATTTCATTGCCATAATCCTGATAAAGTTCTGAGAGCATGTTTTTGAGCTCGGCATTGCGCATTCGGCTGATGCTTTGCTGATAAGACAGTTCAAGTAAATGTCGTCGGTTCTTGAGATCTTCATAAATCTGCCGCAGTCGTTCTTCGGCCTGGCGTTCTGCCTGCAGCGAAGATGCCAGAGCAGCAACACGGGCTTCGATATTTTCACGTTCCGTTTCTTTTTCGCTGGCAGTGTTCGCTAATAAAGCTTTATCCCGCTCGATCTGTTTCTGATAACCGCTGCTGTGAGCTACACAGTCGGCTACTCTGAGCTGCAGATCAGCCAGAGCCAGTTCAATCTGTCCGAGGAGCTTTTTGATTTTTTTTTCAGGGTTCTGGCCGAACATTCTTGCAAAAACATCTTTGAGGCTCATTTGAGTTTCTCCTGACTGGCTTCAAGCTCATATTCCCTCTTTACCAGTTCTATCCATTCTCTGCCAAAAAAGTTTTCCAGCAGATCGGCAAAACTTAGCAGCAGGGGCGGCGGATCAGCCTGAGAACGGCAAAAATCCGGGATGTAGCAGTTTATTGCCCAGCAATCATCGAGCTTCTGGAGCATAATCGGAAACAAAGAACACCATAATGGCTTAACATCAAGTAATGGCAGTGATTTTTCGAGGGCCAGACTATGCAGCGAACATAGAATAATGCCGTCTTCGTCGGTAAACGAAAGGGGGCAGGGGTTATTGGCACGTATTTCGCGAATGTGCAGGGCACCTTTGTAGGTTTCACTGATTCCGGCATCGACAAAAGCCTGGTTTTGTCGTGACAACTTCGGTTTTATGTCATCGAGCACTGTCTTTATTTTCTGTTCTTCTTCTTCGCTGATGGGCGCGCCAAGATCGCCATACATGCAGCAGCGACCAAGGCATCTTGTCAGATCGCAGGCAAATCTTTTCTGCCAGACCTCATCAGATATGAGTACATCGCCAATTTGCCTCATGAATTCTCCGTTTGTCTGATGTGCAAATGACTGGCGCAATGATTCGTGAATTTTTTCATGCAGCTATGCTATGTTAATTTCTGACAAATTGCAAAATTTAGTCGGACAGGGTAAAGATTTAACAAGCCTCAGTCGATAGCAGATTCCGATGAATTACCTAGATTACATTATGCTGGGCGGTTTGATACTGCTGGCTGCGGTTGTCGTGATCAGAATCTGGTTGTGGCGCCGGCAGTCGGCGGATCAGGTCGCTGATGCCGCTATAAAGCAGCCGCAGACCGCTGGTGTGCGGGGACCAGTCGCGGAGACGCGCAGCACATCATTTACGCCATCGTCAGCTGAGACTGATGTGGCCGGAACAGCTACCCCGGAAAAAGAGAATGCAGCTGCCGTCAGGTCGGAAGCGCCACCTGCCCAACCTGAGATCACCGATCCAATAATATTGATCAAAACTTTTTCTGCCCCGTTAGAGAAAAGACTTTCAGCTATCAGGCTGGCTGGAGAAGAGAAAAATGTTCAGGCAGTCACTTCATTGATCGAGATTCTGTATGAACCCGATCAGGATATCGTTACTGCGGCTGCCGAGAGCCTGGGCGCCATAGGCGACTCACGTGCTATCGAGCCTCTTCTTGAAATTTCACGACGCAGTGATATTCAGCTGATGAAAGATATTGCCGATCGTCTCGATGAAAGAACGGTCGCCGAAATTTCTTCGGAAACGGCGCTTGCTGTGGTTTCGCACCAGAATCCCTATAATTTTAAGGAAATGGTAGTTTTCAAGATCGACCAGCTGCCCAAGGACTATTTTCAGCCGGATGGCTCGCCAATCCCGCGTAAGGAACTTGTCGTCAAGGGGCTTAAAGATAACAGCCAGCAGATGCGTCAGATGGCAGCCAAGGCGGCTATCGGGCTTGATCATGAAGAACTGGTTGAGCCACTTATCGAAGCTCTCGGTAATCAGTTTGAGGTTGAGTCGGTGCGCTTTATGGCAGCTGAGGCCTTAGGCGGTATGCAGAACGAAAAATCAGTGGATTCGCTTTTACAGGCGCTTAAAGACGATAATGTGGCGGTAAGATACTCGGCAGCAGCAGCTTTGAGCGGTCGCAAAGACGACCGGGTCGTTATGGCTCTGATCGAACGGTTGAACGATCCTGACCGTTATGTCAGATCTTCGGTCGCTTATGCCTTAGGTACTACCGGAGAGCCGTCGGCTCTCGATGCTCTATTCAGCTGTGCAGATGATGACAGCGAAGCGGTGCGGTTTTCTGCCGCCAAGGCGATAGCCAGTTTTAATCCGGATGACGTTCATGCTGAACTCGCCAGAAGGCTCGAAAAGTCGGATCGCTCAATGATTCTGCTTGCTGTTGAGATACTGGCCAACATCAAAGATGACAGAGCGGTAAAAATTTTACGTGGCTATCTTAAACACAATGATTCAGATATCGCTTACCGCACTTCGCTCGCTCTTGCCGGCACTGAAAACAGCGATATCATAGAAGATCTCATCGAAGCCGCCAAGCGCCTCGATAACGAACTGGTGGCGTTGATGCAGGAAGTTGCCAATTCTCCGGCCGGACTGGCTATGCCGACCAGGGAACCAGTGGTCAGCATGGGTGCCGCGCGTGGCGTTGCAGCCAATCTTGAGAAGCTCGCAAAGAAACTACATGACTCCAGCGCCAACATCAGGGGCAGTGCGGCCAATACTCTGGGTGATTTCAAACTACAGGAAGCCGTTGATATATTGTCCGGAGCTGTTAAGGATAAAAACGAATTCGTCAGGGCGTCGGTTGTCTCGGCATTAGGTCGAATCTCTGATTTTGGCGCTCTCTGGCAAGTCGTTGCCCTTGAGAAGGACAGGTCAGAAGAGGTTCGCTATGCGGTGGTAAAGGCTCTGGCACCCTCTACCGAAGTTATGGCGCTTGAGTGCCTGCAGCGGATGATGACCGATGACAAGTCAAAGAACATCCGCCGGGCCGCCAAACTTGCGCTTGAGCGCCGCTCCAATTAAGCCGTTTCAGTCTTCCGGGCGCAGGATGGCCATGAAGGCCTTTTGCGGAATCTCTACGTTGCCGACCATCTTCATGCGTTTTTTGCCCTCTTTCTGCTTTTCGAGCAGCTTGCGCTTGCGCGAGATATCACCGCCATAACACTTGGCAGTAACGTCTTTGCGCAGGGCCGAAATATTTTCGCGGGCGATGACCTTGGCACCGACAGTGGCCTGTAGTGGTATCTGAAACTGATGGCGAGGAATGAGCTTGCGCAGTTTGCCGATGACGGCGCGTCCACGGAATTCGGCGCGGTCACGGTGGCACAGGAAAGAAAGGGCATCGACGCGCTCACTGTTCACCAGGATATCGACACGCGCGATATCGCCGGCGCGATAGCCGATGTGCTCGTAGTCAAGTGAAGCGTAACCTCGGGTGCGGCTTTTGAGTTTATCGTAGAAATCAACGATAATCTCTGAGAGTGGCAGGTCGAATGACAGCGAAACCCGCTGCTCAGAGATGAATTCCATATTTTTCATGATACCCCGGCGCTCCTGACCCAGTTCCATGATAGTGCCGATATAATCTTTCGGCATGAAAATGGTGGCGTGAACGAAGGGTTCGCGAATTTCGGCGAGCTTTGTTGGATCAGGCAGTTTTGCCGGGGAATCTATTTCGAATGCGGTGCCATCATTGAGCAGCACTTCATAAATAACGTTGGGCGCGGTTGTTACGAGGTCGAGGTCATATTCGCGTTCGAGACGCTCCTGAATGATTTCCATGTGCAGTAGGCCAAGAAAGCCACATCTGAAGCCGAAGCCGAGTGCGAGCGAGTTTTCAGGAAAGTATGAAAGACTGCTGTCATTCAGGGTAAGTTTTTCTATGGCGTTGCGCAACTCATTGAACTGGTTGGTTTCGACCGGATAAAGACCGCAGAACACCATCTGTTTGGCTTTCTGAAAACCTGGAATGGGTTGGATGTTGGCGGATTTTTCGAGCACAATGGTATCGCCGATCTGCACCTTGCCCATATCCTTGATGGTGGCATGAAAAAAGCCGACCTGGCCGGTGTCGATTTCATCGACGACCAAGGGTTTTGGCGTAAACACGCCAGTTTCAATGACTTCAAATATTGTTTCGGCAGCCAGAAATTTGATGCGGTCTTTTGCCTTAAGCTTGCCGTCAACCACACGGCAGTAGACGATTACGCCCTTGTAGGAATCATAATTGGCGTCAAAGACCAGAGCGCGCAGTGGTTGTGCTATTTCACCCCGGGGCGGCGGCACTCTTTCGACAATGGCTTCGAGGAGTTCTGGTACGCCGAGGCCTTCTTTGGCAGACACCAGCAGGGCGTTAGAGCAATCGACGCCAATCAGGTTTTCGATTTCTTCCTTGACTTTGTCGGGGTCGGCGGCGGGCAGATCGATTTTGTTGATGACCGGTATGATTTCGAGATCGTGGGCGATTGCCAGGGTGGCGTTGGCCATAGTCTGGGCTTCGACGCCCTGACTGGCATCGACCACCAGCAGAGCACCTTCGCAGGCGGCTATAGAGCGCGACACCTCATAGGAAAAATCAACGTGGCCAGGAGTATCGATAAGGTTAAGCGTATACTCAGTTCCACTTTTGCTCTGGTAAAGCATGCGCACAGCCTGAGCCTTGATGGTAATGCCGCGTTCGCGCTCGAGATCCATCGAATCGAGCAACTGCTCTTTCATTTCCCGTTTGCTGACAGTAGCTGTTGTTTCGATCAGACGGTCAGCGAGAGTTGATTTGCCGTGGTCGATATGTGCAATGATACAGAAGTTGCGTATTTTATTCAGTGACAAGGGGTTACTCCTGGGATTGTGTGAAAATAAAGCGGGAAATGAGGGTCTTCAAGACCCAGATAAGAATCAGACCGGCTATGGTTGCTATGATGCCAAAAACTATGCTGGCAATCAAGCTTTGATTTGCCGCCCAGAAAATGGCATCGAGTTTTTGCGGAATATTCGGGTCTTCAGGGCGATAGCGCAGAATTCGGCGATAATATTCTTCGGCTCTGTCATAGTCACCCTCGTTGAAGGCGCGGTTGCCGAAAAAATACAGGGCGTTAACCATCAATTCATGAGCTTCCGGGTTGTTTGGCGAAAGGTAAAGAATCTGTTCTATGCGAGGCATGGCGCTTTCCCACTCGTCTTTGAGCGCCAGCTGTTTTATTTCGCGCAGCATGAGCGTTGTCTGGCCAGGTTGGAAAAAGTGTATCCGGTTGTTGCCCTGATCAGAGATCACCAGTATTTCGTCACGGCTCAGGGCTATGCCCCGTGGACTCAGCAATGCGCCTGGCTTAGAACCGCGGCGGCCATGATGTTCAAAGTATTTGCCGTCGTTGGTGATTTCGACGATGCGGTGGTTGAGGGTATCAGCTATCAGCAGGTTGTTGTTGAGCGAGGCAGTTATAAACGATGGATTATTGAGCATGCCCTTGTCGCTGCCCTTGCTGCCGCCATAGCGCCAGAGAACCTGCCCGTCGGCCGGGTTCCAGCACACAACCTGGTTGAACAGCGGGTAAGATACCACAAGTTTTCCCTCGCTGGTCCAGTGCACGCCGCGTGGGGCCACCGCTGCCATGCTGCCTCTTTTGGTTTCTTCCTGATAGATAAGCTCTTTAAGGCATTTTCCTTGGTCGTTCAGAATCTGAACGCGACGATTGCGCCACTCGGCCACGGCTATATGTCCGTTATGGCTGATATCTATATCCATCGGCGCGTAGAGTTCGCCCTGCCCCTTGCCCGACTTACATAAGGTGCCTGTCAACATCCCGTTGCGTGGGTCGATGATGGCGATTTTGTCCGTTTCCATCATGGTTACGTAGAGACGTCCCTGAGCATCCAGCGCCAGGCCGACCGGCTTCTTGAAAAGCCTGGTCAGCTCTGCAAGGTTTTGTTGGCGGGCTTCCAGGGCTACCGCGTCAAGTTTGCTTTCATCTATTTTGGCTGTATTGGGGATGGCGCCAACAAATTCGCCTTCACTGCTCAAAATTTGCAGGCGATTATTGCGATGATCGGCCAGGATGATCAGGCCCTCTCTGGTAATTACGATATCCTCAGGGCTCGAGAACTCAAGCGGGCCCTTTCCCTCGAAGCCCTTTGTATTGTAAACCGAAAAATCAAGATAGGTCTGGGCGCCGAGATCAGGCAGGCATAACAGCAGTAATAACAGTAAAAGAAGTTTAATGCGCAAGCTGTTGATCAATTGTTTGATTCCTCTATCCGGTTGTAGGTCAGGTATCTGTCTTTGCTCAGCTTTTCTTCGCGGGTTTTGCCGTTCTGGGTAATATATCTGAACGCTTCAATGCTGTAACCATGAACACCGGGGTGAACAACCTTCACTTCGCCCTTTTTAAGAGCTGAGTTGTTCTTTTTCTGCACCTTATAACGGTGTTCTACTTCGTTTCTGGCTTCGAGCTTGATCTCGTCAAATGGCTTCTGTGCCGCATAGATCATGATCTCAACGCTACCTTTGCCTGAACTGCAGGCGATAAGCACAGGAATAGCCAGGCTGTTGGTAAAACGAAAATCCTTGTAGCCCCAGGCCACTGCCGCGTCAAACCCGCGTTTTGCATAGTTTATGCCATCATAGATTGAATGGTTGTGGCGCTCGTCGATTTTCATCCCACTCATCAGAACCGCAGTGTATAGGGTAGTACTGACCTGGCAAATGCCACCGCCGAGCCCCGGTATGACCCGGCCCTGTGAAATAACCCCAGCTTTTTTGAAACCGTATTTTTCAGTGCGTGGCCCGACGACTTTGTTAAAGCTGAATTTGCCGCCTGGCGGAATAATCAGGCCGTCGATTTTTTCTGCTGCTACGCGCAGATTGATGTTGCGGTTTTCGTCGTTGATGTGGTCAGCGTCATGTATGGTTGTGAAAGATGCGATAAGCTGATTGAGTCCCATTTTTTTTGCCTGTTCCGTGAACCCTTCCTGTCCCTCTGTCTCGTAAATTACCAGGGGGATCTCGAATTTTTCGGCCGCGTGGTCAGCCTTGATTTTTTCTTCAAATGCTGCCAGAGTTCTTTCCTTATCGACAGCAAAGCCCGGTTCGCCTCTGATAATACGGGAAAAGCCGCTTTTCTCTTTTGCAATTTTGGCTGGAACAGGCTGCTTTTCAGACGCTTGTGCAGGCAGGGTGTCGATTATTTCCTTTATTTTGTCGCCGTCGGCAACGACTTCAACCTGTTGCTCATTTTTATAAGTTACGGTGAGCAAAGGAACCTCGTTGTATTCAATCGTTTTCTCGCCCTTGGTAAAGGCTATGTCTACCATACGCTGCTCTACCCGAACCTGTGGCGTGCCACTGGTCGGGGGGGCTTGTCGGGTAGATGGTTCCTGCTGTTGCAAAGGGGTGACGTGAGGCAGGGCAGGTGTCTTGCCCTGAAAATACATTATTGCAGCAAAAACTGCCGAAAGGACAAAAACGACTCCTACGACCAGAAGTCCGGGTTTGAGAATTTTTTTCATCAGCAACGCTCCAGCAATTTAGTCGGTTTCGGCCTTTAAAGAACGACCCATCAGGTTGGCAGCCGCTACCGCGGGTGGGCAGTTTTCAAAAAATACCCTGCATAATTCTTCGGTAATTGGCAGCTGAAGGGTTAGTTTTTTACCCCATTCGCTGGCAACTTTTGCGGCCTCGACTCCCTCTACCACCATTTTGGTCGAACCGGTAAAATTTTTCAGGTTGTCGCCTTTGGCCAGAGCCATACCTAGGCGATGATTACGTGAAAGTGGCGAAGAGGTCGTAGCCATAAGGTCTCCGAGGCCGGCCAGACCATAGAATGTTTGTGTGTCGCCGCCCAGAGCGGTTCCGAGTCTTACCAGTTCGTGCAGGCTGCGCGTCAGGTAGGCGGCCTTGGCATTGTCGCCAAGCTCAAGGCCATCAACAATGCCGGCGCCGATGGCAAAAATATTTTTGAGGGTGCCGCCGAGTTCGACGCCAGTTCGGTCGTTATGCCGGTATACCCTGAAATAACTGTTGGAAAAGCATTCCTGCAGAGTCTGTGACAGTTCCTGGGAGGGAGCTGCGATAACCGAAGCGCCAAGTTTTTTCTGGGCAACTTCGTCGGCAAGGTTGGGCCCGGAGAGGCAGGCAATATTGTCATTCTCTGAATCTGCATCGATGTTGAGAATATCGCAGAGAACCTGTGATATTCGGCGGCCACTGCCGCGTTCGAAGCCTTTAGCGACATTGACAATGCCTTTAAGGGCTTTGAGCTGTGGTTTATACGGTTCTATAGCTGACCTGACAAAGCCTGATGGGATTGACAACAGAGCGATTTCTGCTCCGACAAGAGTTTCTGGCAGATCTTGCGTGCATTCTAGATTTGGGTTGAGCTCAAGATGGCTGACAAAAAATGGATTCCGGTGTGTGGTGTTGATGCCGGAGACTACTTCGGCTTCTCGGGCCCACAGCCTTACCTGGTGCCCGTTATCGCATAACAGGTTCGCAAGGGTTGTGCCCCAGGAACCGGCTCCGATTACTGCAAATTTCATGCTGGTCCCTCCGTTGCAGAAGAAGTTTCAGCGGACTTTTCAGCTGTTTTGTTTTGCCAGATTTTGGCTTCTTCGCCTTTGATAATGCGCTGAATGTTGGTCTTGTGGCGATATATGACAAACATGGCTACCGCGGCCGAAAAAGCAGTGATATAGGAGTTGTAAACCGGCCCGAGCTCTCCAAACCAGTAAATGAAAAAGGGCAGGGCGGCGGCAGCCAGTATCGAGCCAAGCGAAACCATACCGCTGACCGTTAGTGTTGCCAGAAATGTCAGCAGACTGCACAGCGACGCTCTGGTTGCCAGAGCCAGAAAAACGCCGAGGCCGGTTGCTACGCCCTTTCCGCCCTTGAAACGAACCCAGAAAGAGAGTGTGTGCCCCATCATTGCAGCGGCAGCGGCGGCAAAAGCCAGAGTCGGGCGGTCTGGCATGGTGTTTCTGACAATAACAACAGGCAGCACTCCCTTGAAAATATCGATTAACAAAGTAACTATGCCGGGTTTTTTTCCGAGCACCCTGAATACATTGGTGGCGCCCATGTTTTTGCTGCCGTGCTCAAATATGTTGAGGCGGTAGACAAGGCGGCCGATCCAGTAGGCGGTCGGTATGGAACCACATAAATAACCGATCAGAACAGCGTAGAAGTAATCCATGCAGGTGTTAGTGCCCGGTATAGAGTTTAATTGGCCAACCGTCGAAGGTTTCTTCCTGCTTTATGTGATTGAGCAGGTAACGCTGATATGAGAAGTGAACGCCCTTTGGTTCTGAGCATTTCAGCTTGAAGATTACCGGTGGCCCATCATACTGTATCAGTGATTTCAGCTTGACCTCGCGGCCTCTGAATGCGGGAGGCGGTTGAATCGTAATGGCATCGTAGAGTATTGTCTTGAGGCGGTCGTCTGGAATTCGCCGACGTCCGGTTTCCTGGACGTGGTCGATCATTTCAAACAGACGGTTTACGCGCAGACCGGTTTTGGCAGAGGTTGACAGCAGCGGCGCAAAGCCCAGCAACGGGAATTCCTCGCGGGTCTGCTTGATCAGCTCTGCCCAGAAATGTTCGTCATGGCGTGAGATATCCCATTTGTTCCAGACGACGATACAGCCAGCGCCGCTGTCAATGACGCGACCGGCGATGCGTTTGTCCTGATTCGTGATCCCGCCTTTTGACGCGTCCATAACAAGAATGACCAGATCAGTGTCTTTTATTGCGCCGAGGGTGCGATAAACCGAAAACTGCTCGACATTGTCTTTCTCGCGGTCTGGCCTGCGCAAACCCGCAGTATCGACGAAATTGTATATCTTGCCGCTGCGGTTGAGCTTGACCTGAATGGTGTCACGCGTCGTGCCCGGCACGTTATCGACTATCGAGCGGTGCTCGCCAATGAGACTGTTGAAAATTGAAGACTTGCCAACATTCGGCTTGCCAACGATGGCGATGCGCTCCAGTTCTCGATCTTTGCGCGCCATTTCGAGTTCGTCGGGAGTGTCATTACGGGGCAGATCGGCTACCAGCAGGTCGAGAAAATCAGCGACGCCGTGACCGTGAATTGCCGACACAGGATACATCTGATCGATGCCGAGTTCGTAAAAATCTGCCAGCTGCGATTCATCGTTGGCATTATCGAGCTTGTTGATAACTACGAAAAGAGGATGACCGGCCCAATGCCGGCGCAGAAAGTTGAGAATCTGCTTGTCGTCAGGAACCAGGCCGGCTTTGCCGTCGCAGATAAATATGATGGCATTAGCTTCGCGCAGGGCATAATCGACCTGCTGTTTGATCGACTGCATGAGCGGCTTGGAGTCATCAGGGTCGAGACCTCCGGTATCTACGAGATTGATACGTCTGCCGTTCCAGACGGCTTCGGCGTAGTTGCGGTCGCGTGTGACGCCGGGAGTCGCATCGACAATTGCGTGTCGATAACCTACTATTCGGTTCATCAGAGAAGATTTGCCGACGTTGGGCCTGCCAACTATGGCGATTACAGGGATTGACTCCATGGCTACCTCCAGATTTGCAAAAGAAAAGTATAGCATTGTTTGTTCTCCGGGTCAATGCTGTTTGCAGCTAAACACCGATTAAATGCTGAATTTCGAGGCAACCGTCTGAGGGTCAGCTGATTAGCATGTAATTGACATGCAGCTGGGCTTCTGATAATGTACAACCTCAATAAATCCAAATCATGAGGTAACCCGTGATTCAATGCAAGACGCTGATTCCGCTGCAGGAGCTGGATCTTAAAATTGACGCAGCCAACGCGCAGATAGACGAAAAAAAGCAGAAGGCTGCTCGGATGCAGACCGAAATTGAAAACGACGCGGCCCTGCTTGAAAAGAAACAGGCTCTTCTTAAGAAGATACAGCTGCGCCGCCGTGCCGCTGAAACAGAATTTGACAGTCTCAATACCAGTATTAAAAGCTCTCAGGAGAAACTCGACAGCGCGGGACTTCTACCGATGGCTTATGCTGCGCTTGAGCGCGAGATTACCGGGCAGAAAAACAAGGCCTCCGAAATCGAAACCAGAATTCTTGAGGATATGGAAAAGATTGAAACTCTCGAGGCCGATATCGTCAGGGGCGAGAAGGTAGTTGCCGGCCGCAGAGAACATCTGGCGCAGGTTAAAGCTCGCATCGCCGACGAAGTTCTTGTTATTAAAAGGGAAATCGAAGATCTTAAAACACAGCGTGGCCAATGCAGCCTCGGTATAGAAACTGGAATTCTCGAAAAATATGAAGAATTCCGCCAGAAAAGACGCGGGCAGGTCTTATATGCTGTTGAAGGCCCATCTTGCCCTGCCTGTGGTATGGGTATGCCGGCCGGCTTCATGAGTGCCATCAATTCACATGATGGCGCCGAAATCTGCTCAAACTGTGGCGCACTTCTTTACTGGACTGGTCTACGCGATTAAAATGAAGCTATTGCGACTTAAACCCCTCTTTCTGTGGCTGTTTGCGATTATCATGATCGCAGCAGCTCCTGTTTTGTCACAGGATGCGCCACCGCCGGTGAAAGTCGATCCCTCTCTTTACCTTGATGACCGGGCTGAACTGGTCAAGTCCGATCTGCGTCAGCAGATAGTCGATCACTGTCGTGAGATCGAAGAAAAAACAAGAATCAGGGTTCTCATCAAGACCATGCGCATTGTAAACCTGTCTGAAGGTCAGACTCAGGTTGAAAGCTTTTTTGCTGAATGGATCAGAAGCATTGGTATGGATAAACGGGGCATACTGATCTTTGCCCTGCTGCCCGAAGGGGCCGCGCATGGCAAGGTGCATCTTCGCGTTGGTATCGGCCTGAAATATCTGGTCACCCGTGAAATGGGCGAAAAAATACTTAACCAGGTTATTCTGCCTAATAATGCCATCAACAATGATGGAACTGGTTTCCTGGAAGGTGTCAGAGCCATCAGGCGTATGTTGCTCGATGAACTCAAACGTGACTCTTCGAGAGTTGGCGCCGGTTCGAAAACCTTTGATCTGAGAGGTTTCCTGTGGACATCCAAAGAGATTGTGCTGGCACTGCTGGTTGGCCTGTTTCTTTGTTATATCATATTTTTCGTTGAACGTTGCCCGAGATGTAATGGCGCGTTGAAAGTGTCGAGCGAGATGCTGAAAGAGCCTGGTGTAAATACGCTGGGTCTGCAGCGAAAGATTTATGTCTGCGAACGTTGCGGGTTCTCAAGGCGCAAGAAGGAACCGCTATATCCTTCTGGAAAGGCTGGTCTGATCATGCGCCTGACCGGAACCCGGCGCAACGTCAAGATTGAATAGACAGGAATTGCAGGGCAGCTGGTCGGTCGCGTTTCCCCCATGGGGAAATGAGGAAAGTCCGGGCTCCAAAGGGCATGGCGCTGGGTAACACCCAGGCTTCGGGGGAGAGATCCCCCGGGGACGGAAAGTGCAACAGAAAACAAACCGCCGATGGTCGCAAGACACAGGCAAGGGTGAAAAGGTGCGGTAAGAGCGCACCGGAGCGTCTGGCGACAGCGCTTCTGGTAAACCCCGCCGGAGCAAGACCGAACAGGGGGATGAAACGGCCCGTTTCGCTACTACCCCGGGTAGGTCGCTAGAGGTCAGAGGTAACTCTGATCCCAGATAGATGACCGACGCCTCTTCGGAGGTACAGAACCCGGCTTACAGGCTGCCCTGCTTTTTCTGTTTTCAATTCAATCTCAGTTTTCGCCGATCTCGTTGGCAACAAATTTTATAAACTGCGGGTTGTGCACGAGACAACTGCCAGCCTCGAATTCAATGTGCGGGTTTGCCAGCTGGTATTTTTCGATAATAGCTGGAATATCTTCGTCAATATGTGAGCCGGGCAGCAAAAACAGCGGAATCAGGCGTAAGCTGGTGCAGCCGTTGTCAATAGCCGTTTCAATAGCTTTTTCCAGCGTGGGCTCGGCGCCTCGCAAAAAGCATATCGAAAAATCGACCGGGTTGTTTTGTTTTTTAAGGTTTTCGACAAAAACCGCAGCGGCGTTGCTGGCTGTTTCGCGGGCTGAACCATGAAAAATCAGCAGAGCGTGTCGTTTGCGGGCCATATCTGCTGACAGGTCAGAAACCCTTTTCTTTCATGTAGTCTTCCATGGTTTTGCCTTCCTTTTCGAGCTTCTTTTTGAGCTCGTCCTGGCCAGGCAGTTCGCCACGCTTCTGTTTCTCGATTATAGTCGCTTTGATTTCTTCAAGAACAGACTCACGTTCTTCGTCACTGGATGCGTTCTCAAGCTTTGATCGCGCGTCTGTGATGATATCTTCGATTTTCTGCTTATCTTCTTCGCTGACCTTCTGGCTGCCGCTGCCAATGAGTTCTTCGAGATCCTGGCGGGTAAAGTCGCCTGCTTCAATGGTATCAAGCAGCTTTTCTTTATTGGAGCGGTTGAGATAGTCAAATTTGTGGGTAATGACAAATTCTTCGTTGGGGTTTTCAACGTAATCAAGGGCGCGCATGTAGACTTCGGCGGCCTTGTCTTTTTTGTTGGCTATTTCGTAGAGAAAGGCCAGCTGCAGCATTGGTTCTTTCTGCCATTCACTGCCCTCGAACGACTTCTGCAGAGCACTTTCGTATATCCCGATAATTTCTTCGAGCAGTTTGAAGTTGCGGTAGCGCAGTGGCGGATTGAGTCTGAAGGCCTGAAAAACGGTAACGGCAAGTTTCAGTTTCTGATTGCTGTCTTTGTTTTTCTGGTAAATGTCGAATCTCGACTGACCAGCCAGGTTGAATTTTTCCTGGAGATCTTTGATTCTTTTCTTGTAGCCCTTGAGTTTGCTGTTGTATTCTTCGCCTTTGTCAGGTGAGGGGCGTGAGCGCGAGACTATTTCAAGGTTGTTTTTTGATTCAAGATGATTTTCTTTCATGAACTGAACCTGACCCAGTATATAGCGAAATACTGCATTGTCAGGTTCAAGCTTAAGCGCTTCCAGCAAACTGGTCTCGGCTTCGTCAAGATTTTTACCGACAAAGGCCGATTCGGCTTTTTTGAAAAAAGTTTCTGCTTCGGGGTTGAGTGCCAGCGCAAATACGCCTGCAGCCACCGCCAGCATGGCTATCAGAATAACAGCAAAGCCAGTCTTATTCATGGTTCCCTCGTAAGTTTCACTCAGTGTCTTTCACTTTTATGATAGCAGATTATTGCTACCTTGTCATTATTGCAATATCATTCTGTAAATATGCCGGTTTCTGCTTTTATTCATAATTGTTTGTGCCATAGTACCTTCATTACTTGCCGCTCTTGGCTGGCAACATTTTGCCCATAGAAGCGTTGCGGCTTACAAAAGCGAGGCGCTTCCCGGCATCCGGCGAGAACTTCTCAGACTCAAACGGGAGGGTGATGACCGTGTGTACATTCAGCGCCGCCTGAATTTTTTTTACGGCAACCTTGCCGAAGATGACTACAAAGAGTCCGTTATAGAGGCCAGCCTGGCCCGCTTCAGAGATGACGGTTTTGCTTTCGTGAACTTCAGGTTTTTCAATGCCGATGGTGGCGCCATGCAGGTTAAAGGTCAGTCTGAGAGCAGACGTGCTGTGTTGCAGAAGATTTTTGAAGCACTTCTTTTGCAGGAAACAACCGGCGAGGGTTCTCTGCTTGTTCGTCACCGTCCGTTTTTTGACGCTTTCGCTGGCGGTCTTACTCCGTCTGCAATTGCGCAGGATAAGTCGTCGCTTATGCGTGTAATGATGAATGGACGCCCTGGCTACCTTTACTGGAATACTATCTATTCACACGAACCTGACGTGCGTCTTAAGGGCGGCTTTGTCGCATGGTTCAGCGCAGCCGATATTCCCGGCAATATGGCGATGGAGCAACTACTCGACTCCGCCAATTTTGAGTGGCGTGGCGAGAGACTTTACGGGGTTGTCGATATCGCTTCGTCTGCCAGAACATTGCCCTCTGAATGCGAAATCTCTCTTGCCGGAGTTACCAGACAGGATCTTACCAGGCATCTTACGATGATGCGCAATAACTTTGAGTCGCAGTCCGAACTGGGGGGGCATCTTCTGCTCAGTGAATATTTTACGGCAGACCGCATTCTTTTTTGCCTGCAACGTTCGCCAGACCGGTATTACAACAATATCGCCTCTCTAATTAAGATATTGATGCTCGTCTGGTTTCTTATTGTCGTAAAGGCAGGCAGCGTGCTTGCTGCCTCCAGACCGGGAATTGTTGTCGCTCGCGCGGTGGTGCCGGTATGTTTTGGGCTTTCTCTACGTCGCTTCCTCGTGCTTTTTGTTGCTGCTGTGTCAATAGTTGTTATTGTGGTTCTGGGCTTCCATTATCGTGCGGTTTACGCGCAGATGCTAGCTCAGGAGTCCTTTTCGTCGCTTTCTGACAAACTTGAACGTGTTGATGAAAATTATCAGGTTGCCGTACGTAATCTTGAGGACATTTATAGAAGGTTCGCCGGTCTGCGGGCGGCGCGTGACCTTGATACAAAGGAACTCGACCGGCTTTCGTCAGAGTTGTTCAAAAAGGATGCGATAAACCGTATCTATATTGCGGATAACAAAGGTCATATGCGCTACAGCTGGCCCCCCGGAAAAATTTCGGGCGATGTTACAGCGAAAATCATGCCGGCGATTTCCCGGCGCATTTTCATTACCCAGCGTGGTGAAGAGGAAAGCCTGCAGGACAAGGTCAGTGCGATGATGATGGATTCCTTTTCCGACAGCTTTGCAGATATGCTCGGAGATACCGGGGCCAGTCTGCTGAGGACTTTTGAAAATCTGGACCGTGTTAATGAATTCTGGTTGGCGAACAAACGTCATTATGTGTACACAAATTTCGTCGAGCGCGGCCCTGATAAGGAACCTCTTCTTCTCTATATATGGCACGGCACCGAATCATTTTCCGAACGTTATCTGCAAAAGCAGGTTCAGCGTAATGTTGCCGACCAGGGCTTGCCGGATAACTCGATAGGCCTGGCAATGGTACCACGAGACCGCAGTCGGCTGCCTTTTCCACGTGATTTCAATAAATACCCCTTTGTGTCTCAGTTGTCAGAGCAGGTTGCTGGTAGCGAAACGCAGCAGTCTGTCAGTGGTTCCATGGCCGGCGAAAAATGGCTGATCGCTGCCGCGCCGCTTAAGCGTGTTCCAGATTATCTGCTGTTCGCCATGACGCCAGACCGGTTGATCGCACAAAAAATATTTCAGGTAGACATGCTTATTTTTCTTGTGGCTTTTCTGACCATGGTTTCTGCTGTTTCGCTTGCCGCTATAATCGACGACCTCTGATCTCCAAGCGATTTTGCCTGTTGACATTTTGCCGAAATTGCAATAACATTGCAAGTTCGTGTCGGGTTTTGTACGTTTTCTTGGGTCAGGGGTTTTTCTTGGGCTTTATTTCAAACGAAATAATAGCGTTGATAAGAGAGAGAACCGATATCATACAGATTATCGGTGAGCATGTGCGGCTGATTCCCTCAGGTAACAGTTACAAGGCTTTGTGTCCTTTCCATAAAGAGAAGACCCCGAGTTTTCATGTGATTGCCGATAAGCAGATTTATCATTGCTTTGGTTGCGGAAAAGGCGGCGACGTTTTTCGCTTTTTGATGGAACTTGAGCACCAGAACTTTCCCGAGGCTGTTCGCCATCTGGCCGCCCGCTGTGGCGTGGCAATCCCAGAAGAAAACGACCCTGAGATCGAAAAGCGTGCCGATCTCTATAATTTTCTCGACATGGCGAGCAAATTTTATGAACAGTGCCTGTATGACAGCGCTACCGGTGCCGCCGCCAGAAACTATCTTAAAAAGCGCAAAATTACAGATGAAACAGCCAGAAAATTCAGGCTTGGCGTTGCCCCGGACGCCTGGGATTCAATAGTAAAACGTTTTGGCAAGGCTCAGGAAGATCAACAGTCGCTCGAAAAAGCTGGTTTGATCCGCCCGAGAAATCAAGGCGATGGTTATTATGATGTCTTTCGCAATCGCCTGATGATTCCTATTTTTGATGTACACGGAAGGGTAGCCGGATTTGGTGGCCGTGTGCTGGTAGCCGAAGATGAGCCCAAGTATCTGAACAGCGCTGAAGGTGAAACCTTCAACAAGCGTAGAATGCTCTATAACTTCCGCGAGGCCCTTCCGGCCATCAGACGTCTTAACTCAGTCATTGTTGTTGAAGGCTATCTCGATGTCACCAGTCTCTGGCAGAACGGCATCAGAAATGCCGTGGCATCACTGGGTACCGCGATCTCGCCCGATCAGGTGCAGATGCTGGCCCGCAACTGCGAGACGATTTATTTCTGCTATGATGCCGATACGGCCGGACAGCGAGCCACTCTGCGCGCTATTTCGATGCAGAAAGACGCCCCGGTCAATGCCAGGGTTATCAGTTTTGCCGATCCGGCTGACGACCCCGACAGTTTTGTTATGCGCGAAGGTGCTGAAAGCTTTAAAAAACTGCTTGAAAAAGCCAGTGATATATATACTTTTCTCATTGAGACTCATACCCGTGGTTTGAAGCCTCCCCTCGAAATTACCGTAAAGGAAAAGCTTATTCAGGAATTTAAAGAGCTGGTCCCTGCTATTCACAGTTCAATTGCGAGAAGTGAAGTAACACGAAAAATCTCGAAACTGCTGGACGTGGATCCTCTTGTTCTTGAGAAGGAGTTTTCAAGCGGGGTTACGGCAGAGCCCGCAGAACCTCAAAAGAGAAGAAACTTCGTCTCGCCCCGTCTGAATGCCGAAATTCAGCGTCAGGAATGGGTTCTCATGCACTTGCTTGAGCACCCGGAAGAACTCGATCGTGTCAGGGCGCTGCTCGCCCCTGATGATTTTTCCGACCCCCGCTTACGAACAATATTTGAAGAAATACATCTTCAACAGGAAGCGGCCGGTGGTTCGTTAAAACCAGCAGAAATTCTTGCAGCACTCGACGATCCGGCTCTGGTATCGCGACTCAGCGAGTTGATAACAACTCTCGGAGACCGACCGCCAGAGCCCTTCATGGAATGCGTGAAGGGCCTGGTGCGACACCGGCTTGACCATGAATTGAAGGCGTTACAGCAGCACATCAGAGAAGCGGAAAGAGCTGGAGACGATGCTCTGATGGGGCAGCTGAGCATGGAGCAGTTGGACATCAAACGTAAAATGGATATGTTGTATTGATTCACTCCAGAATGAGGCTAAATTATGACTACTGAGCAGGCCGCACAGGCCAAAGGTAAGGTTGCTCGAAAAAAAGAAACGCTGACGCTCGAAGAAGTTAGAGCTGAGCTTATAGAAATAGGAACCCGGCAGGGTTATCTGTCATACCAGGAAATCAACCGGCTTCTGCCGGATGGCTTGCCTACCGAAGCCTTTGAAGACATTATCAACGAGCTTATGGACAAGAGTGTCGAGCTGGTTGACGATGATGAAGTAAGGCTCGACAAGAAACTGCCGGTTGCTGAAGATAAAAAGGAAGAAGAAGACAAGCAGCAGCAGGATTTTGACGATATCGATGACTCGGTGCGCGTTTATTTACGCGAAATCGGCAAAATTCGGCTTCTCACCATGCAGGAAGAAGTCACTCTCGCCAAGCGTATCGAGCACGGTGACGCAGAAGCTCAGCGCAAGTTGATCGAAGCCAATCTCAGGCTGGTTGTTTCTGTTGCCAAAAAGTATACCAAGCGCGGTCTTCTGTTTCTCGACCTTATCCAGGAAGGCAATCAAGGCCTTATCAGGGCAGTCGAAAAGTTCAAATACCGCAAGGGTTACAAGTTTTCGACTTATGCCATCTGGTGGATCCGCCAGGCGATTACCCGCGCCATTGCCGATCAGGCTCGTACCATAAGAATTCCGGTACATATGGTTGAGACTATCAACAAGCTGCGCAAGGCGTCGCGTAAGTTGGTGCAGAAGCTTGGTCGCGACCCGGCAGTAGAAGAACTGGCTGTCGAAGTCGGTTTGCCGGTCGAAAAAGTCAAGAACATCATGAAGACCGCGATGGATCCGATTTCTCTCGAAACACCGATTAATGGCGAAGAAGATTCGCATCTCGGCGATTTCGTCGAAGACAAATCGGCCCTGCCACCGGCTGAAACCGCGTTCAATCTGATCCTCAAAGAACAGATCAACAAGGTTCTGGCAACGCTGACAGAGCGTGAATCAAGGGTTATTAAATACCGCTTTGGTCTCGAAGATGGCTGGCAGCGCACTCTCGAAGAGGTCGGCCAGAAGTTTGGCGTCACCCGCGAACGTATTCGGCAGATCGAAGCCAAAGCTTTGCGCAAACTCAGGCACCCGAGCCGTTCTAAAAAGCTCAAAGAATTCTACATGGAATAAAAAAAGTGCTTGCATGCAAAGCCGCACTATGCTACAATGAATGTCGCGTCGCGGGCCTATAGCTCAGTTGGTTAGAGCCTCCGGCTCATAACCGGATTGTCGCAGGTTCAAGTCCTGCTGGGCCCAAGCTCGCGAAAATATTTGTCTTGCCCCCCTCGTCTAGAGGCCCAGGACACGGCCCTTTCAAGGCTGCGACAGGGGTTCGAATCCCCTGGGGGGCGCTTTCATCGGCTGACTTCCGGTTGGCCCGGGTTAACAGTTTTGCCCCCCTCGTCTAGAGGCCCAGGACACGGCCCTTTCAAGGCTGCGACAGGGGTTCGAATCCCCTGGGGGGCGCACAGAAAAGAGACAGAGTCTTTGGCTCCGTCTCTTTTCTGGTTTTAGTTAATATTTTCTTGCGGTTGCCGACTTATGAGTGTTAAACTTGAAATATGTAATTAACTGGAGGAGTATCTAATATGAAGAAAGTTCTGGTTGCCGCATTTGCAGCGGTCATTTGTTGTACGCAGGCGTTTGCTTTTGACGTTTCGCCTACACAGATCAATACCGGCAAGAAAATTGCCAAAAAAGTAACGGTTTCGCAGGAATTTATCCGCAAACTGTTCACTAACAAGTCGATGGTTGAAGGTATCGAAATGCTTTCGGTTACCGACGATGGTAACAGACTTTCCAGCATTAGAGGTACGCTTTCTTCGCCGCTCAGCGGTAATATTGGCGTAGCTGCCCGTGATTATATCCAGGAAAATGCAGCACTGTTCAATTTGCCAAGATCAGATGTTGATTTCCTGCGCATGATGAAAAATTTCGAAAATGACGGTGTCACTCACCTGACTTGGAACATGATCATCGACGGCGTTTTCGTGCGCAATGCGACCATCGAACTGACCGTTGACAAGGACGGCGTTGTAACCCTTGCCCATGGTTCGTTGCCCGAAATCAACGAGATCACCAACCAGATCACTCTCGAGCGCTATCAGGCTATCGGTCTCGCCAAGCAGGCGATCAAGGCCGACAAGTTCCGCGCTGTGCCTGAAGCTGAACTTCAGATCGTTGCCGAAGAAAACGGCACCGCCAGAATGGCTTATGTTGCCAAACTCGCAGTCGAAAATCCGCTCGGAGACTATGAAGTAGTGGTAGACGCCGAAACCGGCGACATTATGCACGTCAACAACGAAATGAATTTTCATACCGGTCTCGGTGCCGTATATGTGACCAATCCGCTCAGATGCGACATCACCAAAGAAGAATTGCTGCATCTCACGGCTACCACACCCACCGGCGAATTCTGTGCCGTCGATAACGAAGACGGCCCCGAATCTGATCGCGAAGACAGCATTCATATTTACGAACCCGAGAATACTCATTTTGAAGAAATTGGCATGTATAACTACATCACCACTATTCATGACTTCTTCAAGACCCTGGGTCATGACAAGCTCGATCGTCCAATGAAAGCCGTCGTTCATCTCGGCGACAACTATGACAATGCTTATTTCAGCCCCTGGCAGGGAATGGTTGCCTTCGGTGACGGTAACAAGTTCAACTGCCTGGCCCGCGAAGCATCAGTTGCCTATCATGAGTATTCACACGCGGTTCTCAACTCGATCAAGTATCTGGCTTACAGCGGAGAATCCGGAGCTCTTAACGAAGGTCAGGCTGACTATTTCGCCTGCTCAGTAACTGATGACCCGCTTCTTGGCGAATGGGTCGTCGCCAAAATGGAAAAGCCTTTCCTGCGCAACGTAGAAAACGACCTGCATTACCCAGAAGACATTCATGGTGAAGTTCATGCCGATGGCAAAATCTGGGGCGCCGTTCTGTGGGATCTCAGAAAAGCTCTGGGCAAAGAAGTATCAGACATTCTGATCTACACCAGCCACTACAACCTCAAGAGCAGCAGCTGCAAGTTCATCGATGGTTACAACGCCATCATCACAGCTGACAAAACCCTCAACGAAGGCAAAAACATCGAAGCCATCGACAAAGTGTTTGCCGATCGCGGCATCGTTGCAGCCAGCTACAATGGCGCCGTTTTGACCGCCTCTGACATCAGAAGGATCAGTCAGTTCAAGGAAGCCCACAACGAATAACATTCGCTGATAAAAAGCTGCCGGCCTCTCCGCCGGCAGTTTTTTTTATGCAAAGACTTTAAAGCTGATCAGATTTGAGTTACAATATATGTTCCTGCTTGCAGGTTAATACCTAACTGGAGATTAAAATGAGTTATTGTGTGTTTTGTGGAAAAGACCTGCGTAAGGGTGGCGATTTTGTTAAAAATACTGAAGGTGGGCTGCTTTGCAAAAGCTGTGTCTCTACAGCCAGCGACATTTTTTTACGTAAGGATGCCAGCACCAGGAATTCTCTGAAATCAGGCGACCAGCCGAACAAGGTTGATCTCAAGAAGATCGTTCGCGAATACTCGCCACGCAAGATTTTCGATGCGCTGTCAGAATACGTTATCGGCCAGGAAACCGCCAAAAAAGTTATCTCACTGGCTGTTTACAATCATTACAAGATTCTGTCGATGATAGACGACAGCGATGTCGAATTCGAAAAATCTAACATTCTTCTACTTGGCCCGACCGGTAGCGGCAAAACCTTGCTGGCCCGCACTCTTTCAAAGATCCTGCGGGTACCTTTCGCTATTGGCGACTGCACCAGTTTTACCGAAGCCGGCTATGTCGGCGACGACGTTGAAAACGTTTTGCTTTCGTTGTTGATAGATGCCAATTACGAGGCTGAAGAGGCGCAGAAGGGTATTGTTTACCTCGACGAAATCGATAAGAAGACCAAGACTTCAAGCAATGTTTCTATTTCGCGCGATGTATCAGGCGAAGGCGTGCAGCAGGCATTCCTCAAGCTGATCGAAGGTACTGTGGCCAATGTGCCTCTGACAGCTGGTCGCAAGAACCCGACTTCGCAGCAGGTCGTGAAAATGGATACCCGCCACATCCTCTTTATCTGCGGCGGCGCCTTTGTCGGTCTTGAGAAGATCATCGAAAAGCGCACGCGCAAGGGTGCATTCATTGGCTTCAACAATGATCCGCAGCCCAGAGAAAAGGCCGATTACAGTCTTTTCCACCTGGCTGAGGCGGAGGACTTCATGGAATACGGATTTATTCCAGAATTCATCGGGCGTCTGCCGGTCAAGGTTGCTCTCAATGGTCTGGGTAAGCATGAATTCATGCGCATTCTGCGCGAACCCAAAAATGCAATCATTCGCCAGTATGCCAAGCTTTGCGAGCTCGACGGTTGTGAACTGGTTTTTAAAGACTGCGGCATGGAACGCATTGTCGATATCGCGCTCGAAAAGAAGACAGGCGCTCGCGGTCTGCGCGCGGTTTTTGAACGTATTCTGCGTAACGACATGTTTATGCTGCGTGAGAACAATCGCAAAGAGATTGTCATTACCTCTGACTATGTTGATCGTCAGCTGGCACAACAGGAAGAAGACTTTATGCGTGAACTGCGCGAAGCCACTGTTAAAATCAATGAAACCGCGACAGAAAAACAGCTGGCGCTCGAGACGGCAGCACAAAAAGACGCAGCCTGAGTCTAATAATAAATACAATAAAAGCGGGGTCGTCCGAAACATCTGGACGGCCCCGCTTTTTTCAGAAGGCTATCTTAAAGCTCAGGCGGTTGCTTCTGCTCGCACAACCGGTCCGGCGTTGCATACTTCCGGGCTTGACTGTGAAGCGTATTTCTTGAAATTTACATTGAAGCGTGCTGCCAGGTCGTTGGCTGTTTTGATGAATTCAGCTTTGTCTTTCCAGGTGTTGACCGGAGTCAGTATCTCAGCCGGCACGCCAGGGCATTCACTTGGCACTTCAACTGCAAAAATCGGATCTTTTTTGAATTCGACCTTGTCCAGCTGGCCATCAAGGGCGGCTCTGAGCAGGGCACGGGTATACTTAATTTTCATGCGGCTGCCAGTGCCGTAGGAACCGCCGCTCCAGCCGGTGTTAACCAGCCAGAGTTTGGTGCCATGTTTTTTCATGCATTCGCCCAGCATTTTGGCGTAGGTGAAAGGATGCAGCACCATAAAAGGTTCGCCAAAACAGGCCGAGAAAGTTGCCGTTGGTTCGGTGATGCCTGATTCGGTACCAGCCAGCTTGGCCGTGTAACCTGAGAGAAAATGATACATCGCCTGTTCTGGAGACAGACGGGCAATAGGCGGCAGAACGCCAAATGCGTCAGCTGCCAGGAAGAATACATTTTTCGGATGACCGCCAACGCCTTCCTGAACACAGTTGTCGATATGCTGGGTGGGGTAGGTTGCTCTGGTATTTTCAGTGATGGCGTCTGAATCAAAATCAGGCACGCGGTGCTCATCGACTACTACGTTTTCGAGAATCGAACCAAATCTTATTGCGTTAAAAATCTGCGGTTCGGCTTCCTGAGAGAGTTTTATACACTTGGCATAGCAGCCGCCTTCAAAATTGAAGACGCCATGATCGTGCCAGCCGTGTTCGTCGTCACCGATCAGACGACGTTCAGGGTCGGCTGACAGGGTGGTTTTGCCGGTGCCGGATAGTCCGAAAAACAGCGCAGTCTCACCATTCTGGCTGATGTTGGCCGAACAATGCATTGAAAAAACGCCACGCTTGGGCATCAGATAATTGAGTACCGAGAATATGCTTTTTTTGATTTCGCCGCCGTAATGTGAGCCGGCTATCAGAACGATCTTTTCAGAGAAGTTTACCAGAATGGCGACTTCTGATTTGAGGCCCATGCTTTTCCATTCAGGGATACGCATGTCGGGAACGGCAAGAACTGTGAAGTCGGGGATTTCTTTGAGTTCAGCCGGATTTTTGCTGTTGACGAAGAGAGTCTCTGAGAAAAGGGCATGCCAGGCTTTTTCTGCTACAACTCTTACCTGCAGTCGATATTCGGGAGCTGCCCCGGCAAAGCCGTCGAATACATAAACATCGCGATTTTTGAGATAATCTCTGGCAATTTTAAAAACCTTCTGCCAGTTTTCCTGTTCTATCGGGCGGTTTATATCGCTCCACCAGACGTCTTCAGTGCCGGGTGTCTTAACGATAAAACGGTCATTTGGCGATCTGCCAAATCTTTCGCCATTGTTGCGGTCGACCAGAAGCGCGCCATTAGAGGCAAGGCGGCCTTCTCCGGCGACAATAGCCCTTTCCACAAGCTCTGCTACCGGTCTGTTCAGGTAAATGTTGTGGCAGCCGGTCACACCAAGATAGTTGAGGCAAGTCTGTTCGGTCATTTTCAATCTCCTTGTCCTTATACATGCTCTTATATAGTGAACATACTTTGCTGAGTTTAATCCTTTGCCCGAATTTCGGCAAGCCTTTTTGTGCCTGAAATCACTTTGGCAGGCCGGCATTTTATGCTAGAATTTCGCTGAGAGGTAAATCTGTATGCAGACGAACGAACCCAACGCAAATGCCGGGCATCGCGATCGGTTGCGCCAGCGCTTTGACGAAACAGGTTTCGATGGGTTTTCTGACCATGAAATTCTCGAAATTTTGTTGTTTTATACCTTTGCCCGCAAAGACACCAAGCCGGTTGCCAAGTCGCTTCTAAAAGAACTTGGCAGTCTGGAAAAAGTCTTAGCCGCGGACTTGCAGCAGCTATGCAGTGTGCCTGGCATGGGTGAGGCATCGGCTCGCCTGTTTATAATGTTGCGAGCGCTGATGCAGCGCATCAATCGCAACCGCTTGTTCGATACGGCCCCGGCTATAGCATCTGGCTCGGTGTTAATGGACTATCTGGGCACTTCAATGGAGGCGCTGCCCGAAGAACAACTGCGGGTAATCTTTGTTAACAACCTTAACCGCGTAATCAAAGACGAAATTCTCTCGTCTGGAACAGAAGACCAGACCGCGGTGTATCCTCGCAAAATCATGAAGCGCGCAATGGCATTGCATGCCACCGGCATAATCGTTGTACATAATCATCCAACTGGTCAGTTGCGCCCGTCAAATGCTGATATCAATATAACCCGTCAGCTGGCATCCGCTGCCGCGACACTTGACCTGCGCTTTCTCGACCATGTTATCGTCGGCCGCGAAGAAAAAGGCTATTTCAGCTTTAGAGAAAGCGGAATGCTTTAAATGCTTTAAAACCGGTTCTAAACGTCTTCTGAATTTTTAATGATGCCGTCAGGGTTGTTGCCGGTTGATAGCAGGTCGCGGATTTTGCCGTAGAGGACTTCGAGAGCAACGAGGTTGCTGGCGCCCTGCGGAATAATCAGGTCAGCAAGGTATCTTGACGGTTGTACCATGTTGATTGCGGCATCGCGAACCGTGCTTTCATACTGAGTGATGATGCTCTGTACTGTTCGGCCGCGATCACAGTGGTCACGCTTGATACGGCGGATGATGGCTTTGTCGAGGGCGACGTCAATGTATATGCGCAGGTCGAAGAGTGGCATGAGTTCTGGAATGTTGAAAATCAGCAGGCCTTCTACGATTAGAATCGGTCGCGGTTCGACTTGTACCCTGTCGCTGCGCCTGTCTGAAGCTTTGAAATCGTAGATCGGGCGTTCGATCGCGCGATTGTTTCGAAGTTCATTGATATGATTGATCAACAGGCTGGTTTCCAATGCGTCGGGGTGGTCGTAGTTCTTGATGGTGGGCTTGTCTTTTTTGGCGTAATAATACATGTCGTGTTCAAGAACGCAGATTTTCCCGGGAAACCTCTCGAGAACCGCTCTTGATACACTGCTTTTGCCGGAGCCTGATAAACCACAAATTCCTATTATGTACATGCTGCTAATTTACCATAAAAGCAGACTTTGCCTACAAAAATGTTAAAAAAAAAGATCCGGGGTATCCCCGGACCTGAAAAATAAGGAGGCAAACAAATCCATAAACCTTTTCGACCGCAAAAGATGTTTTGTTAACCTTTATTTCAGCGGCAGCAACGCGTATTGGCAAACATCAGCAAACACTTACAAACAAATAACTTCCGCCACAGGCACAAAGAGACCAGAAAAATCTCGAAAATTATTTGCTGGAGATAAAAGAAGGGCAGACAGGTTGATGTACCTGTCTGCCCCTGGCGGTTGTTTGTGCTATTTGAGAATTGCTTTCAGCGTTTCGGCGATCTTGTCGGCAGAGAGTCCGAATGATGCCAGCAGTTCATCGGGGGTACCCGATCTGGGTACACTTGTTACTGCGACATGCTTGAACGACTTGATGTGCCCGGCGAGCTTGAGTGCTACAGTGGCGCCAATTCCGCCCTCGACCGCGTGCTCTTCGAATACCGCGACATTGCCGTTTGACGCGTTCACGAGTTTGCTGAGTTCTTCAGTGGGGAACGGCTTGAGGCTGTAAAGATCGACAAGCTGAATCTTTTCGCTGCCCGGCAGATTCTTGATGGCCTTGAGTGCTTCATGCACTATTACACCGGCCGAAACGACCGTCAACGCAGGCGTATCTGACTTTTTCAGCACTTTCAGGCCACCGCTCGGAAACTGCTCGCTTGCATCATACAATACTTCTGAATTCGGGCGTGACAGTCTAACATAGCCCGGGCCCTCGTGACGTGCGAGGTTTACTATGCAGTTATAGGCTGAAACTGCGTCTGACGGATAAAATACCGCGCCATTGGGAAGGGTTGCGAACGATGCGAGATCTTCGAGAGCCATCTGTGACGGGCCATCTTCACCGATCGAGATACCGGCATGGGTGCCGATGAATTTGACTTTCAAGCCTGAGAGCGCTGCCATTCTGATCTGGTCAAAAGCGCGGGCAAGAAAGGCGCCAAATGTGGTCGCAAAAGGAATCAGCCCACGTGATGCCAGTCCGGCTGCCACGCCGGCCATGTTCTGTTCGGCGATGAAGCATTCGACAAAACGTTCTGGATAAGCTTCGCCAAACTTCTGGGCGTAGGTTGAGTTCTGGGTGTCGCCATCGATAACCCAGATGCGTTCGTCAGCTTTGCCGAGATTGACCAGGGCCGGGCCTACCGCCTGGCGAGTTGCCGCCTTGTCGCCCTTTTTGTATGGGGCCGGCTCGATTTTTTCGGCTACCGGGCCGGTGACTATTTTGTCCTGCATCGCTTCTGGACGCGCAATTGCAGGGGCTGGCGGTGACTTCATGATATCTTTTTCAACTTCTGCCAGGGCCTCTTCAAGGCCATGACCGGGCATGACAGGTTTTCCGTGCCAGTTTTCCTTGTCGGAGATCTGGCTCAGGCCACCGCCTTTGTAAGTTTTCACAATTACGCAGGCTGGTTTGCCCGATACATTAGTTGCCTGTTCGAGGCCTTTGAGAACTGCTTCGATGTCGTGGCCATTTTCAACAACTATCGCTTCCCAGCCAAAAGCTTCTGCTTTGCGGGCATAGGTGCGAATGTCGTGCCCATGCATTGTTTCGCGGCTCTGGCCAAGTCGGTTAACGTCGATTATTGCTACGAGGTTTGGTGCTTTCAGATTGTCGGCCAGGGCCAGTGCTTCCCAGACCGAGCCCTCTGCCATTTCGCCGTCTCCGAGCAATACAAAGGTGCGGGCCCCGTTTTTTACAACTTTCTGCTGTTGCAGGGAAATGCCCAGGCCAACAGAGAGTCCCTGTCCGAGAGAGCCGGTAGCGACATCGACAAATGGCAGGCTGGGCATTGGGTGCCCTTCAATGCGTGAGCCCATCTTGCGCAGAGTAAAAAGTTCTTTTTCTTCGAGATAACCGGCTTCACACCATGCCGCATAAAGCGCGGGAGCAGCATGCCCCTTTGACATGACGAGGCGGTCATTGCTGTGCGCGCCTGGATTTTTGGGATCGTAGCGCATAACTTTGAAAAAGAGTGCAGAAAGAATTTCGGCACATGAGCAGCAGGATGTCGGGTGTCCTGAACCAGCTTCGGCGGTGGTTTTCAGCGAAAGCCATCTGATGCGGGCTGCCCGGTGTTTGAGTTCTCTGATAAGTGAAGTGTCGTAGGACATTCTACCCTCCGATTAAAATATTCATTTAAAACACACTATAGCTTTAAACAAAATCGGAGGCATAGTCAACCTGTAATCTGGCAAAGACATTACGGGCTGGGCTCACTATCCTTCTACTGCGGTCTGTGCGGTTTCTCGCATGCTGCGTACTTCGACTTGCGGGCTCTTGGTGTCAGAATTCCCAGGTTTTGCCGTTTTTGCATCAGCCGAATTTTGCATGACCTTCGCTGGTCTGCCTATTGCGGTGAGAATTGGCCTGACACTATCAGAGCAGACAAAAAACTCGGGTACTCTTGGTATCATAGTGTAGGCGACAAGTGCCGAAGACCACAGCAGAAACACGGATGCGTCACCAGCTGGGTCGGGAGCGACGTTCACAGCCAGTCTGATCAATGAATGCAGCCAGAATGAAGGAATCAGCATGCGCAGAAAGATCGCGGCTGCAGCCGGCAGCAGTGTGCTGCTCAGCTGTTTCTCGCCTGGCTGTATCATAGGAGTTATATAATCGACTGTTCGTAGAGGGTAGGCAAAATAGACTCTGCTCCAGAAAGCGAACTGCATGAAGTGCTCCTGGCTTTGCCAGAGCAGTGATTTAAGAGCAGGCTGCAATGATTTTTGGTAAGAATCACGGTCGGCAATTTTCCAGGCTCTGTGGATGCATATTCGGGTTACAAAAACCTGAGACAGGAAGGTTACGATAAACGCGGTGTAAAACCCTGAGACCACCATCATAAAGGCAAATGGCAATATGGACGGTACTCCTGTCAGCATAAGTATGGTCACTGCAAAAAAGAGCCCCGGCCACACCCATAGTGGCTGAAACTCAGCCCGCACTGATATCTCGGTTAGTGCAGCCTTTAAGCCCGGTTGGGTGAGGATTTCAGGGTTCGTGCCGGAAGCCAGCCACATTGTGACTGCCAGTGCCAGCGCCAGCAATATGAAATATGCCCATCTTATCGTGATCTGATTAGAATATTTCCACATGAGCCAGTCAATATATAAAAAATGTCTGAAATGGCAAGGCAAAATTATCTTATTGTTTGTGGCAATTGATAATAAAGATTGTTGTTTATATGATTTATTTGTGCTAATGTGTTATAAAGAAATTCCTCCAGCAGGATAGAGACGACACAGGAAGAATTTAAGTTGCCAGGGAGCTTAACAAGCAATTATGTCAGAAGAATTCTCTCTAACGCATCAGGTTGATAACAATGTATTGATCATCAGAACCAATGGTTATCTGAATGACCTGGGCGCTGAGCAGGTTGATGAGATATGTTCCGAACATCTCGAAAAATCGATCAACAAAATCGTTATCAATCTTGAGCAGTCGCCGCTGATAAACAGTATAGGGATATCAATTCTGATAGGCGTCATAGAAGCAATCGAGGAATCGGAAGGTGCGCTGGCATTCACCAACTTAACCCCAACCAACCGCAAGACATTCGAAATGATGGGGCTTTTGCAGTTTGCGCAGCCCTTTGATAAAGAAGAAGAAGCCGTAGCAAAGTTTAAGGGTTAAGTTTCATGTCTGAGCAGCAGTCTGACCTTGAACAGAAAATGCAGCAGCAGGTGCTGCGCTATGAGTATGTTCTTGAAGCCCTCAGCGATATTGGCGATGAGCTGTGCCGCGTCAGCAGTTTTGATGCTCAGCTGAAGTCACTTTTACATCTTCTTCTCGGCACTCTTGGCGTTCGTAAGGGCGGTATATTTCTTTTCGAAAACTATACAAAGCGTGTATCACTGCGCTGCTCCTGGAAGCTTGTCCACAAAACCTATGATTTTGAGCTTGAACAGGAAGAAGTTAAGCTGCTTGAAGATGAATCTGCTGAAATCACGCATCGCGTCAAAGAATTCCCACATCTGAAAAACTGCCTGCAGGACTTTGCAGATGATAATCTTGATTGCATATCCGTTCTGAAGGTCAGGGAAAAGCTCATCGGTTTTCTGGTCGTCGGTCATAAACTCAAGGAAGTTCCGCTGACCGACAAGGAAATGAGCTTTTTAAAGACACTTTCACGCAACATTTCGGTTGCTATCAACAACTTTCTGCTTCTTTCTGAGCTGCGCGAAGCAAACGTGAGGCTTGATGAGAAGATTCAGGAAGTCAGCATACTATACCAGGCATCGCAGATGATCTCGTCAGAACTGCAGCTGCAGGCTCTGCTGGATATGGCAATGAGCGCCATAGCAGAGATTACTGATATCAAGCGCGGTTCTACCTGGCTATATGAAGAAGAACACCGTTCGTTCAATCTGATGAGTCATCTGGGTGATGCCACCGAGCTTCCTGACACTCTCTGTCTCGAAGATTCCGAGATACTGCAAATGGCTCAGGAACGCAAAGAATCATTTGAATACGAGCAGGGCAAGTCAGAGCACCCGGCAACACTCAAACGTCTTGACGAAAAGGTCTTTGGCTGTTCATTTGTGGTGGTGCCTATTCTCAATCAGGGCGAGTTTCTGGGGCTGGTGCATCTTTGTGCAGCTGAATCTGCCAATGGTTTTACCAACCGTGATATCAGACTGATCAAGGTCTTTGCCGTGCAGCTGGGCGCCGCGGTTAAAAATGCGCAGCTTTATGAACAGGCGATCACCGATGGCATGACCAAGCTCTACCTGCATCGCTATTTTAAACAGCGCCTTCTTGACGAAATCAAGCGGGCAGCCAGGTTCAAGAGAAGTCTGGCTTTGATCATGGTCGATATCGACCATTTCAAGCTGCTCAACGATAATTTTGGCCATCAGACAGGTGATGACGTGCTCAGGCATGTGGCCGCAATTCTGCGCCGAGCTGTTCGAACTCATGATTTGCCAGTCCGCTACGGCGGCGAGGAATTTGCACTGGTGCTGCCGGAAACCGATATGACCGGTGCAGTTGCCGTTGCTGAGCGTGTAAGACGTTCGATCGAAAATGACTATCTCGAAGTGACCGGGGTTGTCCACAAGATCAGCGCCAGTTTTG
Organism: Candidatus Riflebacteria bacterium HGW-Riflebacteria-2; assembly: GCA_002839435.1. Taxonomy (GTDB): domain Bacteria; phylum Muiribacteriota; class Ozemobacteria; order Ozemobacterales; family Ozemobacteraceae; genus Rifleibacterium. The sequence continues at coordinate 10,126 of PGYA01000061.1, read as the reverse complement.
GCGTGTCTGTGTTCCCGGACTGCGCCGACGACATGGATTCATTGATCAAGGCCGCTGACGTGGCGCTTTACTGGTCTAAAGAACACGGCAGAAACCAGGTTACCGCCGCACCCTCAAAAGTATCCAGAGAAGTCGATATTTAGCAGGCCAGACGGCTATTGTTGCTGCCCATGCTCTTCTGTAAAAGCAGGATTTTGCTATGGCGCGGAGTCAATTCATCTTTGAGAACTGTCCAGCCTTTTTCAGGTAACAGTGACAGCTCATCTTCGCGGTAAGGCCGCACCAGCATACCCTTGTAACCGCCCTTGACAAATACGATTGACCCGTCATCCCTTGTTACGGCGTTTCTGTCGCCGGCAAATTCACCAAAACAGTCAGCCGTCATCAGCATGACGCCATCTGGCCGCAAAACCCTGAAGGCTTCGTCAAGCGCATGCATAAAACCATTGGCATCGAGGTGGTCGAAAAGGTGGTGGGCTAGAATCCCGTCGATACTGTCATTGAGAAAGGGCAGCTTTCTGGCGTCACCTGTGATGACGAGACCCTTGAGTTCTTCTTCGAAGAAGTTGTTTTTCATGACTCTGGCTGCTTTGAATGAAAGATCGATTCCGACAATGTTGTAGCCAACCTGACTCAGATACAGGCTGTTGCGGCCCTCGCCGCAGCCAAGGTCGAGAATGGTGCCATTTCTGGGGACATGATTGAATAAATGCTGTACAAGCTTGGCTGATGGCGCAATCATGCCATGATATTTCAGGAATCTGTTCCAGGTTTTTTCCCAGTAGTTGCGAGCCTGAGCTTCTATTTCGCTCATGTCAGTTTCTCCCGGTGTACTCTATCGAAACGGCGGTGATATCGTCGTGTTGTTTGGCAGACTTCGAAAACTCTTCGACTTCTGCGAGAAGCATGCCAGCTAAGTCACTGCTGCGCGGTCGTGTCAGGAACTTCTTGAGACTGCTTTCGCCATACTCTTCGTCCAGGCTGTTGCGCGCTTCGGTCACTCCATCTGTATAGAGAAAGAGCAGATCGTCTTTTCTCATTTTGAAGGAGATTGATTCATAGGTGTAGTCTTCCAGGATTCCCAGAGGCAGGCCCTTTGAGGTTTTCTCGTGAATGGCTTTTTCCATGCCACGCCCGGTAACCAGCAGAGCGGGGTTATGCCCCGCACACGACAGTTCAATTTCACCCGTCTTCGCATTAATTATAACGTACATTGCGGTTATAAAACGATCATTGGTAATATTTTTTGCTATGGTTCTGTTTGCCCTGGTCAAAACCTCACTGGCATTGAGTTTTTCAAGTTCCATCGTCGAAAGGGTAGTTTTAAACACAGTCATTATTATTGCTGCTGGTACGTTTTTGCCGGCGGCATCAGCAATTACAACTGCCAGGCGGTTTTCGTCAAGTCTGAAAAAATCGTAGTAATCACCACCAACTTCTTCTGCTGATTTGCTGACGCGGCTGATATGCAGACCAGTAATTTCAGGAACTGCATGCGGCAGAAGATTCTCCTGTATTTCTTTAGCCATCTGTAGCTGATCATCCATCTTTTTCTTGAGGTCATGTTCCTGCAACAGGCCATCGGTTTCAATGATTGAAGAAATCTGGCTGGCGATGATCTGAATGAAAAATATCTCCTGCCATGAAAGGCGGGTTTCCGGATTCAGATAATATACAAACAGTAGCCCACGTTGTTCCTGCAGATCTTCTGAACCATGAACCGGCATGTTCAGAGGCTCGGTAACCAGGCTGCCTTTGAGGCCCCTTTCATGCCGCCGACTGGCCAGGGTGGGGTTGCTGCCTATAGCCAGCGGACGGTAGATCGGTTGAAAAAAACTGTTATCATCAGCGCCTGTCCTTATTCCAAGGCTGTTTTCGAAATACCATCCGGTAACGCCATTGTCGTCTGCGTCACAGGGAATACTTTCCACTGACGAACTGGCGGGATCTTGTGGATTGTAGCCGACCGATTCGCAGTATGGCGCAAATTCTCCGCTTGTTTTAAAGCGTTCGCTGAATTCAGGATCGCCAAGTCTGGTAAAATAGCGGTTTGTGCGGTTATCTGCCACCTCGGCTTCGCTTGATTTCGTTTCTTCTTTGATAATCATCACTTTTACCAGATCTATACCCGGACAATGCCAGATCAGTTGTTCAAGAATCATGTTGATGGCCTTCTCGATTCGTTCATCTGGCGTGTCTGTGCGCTTGGTGGTTTCGTGCAGTTCGCGATAAACAACGGTCATACTGTGAATAGATTCAAGATACTTCTGATTTACATCACCCTGCTGCTTTAGCCTGCCGGTCATAATTTTAAAAGCCTGTGCCAGCGAATCTATTTCTTCTGTATCCGAGCGCGGAATTTCACCGAGGGGCTTGCCCAGCTCGAATTCTGCTATTTCGGAGCTGAGCTTTTTCAGCGGGCCGCCAATCTGTTGCGGAAAAACAATTATGAGATATACGCCGGCGACCAGCACTATAAGAAGGAAAGCCAGAATCAACTTGTGGTTGTTGCTGGCATGAATTTTTAGCTGGTCAGAGATATAGAATATCCGGCTCCAGAATATCTCAGCTTCGCTGGTGGAGAGTGCCACTCCCTGCTGCTTGAGCGCATACATCTCTGACATGACCTGATGTAGCTGATCTTCTAATTCTATTAGATCGCTTTCTGGTGCTTCAAGTATGTTGCGCAGCTTCTGAAAAGATTCATAAAATCCGCGGATCTTGGCTTCAACCTGCGACAGTACCCGCTTGTGCAGCACCACCTTGCTTTCCTGCACCGAGCGCTCAAGTAGAAACAAGACCGCCCGCAGGCGATTTTCTACCCGCGCTGCAGTATTCTTGCCGCTTTTCATTTCTTCCGGGGTTTCTTTGCCATGTTTAATGCTTAAATAAAGTGCGACCTCTGTTTCAGCCAGTATCAGATCCCTTTCAATTCTGGCTATCTTGTCCATCAGAGTTGAGGTGGTGCTGAGAGATGCTTGAAAATCAGGGTTCTTGAAGGCAGCATTGAGATCGATCATCATACTTTTGAAGCGGTCGAGCAGATTTACTACCTCGGAGCGCAGGCCTTCGGCGGCCTTTACCCTGCGGTCAGAGTTCCGCTTTAAAGAGCGATTGCGATTCTTCAACAACAATTTGAAAGAAGCAAGCTGCCGCATGAAAGTTGTATTCAGGTTCGCTATGCCGTGCAGCACTTCTGCTCGCTTGTCGTCTGTAATTAGATTGTCGAGCTTTTTGATCAGTCCGGCAAGTTCGTCGGCCCGGGCGGTCAGGGTCGCTTCGTCGGCGTCGGTCATGTTTTTGACCAGGCTGTCGTTGGTAGCATCGGCCAACTGCGTCCAGGAACTGGTCACCCGCTCATAAGAGCGTGCAATCGCAATATTGACCGGTAGAATCGAGGTGACAAATCCTTCGATATCCCAGTAGGAAATCGAGGTCAGCAGCATGAATACCAGAATCAGGGCGAGAACGGCCATGATGCCACGGGTAAGACGTCGCTGCAGGCTCATTCAGGTATCAATCCGGCTGAATCAGACGTTGAACCTGAAATTGATGATGTCACCATCTTTAACAATATATTCTTTCCCTTCAAGCCTTGCCAGGCCGGCAGCCTTGACCGCAACCATGCTGCCTTTTTCGAAAAAATCGTCATAAGCCACGACTTCTGCTCTGATAAAGCCACGTTCAATATCTGAATGTATCTTGCCGGCCGCTTTATGCGCACTGGTGCCGCTTTGCAAAGGCCATGCCCGGACTTCATCTTCGCCGACAGTCAAAAAACTGATATAGTTGAGAAGCTTGTAAGCTTCTGAAATCAAGCGATTACGCCCCGATTCCTTGAGTCCATATTCTTCGAGAAATATTGCTTCTTCTTCTGGCGAAAGTGCGGAAATCTCCATCTCAGTTGCTGCCGAAACCAATGTCGGCTGCCAGCCACGTTCTTTGCAGATTGCCGCAAATGCCGCGACCTTGCTGTCGGGAGTTGAGAACTGCTCATCCGAACAGTTGCCGACCAGCAGCAATGGCTTCTGCGTCAAAAACCTGTAGCCACGCAGGCTTTGCTCCTGCTCTTCGCTGAGTTCAATCGTCGAAATAAATTTGTTGTCTTCGAGAGTCGCGCGCAGGCGTTCCATTAGTTCGAGTTCTTTGGCTGCCTCAGGCTTTTTTACTACCCTGATTTCTTTCTGCAGGCGCTCGATCTTGTTAGTAATCATCTCAAGATCGCTGAATATGAACTCGAGACAGAGTTCTTCAACATCGGCGGCCGGATCGATTTTGTTGTGTATGTGCGGTATCTCTTCGCTTTCGAAAAGTCTGACCACCAGCATAATGGCTTCGCAGGTGCGGATATTGGCGAGAGTCTTACTCGCTGATTTGCTCTCTGCACTGCTTATGCCTGGTATATCGGTGAACTCGACCGTGGCAAAGGTGGTCTTTTTTGGTTTGAAAACAGTGGTCAGATGATCTATACGCGGGTCAGGTACTTTGATGATGCCGCTGTTGATCTCGTCGGTCTGCGCGAGATAGTCGCGTGTCTGTGCCTTGGCGCGGGTGGCCATGTTGAATATGCTTGTTTTGCCAGACATTGGCAGTCCAGCCAATCCGATTTTCATTGAACTCTCCTGCTGTAACTTGAGTTTTTCAGGCTGTATGATAGCACAGACTGGTCGCTATTGCTATGCCATCTGTAATAGCAAAGGCGCGCTCCAGCTGTCTGGAAGCGCGCCCTTGTATACTGTCGGTATTATTCTATAAGAATGCCCGCAATATTGGCAGTAAGAAAACACGCAAAAGAGCCAGCGAGAAGGGCTCTGAAGGCAAGTTTCGCCAGATCTCCACGCCTGGCCGGGGCAATGCCGCCGATACCGCCGAGCTGAATACCAATAGAACCAAGATTGGCAAAGCCGCACAGGGCATAGCTGAGAATAATTTTACTGCGCATTGCCAGCTGAACCGGGACGCCATCAGCGCTGAGAACCTGGCCGTTGACATACTTACTGAGGTCAGCGTAAGCGACGAATTCGTTGAGAATTAGCTTTTTGCCGAGCAGTTCGCCGGCAACATAAATGTCGCTGGTGGGAATTCCCAGCAGCCAGGCGAAGGGAGCTGCAGCCAGACCAATAATTGATTCGATGCTGTTATAGCTGGTTATGCCAACGGCATCGGCAATCATTTTCCAGATGTGGTTGCCCATGGCTATCATTGCGATAAAACCGATCAGCATGGCAGCTACATTCAGCGCCAGGCTCATGCCTTCTGAACAACCGCGGGCAGCTGCGTCGATGACGTTCTGGTCAATTTTTTCTATTCTGAGTTCTACACTGCCACTTGTCACCGGCACTTCGGTTTCAGGAACCAGTATCTTGGCAAAAACCAGCGCTGCCGGAGCTGACATGACCGATGCCGCGATAAGGTGACCGGCGATTCCCGGAATGCTGTCTTTCAGCATGCCGACATAGGCTGCCATAACACCGCCGGCGATCGTTGCCATGCCGCCTGACATGATGCAGCAAAGCTCCGAAAAGGTCATTTTATCGACGTATGGCTTGATTACCAGTGGAGCTTCTGTCTGGCCGACGAATATGTTCGCGGCCGCACTGAGCGATTCTGCTCCAGAAGTTTTCATGGTTTTCTGCATGATCATGGCCACATAATATACCAGCCGCTGCATGATGCCGAGATGGTAAAGAATGGCCATAAAAGACGAAAAGAAGATGATGGTCGGCAGTACATTGAACGCGAAATAGGCGCCGGTCGTAGCTGTCAGCTTGAGTGCGGCAACGCCGGGAGCCAGATCGGGAGACGCGGCTGCGTTACCGATATTGACCGGTACAACAAAGTTTACCAGTTCACCGAAGATGAACTTGGCGCCATCGGTCGAGAAACTCAGCATTCTTACGACGGCATCGTTGAGCCAGCCGAAAAGTGCCTCTCCCTGTGGCGTCTTGAGGATCAGAATGGCAAAAATCAGCTGCAGGGCAATACCCCAGCCGACCAGTTTCCAGTTGATTTTTTTACGGTCGGTAGAAAGTGCATAGCAGATGCCAATTTGAACAGGTATGCCGATCAGGCTGACGAATCTTTCCATTCCTTGCGCTCCTCGCTTGTATTAATGCACGAATGATAACACAATCGGCGCAAAATTCAAAAAAAATCTGCCGCCAGACATATCTCTGGCGGCAGAAATTCAACAAATCAACGGGATTACATGTCGATAGACTTTTCTTCTCCGCGATCGGGGCTGATTTCGATAACCTTGTTTTTAAAGATAACTATTACTTTGTCGCCGACTGAAAGCATTTTTGCAAGTTGCGGATACTTGTTGCAGAGATCAAAGTAAGCCGCTGACCAGGCTTTTATGGTTATCTCGGGTTTCTCCGCCTTAACGGAGCTGTCTATCCACTTTTCGTCGATGAAATAGAAGGTTTTGCCGCCGGCTTCCTTGCTGACCGGCGCCTGAATCCCTCTGGTCACCACATTTGAGCCAGGTCTCGCTCGCGCCGGACTGAAGCTTTGCGGCGCAGCTGCTGCCTTGAGAGTATTCATTTCGCGCGATGCGCCAACAGCATCAGCACCATCTGACAGGCTTTCAAGCCTTTGTACCGAAAATTTGCTTTTTTCTTCATCGAATGAGGCTGATGGCATGTCGCCCGGTATCATTGTCTGCCGCAGGTTGGGACCGAATTTGTCGTTATCTTCCAGCACCAGATATGATGTGTAAGGGGTCAGAATGCCGTAACGCTTGGCAAGGGTGATGATCTCGTTTTTGAGTTCGTCGTCAGCGCCGTTTTTGCGTATCTGCTCGAGCAGAAAACCAATTTTGCGGGTTGCCCAGATTTTGGCGACAAATGCATTTTCGCCTTCTCGCGCCGGAAAGTCGGTTTCGAAATCGAGCTTGACGACTTCGTCGCGTAGACGGCCGGACAAGGTGATTCTTGCTGCTCCCGGTTTGCTGTAGCGGCCGAGAATAAGTATGTTGCTGCCCTTGAAAACATCTCCGACCTTGCGCGGGTAAATCTGGCTGACTTCAACATTGTGAAACTGCAGGCTGACGTCAGTCAGAACCGGGTGTGTCAGCTTCGAAAACAGCGCCGATGTTTTTATTTCGAGGTCTTCGTCTTCTGATACATAGTCGGAGACACCGCTGTTCTCTTCGGCCAGGCTGTCTATAAGAGTTGCGTTGAGATCATCGCCGATGCCAAATGAAAACAGCCTGATTCCTTCAGTGTTTTTGCGTGACATCAGTTTGATAATTTCGTCGGCATCGGTCAGGCCAGCGGTCGGCTTGCCGTCAGTAACGAAGACGATAAATCGCGAGTTTTTGCTCTCGCTTTTATTAAGAGCCCCGACCGCAAGTTCGAGTGATTCAGAGATATTTGTGCCGCCGGCAGCATCGAGGTTTTTGATGTAATTCAATGCCCCTTCGCGTGTGTCGGCGTTCATCTTTGTCAGACCGCCCTTGTAGGCCTCTGCCTCGGTCGAAAAATTGATCAGTATGAAATTGCTGTCGTCAGACAGCGATTTTATGCAGAATTCAAGCGCTTTGCGCGCCTGTGTGATTTTCTTGCCGGCCATGCTGCCTGAAGTATCCATTACCAGCGCGACATCTATGTTTGGAGTCTTTTCCTGCTGGCCTTTAAGGGCGGGGGCGAGCATAAGCATGAAGGTGCCGTCTTCACTGGGGTCGGGGCGATGGTTGATCGCGGTCAGTGATACGTCTTTGCTGGACACGGCGTAGTAAAGAACGAAATCTTTGTCGGGGAAATGTTTCTCTGCTTCAAAGCCAACGACGACTTCACGTTCGTTCTTGCGATGTATCGAAATCTTGTGGGTCGGTGAATAAACCGAACTGATTGGCAGGTCAGATTTAACCAGCGCCTCAATTGCCACGTTCTTCATGTCTTCTTTGGTATATTTGTCGATGTCGAGAGGGTATACGTAGCGAACCAGGCCGCCTTCCATCTTCAGGGCTTCCTGATAGGCAATTTTCACATTCTTTTCGCTGCGACCTTCGATTGGATATATTCTGGTCTTGAAAACGCCATGCCCCATATACTCGAGCAAGCCAGGGTCACGCATCTGTCTTACGATGTCTTCGTAAATTTTGCGGGCCTTGTCAGCATCCATAAGTTCGCCAGTTGTCATTTTGCCTTCGACATCCATCGAAAAGCCGCTGATTGATGCGTTTACCGGCAAAGGGAAGATGTAAAGCCCTTCGATCGTGCGATTCTCATGGTTGAAAAAGGTCTGATCAACGTCGGTAGAGGCCGCCAGATTGTTGATGCGGATCTTGACATGGTGTTTGTTTACCGACAGCGGGACAGTAAAATTTTCTGCCGGTCGTGAAGGCGGCATAAATATTATTCTTTCTTCATGCATCGGCAGGATCATGCCGTCGGCAAATGCAACTCCGCTGGACAAACAAAGACAAAGAACGACAAAAACAAACATGTGGTAATAGTGTTTCATTTTTCCTCCCGTGAACTGCTATCAGGATACAACGAAATTGAATTTGTGCGGATTCAATTTTTTTCTGCAAAAACAGAAGGCGCCTCTGCCGTATAATTGCAGAAGCGCCCTGATTGATTTTTGAGACTAAATGAACAAGCCTAGAATGGAAAGAACAGCAGATTGCAGGGTGAACGCCGCTGATTTGACAAAGTCACTCAGGCCAAGCGCTTTGAGCAGACTATCGACATTATCTGGAAACAGCAGTTTACCGAAGAGCAGAATCCCGCAGAACAGGGTGATTCCGGCTGAAACGTAGATGATTCCCTTGTCGAATCCGGTTGGCTTGAGGTTCAGCCGCTGTATGATATCGTGTTTATATATGGTCACTCCAAGAAAAATCAGGCCGAAAAACAATATCGTAAGCGTTTCTGCTGTTGAAGTATCAGAGCAGAGCTTGTAAAGTTCAATCATCATCAGCGCTATTTCCTCATCGTAGTTTTACAGAAAGTTCGCGGTCGAGACGGCCGATCATTTTGTCGATGAGAGGTTGTATTTCTTCGTCCGTCAGTGTTTTTTTAAGGTCGCGGAAGGTCAGAGCGTAGGCGAGAGAACGGAAACCGGGCTCAATTCCCTTGCCCTGATAAACATCGAACAGATAACAGTCTTCGAGAAGCGCTTTACCCTCATTGGTAAGAATCTTGCTGATATCGCGGTTGCCGACACTTTCTGGTGCCAGCAGCGCGAGGTCTCTTCTGATCGCAGGCAGATCTGGAATCGGTTGCATGCGCTGACTGTCTTCAGCGGCGTTGGCGGCCTTATCAAGGTCGATTTCAACCATGTAAATGCATTTGGGCATTTTCTTGTTGTCGATAAATTCTGGGTGCAGTTGCCCGAATTCGCCGATGTGAGTTTTGCCGGCACTCAGCTCCATCTGCATCGTAGGATGAAAGAGGCTGCAACTGCCAGGTGCAAACTTGATCTTGAGTCTGAGCAGTTTTGCAATGTTTTCGACGATACCCTTAATCACATAAAGATCGAAGTTTTCGCTATTTCGTCGCCAGTCACGCGGGTTAACTGAGCCGCAGAAACCAAGGCAGAGCCGGGTGAATTCTTCGCTCAGTCCGCCGGCGGCTGGATGGAATACCCTGCCGATTTCGAAAAGTCTGAGGTTGAATTCGTCGTTGAGAATATTGCGGCGCAGGGCGTCGTACATTCCCCATTTGATGCTGGTGCGCATGGTGCTGAGTTCTTCTGAAAGCGGATTTTGCAGCAGTAAAGGCTTCTTTTCCCGGAAGCTTTCATTGATGTTGGCTGGTATGAAGCTGTAGGTCATGATTTCGTTGAATCCGCAGGAAACCATGTGGTCGCGCAGTCTGTTGCACACTTTCTGCAGTGGTGTTGGCAGCTGCAATACTGACGTAATCGCCGGCAGTGTTTCGGGTATGTTGTTGTAACCATACATGCGGGCGATTTCTTCGATGATATCGACTTCGAGTTCCAGATCGTGGCGGTAAGGCGGAACGCTGACGATCAGGTCTTCACCGTCGCGGCGGGTATCAAGCTTGAGGCGGAGCAGAAAGGTTTCTATTTGTGCCGGCGTCAGGTTGATACCGATTACGCGATTGGCTCTTTTGGTGCGAACCCTTATCTGGCGGAGAATTTCGGGTTTGGGGTA
>PGYA01000060.1 GCA_002839435.1 Candidatus Riflebacteria bacterium HGW-Riflebacteria-2 | reverse complement strand
CTCGACGAGCCGCTCTCGCAGGCCGTCAAGCCCCTCTGAAATCTTTTCTTCAGGGTAGAATGCCAAAGATTTGGTGCCTCTGTCTAACTTAATCCCTGGCAAAATTCCCCGGCGCGAAAGTATATCCGCAAATGGAGTGCCATCTCGAGTGCATTGACGCAGTGTTTCGTCGAAGAGAATGACACCACCGATATAGCGTTCCATCTCTTCGGTTGTAAAAAGGATTTCGCGGTATCGTCGACGGTTTTCTTCATTTGACTCGACATTGATCGAATCGAAGCGCTTTTTGATGGTGGGATTGCTTTCATCAGCTGCCAGCACGCCCTTATGTTCCGCAACGATTGCTTTTGCTATAGATTTGAGTTTATCGCTGTTCATTCGAAGCTTCTCCCCTCGTTGTTATTAAGTTTTTTGTCGTTTTCATTTTTGCTATTGCTTGTTATCACGCTTCATCATAAGCGTGACGGTGATTCCCATAATGAATCCTGCGGCTGTCGTAAGAAACAGCAGGATGATGCCTGGCATTTCTCCGCTCATCCAGAGAAAGCGTACTGGCCAGGGTGCTTGATTCTGCACCACTACCGCTGTCAAAGCAGCGACCATCAATACAAGCAAAACAAGTTTCAATGATTTCATTTTGTCTCCTTCCTCTTGCAGCTAATTGAACAATTTAAGTTCCCTTTGTTTCTCAAGCGCAGGGGTCTCGCTTTAAATCTTAGCGGTACTAAAAGGATTCATCGCCAGGATGTACACGTCGCTTTTCACTTTATCTTCACTTAGCCAGGCAGAGGAAATGCTCGTTCCATCAAACTCCAGTCTTGCAGGAAAGGCTTGTAGGCCTGTGCCGCATTAAGTTTTGCGTATTCTATTTGCTTCGATGATTGGAAGTCCAGGTTTTAGGCATTACGTAGAACCATTTTACAAATTCCCACCTGTTCATCTGGAACATTTTCGGAATGCCTTTTAGTCCATCATCATTGAATTGCAACCGTTTTCATTTGGCTCTCCCTTTTCTGGCTTGTTGATTTACCGATACCTTTACAACCTAGCAACGATGGGGAAAGATCGAAAGAGTGTGTATCCACCAAAAAAGTAGTCACTTGTAAATATTTTGCTTAATGTTGAGGCTTAACCTTAAGTTGCAAGCCTGTTCAGTATGGCTTATCATGGTCGAATTGACCGTTTTGTCCTGGCGGAGGAAAATTGATGAATATGTTCCTGTATATTATAATAGGCGTGAGCCTTCTTTTTATTGTCTGGATATTCTACGCCGACATCAGAAAAGGCATTCGACGCAAGAAAATATTAAAAGAATCTTTTCCTGACCAGTTTGTTGAGATTCTCGAAAGACAGTTACCTTTTTATTCTCGGCTGGCAGACGATATGAAAACCATGCCGGTAAGGTCAAACCGATCGCCACGCGAGATAAAACAGATTCTCAGCGATTTGCATAAAAATTTACCTTAGCTGCTATTCAAGGTGATTCCACCCAAATTAAACTCTGGAAAGACCATGTTGCGAGTTCAGAACGAGAGCTCTTTGCAATTGCATCCGATGCACCAGTGTAGAAAGTGAGTTCTAAAGGGTATTATTGGGTGCAAACCAATCGATTTGGCAGTCTCATGAGGAGACAGCCTCATTTTGTACCGCAATGTTGTCAGGCGCGCGGGTTCTTGAAATTGAAGAACCGGATTGCGGCGGCGGTGAACAACAAGAGCAGCAGACACACCAGCAGGATTTTGTAGTTTTCGACCATCCAGAAGATTGTCAGGAGCGGCAGTGCAAGGAACGTGTAAAGTAGCGTAGCATACCAGGGTTGCTGGCGAACTTGAAGACGGGGGGAGTCCGCGGCCGCACGGTATGGTCCGTGCGCAAGACAGTTGAGCAGGACCGATCTCTGGCCCATGTCCACGGCAAAGCCATGCTGCTGATCGGTTTTATCTTCCAGTGGTGTCAGAGAACCCGTTGCGACCTCATAATCGTCAAAAAGGAAGCCCAGGGTTCCGGAGGCATCACAGGGAATGGTTTCGAACACGCAGGTTGGATAGGTTCCGAAGAAAGAGATGGGCACCTCGCAAGGTCGAGAGATGATGCCGCGGCTGATCAGGGCTCCGTTTTCCCGAACATCAGCGTCCTCGAACGAGGAAATCTCCGGCTTGCCAGCGAGATTCGATTCTTCGATGCCTATGCAGATTTGGCGGCGCTGTGAGTTACACACGTATCTCCGCCAATCCCTCGCTCCGCCTGTTATGGCTGACGGATATCCGATGCCGAACAATAGTGAGATAGCTAACCAGCACATGCAAAACTTCATGAGGAAAAAAATCTTGGCTTGTCGACGATCTTCAAGTTGGTTCTGGACTATCATTTGGCCGGAATTTCCTTTTGTGTCGCTATGATCTGCCACGGCAGAACGCAACAATAATTATTTTCTCTCAGAAAATTGGCTTAATTTCATGTAACGTTTCAACGGGTCAGATCACTTTGCATTTCTCCCAAATTTGCAGAAAAAATTAAATCAATCGATAGGATACGGTATTTATAGTCTTCGATCAATGTATTGAGCCATTCAAAAAGCTTTACTTTTTCTTTTATCACCTGGCGCATTCGCGATAATGCGAAGTCTACTCCGGTTCAAATTCCGCAAGGTAGCCAAAGTGGTCGGAAACCATTTTATAGTCCTGACCCGAAAAGAGAACCCTGGCAGCGGTTGGCCGGAGCTTGTTACCTCTCTTCGTAAAAAGAAAGTCAATTCGGCCATCAGAAGCAAGGTCTTCCTTACTGCCAACACGCGACTTTCGAAAAACTTTGGCAAAAACAGAGGGGGAGGTGGCGCGCAAAAACTGATCTTCATACCCGCTGCCAACGATTTGCATGTAACCCCGGGAGCCGGCCTTGTTGTTGAAATCGCCGCATAAAAAAGTTGCCACCACGGAATCGGTTTCGATATCTTTGGCCCATTGCTGCAATCTTTCATACTGCTGCTTAAAGCCGCCTGAACTCCAGCTCAGGTGGACGGAAAAAACATTGATCAGGCCGATATAAGGAAAATGAATCTGGGCCATGACGACTTTTCTGGCATGAATATCGTAAATATCATGGCTGTCAGACACGTAACCGGCGTCATGCTTCAGGATTCGGTGCTTGCTCAAAATAGCGATGCCTTCCCGAAAGTGGTCGAAACCGATATGTGACCAGTCGGTGTGGAGGTCATAAGTTCTGCCATATCCCTGTAGGCGCTCCAGAATGATCCCTGCGGCATTTGATGGCCAGAAGCCATGCCCGCCATTCCATTCTTCACCGACCTCCTGCAGACAGACGACATCAATATCATTCTCATGAATCGCCCGGGCGATTTCGTTGAATTTGTCATCCTGATCGGCTTCCTGATAGCAATGCAGGTTGAGGGTGAGTATTTTTAAACCAGCGCGTCCGGCAACATAATTGCCGCCAGAATTATTGTCCCAGATTTCTTCCTGTTCAGTCTCACAGCCGATGGCATATTCGACCCGGAAGCTGCTTCGAACCTTGATCTTACCTGTCCAGACCGTCGCATCTTCTTCGTGAAGATTGTCGGCATGACCCTGGCCCTTCTGGTGCCAGTAATCGTGCTGTAAAAAACAGGGGGTTCGATGAACCGTCCGCCAGCCATCGATTGTCCAGTTGATAAAAACCTGCCCCGCCTGCACGGATCGATGAACCGCGACTACTACCGTATGCGCTGTCTCACCTTGAGGCAACAATGGTCGAAAGCCGATCTGACTCAGGCGGAAATCAGGCCCTAAGAGTATGCCCGCACCTGCTTTTATAGAGAAGTTTAATTTGTTGTTGTTGTCACAATATTCTCTGCCTTCGGCGAGGTATTGCAATGCAAAACGGATATTCCCGGGCAGTCCTTCCGGCGAGTGATCCCGGAAGATTGCCTTGGCGATCCACCGCTCCCGACCACCGTCAGCTGGATATTGGTAATGTGCCGCAAGCACATGCCAGACATTGTTTTCGCCAGCCCAATGGACGGCGACTTGTTTGTGGTAGCCGAGATTTTTCACCAGAATGTCGATCTCGAGCTCCTGAACAAGAGCTCCATCTTTTGCTGAGAAGAGGTTCTGAACCGACACCAGACGGATCTCGTTCATCTCTTGCTATTATCCTGTTTCGGAGAAGGTTATTGGATTAAAACACTTTTCCGGTATAGTAAATTATTTTTTCGGAAAAAGCATTTCTTTTTCGACTGCAGACCCATTACGAGACCCAATAAATCTGCATGGAATTCAGGGTTTCATAAAATTCATGGGTATAGATTCGGGCAATATCCCAGTCTGAAGCCAGGGTTAAATGATCATGTGAAAAAACAGAGGTGTTGTACCAATTAAAACTGCCGTCCAATACCCGATAATTGTCGATGACGCAGTATTTTGCATGCACTGGAGAATAGGGAATGGGACAGCCATTGACGCCATATGCCAGGGCAATGGGAATACCCGCCTGTTTCAGCCTGTTTATCGCCGGCAGCAAGGGCCGGTTAAGTTCCTCATGCATGGGGTATTCCTGCGTTGCATCGCCGGCTCTTGCCACATGGCCATTGAAGATGAAAATCAGCTCAACTCCCCGGTGCTTCGCCTGGATCAAGGCATCCACCACGCTGTCGCCATGGTCGCCCTGCAATTCGCCCAAAAGAAACAGGCAGGCTCTTATGGAATGCCTGGCGCGATGAATTTCGGCTATTATGGCCTGATGGGGCCGGTAATTCTGGCCATTCATCATTTTATGGCGTCCGAAGGTATAGAGCAGATTAAAAGGGCTCAAGGGATCTATCCCGTATTGCTGAATCACTCCACCGCGAATGCTCTGGAAAATGTTATCGAGAAGCCGACAGACCCCTTTTGAATGAAACGTTGCCCCGGATTCCCAGTTTGCTCCCCAGAGATCAAAAGTAATATTGAATGATCCCAGAATACAGTCTTCGTCGCCAAAGATGATAAACTTGTTATGCATGTCGGGAAGGACCTCGACGCGGTTGTCCTTTGAAGAGCAAAATACGCCGAGTAGTTCACTTCCTGAATGTTTCAGACGCACATAGTTTTCACTGTTGGTCAGGGTCATTTTCCGCCAGTCGACAATGCACTGAACCTTTATGCCATTGTTAGTGGCGAATATCAGGTGGTTGATGAAGTCGGTATCATCAATACAATCAACGCACACCTTTATGGTGAATTCCCTTTCCGGGTTCAGCTGCTTTTTCCAGACCAGCAAATCGATCTTATCGTGAATAAACCGTTTCGGATGGTGAGGGTGGCCACACAGTCCTTTGGTGAACTTGGGAATCATATTGAGGGCTTCAAAGTGGCGGTTATACCAGTCAACATCCATTTGCAGAATTCCCGGCTCAACCTCCACGGTCCGGTAGGTGTTTCCCGTCGCCCATTGCGTTGTGATCTGTCGGCAATGATAGCGGTCATCTTCAATGTTGCCCTGGTCCATGAAAATGTATTCATGCTGTGACGGAATGGATTGTTCGCCCTTATGAAAAACATAGGAGAATTTGACGCAGGTTATATTTCCGAGCTTCATGGGAAACGGATGAATAAAGAAATCCCGAGTAACCCTTTTGTGCTCGCTTGTTTGAACATCATACGCATCTGTGTCCGCAATGAAATTTTCACAAGTGCCATCGCTCCGATATATCTTCAGGATCACCTTAACATTGGTCCACATATCGGCCCAGACCTGGAAACGGATCCTTCCGATACGAATGAAAAAGTATTCCTTGAAGACATTGAGCAGCTTATAACTTGGATGCAGTTCGCCTTCGAAGGGCACTGCATAATTTTCGGCGTATTGCATCTGCAATTCTCCCTTTCCGGTTTAAATTTCAGCCGGCGCCGGAGCGCAGGCTGATGCTTACCCTTCGAAAGTGAGAACAATAGCTGCCAAGGGAGGCAGAACCAGAGAAAGTGAACAGGAACGGTTCATCCATGGCCATTCTTCAGTATAAAGACAATTGGAGCCGTTTCCGACATTGCTGCCCCCATAGAACTCCGAGTCGGAGTTGAACACTTCACGATAAGCCCCGGGCCATGGAGCGCCAATCCGGTATCCATGACGAGTCACCGGTGTGAGGTTGACAACCACCAACATTAGTTCATTGCCCTCGCCCCTCCGGATATAGCTTAAAACCGACTGCTGACTGTCGTGGCAGTCGATCCACTCGAAGCCCTGCCAGTTGAACTCGTAACGGTACAGTGCCGGGGAGGATGTGTAGAGACGGTTCAGGTCGCTGGTCATGAGTTTTATGCCGCGGTGAAGCGGGTATTCAAGAACATACCAGTCCAGGACTCCTTCGCTGTTCCACTCAAGCCCCTGGCCCAGCTCAATCCCCATGAAGAGCAGTTTCTTGCCCGGATGGGTGAACTGGTAGGTGAGCAGAGTCCTCAGATTCGCGTGGCGCTGCCACTCGTCTCCGGGCATTTTGTTGAGCATGGAGCCCTTCCCGTGACAGACCTCGTCGTGGGAAAAGGGCAGAAGAAAATTCTCGGTGAACGCATAGAGCATGCTGAAGGTGAGATTGCCATGATGATACTGGCGGTGAATCGGGTCGTTGGCCATAAATTTGAGGGTGTCGTTCATCCAGCCCATGTTCCATTTCAGGTCGAACCCGAGCCCGCCGACATAAGTGGGACGGCTCACCTGAGGCCAGGAAGTGGACTCCTCAGCAATCATGAGAATCCCGGGACACTCTTCGTGAACCACCACGTTCAGTTCGCGGATGAAGTCGATGGCTTCGAGATTCTCGCGGCCGCCATATTTGTTTGGAACCCACTCTCCTGCTTTTCGCGAATAGTCGAGGTACAGCATCGAAGCCACGGCATCCACCCTGAGGCCATCAAGATGCATTTCTTTAAGCCAGAAAATGGCGCTGGACAGCAGAAAGTTCTTCACCTCGTTCCGGCCGAAGTTAAAGATCAGCGTGGACCAATCGAGGTGCTCGCCCAGTCGCGGGTCTTCGTGCTCGTGCAGCGGCGTGCCATCGAAGCGGGCCAGGCCGTGTGCATCCTTGGGGAAATGGGCTGGCACCCAGTCAAGCAATACGCCGATTCCGTTCTTGTGGCAATAATCGACGAAGTAACGAAAATCGTCTGGATTGCCGAAGCGACTGGTGGGCGCATAGTAACCCGTGGTCTGGTATCCCCAGGAAAGATCGAAGGGATGCTCGGTGATCGGTAACAGTTCTATGTGGGTGAAGCCCATTTCCTTGACGTGTTCGACCAGTGAATGAGCCATCTGGCGGTAGTCAAGGAATTCTCCATCATGGCTCCGCATCCAGGAACCTGGATGAACCTCGTAGATGGACATTGGCAGATGCTGCCAGTCGGCTTTTTCGCGGCTTTCCATCCACGCGTCGTCATCCCAAGAGTGGGCGCTTTCTCCGGCGATCACCGTTGCGGTTTTGGGGCGGGTTTCATACTGTCGGCCAAAGGGATCGGTCTTGAGCAGAATCTCGCCGGTGTGGCGGTTTCGAATCTCATATTTATAGAGATGGCCAGGCCGCAGATCGGGGATAAACAACTCCCAGACTCCGCTCCCTCCGCGTATCCGCATCGGATGACGCCGACCATCCCAGTGGTTGAAATCCCCGACCACACTTACGCGCTCGGCATTGGGAGCCCACACGGCAAAGAGAATGCCGGCCACGCCATCGACTTCGTGTGGATGTGAGCCGAGGAAACAATAAGCATGCCGGTGCCGTCCTTCGCCAAAAAGATGAAGGTCTAAGTCCCCGACCTGCGGGCCGAAGGTGTAGGGATCGTAGACAATGTGCTCGTTGCGGTCAGCATCTCGACAGATGAGCCGATAATGCTCGGGAATCAGGCGACCGTCTCCCCGCCACTCAAAAAAATCGGTGTCGGGGATTCGCTTCAGGGGCAATTCCCCCTCGGCCACCGAGACGTCGGTGACGTTGGGCAGAAATGCGCGCACCAGAGTGGAATCGCCGACCGGATGGCGACCAAGCAAGGCGAATGGATCATGATGGCGGGCTTCGCTGATTCGGATAAGTTCTGAGTCAAGTTGTGGTGAATTCATGGACAGGCTCCTGTTCAAAAGTCTCGGTTTTTATATTTTTTCAATAAACACCCTCAAATGTGCATGTTTGCCATTTGAAGTATTCTCACACTGTTTCTCTTCCTCAAAAAAATGTTTTCTTCCGAGGAGGTTTTCCTCCATGAAAACGGCATTCGCCGTGACATGAACCTATAGTATTTGATGGCATCGCGGGAAAGGAATCACGGTATTTCCGTGAACGAATGGTCAAAGGTTTTTTGGGGAATAAACACTTTCACCTTGATCTCTCATATTTTTCCTGCGAATTTTTTAACTCGTCTCTCTGTTTTTTACCATGCTATTTTTTTAAATGCAATAATATTTTCAATGTACACAGAACCATCCTGAAAAGCCAGCGGCACCGCTGATTCAGCCTATTGATAAGGAGCTCGGCCAAATCAGATTTTGTGCTCACCTTATATTTTCAATAGCGCTCACCCACGACCTTAAAGTTCTGAGAAAAAGCGTTTAACTCAGCTTTCTCCTTTTCGCTCAAAATTATCTCCTGGGTCGCCCAGTTTAAATTCAAGTATTTCGAGTGGCGTGTTCCCGGTATCGCAGCCGTAGAATCACCTTTTGAAAGCACCCATGCCAATGCCACCTGTGAAGGGGTGACGCCTTTTTCAGTCGCGATTTCTTTGACTTTTTCGACAAGCTTCTGGTTATTGACAATTGCTACTTCACTAAAACGAGGGTTGCTTAATCGCCAGTCACCTTGTTCGAGATCTTCGCGCCGTTTGATGGCACCAGTTAGAAATCCGCGACCAAGAGGGCTATAAGCAACAAAGCCAATTCCAAGTTCACGCGCTTTCGGCAGAATGCTTTCTTCAACGTCTCGCGACCAGAGTGAAAGCTCAGTTTGCAGTGCGGAAACCGGGTGGGTGTGGTGTGCTTTTTCCAGGTTTTCGGCACTGGCTTCTGATAGGCCGATGTAGCGAATTTTTCCAGCCTGGACCAGTTCGGCCATTGCCCCGACAGTTTCTTCAATTGGAACGTCCGGGTCGGGGCGATGCTGGTAGTAAAGGTCGATATAATCGGTGTTAAGGCGCTTCAACGAAGCGTCGCAGCAGGCCTTAACATATTCGGGAGAGCCGCAAATACCAAGCCAGGAGCCATCCTGTCCGCGTTTTACGCCAAATTTTGTGGCCAGAATGACTTTTTCACGACGATTTGCCAGCGCTTTACCAAGTAATTCTTCGTTGGTAAAGGGGCCGTACATGTCGGCTGTATCCCAGAAATTGCAGCCAATTTCCAATGCTTCATCGAGTAGTTTCAGGCTTTTGTTATCATCGGATTTACCATAAAAATCCGACATACCCATGCAGCCAAGTCCAACGGCAGGAACCTTTAGACCTTGTTGACCAAGTTTAATAATTGTCATTTTACCTCCCAAAAATCTTAACCAGAAGTCTTTAACGAATTTCTAAATTAACTTTTGTTCTCTTTTTTTCTCTCTGTGTTCTGTATACTAAATGAGTCAATTATACTGCCAATAGATCAACCCTGTCGATGATTCATTTGTTCTGCGGTAATGTTGCGCCTGACCCGTGAAGGCATCATTTTCCCTCTCTACACGGTTTGTTATGCCTCTTATTTATTAAATCTGATACTCACAACACTTTCTTTGCATACTAATCTCTGAGACCAAACACATCAAATTCGTCGCCTGTGTTCGTGCACAAATAATCAAAGCATCCTCGTCACATCAAACAAACCACACAACTAAAACAATCTTGAGTCCAAGAACAATTTTCTGCTCACTCACCCTGGTTTATTGTCCTGTATTTTTGCCCGATTGGTATTTAATTTTTCATTCCTGGCCACAACTTTACGCATCACCGGCGCCGGGGAGCGACGTCCGGTGCATGCGCTTGTTCTGTGGATTAGTCTTAGTCGTTATCTATACATCTATTCCGCTACTCACAATTGAAAGAGCTGGTATGTGCCGTTTAGACTTTATGCCTTTTTAGTAAAATATCCAGTGTTTATGAATATTTTCATTGGTTCGACCTGGGGTGATTTAATCACATTACAAAAGGTTTTTCCATTCTCTAAAACAATTTTAGGGACTAGTTAGTTTTCATCTGTTTTCTAGTTTGCCTTTCCTATTTCCTTTTCTAAGGGGAGCTGCCACAATATATCAGATGGTGGGCAAAGGGCAGTCAGCAGAATCTCCTCAGTTCAGGACAACAAGAACGAGGGACACCCGCATCTTCGTCTGGAGCCCAGCGAATTCGCATAGTAGGTTCTGCTCTGAACAAAGAAGGATAAAGGCGAAGGCCCGATTTAGAGCTGATTTTCCCCAAAAAAAGGCGAGGGACTGTTCCTGAAATAACAATTTGAGAGGAAAAAATATGAAAAAATTCTTGGTCGTTGTGTTTGCGCTGTTACTGGTTTGTCAATTCCCGCTCCTGGCAAAAGACCATGGTCAGGGAAAAGGAAAACACACTAAAGTTAACCAACAAAAGGAGAAAAAAAGCAAGGGTCATGGGAAGTTTTCGCAAGATGATCAGGGATCCCAATACCAATCAGGCAAGCATCAAGAGAAAGCCTGGAAGAAAGGCAAGATTTCCCATGCCGAAAAGCAGGTCTTTAAGAGACACTACCTCCAACTGAATTACCGTTCACGATATGGATACTACCGTAATCTACCACCTGGGCTGGCCAAGAAACTGGTTGATGGAAAAGGCCTGCCTCCCGGCTGGCGTAATGAAATCATTGTCGGCGAGGTCTTACCCACGGAGATCTACTATCAGACAAGTTATCTACCGGTGTATATAATCGAAAATCTTCCGCCACAACCGGAAGGCACCCAAACAGTGGTTGCAGATGGGAAGATAATTCGCTTGATCGAGGCAACAAAAACCATCATTGATGTGTTCGACCTCCGCTTACCTTAACCAACTTTTGTAAGTCTTGTAAGCCCCTTGCCTTTTATTTTCGGACTGCAAGCAAGCACTAACGCCAGCCGTTGATCGGAAAAACGAGCCGGCCACGGGTGTTGCGCAAGCAAGACCCGTGATCCGGCCTCATTTTCCGCGTCGACGCTCTGGTTATCGCTTTTCAATTTATTTTAATAGTTGCCTGTTTTTAATCACGTCTGCATTCTCAGATTAACATTTGCCGGAGCAAATTTTGCCAGCAAAAAAACATTGGCGATCTAATAACTCAGACAGACGATCCCTTTCTTTGCAAAAGAATTCAAAATTCTCCTTGCGGTCCATTCTGGTGTAAGCGCCTTTTGTGTCTTGTGGCGGCTCAGTCCCAAGAATATCAAGAGCGAGCTGCCTGGATTCAGGCACTCGTGAGTTGAACAAGATGATTTTCTGTTCTATCATTCTAAGGTCATCATAGAATTCAAGTCTCTCAAGCGGGTGCCAGGCAGACTTTTTTTCGATACGTATGAATGTGGGGTTGTCACCAACCTGCTTGTCTTGAAGCGTTGCAATGAACTTAAACGAGTGAGCCGGGACAACCCGATCGTCGTGATCTGCGGTCGTGACAAGAGTCGCGGGATATTGCACCCCGGCCTTCAGATTGTGCAGTGGCGAGTATCCCAGCAAATAAGGAAAATACGTCGCGTCATCACTTGAACCATACTCAGCTTGCCAGGCCAAGCCAATTGTGAACTTCTGAAATCGGAGCATGTCCATGACGCCGACTGACAGGATGGCGACTTTGCAGAGATCAGGTCGCTTCGTCATGATTGCGCCGATTAACAGGCCTCCGTTCGATCGGCCGTTAATCACCAATTTGTGGGGGCACGTGTAGTTGCTGGAAAACAACCACTCGGCGGCGGCGATGAAATCGGCAAAAACATTTTCCTTCTCGAATTTCATGCCGGCTTCGTGCCACCTCTCAGATTCGCCACGGCGTAGATGCCACCTTGCTCCATCCAGGCCACCTTCAAAGGGTCGAACTTTGGATGGAGGATTGGAACCGAAACCGCCATAGCCATACAAAAGAGTGGGGTTTTGGCCGTTGCGTTGAACATTCTATTTGCAGATGATAAACATCGGAATCTTCGTTCCGTCAGCGCTCGCGTAGAATACCTGCTCGATAGAGAAATTGTCGGGTTTGAAATCGACCGACGATGACTGAAACAACTCACTGGTGCAAGAGGCAATGTCGTATTTATAGTTCATTGGAGGGGAAGTGAACGATTCGAACGTGTAAAACACATTTGCGGGTTTCAGGGTATTTCACGGTTGCCTCCAGCATTCATAGTTTATCAAACGATCGCATCATCGATTAATTGTATTATTTTGTGTTTATTTAGCGATAACGATCAAGGTCACTTGCGCCGCCAATGAAATAGCCGCGCCAGCGCCACCGTGCTTACCTGCGTCAAGTGAACCGCCTGGTTCGGCAATCACTTTGAGTTTTAATCTGCATCCTCCGGGTAATGCTCTTTTAAGCATTTTTCGCAAATGCCGTGGCTGAATTGTGCCTCGGAATGTTCCGTGATGTATTCTACAAGTTTGCTCCAAGATCCCTCGTCATCTCTGACTTGATGGCAATGAATGCAAATCGGAATAATTCCTTTGAGCATACGGAGTTCTTCTTCTAATCTAAATTTTA
This sequence comes from Candidatus Riflebacteria bacterium HGW-Riflebacteria-2, assembly GCA_002839435.1. Taxonomy (GTDB): domain Bacteria; phylum Muiribacteriota; class Ozemobacteria; order Ozemobacterales; family Ozemobacteraceae; genus Rifleibacterium. The sequence goes on along the minus strand of PGYA01000060.1, from coordinate 14,781 downwards.
AAGCCGCCTGAGCTTCGACTCTTTCAGTCACATCGATACAGCTTCCGATATATCCTGCAAATTCCCCGTTATCTTTATAAAATGGCACTCCTCTGTCAAATATCCACCGATATATTCCATCATATCGAATTAGGCGATACTCCATCTCGAAGATTTCATGCTTTTTAAAACTACCAAGGAAAATTTCCAGGCAACGATCAAAGTCGTCAGGATGCACACCTTCGGCCCACCCATTGCCGTACTCCTGCTCCATCGTTCGTCCTCTGAACGCAAGCCAGCGTTCATTAAAATAATCACAAAGAGCATCTGTATTGGCCCTCCATATTAGGATGGGCGCCTGTTCAATTAATGCTTGATACTCTGACAGCTTAAGCATGTTCATTTTCTCCAATTATTTAAGACTTAGATTAATATTCTATATCTCTGTGGTTCGGACTTATTGTTAAGGTAGAACCGCTGGTTGCCCGAGCGGCCCCCTCACAGATCCCGGCGTGCGGTTTTCTCGCACCGGGCTCCTCAACACAACTCGCTTCCGCGCAGGGAGCGAAGTCACGCAATAGTTTCTATGCTGCGATCTTCTCAATGTTTTCTTCCTCAAGGCCGTAATGTCTGAGAGCCTGTCTGAAACCTGTCCAGTTGTAGCTTCGGCGCTGACTTCGGCGATTCAACCACTTGAAGACGATCCCGGTGGCAAAGTGCTCAAAGGAATCCAGCAGATGCTTGTTTCCGACAACGCCGTAGTACTTACGATGACCCCGGTATTTGCTTTTCAGGGTCATCATCAGCTCTTTCATCGGAAGATTTCCGGCTTTGCGCAGCCATTCTTTCAGTCGTCGCAGAGCACCACGAAAGCGATCTCTTGCCGTCTTAGGCCAGACTTGCGGAGCATCTTTGGTGTTTTTCCCCCAACGATACGTGAAGCCGAGAAAATCGAATTGTTCGCCGCCGATAAAGAACCGGTTGAAGCGAAAACTGCGAGTTTTCTCAGGGGCCAGCGTAAGCTGAAACTTTCCGAGCCGCCCTTCCAGCGCCTGCTGAAACTGAGCGGCCTCATCATGATACTAAAAAGCACAAACAAAGTCATCAACATAGCGGACAATTTTTGCACGCCCCCGGCACTTTGGCTTTACCTTATGCTCGAACCATAGATCGAGAGCATAATGCAGGTAAATATTTGCCAGAATCGGTGATACGATGCCGCCTTGGGGCGTGCCGGTTTCAGGATGCAGCATGGTCTGATCGGGCTCAAGAATGGTGTCGAAGAAGCCGCGGATATCGGCTTCAACAACCCAGCCATAGGGGCCGAATTGAAGTACTTGAGCCAGTTCAGTCGAAGCAGCCTGCGGGCTTTTGCCCGGGCAATAGCCGTAACTGAAATCAAGAAAATCCTGTTCGTATATCGCTTCGAGAATTCGAGCAACAGCACGTTGAACAATCTTGTCTTCCAGACAGGGGATGCCGAGGGGCCGCAGCTTGCCGTTGCCTTTGGTAATGTATTTCCGGCGAATGGGCCGGGCGCGGGTGTTGCGAAAGCAAGACCCGTGATCCGGCCTCGTTTTCCGCGTCTACGCGATTGTTTTGTGGTTTTTTATTTTGTCAAAATAGAAATAGCTAGACTTTGCACCGCTTCAACCACGGTTGCCGGAATTTTAAAAATCAAATCAACATTTCGTTCAGCGAGGTCAATGCATTTTAGCTGGTCGGAGAGAATAACGCCTTTAACCTTAAATCCAACTGGAATTGGAACTTCAAAAGGATACCCTTTGGCTTTAGATGTTATTGGACAAACTATGGCTAAGCCCACTTTTTGATGATATTTTTGAGAAGACAATATCAAACCTGGTCTTCGACCGGCTTGTTCATGCCCCACTGATGGGTCAAAATCAATCCAAACTACATCTCCACGATCTGGAATTGTTTTGCCCATTATTACCAAATCTCTTTACCGCGTGGTGGCCCGAAATCAACCAATTTATGTATATTGTCTTTATTTACTTTTTCAAGGAGTTTATCGAAATCAACCTCCTCAGAGGCAGGCTCAACGACCAAAACTCCGTTTTTCAGGGAAATTTCCACTTCGGAATTGTTAGTTAGATGGATCTCATTTGCAAATGGTTTGGGGATTCTAATAGCTAAACTGTTACCCCACATTTGAACTTTGCCTTTCATATGAACTCCTTTTTATGTATCTACAATAATGATACATATCGGTGACCGTTAAGTCAAGGTTTCATATTATCTGCCACAGAACGTCATTCGTGACCGGAAAAACGAGACGGGCGCGGGTGTTGCGCAAGCAAGACCAGTGATCCGGCCGATTTTTGTTTCGTAATCAAATTGTAGGTTGATGAAGTCATTTGTCCTCCACATCTCTTCAATCATTCTAAAAAATTCTAGTTTGTAATACAAACTTTCGTTTGCAAGCGTGTTTTTTCAGGCATAACGTCAGCGTTGAGCGGTCGTGAACGAAAACCTGGAGGAGAGATTAAGCAAAACTTGAAAAAACAACGAGAGTTTCGAGAGAGCACTACAAGATCCGCTCCAACGCTTAGTTGGGCAGGATTCTGGGTAATTTGGTAAAACTCCGTCTACATTCCAACTAATTCTGACATGTGGATAGAAACCAGAGGTTTAAAATACCAGGTAATTGTTTTCACAACTCCTCCAGGAACATTTTTGTTCTTGAATACAATTTTTTTGGTTTCCAGCTCTCCGTTCTTCACAAAGGTCTCAGTCCAATGGCAATTAAAATTTCCTGCGGGAACAGAAACATCTTCATCTCCACAACCACCATTCTTGAATGTCTTGGGAAAAACCTCTGTCCGGGGAACCTTTTTTAAATGCTTTATTTTTGTCGCAGGAACATTAATCCATCTTCCCGCAACCTTACGGCTTATTGCCATTTCAATGTTCACTTCATTTTGATTTTTCGAAATTAGGGTATATGAGTTGACCGAATATACTTCTGTTCCATTCTCCCCAATTGTTGAGAGGTAGACTGCTTTGTCTCCAACACTGGCGGTTTCCCAGGCTAAGAAGTCTGGATTTTCAATTAAGCCTTGGCCGTAAAGGGTGGAAAAGAGAAACAGGATGATAAACATCGTAAGACAGCGAATTTTCATACATTCTCCAAAATAAAATAGTTTGTTGCCGACTCAGCGCGTCTCATAACCGGGATTGTAGCATTTTCACCAGTTAAGTTAGAACCGCTGGTTGCCAGAGCGGTCCCCTCGCAGATCCCGGCGTGCGGTTTTCCCGCACCGAGCTCCTCAACACAACTCGCTTCCGCGCAGGGAGCGAAATCACGAAATCGTTTCTATGCTGCGATTTTCTCAATGTTTTCTTCCTCAAGGCCGTAATGTCTGATGGCCTGTCTAAAGCCTTCCCAGTTGTAGCTCCTTCGTTGACTTCGGCGGTTTAGCCATTTGAAGTCTATGCCATTGGCGAAGAAAACGAAAGAGTCCAGCAGATTCTTGTTTCCGACTACACCGTAATAGTTGCGATGACCTCGATATTTGCTAATCAGAGTTTTCATCATCTCTTTCATCGGGAGATTTCTGGCTTTCCGCAGCCAGCTCTTCGCTGCCGATACCATTTGCCGAATCTTTTGTGGCTGGCATCTCGAGCAAATCCCTGGTTAATGGAAAGTCGAAATCTGCCTTAACTCCGGCTTCAAGCGAGTTCATTGCATTCTGCAGCAAATCTTCCTGATCATGCAGGTTCCTTGTATAGGCAAGCCCAAGCTTGCCATCCTTGATCAATCGAATGCTGACCCCGGCCTGAAGACTAGTTTCAATGTCATGCAGTCGCGAATTTTTATAACGAACCGACCTGGCTCGATGAAAATAGTTCCCATTCTTATGATGGGCGGGTAACGATAATCTTCGGCTATGGAATGACCTGAAAGCGGTTCACCAAATTCTGCCGCTGTTCTCCGCGAATGAAGACGACCGACCAGAACCCCGTTCTTGAGCAATTCAGTGCGCCTTACCCTTACACCTTCATCGTCGAAGCGATAGAATCCCACCAGTCCGGGAATTGTTGCGTCATCAGTTATACTCAACTTATCAGAGCCAAGCTTTGCTCCAATTTGCATTTTTTCGCGCATAGCCGGGTGAGACTCGATACAGTCTGCTTCGGATGAATGGCCGAACGCTTCGTGTGTAAAAACTGCGGCCATGCCTGGATTTAAAATACAGTTGTAAACACCTCCAGATACAGGCTCAGCCTTCAGAAGATCAACCGCTATTCTGGTTCGATCTGCAAAATTCTGCTCCTGGTTGCGAACAGATTGAAAACCGTTGCCGCCGCCGCTTACCACAACGATTTCCTGAACCAGATTGCCATCTCTGGCGGTTATCCTGCCCCCAAGCGATACAGTTACCAGCTCCTCCTGAATTTCGCTTCCCTCATTTGATACAAAACATTTCTCTCTTATTATTTCGTTATATGCTGTCCTGGTGGTGGCAACCGCAGGATGTGAAAATGGAATAAGGTTCGCCTGTCTTGTTAATTCAAGCTTTTCGGCAAAAGAAACCTTTCTGGGATCTTCATGCAGTTCTGGCTTGAAAATCGCCTTAGTGGCTGCTATTGGGGCAAGCCTTATCGGTTCGGATAAATTTCGGCCTGTCAGTTTGGCATTCTCCATGACCATGCCCAGAACTTTTTGAGCATCTTCAGCCCTGGTAAAAACGCCCGATGCAAAACCGCCATTTTTAAGAACGCGAACGACATAACCGTCTGTCGAACTGGTAGAGGCCTGAGACAGGTCTTTTCCATCAAAGGCTATTGCAGTTTCAAACATTTTTTCGTGTCGGATGTCGGCATAGTCTGCGTCCACCCGGCTTAGAGCATTTCTCAAAAATTCAATCATAAACAGTCCTTTCATGGCGCTTATATGCAAAACTACTAACCAGACCAGATTTCCCTACCCACGAAAACACAACAGAGAACGTCTTGAATCCCTTCATATTATAAACCTTCCATGAATTCAGATCACTAAGTTGATGCGGCGTTCTTTTATTCTTCGCTGTTTCATTTTTCTGAATTCCAGATCAGTGAGTATAACGTAAAGGCTGGCAAAAGTGTTTTTGATTCGATAGAATGGAACCTGCAGCACTCCAGCACAGAAAAAGGAAACTCCCATACAATGGCGATTAAGAAATCGACAAGTGCAGGCCCGCTTTGATAGTCGCGCGAACTCGCCCTCTAAAGGTTTTGATGGGTATTTTTGCTGTTCTTGCTTTCTTTTCCGCTTATGGATGCGAGCGTGAGTTGTCGCATTCCGGGCCAGTTGAGGGGAAGCTGGTTGCCGGTTATGAGCTGATCGGCCATTTCTCAGAAGGCAAAGCCGCTGTCAGAAAAAGCGGAGCTTTCTCAGCATTTGCTTACATCGATGCCACCGGCACAATCCTGTTCGAAATCGGCTATGACGACGTCAGCCCATTTTCCGAGGGACTGGCAGCCGTCAGAAAATATGACCGGAATCTGAAGACAGACAGGTATGGCTTTATCGATGCATCCGGAACCCTGCGGATCGGTCTGCAATTCGCAGATGCCGCAACTTTTTCCGAGGGCCTCGCTGCCGTCAGGGTCGGGCGGTTATACGGATATATCGACCAGACCGGGCAGATGATCATTCCACCGCAATTCGACCGGGCGTTCCCCTTTGCCGGAGGATTGGCCAGGATCGTCATCAAGGGCTTCTGCGGCTTTATCGACAAGACCGGAAAGCAGGTCATCGAACCGCGGTTTTTCAGAGCCGGCTGCTTTTCTGAAGGATTGGTGCCCCTCGCGACCAAAGACCTGTTCGGATATGCTGACCAGACGGGCAACTTTGTCATTGCTCCTCAATTCGATGACGCCAAAGAATTCAAAGATGGGTTGGCTCCAGTCAAGATCGGGAAAAAATGGAAATACATCGACCAGTCAGGACAGCCGCTTTCGACCGAGGAATACGATGAAGCCAGGCCATTCTCAGAGGGACTGGCGGTAGTGGGCGTTATCCGCACCAATTTCATGGATCCAAGATGGGGCGGGTATTCCGGCACGAAAATGGCATACGGCTTTATCGACAAAACCGGGCAATATGTCATCCAGCCAAAGTTTCTTGGCGCTGAATCATTTTCTTCTGGTCTAAGTCTGGTTTCGGTGCCGCAAGGAGACTGGTTCGGAGAGGTAGAAGACGCGGTCTTCATCGACAGGAGCGAACGCCAGGTCGGTCGGCGATTTCTCGGAGCACAATCTTTTATAAATGGAATGGCATTCGTCAAAATCGATCAGAATCAGTCTGGATTCGTAGACGTGACCGGAAAAGTTCTCGTTCGGGGGAAGGGCAGTTCATTGCCGCATCTCTCCTCCACTTTCAGGCATGGCCAGAAGATCAGTTATGGCTTTGCCGATCAGACAGGAAATCTCGTTATTCCTCAGGACTTTCGCAGAGCCAGATCTTTTTCGGACGGACTGGCGTATGTCGAGACAATCGCGAAGGGAAAACGGCAATTCATCGACAAAAGCGGCAAGGCGGTGATAGAACTTTCCGGAACGATGATCCCGCAGGATTTTTCAGAAGGGCTGGCGGCAGTACAGGTCTGGGAAAAAAGCCGGTCGGGCACTCTTGTGGGCTTCATTGATCCGAAAGGGAAATTCGTCATCAAACCACGCTTTCATGCCGCCAAAGGGTTTTCTGAAGGACTTGCCCCGGTTAAATTTACCAGGGACCATAACAGCAACAGCTGGGGATTCATCGATAAAAACGGCACGGAAGTTTTTCCTGCGAAATTCCTTGATGCAACTCCTTTTCATGGAGGTCTGGCCAGGGTGAACTATATTGTCCGATCCGAGAAAGGGCTTGGAGAAATTCATTCCGCTTTCATCGACAAATCCGGCACTATCGTTGTAGATCCGCGCAAAGGTGATTTTTATCTTTTGCCCATTGCGGGCTTTCATGGATTGGACGAGAGTTCCTTTGTTTTTTCTGAATCCCTGTTTCCCGTTTTGGCCAGAGACAGATCCCCAAACAATGCCGGTTATATCGATGCATCCGGCCGGTTCGCCATTTCTCCGCAATATGCCGATGCCAAAGCTTTTTCCGAAGGACTGGCGGCAGTGAAAACCGACTCTCAGTGGGGCTATATCGATGCGAAGGGCAATATGGTCATCGCACCAGCACTCGATAAGGCTGGAAACTTTTCCGATCAGCGTGCGCTTGTCGAAGTGCGAGGAAAACAAGGGTTTATCGACCCTGCCGGTCGCTTCATCGTAGAGCCGCAATTCTGCGACGAGGCAGGTCCTTACCAGGAAGGTCTGGCACTCATCAGGATGAACGGGATGTACGGATTCCTTGACTCTGAGGGACGGTTTGTCATCGAACCGCAATTCGACGATGCTCGGCCGTTTTCCGAAGGGCTTGCCGCAGTGGGGCTCTGGGAAGAATGACAATTCTGCCTTAGAAAGGTAAATACGGCATAGCCAAATGCATTGCTGTGTTTTATAATCGTACTACCTTAGAATTCATAACCGTCTGGGAGAATCATCATGCGCTTACGCACCGGACTATTTTTTATTGCAATGATGTTGCTGACCAGTTCGCTGCTGGCGAATCACTGTGTTGTCAGGGTTTTATCGTCAGAACAAAACAGGTCAGGGGTCACCTTTCAGGTTGAAAATCTTTCAGCTGCAGGCAGAATGCCAGCTCGTTTTGCTTTGCGCCTGCCGTTTGCACGCTTTGAAACAGAACCGGTAAAGGCTGTCAGAATCGGTGAAATTCTCAAAATCACCGCAGAAACTGCAGAGTATGCCTTTGACTGCCGGCATTTTGAAGTTGCCCCGGCAACCAGAGACATTTCTAATGGTCACATTCATGAAATAATCCTGGCCGGCGAAGACGCTGACCCTGACATACAGGGGATGATGACGGTAAGGCACAATGACGGCAGCCTGCGGTCTTTTATTGTGCATAAATACACGTTGATTCTGGTCAAAAGCCTGAGTGGCGGTCTCTATGCCGGCAGACTGCATCAGTTGAAAGCCGGCTGGAAATGCTCGGTCGCTTATGATGTGCCTGACGATGACGACAACTACGATTTTGCCGGCAAAGACGCCAATCACCTGCCCAAAATCGCCGACAACATGATAGTCGACTACGCCCTGCCAAAGCGACAGGGCACTCCGGCCAGGTAGGCGCCGACCATGATCATGCCATTTTCCCTCATTTGATAAGGGCGGCAAGGCTTGTCAGATTCATTTTGGCGATGTAGGCGGCGCAGGTTTCGGGCTCACCGGTGACGCTGAGGTAAAAGTGGTGAACTTTGTTTGCGGTGGCGGGCTTGCGTTCAACGTAGACGGCCATGGTTTCTTTGTATGGCTTGTTGGTGTAGGGGCCGAAAAACAGAACGGTCTGTGATTTTACGTCTTTGCTTTTTTCGCGGCGAATGGCCAGGCTTGCCCCGGCAGGCGTCGGAATCACCTGGTATGGGTGAAAGTCGGCACCGTTAGCATTGATGGCCGCTTCGACTGACAATGACTTTGCCTCAAGGTCGCTGGTCATCTGCTGCATGTTTTTCATGCTGCTGTTGCCGAGAACCGCGGCCTGCATTTTTGCCTGGAGTTCAAGCATTTTCGGCTGATCTCCGGCTTCAGCAGCCTTCTGCATTTCTTCGCTGAGGCTGTTGAGCTGTTCACTCATGCTTTCGAGGCCCTCGGCATCTTTGGCGAGCAGTGCGCCTGCTTCCATGCTCTGCTGCATGCTCATTTCACCACGGTAACTGCATGAAACATACATTTGAATCGGGAACTTTTCGTAGCCGACGCCGACCATTTTGGGTATGCTCAGCTCTTCAGGCTTTTTTGCGATACCGTTCTGTGCATCAGGAAGGAGATCGATAATCTTGCGGTAAGTCGCTTCGTAAAAAGCCTTTTCATCTGAATTGATAGGCCGCTCGGCGCCGCCATCGGCGAAAAGGGCAGCAGCCATCAGGCAGAAAACAGAAAAAAGCATAACCAGTCGTTTCATTGAATTATCCTCGCATTTGTGTATTTTCAGACAGCCGCTAATATACTGCTAAAAAAGGCTGCATCCAAGTCATTTTCTCTTAATATAAAATAACTCGACGCATAAGCATTCCGATTGTCAGAGGGAAGCGGTTTGCCGAAGGCAAGGACCAGTTCTGAGCCAACCCCACTCATTATTGTTGTTGATGTTAAGTTTCCGAGACTCTGCTCAGCATAGGCCATAATCTCTGATAATGAAACTGACAGGCACCAGGTTCGTGCGTGGTGTGGTGACCGATGTGCTTATGGTTACTGCCGAAGATCAGCAGAAGACTGTTTACGACGAAATGGTGCCGCTACTCGATACCTTTACCAAAATCGCAATTCCGAACGGTTACTTTAAGTAGGCTGTATCTGCAAGGAAAGGGCGCATCAGCAATGGTGCGCCACTTCGCATTTTCTGCGATAGTCACCTGTTCTGGTAGAAGACTGCTGTGATTTGCAGGTCGCGAATTTTGATCTGTTATTGTGGTGCCAACAGTGGCTGTTCAAGGTATTGTAGTGATTGAACTATCTTTCTGCAACGGAGATCTATTTGGAAATACTGTTCTTTCTGCTCGAAATTTTAGGCGAAATTTTGCTGGAATTTTTGTTGAGCCTGTTTTTTGAAGGTGCTGTTGAAGTCAGCGGACACAAAGTCCAAAAGTCGCGTAAAAAACGTTTTGATGCCAGAGTGCAGCGTGCCCTAATCTCCGGGGAACCTGAACCCGAGCCGCCAGAGCCCTTCAGTTGGGTGATCAGCGTGTTGCTGTATTTTATTCTGGGTCTGGCATTCGGCATAATCAGTCTGCTGCTTTTTCCAGATCCGTTCATAAAATCTGCCGATATACGCCTGATATACCTTTTTGCGGCGCCGATTGCCGCTGGCATGGTAATGAGCCTGGTTGGTCGGGTTCGCGACAAGAACGGCGAAGAACCAATCCGTCTCGACAACTTTTTTTACGGTTTTCTTTTTGCACTTGCCATGAATTTGGTGCGCTATTATTTTGCGGTTTAGCTTTCTTGAAGGAATTGCGATCCGCTTGATTGCTTGCAAAGATTCTAGAAACGCTATTTTTAGATTGGTAATTTTTTGAGACAAGGAGGTTCTTTTGCCAGATTTTGAGAAAAATTGTCTGAAATGGCAATATGTGAGTATTATTTAAAAGACCCAACGCATTCATCAGAAGTAAATGCAAGGTTCATGGGGTAATGAATTAGAAGAAATTTTATTAAGTGAGTGCTCCATGATAGAAAAACTGATTAACGTTCTTAGTTCCTGTTGGAGAAAAGATAATGACATTGCCCATGTATCTCATAATCGGAGCGGGTTTTCTTTTTATTGTCTGGATCTTCTACGCTGACATCAGAAAAGGCATCCGACGCAGGAAAATACTTAAAGAGCCATTCCCTGATCATTATGTTGAGATTCTTGCAAGGCAGTTGCCTTTTTATTCCAGACTATCAGAAGATATGAAGATAATACTGCACGGTAAAATTCTCGTGTTTCTCGATGAAGTAAGATTCGAAGGCTGTGGCGGTCAGGAGATAACCGATGATATAAAACTCACAATCAGCGGACAGGCATCGCTTTTGCTCATAAATGACGAAGGCTCATTTTTCAACCTGTTGCAGGTGGTTCTGGTATACCCGAGCACTTATGTGGCCAAAAAGAATCACCCGGACGGAACAATTGAAGAATCAGTCCGACTTGGTGAATCGTGGATGACCGGCGAAGTCATTCTGGCATGGGATGACGTTCTTCATGGAATTAAAAATACCAATGACGGCCAGGATGTTGTTATTCATGAATTTGCGCATCAGCTCGATCAACAGTCAGGAGCCGGAAATGGCGCTCCGGTTTTGAATGGCCCAACTGCTTATGCCTCCTGGGCTAGAGTTCTGGGCCATGAATACAAAGAATTGAAGAAGCGAAAGCAAAAATTCAAAAAAACGCTTATGGATAAATATGGCGCGACCAATCCGGCAGAATTTTTTGCCGTAGCTACCGAAACATTCTTTGAAAAACCTGAACAAATGCAGGAAAAGCATCCAGAACTTTTCGAAGAGCTCAAAAAATACTACCGCATCGATCCACTGATACTGGCTTGAAAGAGACATTATGAAAGAATTACAATGCGGCATGATCTCATTGATTGTTATTGCTTTTTTTATTACTACAAGCGCATTTGCCGAGACGGACTGGTCGAATTACGACTGGGCCAGCGAAGAAGAAGTGCTTGGCCCTGACCTGAATCCGCAGTTCGTTGCCGTTGGGACTGAAGGAGTTGAAAAGTGCCGCGACAGTGTCTTCATGATAAATCATGAGCTCTGGAACGGCCTCTGCAGCGACCTGAAAAAATACGCCAGTCGCAATTCTGACCGCGAACGCCTGCTGATCGACTCGATGAACCAAAGGTTCGCAGAACTGCGCAAAAGATTCTCGTGCCCATTGGGAGATAACTACCTGGTAGTGATCGACAGGCGTGGCGCTGTAAGGGTTGCATGCAGGGTTCATGAGCTTCACCTGCCGGCAACTGAGGCCGGGCTAATTTATGGGAACAAAGATTTCGATATCGACGCTTTTATGGCTGCCAGAGACGACTGGCCTGAGCAGATTCGCTTTCCGCAGTTTGACCTGGCAGGTAACTCCTGGCTTCAGGAAAAAGAAGCGCCATCCAGTATGAAAGTCGATGTTCATTATGTCGATATGGCTGCCACCAGCATCACCGGTGACAAAGACCGGGCGCGCGATGCTCATGCGAAGGGAATGCATTATCATCCGGCCCCACCGGAAGTAAATCTGACAGACAGGGTAGTAAAGGCCGCTGCTCCTGACAAACACTATCTTGGCCTGGCCCGCGAATCGCTCGACGCTGGCAGATTTCCGCAGTCGTTGCAGTTTATTGCTCAGGTGTTTGACAACGACAGTGCGACACCTTCAGCCATGGCTCAAGCTGATGAGCTGTATAGAGAATTGCTGCGCTCGGCTGAAACAAAGAAGCTGTCTATGACGAACCACCTTTTTTTCACAATGCGACTCTTTAACAACGAAGGAATGATGCACACCACATCCGATTTCCCCGAGCCGATCAGAACTCGCGTGACAGACCTTGAAGCGCGCCTGAGAGAAGTGCAGGCCAGCGAAACCTGGCAAAGCATCAGAACACGTTTGCAGCCATTGATTACGCGCGGCCGCTTCCAGCAGTTTTTGCCGCTGCCTGGCAATCACTGGCTCATTGTTCTTGAAGCCGATGTTGCCGGCACTTTTTTCGGACGCGGCGATCAAAAAAACAGACTCTGGCTGGTCGGTCAGGGCGTCAACCGGCTGCTGGAACTTGACTGCGCAAACTTGCCGTTAGACCGTTCACAGGTGTCAATGATGGTGTGCTCTGCTGATGTGATATATCTTGGTATGTTGCCTGCATCAGCGGACTATGACAGCCTGATGAAAACTCTCCGTTTTATCGACAAACCTGGTTTGCCTCTTCGGAGCCTGGATGAAGAAGACCCGCAGACTGCTGCAGCTCTGCAGATTCTCTGCCACAGGATATACCGGATTCCGCTTACGGCGATAACTAGCGGAAAAGGCAGACTCAATTCAGATTGACATCGGTTGCCCAGCTTCACCAAGAGTGCTTCACCAGGGCATAATCATCGGCCTTCTATATCGTGGTGCCATAAAAAAGCCCGGGCATGCAATTGAGCATGCCCGGGTCATTCTAAGCGGGAGAAAGCAGATTACTTGTCGGTGACCTGCATCATAAAGCTTTCTGAATGGCTGTTGAATTCTGGTGCATACATACACTGAATTTCGGCCATGCCGCTCTGGTAAGTGCCCTGATGTTGAACGCGCAGCTCATATTCGAACACGTAAGTGCCCTTGGGCAGGTAGTCGATGTAGAAGTGCGTTGCGGTATCCTTGGTCGCCTCGTAATAAGCGAGACCATCCTGATATTTGTAACGCGAAATCACGTTGACCGGTTCCATGCCGCTGCCGCGCTGGTCTTTCATGTGAATGTATTCCATGTCGCGATCAGTGCGCAGTTCGATGCGAACAACCAGCAGATCGCCAACCAGCACCGCGCCCTTGAACGGCGAAATGGTCGGCCCCTTGTCGGTGTTGCGTTTGACAAAGAGGGCTTTTTTGAGCTTAAGATTAGTCTCATGCGGTGTAACCTTGCTCATGTCTTCGAGATACTGCCAGTGCACGGCGCCCCAGGCAATACCTTCGTCTTCTTTTATCAGCTCGATGTTACCCATTTCAGACTTAACCTCTGAACCGGCGTAAATCTTCTGGTAATAACCAGTGCCAGCCTCTACACGCTCAGGCTTGACCTCAGTGCCGCCAAGCAGCACTTTAACGAGTTTGTCAGAAGATAGAAGGTCGGTGCCGCGCAGCAACAGCGCATACACGGCTTCTGCGGTCGCTTTGGTGGTTTTCCAGTTCTGCGTCTGTTTCTGCTTGAGCAGCCAGATCTTGCAGTCCTCGACAGCTTCTTTGTCCTGAGCGACTTCGGCGAACATTTCGATCATGACCGCCTGAGTCTCGATTTCGGCGCGATACCACCAGAATGACAGCTCGTTCTCACGCCAGAAGCGGCCGAGCTCTTCGTCCGTGACGCTGCGTTCCTTGATGCTTTTTACGATGTCAGAGGGAACCTGCTTGTCGCCGAATCTCTGCAGTGCGATGGCCAGGTGCCCCTGCGCCAGTCGTGAGCCAACTTTGAGCCAATGTTCCTTCGCCTGAGCGATGAAAAAATCGACAGCTTTCTTGCTGCCAGCCGGTATTGGCCGTTCCTTGAGAAAGAAGCTGCGACCATAAAGGTATAGCGCAGTAATCGGGCTGATGTGAACGCGTTTTTCCCAGCCGGGATAACGCTGGAGTTCGCGATAGACCTTGTCTATCCATTTGTCGAGGTGATTGAGCGATTTAAGCGCAACATTGACATCGACATCGACACCGAGATGCCTCATTCGGCCGTAACCAGTCATGATATACAGGGTTATGAACGAATTGACTCGCCCACCCGGGAACCATGGGAAACCACCGTCAGACAGCTGCATCTGTGCCAGGGTCTTGTTGCCACGCGCGAGCTCGGCGTCAATGCGGGCGCGATCGAAGAGAATGCCGATCTTGTGTTTCTGCTCGGTTTCGCTTTTTGCATCGAGAACCCATGGGGTTTCAAGCAGGGTAACAGATTTGAGGTGCTCGTTCTTTTCGAGATTAGAGAAGAGTGCCTTGCCGCCCTGAGCCGCCTCGGCCTTCCAGGTATCGAACACACGCCTGATCTTGGGATCAGAATTAGCGATGAACGATGCCAGGCTGTTGGCATAGATGCGGCTGAATATCTGCTCTGAGCACTCATGCGGGAATTCGATGAGGTAGGGCAGTGCCTGAACGGCATACCAGGCTGGATTTGAAGTGACTTCGACGGTCAGACCCTGATGTTTGAGACTGTCAGAACTCTTTGAGTCTACCAGCTTCTTGAAGGTGAACTTTTTCTTGTCGGGACCCTTAATCGGCAGGGGCAAAGATTCGGTCACGAAGATGTGGCGCGAAAGAATCGGCAGCATGCCTTCTTCGCCGTCCGACAGGTTGCTGGTGGCGCCAACGACGGTGTATTTGACCACACCAGGTGTGTCGGGAACATTGAGTTCCCAGCCAAACGAGCGTGATTCGCCAGCCGGAACGCTGAACTCAAATGTTGGTTTATTGAGCTTGAACTCGGCATTGCGATCGGCATCAGT
>PGYA01000059.1 GCA_002839435.1 Candidatus Riflebacteria bacterium HGW-Riflebacteria-2 | reverse complement strand
TGTTCAATCACAGGCTACTGGTTTTGCTCGCAACCCAGATATAGTTGCTGAAACGCTGTATAGAGCTGCCGGGATATGCCATAAATGCAAGCGCAATGCACCATTTAAGCGCGCGAAAGACGGAACCCCATATCTGGAAGTGCATCATAAAGTTCAGTTAGCGCATGGCGGTGAAGATTCTCTGGAAAATGCTATGGCACTGTGCCCCAATTGCCACCGGGAAGCTCATTACGGGTGAAGGAAGCATAAACTACCATCTTGCCGATAAAGGCGTCGCCAATTATTTGATCAAGCCGAAAACGCTTATCTTCTTCTGAGTCCTGACAGATACCATATAAGTATTCCTGCCCGTTGTTCATAGCGATTTGCAAAACCTTTGCCAGGCTTTGTTTTGGCCCATATCTGGGTTTGTCATAGGTGAATTTCAGAATTACCTATTGTGAAGCAGAGGTATAACTTTGCGAAAAGGTCTATTTCGATTTATTCTTCTGGCCTGCTGTCGTATCATTAAATACATGCTTATTGATAAAGCCTCTCTCTTCGAGGCTATCCAGATCCAGCTTATCTTTAGAGCTGAATTTCGCCAAGATCTTGCCCATAAGAAATTTCAACGCATCCACATCGTCTTTAACTCTGTGATTCTCCTTAATAGTATAACCAAGCTGATCAGTAAGCCTGCATAGAGTATAAGACTTTGCCAAAATAAGTTGCCTGGCCGCATTTAGTGTGCAGAAATAAGGAATATCGGCTATTTTGCCCATGTTACGCCATATTTCATAAGCGATTAAATTAAGATGGAAGGTCGCATTATGTGCTATAACCACTTTACCGTCAATAAAATCATAAACGTCCTCAATTACGTCTGCCATTACTGGCTCACCACGCAACATTTTATTAGTGATTCCTGTTATATCAGTAATTGCCTTCTGCATCTTCGCTGCGGGACGGATAAGACGCTCAAATTTATTGCCGGAAGAGTCTTCAATACAAATCTCGATTATTTCGCTGATACCAGGTTCGAAACCAGTTGTTTCTATGTCTAAAAAACAATGAGGGAAAGGTAATTCAGGCATTTTTGGTCCTCTCTTAATGCTCGGAAACTATTTAAAAAACTCCATGACACTACATTAAGCTGCTTTCTCCAGCTGTGAACTCGTTTAAAAATCATTCTTCGGCTTGTGTTTCCTGCTGTTCCTTCAGGGTCTTACCTGTTTTGGTCTTCCACTCTATGCGCCCGTTGGCGGAACGGCCAAGAATTACTCCCGCCGCAGTAGATGGCGAATTAAACATATAATCCTGAGTGAAAACATATCCTTCGTCAGCTGGCTTCAGAACGCCATTAGACAACAATGTCGCCCGCAATGCCCTAATGTATTGGCTGCAGGATGGGGCCTCGCCTTTTGCTGATCCGCTTCCTGACTGCACTAACAAACCTTCAGATGTTTCCACGCCTTGAGCTTTCATGCCTTTACCGGCCAGATACAGCGTTTTGCCACTCTTCTGTGGAGTAGAAGTCGCAGAAAATACGCTCAGGCCCAGCAGAGGGCAACAGAGCAGTATCTCAGAAAGAAAACCCTCAGCATCAGCGGCATCAGATTCAGATAGCGATGGCAGGGCCGGAACATTGCCGTTATCGAGCAAGCAGCGTTTTGCACCAGCAGCCAGCTCAACCAGGCGAGATTCAAGGAACTGAACGTGCGCTTTGTTAAGATTTTCATCTTTGCTGGTAAACGCGATACAGCTGGTCCAGAAATCTTTCTTCGCGGCATGTTGTTCGAGTCTCGGCTTTATCGGATCACCTTCGCCGACGTATATGCGCGGCAGCCCAGAGTCTTCCGGTGGCCCGCTAAGAACATATACGCCTGTGCGTGAAAGCTCACGGCGCTGGCGTGCTTCTGTCATCAGTGATCTCGGAATAATAATACCCGCACCACTCCAGTTTGATTTTTCAATCGTCCGCAGCCCATCAGGATCACCGCCAGGCAGGAAAATCTTGATTGAATATGGCTTATTCATGACTCTGTTTCCTCACGTTCCTTGGAGCCATGCTGTTTTCCAGGCTTACGAGATTTAAAACCCGACAACCGGGGATGGCCCTGATTTTTATGTATTGTATCAGGATATGATCTTCATCTCCAGAGTTTTTACAAAGCCACGTATACCTGGCTGATCTTTGCCATCCGACCAGGACCATCTTTTTTGATTTTCATAATTCTCTCTTTCTAAAATAACAATATCAGCAGAACTCAGAACTGCACCTTTACGGGTGTGTTTTTCGAAACTGTAGTGCCATCGCCAAGCTGGCCTGATGAGTTGTCGCCCCATGACCAGACGGTGCCATCGCTCTTGAGAGCGAGAGAGTGATTCATGCCGGCAGCTATTGCCATTACATCGGTAAGGCCTGATACCTGAACAGGCGTCGAGCTGTTGGTGTTGGTGCCGTCACCGAGCTGACCGTTCTGGTTATTACCCCAGGCCCAGACAGTGCCGTCAGATTTAATGGCAAGGCTATGCCCACCGCCGGCAGCAATTTCAACTACGTCTGACAGACCGCTGACCTGCGTTGGGACATTGCGATTCTCAGTAGTTCCATCACCGATCTGGCCATAAGTGTTTTCGCCCCACGCCCAGACGGTGCCATTGCGTTTTACTGCCAAAGAATGGTTGTAAAAAGTCGCTATTCGGTCACAAGTGAAGAGTCCATTTACAAAATATATAGAGTTATCCCAAGTCCCACATCCGAGCTGTCCCTTAGAGTTATCGCCGCAGGAATATAGATTTCCCATTTGTAGTACCAAAATATGGTTCAGACCAGCATGATATTCTCCCCCAGAATATGGCATATAAGTTGGGGTGACGATATTGTCTGTGTTACCGTTGCCAAATTGCCCTGACGTATTTCCCCCCCAGCCCAAGATATGATATGGGTAATCCCAGTCGGATAGTGCTAAGCTCGAATCTATTCCGGCTAACACACCTTGAAACTTCATTTCTTGCAAATCTGGAATGGTCGGCAAAATGGTTCCGCTAAAATCCGTTACTATTGGGTCCCCGAGCTGAGAACTTTGATTCGAACCGACAGCAAAAACTCTAGCTCCATGCAAAAAAAGAGCATGTTCGCCCCCAGCGGCAATTGATGTAATACCCGAAAAGCCTCTTATGACTTGAGGGAAAGCCCGGTTCGTAGTTGTCCCATCGCCAAGCTGTCCTCGGGAATTGCTGCCCCAGTTGTAAACAAAGCCATTGCTGGTGAGCACCATGCTGAAGTTACTGCCGCAGACAATGGCAGCCGGCATTACGCCGCTATTCGCAGGCTGAGTAAGTGTCTGCCAGGAGCTTCCATCCCAGATGTAAGATTTGCCATCGTTGCTATTGTAATACGCCCAGTTTAACTGCGGTGAAGTCGGGGCTGATGTCAGAGTTCCTTTCCAAACTATGCCTACGCCGGCGGGCCCCTGAGGACCGACTGGCCCTTGCGGGCCAACCGGACCCTGTGGTCCGACCAGGCCGTTTTCTGCTAGAATCTGCCAGGCAGAGCCGTCATATATATAGCTTTTTCCCGCTGTCGAATTATAATATGCCCAGTTTAGTTGCGGAGTGGCTGGCGCTGTAACGAGAGTGCCGCGCCAGGAAATGCCCACACCATCGGCGCCCGGTGTGCCGGTCGTGCCGACAGGTCCCTGTGGTCCGGTCGCCCCTGTGGCGCCTGTTGCGCCTGTAGAACCAGTGGTTCCTGTTAAGCTTTCTGCCATTACCTGCCAGGCAGTGCCATCCCATATATAAGCTTTCTTATCGGTGCTGTTGTAATAGGCCCAGTTAAGTTGAGGGTTAGTGGGATATGCGGTCTGTGTTCCCTTCCAGACGATGCCGGCGAAAGACGATGTGTCTTTGGCGAGTGTCACCAGAGGCAGAGTCGTAACCTGCCCTGCTGAAACAGAGATGCTATCGAGGCGAGCCTGCGTCAGGCTAGGTGCGGTGAAAAGCACAGAATAACTGCCTACCGGAACACCAGAAATAGTAAAAGCACCGTTTTCATCAGTATAAGCCGCAAAAGATGTCCCCGGTAGAAATGCTATTACGCCACTGCGATTGGCAAAGTCAGTTGGAACCTGAATCTGCCCTGATATATCGCCGGTTGCAGTCAGCAGCAGTTCCAGGTCGGTTGGCAACACTGAAGCCTGCGGACCAATAGCAAGATTGCGGCGGATTCCGCTGAGATTCTTGTCTTTTCTGGCAACCAGATTATAGCTACCGGGTATGACATCTTGAAAAGTGAAGACGCCCGAACTGTCGGTAATCGAGAAATAAAGCTGGCCAGCAACACTTGTGGCAGCTTCGGATGCGCGAAGATTAGCCAAAGGTGGCACTTGAGCTTCGAGCCCAAGCAGGTAAACCGGAATGCCGCTCATATCGCCTTCACCGGCAATACGACCCTGCACGAGCACACCATTGACGGCAGGGGCCAGAGGATTGCTGGAGCTATTTTTGCTGTTGCCACAACCTGTAATCAGAAATGCCAACAAGGCAAAAATTAGAATTACGGACATCTTCGATTTCATAGCTTCTAGTTTTTTCATTTTATTTTCTCCCCGATTTACAGCGCAGGAACAACGATTCCTGAGTAGGTTCTAGCCTGATAGCCGTTTCTGGTTGCAATTAACGTATAGTTTCCCGCTGCAAGATTGACAAACTCGAAATACCCGGTATCATCAGCGATTCGATAGATATTTGTTCCCGATATCGCTACAACAGCCTGTGGTATCGGCAATCTTGTCTGAGCATCGAGAACATGGCCTGCGATCATGCCAGGTCTGACAATGATCGGATCTTCCTGAACTATTACATTAAAAGTCGCTTCTACGCTCAGCGGAGCTTCTCCGATCTCGGTTACCCGGCAACGAATCTCATAGACTCCTGATGCAGACGGTGCTGTCCAGACGACAGACTCCGCCTTAGTCGAAGAAAAAGATCCGCCGGCAGGCGACACCGACCAGGCATAAGATAAAATGTCGAGATCCGGGTCACTGGCAATAACCCTCAGAGGTAATGGCTGACCGGTTAAAACAGTTGAACTTGCAACTATATATGCCGATGGGGGTCGATTGGCTGGCAAAGGCGGAGCTGGATCAGTGTCGGAAAGATGCACATTAAGCGGGTGCTGGGCGTGACCACTCAAGCCACCAGTATCGGTAACCGAAACCTGAACCTTGTAATTCGCGGGCATTGAAGGAGCCGCCCACTCAACCGAAACCACGCGGGAAACACTCCAGTCAACATTAGGTATCCGGCGTTTATGGTCTTCAGGGATCGGCGACGAGCCTGACGCAAGTGTGCCACCAGTCAATTCCCAGGTTACGCTAATATTGTCGAGATCTTCGAGGTTGCTGTCGAGATAGACCGCCCATAGCTTTACTATCTCGCCTGGATTTATCTTGTCAGCAGACTCTTTAACGGTAGTCAACCAGACGCTTGGCGCTTTGTTGCGGGCATCGGGTGTTGTCAGTGTCGAAAAGATAACGGATTCACCGTTCGGAGAGAAAGGCGCGATTATGCTGCCGGTATCGAGGCCGTCGGCAGAAACGATGAGAATTTCTTCGATCAGTTCTGAATCCGGCAAAGGCGGGCTGAGATATATGCCATCACCATCGAGTTCGCACGTCTCACCCCAAAGAGTCAGAACCGCGTTGGAAACCGAATTGCCGTCAGCATCACGAAGAATAATACGTACGCGATTGTTGGCGAATTCTACCGCAAGCTGGCCGATTTCCTGATTGGGGGCTTCCTGAGTCATCTCGATCGGTTCAGAGCGGGTCTTGTAAACCTTGTTATCATTGGCTTTGATATTGGCAACCACGCGATTTACGCCGAATGGCACATTTTCAAGAACAAACGAACCATCGCCAGCAGAAATTGTTCTTATCTCCGGGTGGTCCTGCAGCCATATAGCGGCGCCACCTACGTTAAACATGCCTCTCAGATCAAAGCGAGAGCTGTTGCCGGGTTGAATAGTGCCAGAGGCGGTAACATTGCCGGTAAGAACTCCAGTTCCGGCAAACGACTGCCAGGAATTAACGCTGCTGGAACCAGACAGACAGCCAGTTATGATAGCGCTGCAGGCAAGAATGAGCCCGAACAAAAGTTTTCTGCCAGTAATCATAGCGAACCTCTCTAAAACCAAGCTTTCTTTGCGGACTCTGACGCGAATCTGCCAGACCAGACATCAACAAACAGGCTGCTTCAGCTTTGTCTGTCGCGAATATAAGCAATCTGTGATCAAAATTTACCCCTGAGGCCCAATACTGGGCCTGAATAGACAACTCTCGAAGAATTGCCATCAGATTCGTCATGCAACATGAAGTAGCGATAACCCAGCACGCCATACCATTCCTGGCTTGCAGGCATGTTTTGATAATCTCGCCCGAATTCGAAAGCAAGATCAAAGTCAGATAACCGGTTAGCTTCGCCGTTTTTATCGAAGTCGAAAAATCTGGCTGAGCCGGTCAGGCCGGCATTGTCTGAAAGACGCGCGGTACCTTCCACGCCGAGATATGGCATGCCGATATTCTGGTCTAATTCGCCAGCCCGGATTCCGGCAGCAAAACTCTGCTCGATCTTAGTATTGAGCTGACTGAACCTGAATCCGTATAACAGCTTGAAGCTGCCTTCGTCGTTTTCTGACAAAATATGAGACAGACCGAGGCCAAAAATGTTGTTACGCAGCCTTATTGTTGAGCCGGCCGCATAGTTGCGGTTGTCGAAGGTGACGTTGCGATTTGTGTGACCGCTATGGTCGAATTTGAAATAATCGAGCTGAAGCTGAGTATTGTCGGCAAATTGCCAGCTACCGCTCAGGTTTCCACTGCTCTGCGCGCTAATGCTGGTATCAGCTGACAGGCCAAGGTTCATCCCTCTGGAATCAATCTGGCCGGCAAGATCGCTATGCCAAAGCCTGACATCAACGCCAAGGTTCTTTTCTTCCGGCGCATCAAAAATACTGACTGGCTCAATGGCAGGTCGGCTTTCAGTGTATAGAGTTTGGACACTTTCGCCTGGAACTGGCGGCGGCGGTATTATTTCGATCATTTGTGTTGCTGTTGTTGGCTGATTAAGCACAATGACAGCAAGGCCTAACAATATAACCCTTACACAATGCTTGAAGAACATCACTTCCCCTTTTGTGATCCGTATTGTCTTTTATGGTCATAGAATGTTCGGCAGGAATTTTGGATAAATTAACCTTCGTTAAATTTAACAGGGATACATGCTGAACTTTTTTTGCTGCTGCCGAGTCATGAAGGTTTAGCGGCAGCTGAAATGTCTTTGACGCTAATACTGGACCAAAAAATGCTCAGAATAGTCAAAAATAAGATAACAACATGTAAAGCTTCAGGGAAACCGTATCGTCACCATTATTTTGGTGACTGCACCAAGGCATGGTGCAGCTGTTTTGGGCAGCTGGAGCCGTTAACGCGCACTTTCACCAAAATCACCAAAAAATCAGAAACATATACACACTCTTATTCAGATGAATAAGAATGAGATTCTACAGGTATATAGTATAAATATTGGTGATTTTGGTGACAGGTCCCTGTAAGTCTTATAAACAAAGGATTTGAGTCGCACCAAACCCCTGGTGTTTGATGGTGATTTTGGTGCAAACGTCGAAATATCACATCCGAAGAACAGGTCGAAATAATCTTAGAGGATAAGAAGCTCTCTGTTCCGGACTTTGTTATCAGATCTGTTAGATTAATGATCTACTGTGATGGAACTGAGTTCCGTAATAGCCCTGAGCGCATCAACATGGATAAGCAACAAGAACGGGCTTTACAGAGTAATGGTTTCACAGTATTCAGACTCTCTGGTTCCGAGATTGCTTCTAATATAATGGCATGCGTTGATGAGGTTGTCTGGTATGTAAAAAGGTTGTGGATGATGTTGGTGCTGTTATTGATGGGGGATAAAAATTTTATTTTCGTAAATGAATAAAAGATAAGGCCACTGTAAAGTATTAATTAGAAACTCATTTTTTTCATTTTGGAGGAAATAAAACATGAAAAACTTAAATGTACCCCTGAACGCAATGTCTTATAGCGGTCATACAGTATTGTTCTTCTGGGCATCTCAAAACAAAAGTTCTGTCAGAGCAGAGCTTCACAAAGATGATAGTGGGATCGTTTCAGATGATCCTATTGTCATTAAAAATTGGCTATTAAACTGTATTGTAGATAAAGATGCTGACCTTCGAGATCAAGAAAAGGCAAAAGGCCTGTTAGCAAAGTATTTTGAAATTGCTCAATAGCTAAAAAAAAGAAGCAGGACCAATGGTTCTACTTCTTTCCTGACTGGAGAGCCTTTAACTATTATTGGCTCCCCAGCCACTGTTCACAGAACCTTGCGATCGGACAGTAACTTTGGCATCGAATGCTTCGGCCCAGTCGATGATCAATAGAATGTTTCTCGCCAGCATCAACCAAAGCTGTATTAGCTTCAGCCGCCGATGAGAAAACCCTGACAGCAGTCTTGCGGCCCTCTTTCATCAGTGCAAAAACGTCAGCGGTCTGCCAACGTTCTTCTGCTGTGCATTCCGGTAGTTTATCCCGCGCTGCCTGGTGAAGACGAATACGTTCATCGATGTACTCTTCACATTTCTCCTGGCTCCACACGGGAACATCGATTGTTACCACGGGCTGATCAGGGTAATCCGTGATCCGCTGTGACATAGATTTACTCCAGTCACGCAGTATCACTACGATCTGGAGCTGGTTGACTGCATAGCCGTTTTCTCTGAGCAGTGCCGCCAGAATGTTCATCTGGGCGATCCACTCTGAGCGCGAGCCATTCTTTACTGAATAGCACGAAGTTACCTTGTAGTCGGTAAGGATGCCTGAGATGGGGTCAAACCTGTCGAATTGGCCGGAGATGTTCCAGCCCTGGCGTTCAATTGAGTAGCGGGTTTCTGTATCTGCAATATTTTCTGCACGTTCAAGAACTACGTGCATGGCCTGGCCAAATAATGACCATACGCGGTCTGATGCGTCTTCTTCAAGTTCTTTGAAGTGCGCTCTTTCGAGTGCGACTTTTCTAGGCGGCGAGATTAAGCGGGTTACGCTGATGTCGCAAGGTCCTGAAGAGTATGGATCGTGCCTTATGGCATTGACGATAGTTTCCGGGAGATTGAACTTGTTGGTGATACGCATATTAAGCTGCCTCCTTGAGTTCGAGATCCTTGCTGAAAGCGGAGATTATGCCGTCGAGATCAGTGTCTTTTATCTCGGATGATTCTTTGATAGGCCGGTCAAGACCGATAAGGTTGCCGATAACGGTCTTCATTTCTTCCGGGCTGTGGCCGAGTTGAGCAGACAGACCGAAGATTGCCCTGATCTTCTGAATCCTGATCTGGGTCTGGTCGGCCTGCTTATTCTGATTCTGGGCCGGTGTGCCAGGTTTGACTGTTTTTTCAGCTGCATCTGCTTTCTGACTATTATCGCTGCGGGTTCTCTTGTGTTCATCGAGATTTGTCACCTGGACGATTTTAACGGGCTTCTGAGCGTTTTCTTTAGGCATGGCAGCTTCGGCATCGTCATCTTCGTCGGAAACGACACCTGCGAGGCTGGCGAGAGAATAGCGCCGGGCGTAGGTGATGGCTGATCCGATAGCCTGGGGGCTGTCTTTTTGGATGTTCATCGAGAGCTGGTCCGATATGAACTCACCGGATGCGTGAATGAGCATAGTCTCAACGATCACGCGGTCTTCTTCTACTGAGGCCCCCTGGATAATTGCGATATTGTTTTGAGACAATGCACTTCTGCAGGCTTCCATGATGGATGCCAGGCTAGCGTATCTCGACCTGAAATGCGGATTCATTGCGTCAAACGATGCGGGTTTCATTTCTCCTTGTGCTTTAGCAAGGGCTTCTGAAAGTTTTCCGATTGTTTCACTTCGTTCCATAATATTTCCTCCTGTGGAAAATAAGAAGGGGAGCAACCAGTTATGGTCACTCCCCGTGTAACGGTAGGTTTCATGCAGCATTGGCGATATATTCCGCTGCTGCATCTTCGAGTTGCTTGCGGTCTTCCGGCGAAAGGCCGAGCTGCTCATGGGTTTCAAAGTCTGTGACTGCCTGGGCAACAGCGAATGCGGTTTCGTATGGCTCTTTGTTGTAAGCCAGCATGAGAGGTTCTACGAGTTTGCTTGGCATGTAAGCCTGCTTGATAATGGCTTCGATTGCCGCTTGTGCGTTTGCGACTTTCTTATTCTGAGATTCCCGAAGTGCATGAACTGCGTAGCCGAGTTTCTCCGGCACTGCGCTTAATACATGCGAAATCTGATTCCAGAGATCTGCCTCGGGTCTACCGCTATGGCGGCGTCTGAGAAGAGTTGCGCCTGCTACGGGAGCTGTCATGCCGTTCGTGCATACAAGGCGCATCAAATGAAGACTAATACTGAGGCTGGCGTAGCCAACCCCTGAATTCTGAATAAGAATACCCCCCCATATCGTGCCAACGGCTGAGCTGCTTAGGCTTTCGTATGGGTCACCGATCCTGATAGCGTAACTGAGTGTTTTGTCGGTGAAGTTAGCGCGGATAACGGGTATCTGGCAATCATTCTGCTGGACTGAATGTAATATCAGATTGCTGAGCATAGAGTCTGATACTGCGCTGTAGGTCGGGCTGACGAAAGCTTTAAGCGTTCCGTCTGCGTTAGCATCTGTCATATCTGTGGTTCTGAGTTTGATCTGGCCGGTTGCGCGGTTGAAGCGCCGGTTGAGTTCGAATGCTTTTTCTGCGTTATCTGCATTTTCGAACCATTTGTCGAATTTGAATCCGAGAAGATTAGCGATCTGTCTACGGCTCCAGGGCGTGAGGGCGTAGTTGCCCTCACTCGGGACAACGATATTGAGGTCGTCGTTCATTTTGAGATCTGAGAGATTCGTTATTATGTCGGGTCTGTCGTGACTTTCGACGATTCCAATGTGGTCTGCTAAGGTCTGTAGAGACATAGGTCTGCGTTCCTTAAGCGTGTTAAATGTGAGTTCCATGAAATGGCTCCTTTCATTTTTGGTCTTTGGGTTTCGGATCAATTTTGAGGTAAATCTCGAATACGGATTAATTGCCCTTTCTCTTGCTGTGGTTTCTGTTTCTATGAGGTTGGTTTTGTGTTGCTTTCTCTGCTTTTTGCCGTTCTGATGCTTGTATAAATACTGCTACGATTCTTGCGATCTGAAAAATGGTTCTGATAAGCTTTCTCATTGTTCCTCCTTGAAAAACATGATTAGAAGCGGGTTTCGCTTCCAAGTTACTTATACCCAGTTTTTCGAAACTTTTTTCTGCTGAAAA
Source organism: Candidatus Riflebacteria bacterium HGW-Riflebacteria-2 (assembly GCA_002839435.1). Classification (GTDB taxonomy): domain Bacteria; phylum Muiribacteriota; class Ozemobacteria; order Ozemobacterales; family Ozemobacteraceae; genus Rifleibacterium. Next base: position 16,918 of record PGYA01000059.1, on the reverse strand, counting down.
CTGGACTCTGAGCGGCAATAACCCTATGTAAATATGTACGCAATAAATACAGGAGGGTTGTTATGACAGCTCCAGAAATTATCGAAAGTTTATTCATCAAGGAAAACGGCTATCAGCCAGCGAACATTATTGCATCAGATCACTTTGCTCTTGGCTGTATGCTGATTATCGAGGGGAAAATTGATGCCGGGTTGAAAATTATCTCCGGCGCTTTATCCCTGGCGGGCTGCAAAAACGCAGCGCATGAAAAGCAGATTAGAGCTTATGCGGGCAAGAACCCTGCCGAGGCTGCGCTGATGGTTAAACCGCACTATGAGATTGAGAAGCTGATAAAACAGTAGTGCCCGGCACATCAGAATACATCGCAGAGTAACTTATACGCTGCACCGACGGCATGATTGAACAGATGCTATCTTTTATAGTGGCATTGTTGCCGCCACTTATGGCAAAGTATAATGATAAAAATCGTGGGAGGCGTTCTGGTGAATAAATTCATACTGGTTGTATTGGCGATGATGCTTTGTTCGTCTGCGTTTTGCGCAGATATTTCTGTCATTAAGGAGTTGGCCGAGCAAGGCAATGCACCCGCTCAGTATTTACTTGGGTATGCTTATTACAGCGGCACGGATTATAAAGAAGCGGTAAATTGGTACCGAAAGGCCGCTGAGCAAGGCCATGCAGACGCCCAGACTAACCTTGGAAATGCTTATCTAAATGGCGAAGGCGTTCCTCAGGATTATAAAGAAGCTGTAAATTGGTATTGCAAGGCCGCTGAGCAGGGCCATGCGGTCGCTCAGTTTACCCTTGCTCGTGCATATCTCAATGGCAAAGGCGTGCCTCAGGACTATAAAGAAGCTGTTAAATGGCTTCAAAAAGCCGCCGAGCAAGGTCTTGCTGGCGCTCAGGCTGCGCTTGGTTTTTGTTATTACGATGGCGAAGGCGTTGCTCAGGATAAAGCAGAAGCAGTAAATTGGTATCGCAAAGCTGCCGAGAAAGGCGATGTAGACGCTCAGGCTGCGCTTGGGTCTTGTTATTACATAGGGGAAGGTGTTTCTCAGAATTATGCAGAAGCCTATTTCTGGCAGAATCTTGCAGCAAGCCAAAACGCAGACTTTGCCAAATTCCGCGATGAAGTAGCCGCCAAACTCACACCCGGTAAAATAGAAGAAGTGCAAGCCAGATGCAAAAAATGGCTGGGGGATTTCGAGAAGCGTAAGCGTTGAGAGCCACCAGCCTTCTTATCGCAAGGTTTTACCAATATAAAAATTTTCCATTCTTGTCCATTCCACTATCCATGCTGTAGTCGCCAAAACGTGCTGTAATTCTTGGATATTGGCCAGAAATATAGTTAGAAAATGAGATGAAATTTTCTAAACAATGTTGAACAGTTTTTTCAAAAGCCTGATCAAAGCTTACTGAGATATTTGGATCAGGTGAAGGCAAATTCTGCAAAAATTTATCTTTTTTGTCGGTTGACCACGGGTATGCAAGGCCAAAATGGTTTAGCAACCATGCAAAGCCAAAGATTTGAGAGCCCTCTTCTGCAAGTCGATCTATCTTGAACAAGTATTTTGAATGCCACCGATCAATTTCTGGCTTACTGGTGTATGAATATTGATTGTAGACAGTAGCAAGCAATTCTTGCCATACCATTTTGATTTGGATGTCAAGAAAGGATCGATTCTCAGACTCAGAACATTTTAAGATGCTTTCATCAAGAATTTCAGCCTCAATAAGTTCTTGCCCGCGCTTCTTTTTTACAATATAGACATCTTGATACATTTCACACTCTCGATGCGCTACCTGATTCCCGTCATAATAATGCCCCACAAGTTTCTCAACAATTGGATGAAGGCACACATCAGCCGTGTAATGCGATAAATAACCCAAAAACCAGGCGATGTATTTTCCCCTTATTGGATTTCCCATTTTTCGCGCGCGAAAAGCACCAACTTGAAGGAAGTCGCCTGTTGAAACAGCGTGCATACACCCAGACCAATTTTCTGAATCCGTATTCTTGTAATCCAATAGCGGATAATCCGGGGCAACAGAACCAAGCTCAAGAAAATGTTTGTTTGCGATAAGATGATCTTTTATTTCTTCAGGAAAATTGTTTTCTGGCAATTCACGAATTCTGTTCAAAACCTCATTTACCAGACAGATATGTGTAAAAGCACCTGCCATAGGAACCTCTCTACGGTTGAATTTAAAGGATTATATCACTTTGAGTCTTGTGTCACAATGAACTACACATCATCGCTTCCGCCAGCACCAAAGTCACCATCTGGCACCAGGGGTCTGGTGCGATGCAAATTCTTTGCCAGGAAGACTTACGGCAGACTGCCACTAAAACACCAATATTTATACTATGTACCTATAGAATTTTATTCTTATCCAAATGAATAAGAATGTATGTGTGTCAATTTTTGGTGATTCTGGTGCGAGATCAGTCAAATTGTTTATTGATGGCTACTTGGGTGTCACCAGAAGGTGACGACGACTTTGGTGATTTGGTGCCAGGGCTGAATAACTGTGCCATTTCTTTGATATTTGTGTGGCCGGCACTCACTAAAGTTGCTGACAAGTCAGAAGATCATGAGTAGTATAATTCGATAAAGTAAAGCGAATCACAGAGGTAATTATGCTGACCGGGGAAATACGCAATAAAGTTGATGCACTTTGGACCGCATTCTGGACTGGCGGTATCGCCAACCCGCTGACGGTTATTGAACAAATATCATATCTGCTGTTTATCAAGCGTCTCGATGATATTCATACGCTAAAAGAGCTGCAGGCCAACAGAACCGGCAAGCCTGTCAAAGACCCGATATTCAACGACAAGCAACAGCATCTGCGTTGGTCAAAGTTCAAGCACCTTGAGCCGGGCGAAATGTTTTCTCTGTTTCATGCTGAGGTTTTTCCATTCATAAAGAATATGGCATCGGGCTCTGATACTACCTTTGCCAGAGCCATGGCCGATGCAACTTTCATCATCCCGAAGGCCAGTCTGCTGACTCAGGCGGTAGAACTCATCGAAGATCTGCCCATGAAAGACCGCGATACCAAGGGCGACGTTTACGAATACATGCTCGGCAAAATTTCTTCAGCCGGGCAGAATGGCCAGTTCAGAACACCCCGCCATATCATCAAAATGATGGTCGAGCTGATGCAGCCGAAGGTTAAAGATTCAATCTGTGATCCGGCTTGCGGCACCGCTGGCTTTCTCGTCGCAGCCGGTGAATACATTAGAACTCATCAGGAAATCGACTACCATTCGGCTGACAACCGCGATCATGTTAACGGCCGTCTGTTCAACGGCTTCGACTTCGATACCACAATGCTGCGCATCGGCAGCATGAACATGATGATGCATGGGGTTGAGAACCCGCATATCATGTATAAAGATTCCCTTTCTGACAGCAATAAAGAATCTGAGCAATATACTCTGATCCTTGCTAATCCGCCTTTTAAGGGCAGTCTTGCAGAGAATGAAGTTTCAAAGAAGCTGCTTGAGACTGTTAAAACAAAGAAGACTGAACTGTTATTCCTGGTCTTGATGTTGCGACTGCTTAAGGCCGGCGGAAGATGTGCTGTTATTGTTCCTGATGGTGTGCTTTTTGGCTCATCTAATGCCCATCTTGACGTCAGGAAAGAGATCATCGACAATCATCGCCTTGAAGCAATTATCTCGTTGCCAGCGGGCGTTTTTAAGCCCTACGCGGGTGTAAGCACCGGCATAATGATTTTCACCAAAACCGGCACCGGCGGCACTGATAATGTCTGGTTCTATGACATGCAGGCAGACGGTTACAGCCTTGACGACAAGCGCTCCAAGATCGATGTCGACGATATTCCCGACGTTATCAAACGCTGGCATAATATTGAAGCTGAGAGCAAGCGCAAAAGAACCGACAAGTCTTTCATGGTGCCTGTAGATGACATCAGAAAAGAAAAATACGACCTGTCGATCAACCGTTATAAGCAGATCATTTACGACGAAGTAAAGTATAACAAGCCCAAAGACATCCTGACCGAGATCATAAAAATGGAAAAAGAGATACAGAAAGGCCTCGAAGAGCTGGACGGTATGCTGGGATGAATAGGTTAATCAATTCTAATCCCCTCGAATTCGAGGGGTTAAGGCATAATCAAAAAGTGCAACGGCCCGTTGCACAATTATCTTCCAGTCAGAATAAAAAACGACCGCCTCTTACGATGGAACCGTCAATTGACGATCCGCTGGCAGCCGTTGAGAGTATTATGTGCCACACATATTTGTCTGTCAATAACTCTACCGAAGCGGGCGGTGCAACAGTATGAGCTGGCCCAAATGTCGTTTAGACGAGTATTTTGAGATAACTTCCAGTAAGCGTGTGTTTAAATCTGAATGGAAAAGCTCAGGAGTGCCATTTTATCGTGCAAGAGAAGTCGTTAAGCTGAGTCAAGATGGCTATGTGGATAATGAGCTTTTCATTTCTGAGGCCATGTTTCAGGACTATAAAAGTAAATATGGGGTGCCTGCTACCGGAGATATTTTGATAACTGGAGTCGGGACTCTCGGGAAAGTTTATATCGTAAGAGAAGGAGATAAATTCTACTTCAAAGATGGGAACATCATCTGGCTCAAGAAAAAGAAAGAAATAGACTCAAAGTATGTAGATTACGCAATAAAAACATCTGCGGTTCAAAGCTTCATCCAAAACTCTTCTGGAGCGACTGTTGGCACTTATACAATTTCAAGAGCGAACGAAACAGAGATACCCCTTCCGCCTCTACCAATCCAGAAAAAGATTGCGGCGGTGCTGGCGAAGGCCGATGAGTTGCGGCGCAGGCGTGAAGAGCAGATAAAGCGCCTCGATGACCTGCTGCATGCAACCTTCCTCGACATGTTCGGCGACCCCGTCACCAACCCGAAGGGGTGGCCTATTCACAGGTTGGGAGAATTCGTTAAAGAATTTCGGTATGGAACTTCTGGGAAATCATCTTATGAAAAGGTTGGTTATCCGATTTTAAGAATCCCAAATATTATCGGGGACTCCATTGTTTTAGGCGATTTACAGCATAATGATATGAAAGAAGCTGAATATGAACGCCTGAGATTGATCGAAAATGATTTGCTTTTTGTGAGAACTAATGGCAATCCAGATTATACTGGCCGGTGTGCTTTGATTGAAAAGGAACAAGAAGGTTTTGTATACGCTTCCTATTTGATCAGAGCTAGAATTGATGACCATAGAATAGTTCATCATTATCTGCTGAGCCTTTTGCGCTCTGAGGGCTTGCGCTCACAGTTAAAAAGAAAATCAAAAACTTCAGCTGGGCAGTTTAATATCAACATAGAGGGGTTGAGTGGTCTTGATATCCTGTTGCCAAGCCGACCTTTACAAGAAAAATTTTCTTTATTTTATTGTTCATTGATGAGGAAAAAATTTGAACTTATTAAGAATTCCCATAGCCTTGAAAATCTTTTCAGCTCCCTCATGCAACGCGCATTTAAAGGAGAACTGGATCTGAAGTAGTTAACGAATAAGCGCTTTGCCCGGATCATGTGGTAAAGTGACTAAAACAAATAGTAAACACTGAGAGCACATGATGAATAACGACAATACACAGAGTGACAATCAGAATAATCAGAGACAAAGCAATTTCAGCTTTATCGATGATGAACTGAAGCAGATCAGAGAGTTTGCGCAGAAAACAGAACTGCGTGGGCGGCTCGATACCAGATATGCCTGCTTTCAGGCCAGGCTGACGGCAGAGACCGCGCTTAAATGGATGTTTAAGGCTGACCAGGATCTAAGTCTGCCATATAACACCATGCTCAGCAGCCTGATCAATGATGCAGGCTTTCAGAAGCTTGCTCCGATTCAGGTTAAGCGCAGTCTCACCATTATTCAGAAATACGGCAACCTGGCCGCGCACAGCGAACACGCAATATCATCACAGGATTCGATTCTTGTCGTTAAGCAGCTGCACAGCGTTCTTTTCTGGCTGCATCGAACTTATTTCGATGTCGATCTGCGGTCAGAATTCAACGACAAACTCATTCCCGATGCCGGCGATATTGCCAAAACCAGCCGCAACAAGATCATTGAGCTCGAACAGAAGCACGAAGACGAAGAAAAAAAGCTCAGAGAAGCCCTTGAGGCTGAAAAAGCCGACAAGGAAGCTTACCAGGCCAAACTGGCTGCACAGGAAGCCGAAATCGCGAAGCTGAAGGAACAGATTGCAGCAAAGAAAGCCGAAGCTGTTGCTGTTCCTGATACGCATGACTATTCTGAGGCAGAAACCCGAAAACTGCTTATCGATGTATTACTCAAAGAAGCCGGCTGGCATAAGGGTTCACCCAACCTGAAAGAAGAATACGAACTCGACGGCGTCGACAGAAACAAGAATTATACCGGCACCGGCTTTGCCGACTACGTTCTCTTTGACGACAACGGACTGCCGCTTGCAGTCATCGAGGCCAAGAAAACCACCAAAGACGCTAAGCTCGGCAAATATCAGGCACTCGACTATGCCAACGCACTCGAAAAGAAGTTCAACCAGCGCCCGCTGATCTTCTATACCAACGGCTATGAGATCTTCATCTGGGACGACCACTTCTACCCGGAACGCCAGATTCAGGGCTTCTATAAAAAAGACGAGCTGCAGCTGGCCATAGAGCGAAGAACTTCACGAAAATCAATTCTTAATCCGACCATTAGCCGCAAGACGGTCGAACGGCCCTATCAGCATCTTGCCATACGGGCAGTTACCGAACATTTTGAGACAAAGAATCAAAGAAGAGCTCTGCTGGTTATGGCTACCGGCTCAGGCAAGACCAGGCTCACCATAGCTCTGGTCGAAGTGCTGCAGAAAGCCAACTGGGCCAAGCGCGTGCTGTTTCTGTGTGACCGTGATGCGCTGGTTAAGCAGGCCAAAGGCGCGTTCACAAAGTTTCTGCCGAACTGCCCGGCGGCTGATTTGAGAGATGCAAAGTCTGACAACCTCTCGCGAGTTTGTCTATCGACCTATCACACGATGATGAACCTGATCAACGAGTTCAAAGACGGTGAGCGGCTGTTTTCGCCGGGCCATTTCGATCTGCTGGTAATAGACGAGGCACACCGCAGCATTTATCAGAAGTTCGGCGCGATTTTCGATTATTTCGATTCTTACCTGGTCGGCCTGACCGCAACGCCCAGAGATGAAGTCGACAAGAACACCTACCAGATGTTCAACCTGACAAAAGAGACCGGTCCGGTGTTCGGTTATGACCTCGCTGAAGCCATAGAACAGGGCTATCTGCTGAACTATTACAAGGCCGCAGTATCAACGAAGCTCAGCCGGGAAGGCCTTACCTACTCGCAGCTCAGCGACGAAGACAAAGAAGAATACGAAAAGCATTTTGCAGACGAAGTTACCGGTGTCATTCCGGAAAAAGTCGGCAAAGAAGCTATTAACAAGTGGTTGTTTAACACACCTACGGTAGACAGCTTTCTCAAAGATCTTATGGAAAGAGGTGTTAAAGTCAGCGGCGGTGATAAGCTCGGCAAAACCATCATATTTGCGCGTAACAGCGACCATGCGAAGTTCATCGTCACCAGATTCGACGCCAATTACCCGCAACATAAAGGCCATTTCTGCGCACAGATCGACTACACGTTGGGGAAAGACGCAGAGGGTGTGATCGACAAGTTCAAAAAAGCCGACGGAATGCCGCAGATAGCTGTTTCGGTCGATATGCTCGATACCGGTATCGATGTTCCGGAAGTCGTGAACCTGGTATTTGCCAAGCCGGTGTATTCGAAAGTGAAGTTCTGGCAGATGATCGGCCGTGGCACGAGAAAGTGCGAAGACCTGTTCGGGCCCGGTGACGACAAAAAGTGCTTCTATGTATTCGACTACTGCGAGAATTTCGAATTCTTCGAGACCAACCCCAAAGGTGTTGAAAGTAACGCGGTGATACCATTAAGCCAGCGGATATTCAGAAACCGCCTGCTATTGGCTGACATGCTGCAGGATGACGACAGCGAAGACTCTGCGACGATCAGAAAAGAGTTTCTCGATAACCTGCATGAATACGTATCAGGCATGTGCGATGAGAACTTTCTGGTGCGGCCACACCTGCAGAATGTCACGAAGCTGAAGAATCGGGATACCTGGGAAAAGCTCGATTCTGAGCTGAGAACTGAAGTGGCGAAGACCGTATCAGGATTACCCAGCCAGTTCGAAGCAGACGATGAATACGCCCGGCGCTGGGACCACCTGCTGCTGAAAGCTGAGTTGGCGCTGCTTGAGAAGTCTGGCGAATACGTTTCTCTGATGAAAAAGATCAGAAAGGTTACAGACAAGCTCGAAGACAAGACGACGATACCTGACGTCAATAAGCAGCTGGAATTCATTCAGGCGATAAAAACAGATGAGTTCTGGGAAGGCATGAACATCAAGGTTCTCGAAGAGATCAGAAAGCGCCTCAGACTGCTGATAAAATACATCGATCAGGCTGAGAAGAAGATCGTTTATTCGAACTTCAGCGACACCCTGACTGCGCCTGCAGTATTCGAACCGGGCATGGAAGCTTTCAAAAATGACGAGCTGGCGGCTTACCGCCTGAAGATGAATGCCGTTATAGAAAAGAATCTCGATCAGGAAGTAATCTGGAAGGTTCGCTGTAACCGGCCATTGACCGATGCTGACCTGAAGAGGCTCGAAGAAATTTTGAGCCTGAGCACCGCGGAAGACAGAGAATTGTTTACAGAGGCGTATCAGGTCGGCTTCCAGGAAAAGACCGGAAAAGACAACCCCAGTCTCGATCTGCTGATCAGATCTATCGTCGGCCTGAGCCGGGAAGCGGTAGAGAAAGAATTTGCCGACTTCATCGAAGGAGCGAACTTTTCAACGCTGCAGCTGGCATTCGTGCGTAAGATAATTGATTATTTCGTTGAAGACGGGTTTGTCCGGGAAGGCATTTTGTATGAACCGCCATTCAGTGACATGTATCATGATGGGCCTGAGGGGCTGTTCGGCGATGTTGCCGAGGCTCTGTTTGCCAGAATTAAGAAGGTGAATGAGGTTGAGAATATAGTGTGAGGTGGTCCTTTGGGCTCTTGAAGATTGTAAAAATGGTTATTAAAGTAACGGAGCGAAGAAACTATGCGTAAGAAAATTAGCTCTTTTAGGACCTGGAATATTACCAGAGACGGTTATACATTTAACTGTAGTTATGATAATAAGAACGATTGGGTTGAGGTTGTTTGCTACGGATTAGATTGTGGAAGCAAAAATGCTAAAGCAGGAGCTTCTGGAGCGGATGTTATTGCTTGGCTATTGGCTGGTGGGATCATTTCTGTCAATAAGAAGCAGTAGTAAGGGATTTCCCCAGTGATTGAAGCTCAGATATTACCTACAAAGTAATGCGGGGTTGATCTCCAAGGTTCTTTTTATGAATTTGCCGATATCCATTGTCCAGAATCATTGCGGAGCAGTTTTTGAAAGCCAGTAAAATACAAAGCTGATGATTTAATGAGACAACTTGGAATGAAATGACAGCAGCTCAGTCTATATTGTATTATCAGAACATCTAAATATCTCATAGAACGAATAGAAGGAGAGAGGAATGTTTGGTCTTGTTGAAAAATCCTCCGGACTGCTGTTTTCATCAACCAGCCTTTCGGATATTATTCAGAATCAGCGCCTTAGCATGCGAAATGAAGTGGAACGCATGGATGGCAATAGACTGCTTAACACGTCTCCTGCGGACTTGGTTAAATACTTGATTGAAAAATACTCCATAGAAGCTCCAATTCTTTGCAGAGAGAACTGGTCTGCTTCTGAATGTGAGACACAGGTTGACGTTCGCTATGATCGAAGTCGTTATATTCGAGACGCAACACGACCGTGCTTAGTGCCAGGGCAACGCATTGAGATTGAAGTCCCTATTCAAGGGGACATTCAATTGCTTTATGCGCAAGCAACCACATCCACGTCAGCACCGCCAAGAGCCGAAATCCGGGGCTCATCACTATTTATCATTTACAACATACCCCATGATGCGCCACAGTCTGATCTAAAGCAGAAAACAGAGAAAGTTCTTGATGAAATTGAACAGCACCTTTCATGGATACAATCAGATCTCAGACCATACGCTCAAAATATTGCTGCAGAAGCGGAACAAATTATTAAGGAGCGTAAGAATAGGATTCTAGCTAACCAAGGGCGGGTGTCATCGCTGGGAATACCGATAAAAACTAGGGCAGATGCACCTAAGACCTATGCTGTCCCAGAAATACGCCGCAGAGTAATCCCTATTCTACCGCAAGCAACAAATAAGCCATATGAGCCCGAGCCTGTTCTTGATATGGCCAACTATGAACACATTTTATCAGTTGCTCAAAAAATGGCTCATGTCATGGAACGCAGTCCAACAGCGTTTAAAACTATGGGTGAAGAAGACCTTCGGCAACATTTCTTGGTTCAGTTAAATGGTCAATTTGAAGGAGCAGCCACCGGGGAGACCTTTAACGTCAAAGGAAAAACGGATATCCTACTCCGTGAAAAAGATCGAAACGTTTTTATTGCGGAATGCAAATTTTGGAAAGGACCAAAGCATTACCGAGAAACAATTGACCAGCTGCTTGGCTACACAGCCTGGCGAGATACAAAAACAGCAATTTTTGTGTTTAACCGTGGCACTACCTTGACAACTGTTTTAAGCGGGATTCAGGCTGAAACAGTGGTGCACAATAATTTTAAAAGAGCATTGGATTGGAAGCATGAAACCGGATTTCGCTATGTTTTCCATCACGAATCAGATGCGAATCGAGAATTTCTATTAACAGTCCTGGTCTTTGACGTTCCTGGACCAGAGAAAGAGTAAGAAGATTCTTGCGCCCTGTACGGCGTGGCCTTAATTCTTTGATTGCCTTACAGGGATAAGATAGGTCGAAGATGGTTCTGGTAAAATGCCTCTTGATTTAGCTTTGTGATTCAAGAGTTCGCTAATCACTTCACCGGGAATTAATTATTCAGATGAATAACATTGTCGAGTTCGACCCATCAGCACCAAAATCACCATCAAACACCAGAGGTTTGGTGCGATGCAAATCCTTTGCCTATAAGGTTTTAAGATGCATGTCACCAAAATCACCAAAATAATATACTATATACCTCTAAATCTCATTCTTCTTTCATTCTGAATAAGGTTGAGTATGTGTGTGCAAATTTGGTGATTCTGGTGAAATCCCGTATGACCTGCTACTGGACTGGAGTTTATGATCACCAATGCCTGGTGCTGGCATTGGTGTTTTGGTGCCAGCAACAGAAACTTTCTGTTTTTCTTTCAATGTGTTAATCTACAGGATCAGCCGGTGATCATTTCTGCGAATCATTTCATTGAAAGCGCATTAAGTTAGCGGAAATAGCATGTTTTGAAAGTGATTTGAGGAATTCACCCTGAGGAATCAGAGAATTGGGAAAAAAATCTACATGTTTCCGATAACAGGCTTGCAAGACCAGTGGTTCAAGTTTGGCTCTGGCCTATAAATTATCCAGTTTTGTAGTAGGCTTGCAAAGAAATATGCGATTAAAAATCGTAATTGAGAGGAGCTTTTAATGAACATAGTTGACGAATTTGGCAAAGGCTCAGTTTTTGATAAAGAAGGAAAATCGCATTCTTTTTGCATAAAAATTGGGTATGATTTGGGCTTAACTTATAATTATCAGCTCTCACAACTGCAATTCTTTGCTCCGCTGATTGAGATTATCGAGAGTGGAGACCTTGATCGTGATGTTGTTGAAGAGGCAATGCGAAGCCTTTCATATGAAGATAATCACTGGAATTGGCTAGCTAAAGGCAATAAATACAATGATGATCAACACGAATGGTTCTATTTGCTTGTCAACAATAGGGTTGAGGCATTAGGTTTTATCTTTTTCCCAAAGAATGCTCTCTTGGAGCCCGGTGAAGTTTTTTATATCGAATATCTTGCAGTAGCACCATGGAACAGAGATTCTTTTTTTAGCAAAAAGATTTTTCGAGGTCTTGGTTCTGCATTAGTTAAGTTTTTACTGTATTATGGTAAGACAGTTCTCAGCTTAAGATTGGGCTGTTCTCTACATTCACTTCCTAAGGCAATTCCCTTTTATGAAAAAATCGGAATGAATCGCTTGTCTTCAGCTCACGATAAGGGCATATTGCCATGTTTCGAATTTTGCTCTGATCGAGCAAAAGCCTTCTTGAGGGAGTCTTTATGAAATTGTCAGAAAAAAATAACTTAGAAATTGATGACTTTGAAGTATTTGATTCGACCTTTAATGATAATGATGGGATTTCGCTTCTGGGCAGCTACAAAGCTTTTAATGAAGTCTGGAATAGATTGCCGAAGAGAGTTTTAGCTGAAAATGAGTGGATTAAAAATCCACAAGACAAGGCTTCAATATTGTGGCTTTGGCAAGAAATGCTTTCGACTAACCAGCAAGCACTTTTTCGCAAAGCAAGCGACGAAACTTCATTTCTAGGTATGGTTTGGCTTGCAAAGGTTTCTTTTTTGGCTAAAAACTCGCTTTTGAAATCACCGCTAATGAAATTCAACAGTCTTACAGTCAATGATCTGCAGCAGATTGCGCGTTTAAGCATATCGGTAGATTCCATAAAACAGTTGCCAACAATTCTGGCGAAAAAAGGGATCATTCTGATTTATGAAAAGGCACTTCCTAGTGCAAAAATAGATGCAGCTGTTTTTAAACTGGAAACTGGGAATCCAGTCATAGGCCTGAGTATTAGATATTCCAGATTAGATTATTTTTGGTTTACAATCATGCATGAGCTTTCACATATTGTTTTGCACTTAAACAAGCTCAACGTACCAATCACAGAGGATGTGGGCGATTTTGATCACAAAAGGATAGATAAAAATGAAATCGAATTGGCTGCCGACAATTTGGCCTCCCGCACTCTAATTCCTAGACATTTATTAAGAAATATTTCACTGAGAGGAATAGATGAGGAATTAGTAAATTCTATTTCAGCTTTTGCTGAGGTGCACCCTATAATTGCTGCGGGAATGATACGTCGGTATTTAAATAATTACAAATTGTTTCCTAGATTAATGTATGGAGTGGATGTGAGGGAGTTAATAGTTGAAAAAGATTAAGTATATTCCATTTTTAAAACTAAAAAGAGGCGAATTTGGTGCACTGAGTAATCTAAAATTGGAAGTAAAGTCGCAGATAATTCCTTTTTTTGATTACCCGAGACTTGCAAAGCATATTACAGCGGACATGTATCTCAAGGATACAAAGAGAATCAATGAAGCAAAGGCACATTTAAAGGATTTCGATTCGTTTTATTTGGATAGTTTTGATATCGATTCCAATTTGAAAATTAATGGACAGAATAATTATAGATACATTTTGGAGACTTTCAGTAGCTCCTCTGTTATTCCAGTAATAGGCATAGATCGAGATGATGAGCATATGGCCGGTGTAATAGAACTAAAAAGACAGGGTAAAATCATTTCGCATGTTGTCGCAATAAGAATTCAAATCGAAGATACGGCAAGTTTTTCTATTACAGATGGTGAAATAGAAGGTCGATTAAGTGCTGCAATCGCAGAATTTAAAGAGTTGGATTTGATTATTGACCTTAGAGTTTGTAACGAAAAAATTCTAATTCCCTCCCAAACAAAGGAATTCATAGAAAATTTTTGTAGCAAATATGTAACGAGAGCGGTGGTGGTATCTGGCTCGTCTATTCCAAAAATTATAAAAAAAATTGCCAGATCAAATCAGCAAAAGTCGGTCAATAGAACAGAATTATCTTTTCTGAGAGCTTTAAATTCTGAATTCATGAATAGCAGCAGCAAAAGATCCGTTATTTTAGGCGACTACACGGTTGTCAGCCCTGATTATTCGGACTTTGAAATCGATGAAAGATTGTTTAGAACTATAACGGTTGCAAAAGTCATTTATAGTTATAGCGCAAATCATTATATAGCGATGGGCGAAACTCTTAAAATCGGCGGGAATGGTCAGTACGGGTATTTGTGTAGGTCAATCACACTAAGCCCATTCTACAGGGGTACGGGATATTCTTTTGGGGATGGGTATTTAAACAACAAAAGCAATGGTGGATCTTCTGCTCCGGGGGCCATTCTTAAGCCAACAATAAATGCTCATATTACCTATATGGTCAAAGATTACGTATAGGATTTAGCTCTTTTAGAATTCTTCGCTTCTGTAAAAGAAAACAGATATCGCGACTCAATTCTTTTGGTCCTTTTTGTTTTGCAATAATTTCAGCAAGGAAATTTCTGCTCATTTTTGGTTTTGGCGATTCTATAAGTTCGAGCATTTCACATTTCCAAAGAGTCATTGTTGCCTTTTGCTTATCAAAAAATGGATTAATTTTTGCGTTTCTTACGGTTTTAAAAATAACATTTCCGTTTTCACTTTCTTTGGCGATGAGTATTCCCCAAAAATCAGGTGCAATGCGAAGCGCTTTGTCTTCAAATTTGCGAGTAGTAATTAAAGAAATTTTCCTGAAAGTTTGATTGTAAAATTCGCCTTGCACAAGAATCCTGTAGACATTATCCACATCACTTTTTATTTCATAGCAATGTGGTTCATCGTCCAAGGTAACAATATCAGCAATGGCACGACCGTTGTGAACCTGTAATTCTTCAACTATAGAATCTCTACTCAAACCTTTGATTACAGATTTCTGAATAAATGCTTCCCGTATGACTTTATCTGTTAACATAATCGTCCTTTGATTATATCTAATATTTCTCAAAAGGGAATGTATTTTCTAAATATAAGTAGCAAAGCTTTTTAATCAATCGATTTTTTGTGCACATTATGTTCTCATCAATAAATAATGAAGTTGACTATATCGGAGACAATACTTAATCAATCTTTACTGGCCTCAAGCATTTCAATCTTAAGCGGGATTTTAAGGTTTTACAAAAGTATAATATCGAAAAAGAACCCCACGTACTTCCTCCACACATTTTTTAGTCTCTTATGGTTTTTATGGTATAGCATGAAATGAAAAAGACTTCAAATCCAGTATTTACTGCTGGCCACAGCAGCTTGCTAGAGAAATCCTGAAAAAAAGAATGGAATTTATGCAAAAACCCGTCATATATGCCAGCTATTCGTAGAACAGATAAGATCCTGCATCAAACGCCAGCTCTCTGAAGCCCTGAAAAGGCACAAGTCCGCCAGAACAACGCTGATCGTCTCGCAGGAATTACTATTCACGTGAATCAAAATTGCCAAGTGTTAAAAGGTTCCAATTTGCAACTTTATGGAAGGGTTGCTTCCAGCAGCACCTCTGGCTGGTATTTCTTGCCATAGCGGTTCATGGCTATTGACTCTACTTTTGTTGCCCAGGAGTTCGCTGGTTACTTCGACAGGGATTTTCATGCGATTGCACAACAACTTGCGAAAAGGGAATTCAGGTCTCGCTTTTTAGCCTTTTCGCCTGCTGACGCCCGTAATAAACGGCACATTTCTTCGAGCAAAAGCATGCATCGAAGTCTTTTTTCAGGAAAATCCTAAGACAGTGTCGGCATGCCCCAAAATAGAACTCGCCATTGGACCAGCTTCTGCCACCCTGATTTCTTCCCGATGGCTTAAGAATCCGAAGCGAGACACCTTCTTTAATGACATAAAGGCTGTTATCAGGTGTTTCCAAAGATTTAATGAGTTTTTCCACAAAGGCCGCACGGAAATAAACCAGCGGCTCAAACACTTCCTTTTCTGCTGGAGTAAGACCTTCCATGCCTTCATGGTTATAAACTACGTTTCCCCGCCATTTAGTTCTACCTGGACCAGCCCAAAAGCAATTAACCACGTTGTAATCTGGCAAAAATGTTCCTATCCATCTACTGGTCTCTTCTACTTCTGTTCTATTCCCGCCCAAGGTGGCTATTTGCACTATTCTTTTCAAGCCCTTAAAAGTTTCAGCCAAATACTTCTCTGCGCTCGCGATTGCACGGAGCCTATCCACATTTACCTGCATGCCTGCATAGAAAGAAGGTTTAAGCACTAATTGGCCTTTTTGCTTCAACCAAAAAACCTTATCGCAGCACAGCCTGGGATCGTCTTCTGTCCCCTCCATTTTGATCGTGTTGAAATATTGATTCAAATTTTGACCATTTGAATTTATCAGATCTCCTGTAACAGGATAAGCTCGTGAATAGCTGCTGAACAAAGCTTCCCTGCTTGGGTCCGCATCTGGAATGGTTAAAAAATGCAGACCAAAATTTACGATCAGACAAGTCTCATAAGAAGGTTTTGGCTTATTTTTTGCCTTGCTCATCAGTCGTCTTCAACTTTTTCGTCAGGTTCAAAACTCAGTCGGTCAATCTTGCCTTTCAGGTTTTCCTGAGAGACATGGGCGTAGCGCAAGGTTGTCTCGAAATCTTCGTGACCGACCATATCCATCACAGATCTCACCGGCACACCGGCTGCTAACAAGCCAGAAACGAATGTGTGTCGCAGACCGTGGAGTCTGCGGTAAGGTATTCCCAACGACTTGCAGGCAATGCGCAGCTGTTCGCGGCACCAGTTTTTTGAATGTTTCTGCATTTCAGGGAATACCAGATCTTCAGGCTCTTTTCCTTTGACCCTTTTCTTCATGATCTGCTGCAGACTTCTGTGCATCTCAACATGTCGATATTGGCTTTCCGGGGACGACTCGCTCTTATGATTACGAATGCTTATAGCTTTTCCTCTTACATCCATTACGCGAAGACTTGCGGCTTCTCGACTTCGGCAACCGGTATACAGAAAAAAAGTGAAAAGGTCGTTAAACTCTGTATCTGCGAAGGAATTCATCAAAGCCCGCACTTCCGAGTCTGAATAAGCGCCCAGTCTCTCGGGTCGTTTAGTTACAGTCTTCAGCCGTGGCCATCTCTTTATAGGCATC
>PGYA01000112.1 GCA_002839435.1 Candidatus Riflebacteria bacterium HGW-Riflebacteria-2 | reverse complement strand
GGAGGTCAGCCAGTCTCAGAAGAGAGGGCTGCGGTGGAAAGCCGGACAAAGGAACTGTACGATAACGATAAAATGCTCCAGTTCCACAGCGCCGAAGAAAACCCGTATATCCGGGAACTCTACGACGAAGATCTTGCTGGACACAGGGCCCACGAGCTACTTCACACGACGTATCAGAACCGGAAACGCATTCAAGGAGAAGACATCGTACTTTCCAAAGGCGGAGGGGACAAGAAGCTGAGCCTGACGATCTGTTTCGGAACAAGCTGTTTTCTGAGGGGTGCGCAGGACCTTTACCAGAAGCTGATGGATCATGTGAAAGAGCAGGGCATTCTGGAGGACACGGAATTCATTGCATCCTTCTGTGGAGAACGTTGCGAAAAAGGTCCGGTTCTCACCATCAACGGAAAAACGATAGAAGGCTGTACGTTGGAGAAGGCAGTCGCCGAAATCGAACGACAAAACCTATCATAGAAACATGGGGTGGCGCATATGCAACCGACGGTATTGGAACAAATCGGTAAAAGAAAAGAAGACAATGTGGTATATACGGTCACGGCAAATTGCCAGGACTGCTATCGCTGCGTCAGATTTTGCCCGGTCAAGGCAATCAAAGTAAGCGGAGGACAGGCTTGCATCGAAGACGATTTATGCATCAAGTGCGGGACCTGTGTGAGAGAATGCCCGCAGAATGCAAAGACGATCCGCAGTAGCACCGAAGAAGTGAAGGCACTACTGGCGTCGGGAAGAAAAGTTGCTGTCAGCGTCGCGCCCTCTTTTGCGGCTGTCTTTGATGGATGGAGAACGACTCGGATCCCCTCGGCGCTACGGCGACTTGGATTCGAGTATGTATCCGAAACGGCGGAAGGTGCGAAGTTGATCACAGAGGAATCCTTCCGCAGCACCACCGGAGGCAATATTTGCACCGCTTGTCCGGCAGTTGTCAACTATATCGAAAAATACCGGCCGGAACACCTGGACAGTATGATACCCATCGTGTCACCAATGGTTGCCCATGGCAGAGCTCTTAAAAAGAGACTGGGCGCAGAATGGGCTGTAGTTTTCGTCGGGCCTTGCGCTGCCAAGAAACAGGAAGCTCTGCGACCGGAACATCAAGACGCGATCGATGCCGTGCTCACATTTACAGAACTGCTGGACTGGCTGGAGCAGGAAACCATCGATTTGTCTACGTGCACAGAAAGCGATTTTGAAAGCTATGGCGTCCTTGACGAAGCCCGGCTCTTCCCTTTGCAGGGAGGGATGCTGAAAACAGGAGGGATCTCGTGTGACGGAACCGAGGCTGATGTGATCCACGTCAGTGGAGCGGAAGACGTCATGGAACTCTTGCGCTGTCGCCACGGGAATGGCAGTTCGTAGTGGCGGAGCCTCTGTTTTGTGCAGGGGGATGTATCAATGGACCGGGATTTCCTTCGGAAAAGAATAGCTATCAGCGAAAACAGGACATTATAGATTATGCAGCGAAAGCGTCCAGTAGAAAGAACCCGGAGCTTGACCGTGATGTAAACTGCATCACTGGCTTCCTGCAGGATAAAACAGCATCGATCGCTGACAATGTCAGCGAAGCGCGGATCAATGAAATTCTGGAAAAGACAGGCAAAAGCGATCCGGAATTGCAGTTGAACTGCGGGGCTTGTGGTTACAAGAGCTGCAGAGAGAATGCGATCGCCGTCGCTTGCGGAATGGCAGAGCCAGAGATGTGTATGCCCTATATGCGTCGTTTGGCCCAGCAACGAACCGATCGGATCATCGAAACCAGTCCAAACGGCGTCGTGATACTGGACAGAGAACTGAATATCATACACATGAATCCTGCCTTCCAAAAAATGTTCTTATGCAGCAACGGGATCCTCGGGAGGAGGATATCCTATCTGCTGGATGCGGATAATTTTGAAAAGCTTGCGGTCGGGGCAGCGGAACAGCTTGAAGGAATTCGAACCAAGTACGGTGTGAAATACCATGAACAGGTGTATTCCCTGAGAGACGAAGAGCAGTACGTTGGTATTTTCAGCGACATCACAAAAGCAAAACTTGGAGAAGGCCAGATCGATCTGATCAAAAACCAGACACTGATCCATGCAAGGGAATTATTGGCGCATCAAATCAGTTTTTCCCAGGAAATGGCCCACTATCTCGGTAAAAGCACTGCGCAAAGCGAGGAATTGGTCACGCGTCTCATGAATCTGTATGAAGAAGAAACCACTTGATGGAAGAGGTGATAAAACTTGAAGTTTTTTGAAGACACCGTCTGTCAGGTAAACAAAAAAAATCAGATCGTTTGTGGAGATGCGATCGTTTGCGAACGAACCATCGAATATACGACATACATACTATGCGACGGGATCGGCTCCGGGGTGTACGCAAACATTGCGGCGATCACCTGTGCGAACCGGCTGATGGAACTATCAAAATCCGGCCTTTCCATGCGAACGGCTTGCGAGATGGTGGCAGATTCCATGCATCGGGCACGGGAGGAACACATACCCTTTTCCGCCTTTACTGCGGTGAGAATCCTAAAGGACGGACAATTTACTGTATACAGCTACGAGTCTCCAAACCCGGTCATGATTCGGAGCGGGATCGCCAGGGCGTTGAAGCCGACCTTTTTTAAGGCTGGCTATGAGGTGGTTGGCGAATGCTTTGGATCATTGGAACACGAAGACGCCATCCTTATCTTTTCCGATGGTATCAGTCAAGCAGGATTGGGAAGAGGCAGCTCGCTGGGGATCGGTTCAGAAGGGGTGGCCGAATTTTACAACCGATCCTTGCTACCACAGAGAAAAGCAAGGCAGATACCTACGGAACTGCTGCATCATGTCGCTTCTTTCAGTGGAGGTAACCATGAGGATGATAGTACGGTCGTTCTATTGGAATGTCGTCCGGCTACGCAACTGACCATTCTGAGCGGACCTCCTTCTCATCGAACAAGAGACGGAGATTTCGTGCGTCGATTCATGGATATGCCGGGTTACCACTGTATTTGCGGATCGACGACAGCAGACATTGCAGGACGGGAACTTGGATTACCGGTCAAGTTGGTGAATGCAGGCACATCCTTCGGCTCGCCGCCGGAATATGCCATCGAAGGGATAGACATGGTGACAGAAGGTGCTATCATTCTGAATCAAGTCTACAATATCCTGGGAGAACCGTACAATTCGTTTGACAGCGACTCTGTCGTAGAACGCTTGTGTGGCTTGATGCATGGAGCTGACGTGATAACGTTTCTGGTGGGAAATGCGATCAACGAAGCACACGATGCGCTGGTATTCAAGCAGATCGGTATTCGCCCAAGACACGTGGCGATCCGGCTTTTATCGGAAAAGCTTCGGGAAATGGGCAAACTGGTCGTTGCCCATTATGATTGAGCTTTC
>PGYA01000058.1 GCA_002839435.1 Candidatus Riflebacteria bacterium HGW-Riflebacteria-2 | reverse complement strand
GCCTGGGGAGAGTTGAAGCGTTGGTATCCTGCCGAGAGCCCGGGTATGCAGTATTCCTAAGGTCGAATCTGTAGGTTCAATCTTGACAAAGCACTAGTTTCTCAGGAAAGGTAAAAAAGTTGTAACATTTCCAGACACTTGAGGATACTATTCAATAATCCGACAAAGATAAAATATGAGATTGATATCGAAAAACAGCAATAAGGGCTTTATACTAGGCGTTGTTCTGCTGCTATGCCTGGTGATGGCTGCATTTATCTTTTCTTACAACAGCATTGTCAGAAGCAGAACTTTGCAGGCTCACCATTACATGGTTTCTGAAGTTGTCAGTAATCTTGCTGTTTCCGGGGTCAAACTGCTTGCTCAGCAGGCCGAAACCTCGTTCGAAGACGTTATCAGAAAAGACTGTCCCGAACTTTTCGAAAAGCCTGCCACGCAAATTACCCAACCAATTACCTTGAGCAGTCTTAACAACTTCTGCAAGGAAACCCAGCAGGATTTTCAAAGGTTCCTTAATGAGATCGTTGAGCTGCAAGAACCAGGCTTAATCAGTAACGGACTCCCGATCTGCGAGAAAATGGAAATTACCATTGACCAGCTCAGTGCACTGGCGCCAGAAACCAGCGCGAATCAGTTCCAGCGTGGTCGGGATCCAGTGGAAAAATGTGGCATGCTTAACCTGACCTGCGTGGTCAAGCACATGGGACTGTCACGAAGAGCTTCTATTTCACAGCAATTTCGCATAGTCAGCATGGTACCTGGCCCATTGGCCCGTTTCAGCCTGTTTGTCCGTAAAACTCCCTATCCCGACTCGTATAACGCCATGGGAGTTGATTTTGACGGTAATGTAGATCTGACATATAAACACCCACCGGCAGGAAATATTTCAATGACTGCGCCGCTGCTGATATTTAACAGTACCGATACCGAAACTATAACCAGCACAACCCCATTTCGAGATGCCAGCACTGATGCCAGGAATCTGCTTGAACATGGCTGGATATATCTGGGCGCATCCGGCCCTTTGGCCAATGCCCCGGTTTACCTGAAAATACCAAACGGCTTTGCGGCCACCACAGGCGGTCTTTTCATGTTTGGCTGGCCCTCAAATTCTCTGCCCAGGCTTCTGGCAGCTGCCAGCATCGATCCCGCCACCGATTTCAAAAGAAGCGAAGACATTGCAGGGCAGAATTACTATCTGGGCTCAAAATTACACGGTTTTTACACCCGCGAAGAAGATAACCCTCAAGGCGTGGGAGCCAAAAATATGTGGCCTGGTCTTACGACCGGCACGATGTATCAGCCCTCTGATCGTTTTTTGTCAGCTTCTTCCTGGCTTTACCCTTATGGAAATATGCAGCAATCTTCGCGGACATTGATTATTGGGCCAGTTCTGGCGGGCTATCTAAAGTATTTTTTCATCAAAGGCTCTGACACTTCAGGAAATGACTATCGCGGCATTTTCGGCTCACTGAGCCCTGAAAGCTTCTTGAAAAAGCAGATAGAAGATGCAGAGCTGCTTGATTATTGCTATTTCTGGAGCGGGCTTTTGACTCCGCCTGTTTTAGGCAAAGATTTCTTTCTTAATGGATATAACAGTTTCAAACTGCTGATGCCATGGAACTCTCTGCCAGACAAAAATGCCACTTCACTGGTCAAAGGAGTGGCTTTCAATATGATTTTTGATTTCATGAAATACAGTCGTGACCAGTATCCTGACCCGGAAAACGGCCCAAGTCTGGCTCTGGACAGCTATCTTAACCAGAATATTCTCGTGCCCATGGCTGGCGGTATGCAGGCATCTCCGGTGAAAGGGGTTCATCCTGCCGGAGATATGGGACTGTTTTTCAGAGAAAATGGTGACTATAACCCCAATATAACGCCTGATAACTGCTACTTTTTCGGTGACCTGTCCAAAATTAGCGTTACAGAATCGAATCTGGTTTCGAACCGGATCACCCATATTATCGATCTTTCCGATTGCGCTTCAACAGAAGAAGAAAATACCAAAGTTGAAAAGCAGCTTTTCAAAGAAAGTAAGGATGTGGGCAAAAGTATTAATGAGCCAAGAAGAAGTGGCATTTTTCTCATTAAGCGCCGCGATGGAGTCACCAGCTCATTTTCTGATGCTTTAATTCTATCGCAGCGCGAAGTAAAGCTGACAAAACCATTAATTATTCTTATCACCAGTGGCAGCATGAATCTCAGCCATGATATTACTTCGCAACTATCAGATGGAGCTCCTGAGCACCTGTTGACCCTGGCACTGGGCAATGGCGACGTTTACCTCACCGGCACTGGCGCTCAGCGAACAATTCATGCCTATATTGCCGCTGTGGGCAGTTATTATGGCCGTTTGCTGAAGCCAGTCACCATGGTTGCAACTCCCGATCGTTTTGAAATTTTTGGTGGGCTTGCAGTTACCGAACTCGGCTTGTATCAGGATAAAACAGCAGATCCACGCGCCGATGTCGGCACCACCATGCTGCATTTTCCGGCTGGTGGGAAAGTAACCTATAATTCCAGATTTAACCCTTCTCTACCATCTTACAATTCATCACACATTTTGGTTATGGAACAAATAGCCGGCACCCTGACGATTCATGGGGGCATCGAATGAAACTAGCCTGCCGAATCGGTGAATCTGGTCTTTCTATGGCTGAGCTGGTAGTGGCCGTTTCCGTAATTGCTATGGCAATCGGCCCTCTGATCGCGCTGCTTACCAGCTCCAATCAGATGAGCAATCATTCAATCCAGGAGGAAATGTCGGTTCACTATTGTCGCGAAATAACTGACCAGCTCCTGCGCCTGGCTCCCAAAATCCCATTCATTGTTGAATCAGCCAGAAAAATTACCGGTAACAACAAACTCAGCTTTGCCGACCTGATCAATGATAGCGGCTTTAACAAGGCTCTGGCCAATGCTGAAAACAGTTCAGACTGCGTAGCATTTCAAAACCTCGGCCTGCCTACAGAATTTCGCATTTTAATCTCAAAAATGGATAAGGTGTTCAAATTTCGCCAGATCAGAGCTGAAAGGCTAGATTCCAGCTCGAACAGACATTTCAAGGATCTTAACTACTGGAAAATCATTGTCACTGTGGGATGGCAGCCGTCTGAAAACGCCCCGGACAAGCAGACCCAGACAGTGATAATTATTGGGGAATCGTCGTGAACAGCAGCCCAAGAAAAGCATTTACCCTTGTTGAAGCCATGATGGTTACTGTTATTGCGGTGTTTGTGATGATGTCAATGCAAGGACTATTTTCGCATGCTGTTAGATCAAGTCTTAAAGGGCAGGATAATCTCGAAACAATGCGAGCTGCCAGCCGAATTTTTTCTGAACTGCGCAAAGATCTGCTCGAATTCAAATCACTTGCCACCGCCGTTGACAGCGTAGAAATACCTGTTGACAAGTGGTCTATTGGCGACGATATAGAATTTTCAACAATTCTACAGATTGAGAGAAAAAATGAGGTTATTGTCTACTCCTTATGCGAAGAGAATGGTAGAAAATACGTTGAAAGAGCTTCACAGGAGCCGGGTTCTCCAGTTAAGAGGGTTTCTTTCGGGGTTCCAAGAATGAAATCCTTCGAAGTCGTATACCTTAAGATCGAAAACAATTCGCTGGCCGGAACAGAAAAGTCTGGCCAAATTGTTGTTAATCTTGTAATTCAATCCGACGACCCCAGATTCCCAACCCAGAAACTTTCAGTATCTTCGTCATATTTTCCTGAAAAACTTCAAGAAACCGACTGGAACTATCTGGTTTTCTAAAAATTTGTTGTAACTTTTTGCAAAATATATGACTAGTAAATAATAGGAGGAAGCAATGAAAAGAAAAATTAGTTATATGTTTTTCATGTTGCTGATCATTTCTGTATCTTCACAGCTTTCAGGGCAGGAAAACAACTTGGAAAAGTCTTTTGAGAAAAGTTGCAGCACAGCTGTTCCCACCACTGTTAAACCTGAAAAGTTGCAGTCACAGAATGAGACCCTTGAAATGCTGCGCCAGGGGTGGACAATCCGCGGGGCTGACAACAATCTTTATCAGCTTGAATATTTTTTTCCACAGCTGGTGTCTCCAATTCCATTCTCGTTCGTTAACAAAGGCAGTCCAACCGCGCCCAAAGACTTTGCCACCACTGTGGTTATTCCTTCTACAGAAGCGTCTGAGCAAAAAGATTTCGATCAGATTCCCTCTGTCGACAATCTGGTGAAAAATTCAGAATCAGGCCAGGGACAAGGGGAAGAACAGGGTAAACAAAAGCAAAAACAGAATCAATACCAGAAGGGTAAAGGAAACTGAGATACGTATAAATTTTATGGAGGATGAAAATGTTTAACAAAAAGGTTCTCACACTAGTTCTGGCAGTATTATTGGTAGCGTTTCTTAACTCGCCCCTGATGGCCAAGGGGCAAGGCGGTTCAGGCTCATCAGACCAGGGACAGGGTAAATCAGGAGACACTGTGACAATTGACGATGCTGGTGGACAAGCTCAGGGTGCGGGCGACCAGGCTCAGGCTTCAGCCGACCAGACTCAGCAAAAGCAACAGAGCAAAGCCCAGGAGCAGAAGAAGACACAAAAGAAGGAACAGAAAAAAGTCCAGAAGAAAGAACAGAAAAGAGAGCAGAAAAAACTCCAGAAGAAAGAACAGAAGAAAGAACAGAAGAAAGAACAGAAAAAAGATTGCGCCCAGGATAAATCCCAGCAGAAATCTGGGGAACAAAAAGGTAAGGCCGCCGACGAAGCTAAGGGCCAAGGCAAGGCTGGTGCACCTGAAGAAGGCACTGCAGCAGAAAAAATCACTGGCAAAGGTAAAATTGTAAAAACCGAAGACGGATATGCTATTGAATGCGGCGATAAGCAGTATAAACCGCTTAATCTCCAGGAAAAATACCAGCAGGAGGGACTTGAAATCGACTTTACAGCTGAAAAGCCTGCTGGTGAAAACGCTGACGAAGACGCAATTTCCATTCTTGAGATTTCCAGTTCGGAAAACCTGGAAGAAGTTCCCGTTGTATCAGAAGAACAGGCCAAAGAGGGCCAGATCATGCAAGAGCAAAAAGGCAGCATGAAACAGCAGGGCAAATCAAAACTTACAAACGATTTTTAATCACACGCAACAGAGGCGTCTCACAGGTGTCAGTTGCTTTCTGGCCCCGGTGAGACGCTTCCAGAAACAAAAGTCCTTGGATTCCCCGGATTGGTAAATGAACAAAACCCTACCTGATCTTGATCAGGATAATCAGCTGATTGACAGTTTCATCAAAGGCGAAACAGGAGCTTTTGAACCCCTCGTGAAAAAATACTGGGGCCAAGTTTATTACCTTTGTTTAAGATATCTGAAAAATTCTGAATCTGCTTCAGACATTACTCAGGAAACATTTATAGTCGCCTTCTCGAAAATAGATACTTTTATCGTTGGCCGCAGTTTCCGTCCCTGGCTGCTGAAGATCGCCGCCAACAAATCACTGAAGCTGCTTAATCAGAGTAGATCACGACCGACTTCTGAGCTTATTCCAGATCAGCCTGGCAACCCTGATCAGGATCCTGAAAATGTCCTGGCGGCAAAGCAGTTGTTAGATGACTGCCTGGACAAACTTGAATTCGAAGACCAGATCCTGTTTTTGCTGCGCCATGGCTTAAATCTGACATACGATGAAATGGCAATGATTCTTGACAAGCCCATCGGTTCGGTTAAAGGAGAGCTGTTTCGTGCCAGAAAAATACTGAAAGACAGCTTAGGGTCGCATTCGGGGATGGGTGAGTATTCCGTCAGGAAAGGAGGTTGAAGCAAATGCCTGAAAAGAACTGCCCGCACCAGACGTTAATGCAGGAATTTCTTGACTCGCCCAAATCGCCAGAACTGGCAGCTCAATTGCACAAGCACATGGCCGAATGTGAAAGCTGTCGGCAAGAATTTGCTGGATTTCAACAACTGTTTCAATCTCTTGATAGAGTCCTGCGCCCTCCACCCCTACAACCTACGCCACAACAGATTGCCAACATCAAAAAAACTGTTGTGGCAAAATCTGATCCGAAAAAAACTCAATCGGCACAGGTCCCAGAAAATCTGGTTGCGTTTTTTTTCAAACCCTTTGCCATAGCCGGTCTTATTCTGCTGACTCTGGGATCCTTTGTTTTTTTCAAAAATCAGCAAGGAACCGGACAATTACCAGTAGAACAACCCCTTCACGCCTCACTGGATCTGGCCCAAAACAGCGTTTCACTGATTTTCAGCTCCAGCACAACATCATCAGCTTTTGAAGGCGAAAACGCCATCAATGTTGCTGAGCTTAAAGCAATCAAGCCCGAAACTTCCTATCAATTGCCCAAAGACTGTTCGATTTTGCTGCGTTCACATGAAAACAGTATTCTTTTGTCAAAAAAGGCAAAATTTGCGCTGACCACAACCAGCTTTGAGCTCCACAATGGTGAAGCACATTTTAAACTATCTGGCCCTCATCAAAATTTTAAACTTCTTGCCGGGCCAGCAGAAGTTTCTGTAATTGGCACTGAATTTGTTATACAGAATAATGATGATCAGCTCACCATAACTCTCATCAGCGGTCATATCCTGGTAAAAACAAAGTCCGGCGCGATTCAGCAGCTTGTCACGCCAGGGCAGATTCAGGTGCGCAGTGACGGTACTTTTTTTGATTCGCAGCCTTCAGCACCGGAACAAAGCTTTCCTGACAAAACCCATGAATCCGTTAAACCAGACAACTCGAAAAGCTCTGGAGATTCAGGCAGAAAGCTGGAAAACAGCTTTTAATAAATGGTTTCCCGACGCCAGAAAGGGTGACCAAAATCAAATAACCATCCGAAGCGCCATATATCTACCGAAACAAAGTGAAAGAGTTCAGCAGACTCAAATCTCTTAACATCGAAAACTGAGTGCAAAGCTGGCTGCCAGGCTTGTCAGAGGCCACCGATCAGGGTGATTTCGTTGCGGTCATAATACAGGTGTTTGATGATGAGTTTTGTCAGCTGGTGTTTGTGTCTGAGTTCTTCAATAGCAGTCAGAATCGTTTCTGGTTCTTTGCCGCGAAACTTGACGTTTACCACGAATTTGCGGCAGGCCTTGTGTTCGAGCCAGCGTTCGAGAAGGCCGAGCGTGGCCATTGGCCTGACGATCATGTCGCAGAACATCCAGTCGGCAGGCCTGGCTGGCATAAAGGCGTAACCATTATCAATTGAATGCTCGCAGTGTGGGTGGTTTTCGACGTGCGGCTTGAGCTCGGCAAAATCGACAGCCACTACTCTGGCACCACGTTTTAGCGCTGCCCATGTCCAGCCGCCGGGCGCAGCTCCAAGGTCTATGCAGACATCGCCCTTGCGCGGGAAAATGCCGGCCTGTTGCCATGCTTCTTCAAGCTTGTAATAAGAACGGCACGGCGCCTGCGAATCATGCGGAATCGAGCCTGGTATGAGGCTGCGCATGAACGGCACAAATCTGCCCGTTTCTGTTTTAAACCTTCGTGACGTGCTTACCCAGAGACAATCTGTGTCTGTAAGTACTGCCTGCACAATGAAGCATGGGCGTTTCTCGTCTATTGTTTCCCAGTTCTGGTATTTTTCGAGTGTGCGTTTGCGGTATTTAGCCATGCGCTGTATGAACTTTTCGTGCAGCAGCGCAGCGCGTCCGCTCAAAAATTCGTAGTGCGTCGAATCTTCGCTGTAAAAATCGGGTGTGCAGCAGTGCATTGTCCAGGGCAGTGGGTTGCTGTCGAGAACTGGGTCGAGTGCGGCTCCCAGTGCCTGAATCAATTCAGTCAGGGACGTGCCTTTGACGGCAATGCAGCTCGGCAGCCATTGTCTTGCAAAAATTGGCTCGTATCTGAGCCCGGAAGTGTGTGACTCTCCGACCACCAGCCCCGCAGCCGGTGAATGAAAATGCTCGCCAACTCCGGCAGCAGACAACTCCCGGCTGAGAGTTTCCTCCCAGCCATTCGCGCACAGATATCCGTTCATAATTTTTCCTGCAGCCAAATTGTCGCTCCTGCATCAGTTACAGGCTGGTTATACCATAGTAGCGGACGGTCTGCCAAAGAATATCGGTTAGAGAGTTACATAGATTATGCCGACTGGCAGGCAAATGGATTCTGCTGGCTTGAAATTGTTGTCTTTTGGTGTTAGGCTTGCCTTCAGGAGTGGATATGGGAGTCAGCTATACAATAGAAGAAGGTGTTGTGGTTTTTGTTCTCGAGGGCCAGAACACCGTCAAACAGGCTGAAGAAGCTTTCCGGGAAGCTTTCACAGATCCTGCTCCCGGATTTTTCTCGATACTGATCGATGCTCGAAAATCTTTGCGGCACCGGGATCTGAGTGAAGTCTCTCTTTTCGCCGAGCTTCTGACAACATACCGTGGTCACATCAAAGGCCGGGCAGCTTTGGTAATGGATGAAAACCGGCCGAAATCCATGGAACTCGAGAGGCGACTGGCCGGGTTTTCAATTCGCGAAAAAATAGAATTTGCGCTGTTTTACGATATTGCATTGGCCAGAGATTGGATTAAAGAAGCTACTGCTATTTGACACTGGTTTTACCGACAGGCAGATGACTGGTAAAACTGTTTAAGGTTCTTGTTCAAGCCTTATTGCCGGCGATGTTTCAATGAATGGAGACTGAAGATGACGAAAAACAGTGCGTTGGAAACCGGTGAAGCCATACAGGCAAAACCTCTGGTCGAAATTGATCCGGCAAAGTGTGTGGCTTGTGGGCAGTGTGTGTCAGTTTGCCCGCCTCATTCCATTATCCGCCAGGAAGGTAAAACACCACCGAAATTTGCAGACAATGGCTGGTGTCTGCGTTGTGGTCATTGTGTTTCAGTTTGTCCAACTGGTGCGCTCAGCCACATTGAGATGGCACCTGAAAATATCAGGGCGATCGATCCTGCCTGGACACCCGAAATGATCGAGATGTTTCTGCGCAGCAAGAGATCGGTCCGGCATTTCTCAGACAAGCCGGTTGCCCGGGAGACTCTTGAGAAGTTGCTTGAGGTTGCCGCTCAGGCGCCCAGCGACGCGAATCAGCAGGATCGCTCCTTCATGGTGCTCACAGATCGCGCTCTGATTGACGGCTATGAAGCTGCAGTAATTAAGCATTTCAGGGATACTCATGATCAACTGCTTGCCAGCGGTGTTGACCCGATGTTCTGGAAACTGCTTTACATCAGGCCATTACTGGCAAAATATGATGCCGGCGAACATCCTATTTTTAGGGGAGCCCCGAGTGTCGTCTGTGCTTATGCCAGAAAAGACAATAATTTTGGCTGGTATAACTGCGCGATTGCCATGGATTATCTGATGCTGATGGCTCATTCAATGGGCGTCGAGAGCTGCATTGTCGGCTTTTCGTTCAATCCGTCCGAGATAGGGCACAAATTTCTCGGGCTGAGCGATAAATACCAACTGCATTCGGTAGTAGCACTGGGCTATCCGAAATACCGGTTCAGGCGAACCGTGCAACGGCGTCCGGCCGATGTAATCTGGCGATCGTAAAAGTCTCAGTGTCTAAGTTTTCATTCGTTGTTGCAGTCAGGCAGAAGTCTGCCAGAGAAGTGTGGCAACCTGCTGACGCGGTCAATCGAGCAATGCTTTTATTGATTTCATTGATTTTTGTGCTGCTCGTAGTTCCTGGATCCGCCCAGAATCTTGGCCGAGATGTAAATATTGCGCGAAGCCAATATGATGTTATTGTCATTGGCGGCGATCCCGAGGGAATAGCCGCGGCAGTTGCCGCATCACGGGCTGGCGCACGCACTTTGCTGGTCGATACTCGGCCGGCCCCGGGCGGTTTGATGACTCGCGGCTGGTTGAATACGATTGACATGAATCTCGACCGCCAGCGTCGGCCGCTGAATGGCGGAATTTTTGGGGAGCTTTATCGCGAACTGGATGACAATTCGTTCGATGTGAAGGTGATGGAGACGCTTTTTGAACGGTTGCTCGCGTGTGAGCAGAATCTCGATGTCATAAAGGGTGTGCTCTCAGTGCTGCCGATTGTCGGTTCGCAGACCCTGCCGCTTTATCGGCCAGGGCAGACGCTATGCCCAGATGACTGCGAGATACCGCATGCACTGACGACCGAAATCATTCCGGCGCAAGCACATGAATCAACGCCAGTAAGGTTGCATGGCATAGAGATTATTTATGGTTCCGGTCGTTCTTCGAAGGTTAATGGCAGATTTTTTATCGATGCCACGCAGGATGCCGATTTCGCAGTTGCGGCCGGAGCAGGCTGGAAAGCCTACGGCGAAGACGTCTGGAGAACTGTTCGGAATATGGCGACAACGCTGGTTTTTCGCCTCAGCAATATTTCAGATGCTGACTGGCAGAAGATGTGCGACTCACTTGGTGGAAACAGTGACCCTGATGGCTTGCTGGGCGGTACCCGGCGCAGCATCTGGGGTTTTGGCGATGTTATTAAAAGATACCAGGCATCAACCCCAATGGTGCGGATTCGCGGACTAAATTTGGGTCGTCAGAACGACGGCAGTGTTCTGGTTAATGCCCTGCTGGTCTTTGGCATTGACGGTCTTGACCGCCAGTCGCGGCGTGAGGCGAGGCATTTGGCTGAAGCAGAACTGCCCATGTTGCTGACTTTTCTCAAAACAAAGATTGCAGGCTTGTCCGAAGCAGTTATCGCCGCTACTGCGCCGGAGCTCTATGTTCGCACCTCGCGGCAGATAAATACGCAGTACATTCTCAGTGTCGATGATGTCTTGGAAAACCGGGATTTTCCTGATCGCGCCTGTTTTGGCTCGTATCCGCTCGATATTCAGGCGCAGGTGCCTGAGCACTATGGCGACGTCATCGGAAAGCCAGAACAGTATGCTGTTCCCTTGCGCAGCCTGATCCCGGTCGGTTTCAGTAATCTGATGGTGATCGGTCGCAGTGCTGGGTTTGATTCGCTCGCCCAGAGCAGTGCACGGACGATTCCGGTTGGTATGGCGGCGGGGCAGGCTGCTGGAATTGCTGCTGTCATAAGTATAACGAGTGGACTGACAATTGACCGCCTGGCATCAGATTCTGCCGCAATTACTGAACTGCATCGGCAGATGGTGCAACAGGCTGTCAGCACGGGTTCTAACCCGGCCCGGCCACCGGTTATTTCTGAGCATTGGGCCTATTCCGGGCTTAAATTCATGCGCCGTCGAGGCCAGATTTCAGGCGGATATAATAATGAATATGGTCTCGAACAGCCGATTTCTGGCAAAGCTTTCGCTAATCGTCTGATTAATCTTTGTCCTGATCTGCACGAAAGTAAGCGAAGATGGCTGTATGATTTTTGTGCCGCTCAGAGCGGATTGAACCTTGGCATGGCCTGCAAGATCCTTGTTTGTCTGGAGAGTCTGGCCAGCAATGACAGGAGCGAGAGCCAAAAGATACTGGAATTGCCGCCTGATGAAGTATCTGACAGATTCAGGCAGCGTGGCCTGTTTTCGGCTCCCTGGCCGACACCTCAGGCAAAGTGGAACAGCCCGCTCAGTCGCGGAGCAGCATATATGCTTTTATTGCGCTGGTTGGACGGCCGTTTTGGCGTCAGCTTGCCGGCGCGATGATGATGCGGTTTCTTCCCTGTTCTTTGGCGGCATAAAGTGCTTCATCGGCTTTCTTTAACAGGGTTTCGCCATCGTCAGCATGTGTCGGGAAACAGGCGATACCGCCGCTGATGGTGATTTTGACGGCCTGATCGTTGGCTTTCAGGGCCAGGTTTTCAACCTGACTGCGAATGCGCTGAGCGACTATTTCGGCTCCGGGCGCTTCGGTGTGGGGCAGTACTACCACCAGTTCTTCGCCACCAAAACGTGCCGGCATATCGACGCCAACCCTGATGTTCTGTATCAAGATCGCCGAGACTTCCTTGAGGACTACGTTGCCAAAAGGGTGCCCATAGGTGTCGTTAACGCTCTTGAAATGATCGAGATCAAACAGGATAAGGCTGAAAGGCATCTTATAGCGCCGGCAGCGCATACATTCTTCCGCCAGCCGCTCTTTGAAATGCCGGAAGGCATACAGACCGGTCAATTCGTCTTTGATTGACATCTGGTAAAATTCCTGGCGCTGGAAGGCCAGAGAAATCATGTTGGCGGCAACAGAAAGCGTATCGAGGCAGTTTGGGCGGATCGACTTCTTTGGCGACAGCATCGAGAAGTTGATGACGCCGATCACGTTGTCTTTGGCAACAAGGGGTATGCAGGCGAAAGAATAGATTTTCTTCACTTTGATACCGGAGTCGGTAAATGGCAGAAATCTGCGGTCTTCGCTGCCGAGCGGCGCAAAAATCGGTTTGCCGGAGGCAAGAACGAGGCCGGCTATGCCCTTGCCCATGTTCAGGCGGGCGAGACGGCAATTCTGCTTTTCGCCAAGTACCGCAAGGGTTTGCAGAGTATCAGTTTTCTGGTCGTATTTCATAACAGAGGCGCGATCGATTTTAAGCAGATTCATGACGTTCTCGAGAATCTTACGCAGGAGGGTGTCGAGGTCGTAGCCGTGGTTGAGGCTCAGGCTCATGGCGTAGAGAATTTCGAGTTCGCGTTTCTGCCGGGTCAGGCTCTGGTTAGCTTCTTTGTGTTCACTGACGTAGCGGCAGAATTCTACGGCATTGTCGAGTTGGGAACAGGCGCTTTTAAGAGATGTAACATCTTTTTCGCCGAAGCCCTTGGATCTGTTGGCAAGCAGGAAAGCGCCTTCGATATCGTCTCTCAGGATCATCGGAACGATGATGTAGTTTTTTATCTCACTCTTATTGTCATTCGGGTTGTCATAATTTTGTATAACCCCGCCCATAGGCTCGCGGAGGAACTCATTCAGCAATTTTCGGGTATACTCTTTGACTTTTTCGGGGTGTTCGTTGACACAAGATGCAAAAACAAAACCACCTTCAGCCTTGTTGGGGGTTATATTCTGTCCTCGCAGAAAAGCACCGATTTCGCAATTGAAGAAAGACACCAGCACTTTAAGCGACTTGTAAATAAGCTTGTCGAGTACACGATAGCGATCGGTAATGCGGTCAAGTTTGTGGACAAGGAGCAGTTCCCGGTATTTTTCCTTGAGAAAGTTTAGTCTTTCTTTGCCTTTAAGCTTTGACAGTTCGCTGGGCATTGGTTATCCCCTTCCTATATGAGCCGTAATGAATTTAATGAATGTTAGCGGGTTAAGGCTCAGTATAATTACGGCAGGCCAATAATTCAACATCTGTAATAAGGCGATTATTTCTGTCTCATAAGAGGCAGTTAAGAGCAGATCGAAGTCAGGGGCAGGGGGTGCTGTCCCAGAGGATGTCGGGAAGGGCACCGGTTGTCATGTAAAGGCGGGCTTCTTCTTCTGAGGCGAAGCTCTTTATTACGTCATAGACAAGGAAATGGCGTTCGCCGTCTATTGCAAGCTCGATAACCGGGCGCTGCAAAATTTCTTTGTCGGGCGGGTCGACGTCGAGGAGGCACCAGCGCGGTTCGGCCATTTCCCGGCACAGTTGGCAGCGTTCCGGGCCGCGTTTGCAATGCGGAACCGATAATTTTTTGATGACATATTTCATGTTGGTTTTCTCTTCCTGGTCTGGAATTGGCACCAGTTCTGTTGCGTCTTCAACAATTTCTTTGCTGGCTTCAAGACTGCTGCCGGATGCAATTTCGTTCTCTGTGGCAATAATCTGATTGTTGCCGACTTGAACAAGGGTCAGAGCCAGTATCGTGGCTAATATTTTTCCTTTCATGCATCCTCCTTAATTTTATATGATTTTAGCATGGATTTTGACTAAATGACGCAACAGGAATAGAATTACCGAAGAGCTGTAAGAGAGAGAGGGGAGGAAACTATGTCGGAAATCCGCTATAACACAATTACCGGAGACTGGGTAATAATCGCGGTTGAGCGGTCAAAAAGACCGATGAATTTTTCTAGTGCTGTGGCAAAGGCCGATATACCGCCATACGTCGCAGCCTGCCCATTCTGCCGCGGTAATGAGAGCATCTCGCCGGATGAGGAGTTTCGCGTTGCTGATAATGCTGGCGGATGGCGCATACGCACAGTGCGCAACAAGTTTTCGGCGCTTTCGTTCAGCGGGGAACCGGTAGCGCTCAATCATGCTCGCAGAACCATTAACGGGGTGGGGCGGCATGAGGTGATTATCGAATCACCGCTACACAATCGTTTTATGCCTTTTCATTCGCGCCAGGAAATCAACGATCTGTTTTCGGTTTATCGCAATCGCTTTATGGCGTTTTATGAAGATCAGAGGGTCAGACATGTGATTTTATACAAAAATCATGGCCCTGAGGCAGGAACTTCACTTGAACACCCACATTCTCAGATTGTTGGTACGCCGGTGGTTCCCGGGCAGGTTGTGCAGCGCATCGAACTGGCAGAGAGGTCGTTTCGCGAAAATGGAAAATGTTTGTTTTGCAAGACCATGGAAGAAGAGACTGCCGAAGAAAAACGTCTCGTCGCTGAAACAGAGCATTTTGTCGCTTTCATTCCGTTTGCGTCACTCTCGCCTTACCATGTCTGGATTTTCCCAAAGGTCCATTCTGCCTGCTTTTCGACAATCACTGAAGCGGCCATGGTCGATCTGGGCGCTTTGCTGGTAAAAGTTCTTGGTCAGCTTTATACCGCGTTGTGTAATCCGTCGTTCAATTTTGTCATCAGGTCTTTGTCGCCGCAGGAAGCGGGGTTGCCATATTTTCACTGGTATCTTGCTATTGTGCCGAGAATCTCGAAGGCAGCGGGTTTTGAGCTTGGCACCGGTATGTACATCAACAGTTCGGTGCCCGAACATAGCGCTGAAAACTTGCGCAATGCGGTGCCGCCGGTAGCTTCGGCTGCCTGATCGCGACGATCTTTGTCTGCAGAGTGAGCAGAGAAGTCTGATGATATTGTGGGCAGCTTGCATGGACAGGTTTGTCATGTATTTGTAAAAAGATCGGGAGAAAACAATGAACTCAGAATCAGGGTTTGAGAATGCCACAGAAAAGATAAAACTGCTGTCAGCTGCGCATGGTTTTGGTATTGCGCACAATGTCTGGCGCGAGGCACTCGATCAGGCAAAACCTGACCCGGTGGCGAAGATAAAGCATGCCGAACTCGGTGGTGACAGTGCGTGGCGCCTGCATGTTGCCGAGATCAACGATAAAGTAGCCTGCCATGTGCATTTTGAGGGCCACGAGATTTATGAAGTTGTTTGTGGCAGCGGGGTTATGCTGAGCTCACCGGTAGAAAAGAACGGATCTGTCTGCAGCGTGGTTCGCTGCGATTCGCTGCCGGTTACGTCCGGTGATGTGTTCAGCGTGCCGCAAGGCTTTGCGCATCAGCTGGTAAAGACCAGTGCCGAACCGTTGATCATAATGTTTGCCTGTTCCGACAACCATCTCGGCGAAGACCGTCAGGTTCTGTCCGATTTATCGCCAGAAGCCTTTGAACGCGGCTGAAGGAGAATTGGCAACTATGTCTGCTGATGAAATGAATAAGGGTAAAACAAACAAAGGCAAGCTGAATCTACAATTTCTTGAAGCTTGTAAGTGTCTTACAGAAAAGCCTGATCTGGCCGAACTCAAAGAACTGGTAGAAAATGGGGCAGACATCAAGGCCCATGATCATCTGGGTTTTGCTGCCCTGAAGTGGGCGACGCACATTTATGATCCTGATGTGATGCGGTTCTTTCTCGAGAATGGGGCTGATCTAAACGAGGCCATTGTCGAATATTACAAAAGGGCCGACAAGGCAGGTATCGATAAGATAAAAACAGCGATTATCGACAGTCTCAGGGCTTGAATGCATCATTATCGCTCGAACAAGGAAGGCTACGCGACCTTTTCGCGTCGCGGTGACGGGTATGTCTTCGAGGACTATATCGAGGGAGTTTCACCGCCAGCTGTTTCTATTTATAAGACAGATACGGATGCATTGCAGTTTCTTTACGACATAAACAGATCTTATGGCCAGTCAGACGAAACCGAATTAGCGGTATATCAGAAAATTTTAAGGTCATTGCAGAGGTAATCAAACCTTGAATATTCGGTGCCGGATTGGGAATAAACCCTTTTGCTTACTGATTGCCGACGGTTTCGGGCAGGAGTTTGTTGAGAATTATGCCGATTATGGCGGCCAATGCCATGCCTTCGACCTTGAAGCTGATCGAGCCGATAGCTACTGGCAGCGTGGCTCCGCCGAGCCCAAGCACGAGAATTACGGCTACTATGATCAGATTGCGTGACTGACTGAGATCGATGTGGTTCTCGATCAGGCTGCGCGCGCCGATAGCTGCGATCATGCCGAAGAGTATGATTGAAATGCCGCCGACAACGGCTGATGGAATGGTGGATATAATGCAGCCGAGTTTTGGAACTATGCCCATGAGAATGGCAAATAGGGCGGCTATCCTCATAACCAGCGGGTTGTGGACTTTGGTCAGTGCGATGACACCGGTGTTCTCAGAATAGGTCGTGTTGGGCGGGCCACCGAAAAGTGTCGAAAGGGCGGTGGCGAGGCCGTCACCGATCAGGGTTCTGTGCAGGCCGGGGTCTTCAATAAAGCGCTTTTTTACGGTTTCGCTGATGGCAAGCACGTCACCGATATGCTCAACCATGGTGGCAATGGCAACTGGCGCGACCAGCATGATTATCTGCAGGTCGAACTTTGCCATGATAAAGCCGGGGCAGGCCATCCAGCCACTGTTCATTATCTTGCTGAAATCAACTTCGCCCATCAATATTGCTGCCAGATATCCGCCGATAAGACCGCAGAGAACCGGCAATACTTTGAGAAACCCGCGTGCAAAAATGCTGACACAGGTCACGATAGTGAAACTGATAATGGCAAGAAGCCAGCCGGTACTGGCCATGTTGATGGCGACCGGAGCCAGTTTCAGGCCGATGACCATAATGATCGGGCCGGTTACGACTGGCGGAAAGAAAGACACTATTTTTTGATAGCCGTAAGCATAGACCAGGCCTGCGAGAACCAGATACGTCAAACCGGCGACGAAGCAGCCGCCAAGAGCAAAGGGCATCATTTCGGGTTTAAAGGCTTCGCTGCCAAAAGCTCCGGTTACGGCCGCCAGCGGTGCGATAAATGCAAAGGATGAACCGAGAAAAACCGGAACCCGACCACCGGTAACCAGATGAAAGATAAGAGTGCCGACACCGGCCATGAAGAGGGCGACCGAGACGTCGAGGCCAGTTATCAGAGGTACCAGAACTGTTGCGCCGAACATGGTGAACGCATGCTGCAGACCGAGTATGAGCGCTTTCCCGAGCGGCAGCTTGACTCCTTCAGCAATGATGCCGTCATCGATCACGTGGTTCTCCTGATTCATGCGGGCCTCCCCCGGATACAGCTATGTGAATTGCGGCAATTATAGCCGAGTTTTTGCTTGTCTGCAATAAAGATTAAAGATTGCCTTTAAGTGTTGTCTCAAGCGTCATGAGAGGATAAAGGATCCTGTCGTTGTGTTGCCGGTTTTGCTGCAAATAGCACCGATTTCCTACTGACTGCAGTTTTTTTTTGGAAAGGCGTGTGCGATGATGGAATCGGCATTGAGAGCCAGCTTTACGTTGCTGTAATAAACCAGTAAAATCGTGTAAAATTAATGAGATATTTTTGCGGCATTGACAGTTTTCTCGAAGTGAGAGGGGGTGTTGTAACAATGGCAGCATCAACAGGCGGAACACCGTTGGCAACTGGAAAAGTGAGTTATGCTGGTCATCTTGATTACCAGCGAACACTGATCATACTGAGAAATAGTCGTAATTACCCAGTGCGCGTTGTTCGACGCCCAAATTTTCTGGTGCTGTTTTTTGCTGTGGTATTTGTAATGCTTTTTCTGATTGTACTGGGATTTCTTGGTATGGGCTGGTTGATCGCAGCCGGGCCTGCCTTTTTTCGCAATATGATCGGTAAGTCTGGTATGCCGGGCTTGCAAGATATGTGGATGTTTTTTGCGGGATATCTGGTATTTCTCGCAACGGTCGGCATTGTTTTGCGGAGCTTGCTGACAACAACTGTCCTGGCTATAGGAAGTGACGGCAGAGTTTATAACGGGAATCCCTGGTTCCGTTCACCAATGGTGGAACCTGCTGGCGTTAACAGGGTTATTCGCCGGCGCCGAATTGTTCGGGTTCACTCTAAAAATGGTCAGTGGGATGAGGAAATACAGCAGCTATTACTGGGCGGGGCGGCTGCCAGCGGCAATCCCGAACTGTTGCTGCTCAGTTCAACCGATGCTTATCAGATTCGTAATTTGTCTGAAACACTGGCAAGGTTGCGCAAACTTCGATTGGACGACCAGATCAACGGGGTGGTGCTCGAACCACTTCAGCTAAATCTTCCCTATCATGTGCGCTTTGACCGACCGGTCATTACAGGCCAGACGGCGCCTGGAACAATGCCCGGGCAGCCTGAGTTCATAAGCCTTGATGAGACTGGTCGTGAGCTGATTATGACCTGGTCCTCCTTCAAGGATTATCGTTGGCTGATGCTATATTTTTCAGTGTTCTTCATCTCCTGGATTGTCCTCAATCTCTTTATGTTAAAGGATTACATTGGTTTTCACTCAACTTTGGAATTTACCTTCTGGCCGGTTTTTAGTGCTTTTCTGGTCGCATTTGCGGGTGCGGCTGTGTTGGTCTGGCTCCTGCAGAGAACTTTTCGGATACGGCTGAAAATTGACACAAAACAGATCTGCGATGAGATTTATCTGAGATTGCCCGGCAAGACCGAGCAAAGTGGTCTTACCC
This sequence comes from Candidatus Riflebacteria bacterium HGW-Riflebacteria-2, assembly GCA_002839435.1. Classification (GTDB taxonomy): domain Bacteria; phylum Muiribacteriota; class Ozemobacteria; order Ozemobacterales; family Ozemobacteraceae; genus Rifleibacterium. The sequence continues at coordinate 9,992 of PGYA01000058.1, read as the reverse complement.
TCTACAGAAGGAGCATGCCGCTGGCATCGCTTGAGGAAATAAATGTGAGGTCCATTGAAAAGGCCCATAAGAACGGAATCTTGGATCTGGCCAGTGATGAACTGCTGTTAACTATAAGGTTTGTTTCGATAAACAGTCATGATGATGCATGCTGGGTGGCGTTGAAGGTCGATCGTTTTATCAGGCAGACAGTGTTAAAATAGCACTGACAGCTGATCCGGTGGTATTGAGGCAAGGCGCTCGTTGTTGAAGATCGCTGATGATGGGGCTCTTAATAAAACGGGCCGTTTCACCTGATTGTGAAACGGCCCGTTGCGCTTTTTGCTGTTATTTAAGACCTGGTACGTTGGCGCGTTTCATTCTCTTTTTGCCGTTGAAAGCGGCCATTTTGAAAGGAGGTGCCTTGTCTACACCTACATTTTCTGCTGTAAGGAAAGATATGCTCCAGGCATAAACTTCTTCATCGTTAGTTTCGCCTTCGACATCGACGGCGACCCAGAAGGTCAGCGCCCACTGGATTGGCTGTCCGAAGATATTGCGTTTGAAACAATACCAGTCGGATTCAACGATGCAGGCCTTGTGAGCCTTTTCGATCGGTCTGCAGGTAGAATTGAAGTAATCGAGAGCAGCCTGGTTGAGTTCGGCGGGAGTGCCGGGGCCAGAAAAGCCCTTGTGGTCACCGGGCCACTGACGTTCGGCAATCTGTTTCGCGAGGGCTGCAGCATCGCCGGCAGCCGATTCATCGACTTTGTTAACCAGGTCGATAAGATCGGTATTGTGTGGATCATAGCGCAGGCCGAGCTGAACAAGGTCTTTGAGCTCGCCGAACTTTTTGGCTCTGAGGTCATCGGCATATGACCCAATGCCCTGCAGATTCTGTTTGGCCTGGGTGGCTATTGCTTCGCCAAGATCTTTGCGCAGTGGTGTGATCTTTTTGAGAATCTTGTCGAAATATTTGACGTTGGCGCTCCAGTCCCAGCCTGAGGGGTTTTTGCCAAGCAGCTTTTCCATAGCTGCTTCAAGATTCTCGGTATCGTTGCCGCAGGTTTTGCCGAGAATTTCGATCTTTGCACGCATGTCAGCAGAGTCGGTTTTCTCAAATTTTTCTAGCTTTTCGATGAACTCGACATAATCGTTTGGGTGAATCTGGCCGTTTTCGATTTCGTACATTATATTATTAAGTCGTTCTTTTTCAGCGTTCAAGGCTTCCCAGGCAGCATAGGCTTCGTCTTTAGCGTTTCCGGCAGATTTGAAGCCGGCTTCGCATTCTTTTTCGAGTCGGGCGACTTCGGTTTTGAGGCGAAGCAGTGCTGGATGCGGCTGAGTGCCTTCATCGGAGAAATACTTTTCGGCGCTGGCCACACGGCTTTTGGCGGTTTCCATCAGTTCCTGACCCTGTTGGGCATTCTTCATCTGAGTGGTTAGAACCATGGCTTCGAAGGCATTCAGGCGGATCTTGTCCCAGTTCTTGAAAAAATCCGGGCGGGCGGCATCGAGTTTTTCGGATGTATTGGCACAGGTCCAGTAGCCCATCTGTTCTGCTTTTTTGGCGGCATTGCCAATTTTGGCATGCAACGGGTTAACATCGGGGTCAGTCGTTTCCCAGCCGTCTTTCAGTGCGCTGTAATAGTAGCCAATGATATCGCTGAACAGCCACTGAATGTCGATCTGAAGGCTCAGCCAGTTCCAGGAATCGTTGCCGCTGCGATCTTTGCAGGGTTCATAAAGCTTTCCTGCGGCCTTGACTTTGTTGTATTTATCGATAATAGCATCGATGTTCTTGTCGAATTCAGTAATCTGATCGTAGCAATAGTCGAGATTTCCGGTCGGCAGTCGCTTAGAGGGCACCTTTGGTCTGACCGTCGGGTCAACAACTTTTGTTGGAGCAGTTTTGACCGGTTCAGCCGCGGCGCTGTCGTCTGTTTTGGGTTCGGGCTGCTTTGGGGCTGTCGTGGCGCTGTCTGCTGCTTTGGGCTCGGGCTGTGCCGGGGTTGCCGCCGCTTTGCTGAAGATTATCGAGGCAATCTCGCCGCCGCTGATGCTGCCATCAGCGTCTTTGCCGTCCTGATAGGTACCGGTGAATTTCAGATATGCGCCGGAACTACTGGTGAAAATCCAGGCGCGAGTTAATTTCTGGGTGTTGCCATCGAGTGTGGTAACAGTATGTTCGCGGGTTTTTATGTCGTGCTCGATTTTGGCGATGTCCTTAAAGAATATCTTTATCTTTGAGCCGCCAACCGGGGTGTGCTCGATCCAGCCATCAGGGCTGATCGATGTCACAGTTATGACTTTTTTTCTGTTTGTCTCAATGACTGCCTGCAGACTGTCTGCAGCATAGCCTATGCCGGCAACAGTCGCCAAAAGTAATGCCAGACATAGCTGCTTGAACCAAGCTCTTTTCATAGTTTCCTCCAAATTGTTCTGTGTTAAAACAAAGTTCTCTTATAATGTTTGTCTATAATGGTTGGGGCTTACAACAGGGTTACGTTCTCTATCTGGTTCCTCCTTCGATGTGGCACAGGCAATTGCATTTTGCCAGGGCAGCATTTTTCCAGTTCTAAGCCAAAACTATCACTGGCTTCTGTTACAGTCAACTTATCTCGCGGCAGTTGATTCAGTAAGATGCTGCAAAGGATCAGCTGACTTGCGCGACTATGTACAGCCTGCTTAGAAATGTGTGGATCGGACAAGTCCATCATTAAACGTAAGCGCTAGACGGTAGCCTGACTACTCATGCCCGCTGCTCATGTGGTGATGTGAAGTCGTGAGTTTTGCTCTATGGAAAGGATTCGGCGGTTTTGGACGACGCTACTGGCTTCGTCTGCTTGAATAGCTGGCGATGTGGCGGCGGTGGCTATTGACTTAGGCGGCAGCTGCAGTTATACTGGCGTTTGCTGAGATCACTTTTTTGAGGTGCGAAAGGACGGCAGATGCAGCTTAAACTGCAGGATAAGAGGGTTGTTGATTTCGTAAGTGCGACGCGGGAAGACACACAGGCGATCATAGATCACTATATCGCTGTTTATAAAGGCAAATACCCGCTACCCGAAGTCTCTGACCCTGCCATTATTGTGCGCAAGGTCGAAGACCCTGGCTATCTCTGGATTTTGGCTAAGATCGAAGGGCGTCTGGTCGGTTCGGTAATTTTCGCGGTCGACCCGGTGAACAAGATCGGCAAAGTGTATGCTGCGGCCATTTTGAATGAATTTCGCGGTCTCGATCTGATGCGCACCATGACCAGACATGGTCTCAAACTGCTGACCGAAAAGACCCGTTTCTGCGACGTGATTTATGCAACAACGCGCACAGTCAGTTTCGCTCCGCAGGTTATTCTTGAGCACATGGGCTTTATATCGCTTGGTATATTCCCGAATGTGCGCAAAATTGAGTCTTTTGAAACGCACGGTCTTGAGGTTTATCTCAGCCAGAACTGCCTGAATTACCGCAGGAAATCACCACCGCTGCTTGCCGAACTGCATGAATTTTACCGGATCGCGCAGCAGGAGCTAGATCTTGAAGACCCCGAAACAGTCGTTCTCGAAGAACAGGATCCGCGAAAAATGGGGCCGATGGTCGAATACGACCTGAACGAGGATCAGGCTGAAGTGACTCGGAAGTTCGATTATTACCAGGACAAAGACCTTATGCAGAAGGTTTTTTTCCCGTTTACCGAGCCGAACATGCTGTTTTCATCGCGTGACGGTAGTGCCGACATTTTTGTTAACATGAATCGCATCGATGGCAACGGCGTTGTTCTCGGTTATCGCTACGAAGGCAAAGACCTGCGAAATGCGCTGATGTGGTTCTGCGAGGCCGCTTCCAAATCGGGCATGCGCTATATAGAGATGCTGGTAAATGCCTTCAAGCCCGAAATGCAGCGGTTGGCGCTCGATGCCAAGTTCCTGCCCTGTGCGTATTTCCCGGCTATGCGCATGAACGACACAGGTCATCGCGAAGACTTTCTCATTTTTTCGCGCTCTTTCGAGCATCTCGACTTTATGGATCTGCATCTGGTCGATAACAACCGACGTTTTCTCGATGCCTTCATGAAATGCTGGTATGACCTGCTGGTTCGCTGCCAGCCAGATTTTGACGAGGAGTGGAGAATTGGCTGAGGCTAAACCTTTTGAGCGTTGTGGTCAGCTTTTTGATATCAACCGCGCATTTGCGCACAGTCGCGAAACCGACCGGCTTTTCGATCAGGCGATGAACGAGGCGTTGCGCTGGCATGCCGCGCGTTGCCCTGATTATCGGGCTTTTCTCGGAGAATGCGGCCTGACGGATTTTACCAGGGATTATGCGCCGGAAGAAATTCCACCGCTGCTGGTGACGATTTTTAAAGAGTTCCGGCTGGCATCGGTGCCTGACCGGCAGGTGAAGATCGAGCTGACATCTTCTGGAACTGGCGGACGCAAGAGTGCGATTATTCTTGATAATCGTTCTTACCGCCGTATTATGCTGATCCTCAATAATATTTTTGACTCGCTGGGCATGGTTAACCATGCGCAGAAGGTCAACTATCTCTGCTTCACCTACGACCCCAAAGTTGCGGGCAATGTCGGCACAGCTTTTTCTGACAAGGGCCTGACCGGTTTGACTGGCAAGCGTTCGGTGTATTACGCGATCCGCTGGAAGGAAGAGGTCAAGGATTTTGAATTCGACCTCGAAGCGACCGTCAAAAAGCTCATCGCATTTGGCAAGCGTCCTGAACCGGTGCGCATACTCGGGTTTCCGGCCTATCTCTGGCAGGTCTGTAACCGCCTCGAGGAGGCTGGCATAACGCTCGACTTTGGTAAAGATTCTTACATCATCACTGGCGGCGGCTGGAAGATGCACAAGGATCAGGAAGTCAGCAAGGATTTTTTCAAGGATCGTGTCGAGAGAGTGCTGGGCATACCGCGTCAGAACCTGCGTGACCTGTTTGGTATGGTTGAGCACGGGATTCCTTATGTCGATTGCGAGGCCGGTCGGCTGCACGTGCCGATTTATGCACGCGCTCTTACTGTCGATCCCGAAACATACAAGCCGGTCGGCGATGGCAACGAAGGGCTGCTTTATCTGATGACGCCCTATCTGTCGAGTTACCCGTCGATTTCGCTGCTGACCACTGACCGTGCGATTATTGAGGGCAACTGCCCGTGCGGTCGACCGGGCAAGACCTTCAGAATCGTTGGCCGTGCCGGACTCAACAAACACAAGGGCTGCGCCATGACTGCGCTCGACCTTCTCAAGTGATGGAACAGACATGAAAAAGCAGAAATTATACGTATTCGGACAACAACGCGAACAGAACTGGCTCAGTGCAGAAACTGCCAATGAGCTGCTTGAAGAAGCATGTGAAAGGGCCACCGTTGCGGCCAGGCCCGATATCGAGTGCATACTCGATGTGCTCGATGATGTTTCGCAGGCATGGGCTGATCCTGAATATCACCTGCGCCGCCAGGCTGAAAAGATTTTGCCGGAGCTTACTTCGTTCAGCACGCAGATGATTGAGCAGGGCTTCAATGCCGTGAGTGCTATCTGCCGCCGTGAGAGCCTCGAGAAGAGGCTTAAGGGTGAATTTGGCAATCTGTCGGTTCTCGATGCTGGTCAGGAGAGGCCGCATCTTGATTACCGGTTGCGCGCGCTGCCACAGGGCGTGCTGCTGCATCTTACCGCCGGCAACGTGTTTGTTGGCGCGGTTGACAGTCTGGTCAGCGGTATTATTACTAAAAATGTCAATATCCTCAAGATGAGCCGCGTTGATACCGTTTTTCCGCTGCTGTTTATCGAGAGTATAAAAGAACATGACCCGGCCGGAATAGTCTGGCCGAACCAGGCAGCAGTGCTTTGGAAGGGCGGCGACGAGGCGATCGAAACGCCATTGTTGAACGCGCCGCTGACCGTGATTTTCTGGGGCGGGCACGATGCATTGCTTTCGGTGAAGGCACGCATCGGTGCTTCGACTAAGCTTATCGAAAACGGGCCGCGCTATTCGCTGGCCGTTGTCGAGGGTTCACGAATCAAAAAAGAAATTTCGCCATATCTGGTACAGGGGCTTGCCAAAGACTTGTCGCTCTGGGATCAGCAGGCCTGCTCATCGCCGCATGTCGTTTATGTGGTTGGCTCAGCCTCACAGACACACGCTCTGATGGAAGCGCTGTATGACGAGATGGTTTCGCTGTCAGAAGAACTGCCGGTTGGCAGTCTGAGTTTTGACGAGAAAGTCGAAATTCGCAAAGTTCGTGAAATAGCGCGTATGATGCAGGCGCGTGGTGAAGGTCGCCTGATGTGCCCTGAAGAGTTCAGCTTTTCACTGGTGCTGGAAGACGACCCGGTATTCAAGGTTTCGTGTCTCAACCGCACCCTGTTTTTTAAAACGGTAAAGAACTGTGAACAGCTGATCGAGCAGGTTCGGCCGTTATCGGCATATCTGCAGACGGTTGGTCTGTATTGTACCCCGGAAACAGGGCAGCAGCTTGGCGAAAGCTTCTTCGAGCTTGGCGCCAAAAGACTGACTGAAATAGGCGGTATGAGCGAAGGGCATGATGGCGCACCGCATGATGGCACCTTCCTGCTCAGGCAGCTGGTTGAGTGGGTCGGAACTGAATATCGTGCGACGCAGGAAAGCCGGGTAGAGCACCTGCTGTCGCAGGTTTATGCGGCTCCTTATTACCGCGGGTTGCTCGACAAGGCTGGCGGCTGTGGGTTTGAACATTTTATGCGTTTGCCGCTGCTCGATCGTACTACATTTTACAAGCATTCACCGCCGGCCTCGTCGGATATTCTGACCGGGCCGATGACCGACGCCTATGTTTATGCATCGGGTGGCACAACCGGCGAGCCGAAGTTCACACTTTATTCGAACGATGAATACCGGTTATCAACCGATTTGCTCGCCGAAATTTTCAAGAATGCCGGTATCAGCCGCGAAGATCGGGTGGCAAACCTGTTCATCGCCGGAAATCTGTGGACCAGCTTCAATGTTTCGGGGCGCGCACTCGAGAATATCGGGTGTCTGCAACTGCCGATCGGTGGTGGCTCGGACATTGAAAACATTCTCAAATACATAAAACTGTTTGAAGTCAATGCAGTGGTCGGTTTGCCATCGATTATCATCAATCTTGCCGAAGAGATCGCAAAGCGCAAGCTTCCGATTAAAATCGCGAAGATTCTTTATGCTGGAGAGCATCTGAGGCCGCAGACGCGGGAATTTCTGCAGAAGACGGTAGGTGCCGAGCTCATTCGGTCGGCGGGCTACGCCTGTGTCGATACCGGCCCGGTGGGTTGGCAGTGTCAGTATCTCGAGGGTTCGCTACATCATGTTTGTGATGACCACAGCTACGTCGAGATTCTGGAGCCGGAGACGGGGCAGCCGTTGGCTGACCCGACTGCCGCCGGCGAACTGGTCGTAACGAATCTGACGCGCGTGCTGATGCCGGTGGTGCGTTACCGCACCGGTGATCTCGGCCGGTGGCAGGCCGCAACGACCTGTCGTTGCGGCTTCTCCGGCCGCTCGTTCGAGCTGCTCGGCCGCTGCGATGACCTGCTTGTTATCGGTGGTATAAACCTCATGCCCGTCGATGTTGCTGCCGGACTCAACGGTCTGCCGGTGAGCCAGTCTTTTCAGGTCGTTGCGCGCAACGTCGCCGGTAAAGATCACCTGCTGCTCCGTCTCGAAGCCGAAAAACCGCTGCCCGACGACAAAATCGTCGCTGCCCTCAAAAAAGGCAGCTACAAGATCGCCGAGTCACTCAAAGACAACTGGATGACCATCAGCATCGAATGGTTCAAGCCAGGCCGTATCCCGCGCAACGAACGCACCGGCAAACTCAAACCCATCATCGACGACCGCCACTGATTGCACCGAACTTTTCTAAAATCGGGTCTCGGGATCGAAAATCAAAACGGTCTCTTTGTCTTAGTTAGCCGGTTCCCGGCGAGAATCAGCGCCAGTTTCTCGTCGCGCGTCAGCCGCTTGACCTCGTTTTCGCGCCGGCTCGCACTCGAGCGGTCGGGGTGCGCCTCGCGATAGACCAGCCGAACCGGAGTGCGGGCGCGGGTGTAACGCGAGGCCGTGCCTTCGTTGTGCTTCGCCAGCCTCTGCTCCAAGTCTTTGGTAATGCCGGTGTACAGACTTGCATCAGCACACTCGATGATATAAAGCCACCAGCCAGTTTCTTTTTTTGTCGTTTTCACATTTGCCTAAACCATTGAGTGCTGGTAAACCAGCAATTTTCGGCCAAACTTCAGAGATCACAGTCGCCCACAGAAGGTGGTATCCTGAGCACATCAGGATAGAAGCACCCGGGTGATTGACGCTAGTTTTTTGAGAGATTTAACCAGTAATCAAATAATGGATTCTGCGACTTCGCTTTGCTCCGCGCAGAATGACCGAAATGAGTTCAATAGTCATCCTGCCGATTCTATTTACTGCCAGCCTCGGCGGCGTTTTTGAGGCTGCTGACCTGATAGTAGACCAGCGGCTTCTCAACGTTCTTGACCGGCATTGAATGCGGGCCTTCAAGATTCCACAGATTCATCGGGCTCAGCAGCTCATGCATGCGCTCGGTGACCAGTATCTGATCGGCTTTGGCCAGACCCTGTAAGCGGGCGGTGATATTCATGCCCGAGCTGAACGCTGTAAGATCGTCGTTAGGCCCGATCAGACCGACGACTGCCGGACAATAATTGGCGCCAATAGCAACTCCGAATTTACTGTAGTCCGGGTAATTTCTGATGTCTTCGAATTCAGGCAGATTGAACACTTCGCGGGTAACCTTTACCACGATTTCAGCAGCTTTTATAACATTTTTCGCGATCTGTTCGGGTGTGTCCTGATAGAATGGTGGGCCAAACAGCAGAATTATGCAGTCTCCGACCAGCTTGTCGAGACAGGCGCCGAGAGGAAATACCTGCGTAATAATCTCGTTCGACCAGTGATCGACGAGTCTGGTGATGCGTTCCGGCGAAACCAGTATTTTCTCGCTTATCTTGGTGAAGCCAGAAATATCAGCAAAAATTATGCCGATGTCGTTGTCACGCGGTTGTAGATAGAGTTTTTCGTAACCCGGCTCGGAGATGAGCTTTTCGATAACCTTGTCGGAAAAGAATTTGCGCAGGGTGTTGCGCTCACGGTTGAAGTCAACCAGGCGCTGTCGCAGCGTTTCAGTGAATACCTGAATAATTTCGCGACAGAAAATCGAAAAGGTCGCACCTTCATTCGGAACAAAAATAACCTTGCCGATCAGATCTTCGTCAATCAGTCCGTCTAGCAGATAAGAAACCATGAGGTCGGCATCGCCGAGAACATTTTTGAGTTCATCGGTATTGGCGCTCAGGCAACCGTCGGTATCCTTGACAAACTCGTCGAGGCCCTCGTGCCGCTTTTCACTCGAATCGTATACTCGCTCATAATCTTCGTAGACCAGATAGTTGACGCGGCTGTGCCCGGTCAGTTCATGATCTGAATAAAGCAGAATCATCTTTCTAAATGGTATTTCTTTTTTTAGCACATAAACCGCGCCGTCGATCGAATCAACGATCGAATGGCTCTTGAGCGCGGACTGTATGCCCATGATAAGACTGTGTTTGAGGCGGTTGGTGTGTATCCCGAAAAAATAATTGTCGAGCAGTTCGCTGACCGTGTGCAGAATTTCTGGCGCGATTTCTTTGTCAGGAGCTGAATCGCTATCGAAAGCCAGACCGATTGCGCCGATGATGGTGTCGCTCATCTCGATTGGTTGAACCACCCAGAATAGGCCGGGAGTCGAGAATGTCGCCGATCTATCGATTTTCAGCAGTTGTGGCGTTTTGCGTTTGATCTCAGAGTCGCCACGGCCATAACAGAAAACACGGTGATTCAGGCTTTCATCCTGAGTTTCGACATAAAAAGTCTCGGCTTTCAACTTTTCGTTGAGAAACAGATAAATCTTGCCCAGCGCGGTTTCAAGGTTGGCGTGATGTATTTGCAGATCTTCGATCAGATTGTCAAGATTGATGTGCAACTCGCG
>PGYA01000057.1 GCA_002839435.1 Candidatus Riflebacteria bacterium HGW-Riflebacteria-2 | reverse complement strand
TGCGCAGACAGGGATCTCATAAGCGAAAACTTCGAGCCAGGCAATATTGACGCAAAGCCATAGCTATTTACCATAGATTGCGCCTGGTGAGAGTTGTAGTGTTGAGACCCTGTCGAGAGCACGGGTAACAAGGCATAAGCTTGTTGCTATAATCTAAGCAATACAGGCAATTCCACCTAAGACTGAATCTTTACTTTTTGCCGCCGCCGCCACAAATTTGCAGTTGTCGGCTTGATCTGTATATAATGACGGAACACCGTCCGAGCATTTATTGCAGCATTTATACAGTACAGGAGATAACATGACCAGCAGACGGGAACAGATCGAGCCGTTGTTTTTGCGCCTTATAGCCGCACGCAGTGATACCAATACCAGCTACGAACTGGTAATCGAAGAGATCATGCTCAACTGGCTCAAATCACGCAGTTACTTCAGCCAGAACCCTGATCATGTGGGAACATGGCGCGTCGAAAACGACCAGCATCATCGTGAAGTTGTCTGGGCACTGGTAAAAGGGCAGGGGAACAGAACCATCGTTTTGCTGCATCATCACGATGCCGTCGATATCGAAGACTACGGCAAGCTCAAATATTGTGCCCTGCGCCCGGATGAACTGGCGCAGCAGCTGGCAACCCGCAATCTCGGGCGATCGGCTCGAAAAGATCTCGAATCGGGTGAATGGATGTTTGCCCGGGGCTGCGCCGACATGAAGTCTGGTGCGGCGATCCAGCTGGCTTTGCTCGAAGAATTCAGCGAACTCGAAAACTTTGCCGGCAATATCCTTCTCATAAGCGTGCCCGACGAAGAAACTATTTCCAAGGGAATGCTCAGCGCAGTAGAACTGCTGTGCGACCTGCGCCAGCGGTATCAGCTCGAATACGTTCTGACAATCAACTCTGAACCATATTTCAACCAGGTCAAGGACAAGGCGATAATGTACGAAGGGTCGGTCGGCAAGATCATGCCGGTGGTCTTTGTAAAAGGCGTGCGCAGCCATATCAGCGATCCCTATAACGGTATCAATCCTTCTCTTATTCTCGCGCAGATTCAGTGCTTGAGCGAGTTGAACGTTTCGTTGTGCGACCAGGTCGGCGACGATGCTACGCCGCCGCCAGTATGGGTCAACTTGAAAGACCGCAAACGGGCTTATGACGCATCGATACCCGATGCCGCCAGTGGTTACTTTAACTGGCTTACCTTTACGCGTTCACCCGTGCAGGTTTTTGAAACCATGCTCGATATCTCACAAAAGGCGCTTGATGATGTTATGACGCGCATGCTGCATTCTTATTCAGCTTTCTGTCGTCTCAACAAGGATGAAGAGGCAGAACTCGACTTTGTCCCGCGTGTGCTCGATTTCAAGACTCTTTATAATCAGGCAGTTGCCAAGGGTGGCGAGCATTTTCAGGTTCTGTATGAAGAATATCAATATCTGCTGAACGAGCTGCTCAGCCGCAACGAGATAGTGCTTCCGGAGGCGACGATAAGACTGATCGAGTTTACCGTCGACTATGTCGATCTTGAGGGCCCCGCTGTCGTTGTGGCTGTTTCCGGGCCCTATTATCCGCATGTCGCCAACGTTCTTCTCGAAAACGGCGATCGCTACCACCTTGCCCGGCGGGTAAACGATATTTCGCTGCAGCGCTACGGCGTCGAATATACCTCAAAGGCTTATTTTATGGGTATTTCCGACCTGTCTTATGCCAGCTGGAACGGCAACGAACAAGATGTTTTGGCGATCAGAGAAAACAGTCCGGGCTGGGATGCCATATACCACATTCCGTTCGATAGCGTGCAGAGCCTGCGTATGCCTGTCGTCAACATTGGCCCCTGGGGCAAGGATCTCCACAAAATGACCGAGCGCGTATATCTCAAAGACGTCTACGAAAGAGTCCCCGAGATACTGGCACAGCTGATCACCGACATCCTCGCATCTACCGACTGAAATGAAAAAGGCAGCCGGCGCATTCGCGCCGACCGCCTGGTTAGAGTGTCTTAGTTATTTGTTTACTTTGCTCATTGGTATGCCGAGGGCTTTGGCGACGCCTTCGCCGTAGGCCGGGTCAGCCTTGTAGCAGTTGCGGATGTGGCGAATCTTGACTTCTTCGGGAGCATCGCCCATGGCGCGGCCGGTGTTGTCGAAGAGAACCTGCTTCTGTGCCGGGCTCATAGCTCGGAACAGGTTGCCAGGCTGAGTGTAGTAGTCGTCATCGTCTTCTCTGAAGTCCCAATGATCTGCAGCACCCTGCAGTTCGAGCGGTGGTTCTTTGAAATCAGGCTGTTGCTGCCATTCGCCGTAGCTGTTAGGTTCGTAGCCGAGAGTGCTGCCATGGTTGCCATCGACACGCATGGCGCCGTCGCGATGATAGCTGTGGAATGGGCAACGCGGCTTGTTGACCGGAATCAGGTGGTGGTTCACGCCGAGGCGGTAGCGCTGGGCGTCGCCGTATGAGAACAGGCGTCCCTGTAGCATTTTATCGGGTGAGAAACCGATGCCGGGCACTATGTTGGCCGGGTTGAAGGCTGCCTGTTCGACTTCGGCAAAGTAGTTTTCGGGGTTCTTGTTGAGCTCGAAGTAGCCAACGTCGATGAGCGGATATTCTTTGTGCGGCCAGACTTTGGTCAGATCGAACGGATTGAATTTGAAATTCGCGGCGTCTTTTTCGGGAATTACCTGAATTTTCATATCCCATTTCGGGAAATCGCCTTTTTCAATGCTGTCATAAAGGTCGCGCTGATGGCTTTCGCGGCACTTTCCAATAACGGTTTCGGCTTCCTGATCGCTCAGGTTTTTGATGCCCTGCCGGGTCTTGAGATGGAACTTGACCCAGAACCGTTCATTATTGGCGTTGACCAGGCTGAAGGTGTGACTGCCGTAACCGTTCATGTGGCGGTAAGAGAGCGGTATGCCACGCTCGCTCATGGTGATGGTGACCTGGTGCAGGGCTTCCGGCAGGTTGGTCCAGAAATCCCAGTTGTTTTTGGCGCTGCGCAGGTTTGTGCGCGGATCGCGCTTGACGGCATGGTTGAGATCGGGAAACTTGAGCGGGTCGCGCAGGAAAAATACCGGGGTATTGTTGCCGACGAGGTCCCAGTTGCCTTCTTCAGTATAGAACTTCATGGCAAAACCGCGAATGTCACGTTCGGCATCGGCAGCGCCGCGTTCGCCGGCTACTGTTGAAAAACGCACGAACATTTCGGTCTGTTTGCCGATCTGCGAAAAGATTTTGGCCTTTGTATACTTCGTGATGTCGTGGGTTACGGTGAAAGTGCCGTAGGCCCCCGAACCCTTGGCATGCATGCGGCGCTCAGGAATAACCTCGCGGTCGAACTGTGCGAGTTTTTCGAGATACCAGACGTCCTGCAGCAGCATTGGGCCGCGTTTCCCCGCGGTCAGCACATTCTGGTTGTCAGGCACTGGCGCGCCGGCGTTGGTGGTAAGTTTTTTCTTCATTTTCTACTCCTCTGTTTGGTTGACTTATCAGATCTGATCTGTTTGGACACATTTTTTAAACATTTTTTGCAGGTGCCGCGAACTTCTACATGAGTCTGTTCGACATCGCCGATTTCAGTAAGTGAATCGGGCACTCTGAGAGCATTCAGTTCATCGCTGTAGAAGTCTGAGGTCAGACCGCAGCGGGTGCAGATAAAATGATGATGATGCTCGAGATTACCTTCGAATCTGGCTCTTTCGCGTGAACTGCCAAGAGTGGTTATGACGCCGAGATCGTTGAGTACCCACAGGGTGCGGTAGACAGTGTCGAGAGAGAGCGTTGGCATCTGTTTGCGCAGTTTCTTAAAAACTTTTTCTGCATCAGGATGGTCTTTAGCCCGCACTATCGTTTTGAAAATTTCAAGGCGCTGCTGGGTGACTTTGATACCCTTTTCCTGGCACAGTTTAACAAAATTCTCGGTTCGCGTTTTAACTTCGTGCTGTTTTATAATCCCGCTCGCTAAATCAGAATGAATTCTTATTTAGTAATTAAACCGCATCTGGCTGTATAAGTCAATATGCGCCATAATCCGCTGTGATAGCTCATTGTCTGATGCGTTGGCGAATCTGTTGTTGGGTGCCAGTGATTATCGAAATATAACAAAAACATGAGGCGCAGCAGGCCATGTTTTCTTTCAGCGACTTCGAAGCTGTATAGGTTATGAAGCGCTCGTTGGGGAAATACATGTGGAATGGCGCCTGCGACTGAGGCTTGCTGATATCGCCGTTCGGAATTTTGCTGCTGTAGCGGTGGGTTTTTTTTCGAAAAGGTCATATCAGCGCCCAGTCAGGTTCGTCAGAAAACAGTGCCAGCCAGGTCGCAAAAGGCATGCGGGTATTGGCTTTGATGGTTGCAATGTTGTGGATCTGCGTGAATTCATCTGACACAATGATTTTGCCAAGGCCGGTGCTCTGAACTCCGGGCAGTTAGAGAAAGTGCCGGCGATCCATCTGCCCTTAGCCGCGTGTGTAAGAGGTAGGAATCGAAAGCTGCCACCATGGTGAAAGTGAAATGCTTATCCCAGGCCAGCAGGGATGGGCTTGCTATAGTCGCCAGCGCTGTCAGGGCAATTATATAAGTGAGCAACCGAAAAATAGCGTTCGAGTAGTAGTTTGATTGATTGAAGCAAAGATTTCGCTTTAAGGGTCTGAAATTTTTTCAAAAAAATCAGCCCCCCAGATTTAAATCCAGGGGGCCGAATATTTTGTGTTTGTACTACAAAAGGGCTATATATTGTGACCCTTCGGTTTTATTGAGGAACCTTGTAATTGCCATGATATTGTACTGCAAAACTACCACCAGCCCCACAAAAGGCTGAAATGCTAACGTAGCAGTCCTCCCCTGCGTTAAGAGTATAAGATTGGTCATCGTCATTAGTCCCTGAGAAAGGGAATGTTGCAGAGGTCTTGGAAATATCACTAAACTCTCCTCTCAGGACCTTTTGCATGGGGTTACCAGCTGCCACATAGATTTCGTAATCACTAAAATTCATGTCTGCCGGCATTGCATTCCAGGTAAGATTCAAATTCCCATTTTCTAATGTTATGCTTGCATCATCTTCGCCTGGGGGCGCAATACCAGTCGGCAGAGCAGGCACGGTCAATTTATAGGTCTGGGTGGTGTCGTCAGCAAAGGTAATTGCAACTGTATAAATCTGTCCGGCAGTGTGAATAGTTGTGGTCGGCCAGATTCCAGTTCCGCCATTTGTCCAAAATGGATAAGAAGTGGTTTTATTAACGCTCCAGTCAATAGCTGGATCCCAGATATGCCACTCATCGTCTCCATCATTTTTGCCCATGTCAATTGTTCCGGTAATATTTCCACCGCTCATGGTCGCAGACTTGATTCTATAATTTTCACTATCTTCCATGTTAGCCCAAATATTGCTTCCGATAGCTCCAGTGACAGCATCCCTTCGGAAAGAAATATGCGAGTCAAAGTAAACTAACTTTGCCCTGTTGCCCCATATTTTCCATGTACCATTGGTCTGTTTCCTTACCAGAACTGGAAATTCATTGAAGTCTGAATTTAAGGTCTTTGACACGAATTCAGTTGGAGTCTTTCCGGTGAACGAATAACCGGTTTCTCTGGAATCAATCTTTTCTGTTGTTTTGCCTGTCGGAGTAATATCAAATGAAGCGTGCACAAGATATGTGTTGGCATCAATTGCTGTAAGATACAGCTGTTTGTTGGCAACGGTACCGTCATCGTCATCAGTTGATGCATTGGAGTAAGCGGTAATAACGTCAGTTTTGTTTGCGCCAGAATTGATAAAGTCATCATCAAGCACGCTTGACAAACTCGTAACTTCGGTTGATGTTAGATCTCTTTTTTCGAGATAATGGATCAACATTGTGTCAAGAAAAGTCGTTACAGCCGCCTTTACGTTTTCTGCATCTGTATTGGTCTCAGGCTCGGGTGTCGTATCGTTGTCGTCTTCTGTGTCCTCTATAACAGCAATGTCACCGTCTTCAACCGCTTTGGTAATTTCTTCGTTCCAGGTAACTGCGTCATTGAATTCAGTTAATTCAGCTTCAGAGAGTTCTGCTTTAAGAGCTTCTATCGCAGCTGCATCATTATCTATCATAACCTTTTCAAGCATTGAGCTGCCGGCGGCAGCTGTTTCAGCAGCCAGATCTGAGTTTTGCAAACTAAGTTCTACTACTTTTCTTGTTTTTGAGTATGTGGCATTATCTTCATCCAGTACATCTTTTTTGGTCTGAGTAAAATCCAGCTTAATGCTGGTGATATTTTGAATTAGGTCGCTAATATCATCAAGATCAGTGTTAATGCCATTATTGGTCTTGAAAATCTTGGCAGCAGTCAAGGCAACCTGCGCGAAGGCAGTTGTAAGTTTATCTGTCTGTAGATCTGCTAGATCTTCATTTGCAAGATCTGTTACCATATTCTGCATCAGCAGGCTTCCCTGGCGTGCTTCAATTACAAAGCCCTGAGAACCTTCGAAATCCAGATTGCTGATAGTTGCAGTATATTTACCCACTCCGTCATATGTCATCTCTACTGTATGACCATTCGACAAAGTTATGGTGACTACGGCGGATGTACTTTTTAATGTTTCGGCCCCACGAATTCCAGCCCTTAGGCTGCTATCACCTGCGGCAGGAACAACAATGCTGGTGCTGATTACCGTGACGGGAGCAGCGTCATCGTCATCGTCGCCGAAGAGGCTGCACCCGGTTGCCGTAAAGGCGAGGAACCCAATAATCAAGAGAACAAAGAACTTCTTTAACACTTTTTCTAATACCTCCCTGAATTTTACTGCAATATGAAATATGCAATGCGGTGATCAAACTAGTTTAGATAAGAAATTAAGTCAACTAAAAAATGGCTCCAAAACAGCAACGCTATTTTTGGGAGGCTGGTTTGGAAGTGTTCGGTATGTTGAACATCCCCAAAAATCTGAAAATTCGATTTCTTTGAATCTGGCCGCGTAATTTTTTTTTTAAACATGTATTTTGTGCCTGAAATTCGACTTTATTACTACTGTTGAAGTATTTCAAGCGCAACGAGTCTTTGAGATTCTCCTTTCACTGCGTTTTGCGATATTTTGATCAGATTGTCGTAGGTGCGAACTCTCTGATTCGAGCTCTAACCTCCTCGAAAAGATTTACCAGGAAGCTTAAGTGAGCAATTCTTGCACCCGGGCGCTGCTGTAGATTGACTTGTTGCAACATAGGGTTAGATTCGAATAAGACAGGAGTTAAATAGAGCATGAATCATAAAAACCCGACAAATCGCCTGGCTGAGAGTAACAGTCCTTATCTGCTGCAGCACGCACATAACCCGGTTAACTGGCAGGAATGGTCCGGCGAAGCTTTTGCGTCGGCGAAAGAGCTGAACCGACTTGTTTTTCTGTCGATTGGCTACTCGACCTGCCACTGGTGCCATGTTATGGAACATGAGTCTTTTGAAGACGAAGAAGTCGCGGCACTTATCAATTCTGCTTATATTGCGATCAAAGTTGACCGCGAGCAGCGGCCTGATATCGACCAGATTTACATGGATGTCTGCCAGGCGCTTACCGGCAGTGGCGGCTGGCCGCTGACTATTATTCTGACTCCCGATCAGAAGCCGCTTTTTGCCGGAACCTATTTCCCGAAACGGCAAAAGCATGGGCGGCCGGGGCTGATCGAAATTTTATCGGCACTGGCGGCTGAATGGCGCCTTAACCAGCAGAAATTAAAGGACAGCGCCCAGAAGATTGCCGAGCATTTTACTGAAAATGACGGGTTTGCCTGCAGCTTTCCTGACGAAAGTATTGTCACAAAGGGTGCCGAAGCAATCGCCGACGGCTACGATCGTCGCTATGGCGGCTTTACGGATGCGCCAAAGTTCCCGATGGGTCACATGCTGGAGCTGCTGCTCAATCATGCCATAAGTAAAGGGGATGGTGAACTGCTGAACAAGGTCGAACACAGTTTGCTCGCCATGTATCGTGGCGGCATCTTCGACCATCTCGGCGGCGGGTTTTGTCGTTACAGCACGGACGAGCGCTGGCTGGTTCCGCACTTTGAAAAGATGCTCTACGATAACGCGCTGCTGCTGCGCTGTTACGCTTCAGCCTACAGGGCTACCGGCAAAGCCGTTTACCGGGAGGTGGCCGAGGCTATCAGCGCCTATGTTCTGCGCGATCTCGAAAACCCGCAAGGCGGTTTTTATGCGGCAGAAGACGCTGACAGCGAGGGGCACGAGGGGCGCTTCTACGTTTTTGCCTATGACGAATTTATGCGGCTGGCCGGCGAAGATGCCGGAAAGGCGTGCGCCGGGTATTTTGGCGTCACGCCGGCGGGCAACTTTGAAGATGGCTTAAACGTTCTGCACCTGAGTCAGAGTCTCGAAGAATCTGCTGCTGCATGCGGTATGAGCGCCGATGATTTTGCGCAGAAGCTTGCAGATTTTCGCCAGCGGCTTTTTACGTATCGTTCACAGCGCACCAGGCCACTGCTCGATGATAAAATTATTACCAGCTGGAACGGCCTGATGCTGGGTGCTCTGGCGCTGGCCGGTCGCTACCTTGGCCGCGCTGATCTGATCGATTCGGCCCGGCGTGCCGCTGTGTTTGTCAGAAAAAATCTGGAGAGTTCGCCGGGGCGGCTGTTGCGTTGCTGGCGGCGTGGCAAAGCCGAAATAGACGGCTTTTTTGAAGATTATTCATTCCTTGCGCATGGTCTGCTCGAACTGTTTCGCAGCGACTATAACCCGGAATGGCTGAAATGGTCAGTTGAACTGCAGGAACAGGCTGTCGCGCTCTTCGCCGGGCGCCTGCCGGGATCGTATTACGAGACGCCGCATGACGGCGAAAAACTTTTGTTCCGGCCCCGCAATGTAACTGACGGCGCCGTGCCGTCCGCGCGCTCGATTCTGGCCGACAACAGTGTGCTGCTGGCCGGAATAACAGGCGACAACCGCCATCTCGATATTGCCACCGCAATCTTTACTGATGGCGCCAATCTCATGTTGCGCGCACCAACAGCAACTGCTGCTATGCTCAACGCTTTGCGGCGTTACTATCAGTATCCGCTGCGCCTGCTGATTCATGCCGAAAAACTTGCAGACGCCGAGCCTCTTGTCGAAACGATAGAAGAATTTTATCTGCCTGACTCGGTTGTCGTCCTCTCATCCGGCGAATCCTCAGAGCAGATTTTGAGACCTCTGCTGACCGATGCAGAACTCCTCAGTGTTCCGGGCCCGGTCGTGCAGATCTGCCACAAAGACCGCTGTCTGCGGCCCGTCACCAGCAAAGCCGAACTGCTCAAAACCCTGCACCAGTTCTCTAGTCAGACCCCGGCAAAACCAAACAAATCAGCATAATTCAAACAAATAAAAAGGGCGGGATCGCTCCCGCCCTCAAGTTGTTACGCTAAGCGAACAACTTACTGTATATAGATACTATCCCCGTTGCTTCCATCTTCGTTAAGAAAAATAAGCTTAAGCCCGGTGGTATCTCTTGCGAACATACCTATGTTTTTTGTACCTGCAACAACATAACCAGACTCAAGGCCTTGCTCATTAAAGCCACAGTTAAACAGGGTTACATTCTGGCCGTCTATCTGGAAGGGCTGGTCATTTTTGTAGAGTGATGCTTCAAGATTCATGCCTTGTACCATCAAGCCATTTGTCTGATTCTTGGAAACATCAACCATTGCATCAGTGATTCTGATTTCAAGTTCATCAGAACCCATTTGTGCTGTAACAGTTCCGTTGCCTCCAAAAGCAAGTTGGTACTCTGTCGCGCTGGTCTGTAGAGGATGTTGATCCATGTAGAGTTCCATGTTCAAGCCAGCTGTTTCGTTTTGCAGAACCACAAGCATATTCATGAGATCAGGCTGTGCTGTCAGGTTATTGGTTGTAGTTGAGTAAGAGATTTCAGCTTTGTTAACGTCGAGGAATTGCAGAAGATGTCGAACGATACCTGCTGTGGTGTTATTTGGCAGTTCAAACACATTGGTGATGTTAGGGTCAGGAGTATATGCTGTGTAAGTATCGTAGAACATGGTGTTTGCCGGTAGGCCAAGGGATGTCGCTACTGCCACTGCACCTCGCAGTGAGCCACTACTAACAACGGGAGGAACTATACCTGCAGCACTCTGAGCTACGCCTCTAAGACCACCATCAAGCGCTTTGCTCATGGCTACAGCTGCGGCTTCGGTCTGGTCGGGAACGGTGAAGCCCTTGTGAAAGTGCTGAGAGAGGCCATTTTTGAGTTCAGAATGCAGAGACACCGAGTAGTTTTTGCCGGAGATCATTTCATAGCTTGAGCTGACCAGAGCAAATTCAGTGGAAACGGTGTTGATGTCACTGGTTTCCCATTCGAGCAGGCGGCTGTCGCCACCTTCTTCCTGACACCAGACACTGACATAGTAACTGTCGAACAGAGTTGTGTTGGCGTTCTTGGGCCAGGTAAGTTTCAGTTTGTTATCAGCGATAGTAACGGATACCTGAGTGTTCGTGAAAGGTGCGTAACCGGTCGGGATTTGTGGAACCTTGTGCTTAAAGGTCTGTGTGGTTCCATCAGTGAATTTTACTGTATAAGTATACTCAGTGCCGGCTACGTGATCGTTAGCAGCATAGGTCCAGCCATTGGTCGGATATGGCGAAACATGTTTGATTGTGGTGTCGGTATTCCAATAATGCCATGAGTTTGAATCAGCCATGGTGGCATCTTTTGAAAGTGATTCACCAGTGGCGGGGAGTTTTCCGCCGGTAAGTGTAACGCTTTCGACCGGGAAGGAGGTGGTATCATTTACTTCCAGATAAAAGCTGGTGAACTGGTGATTCCCATCCAAATTCAATCCATACTGAAGTTCTATTTCGACTTCATCAACCTTTATGCGGTTGCCCATGATCTTCCAGCTGCCGTCTGTCTGGCGGGAAATCATGACCGGGAATTCGCTGATGTTAGATTCGAGGTCGTTGAGCTTGAATTCGGTTGGGGTCAAACCTGTATATACGTAGCCTTCGACGGTAGAATCAAGTTTTATTGAACCACCATTTTTGAGGTAGGCGGTACCGGCAATGTGTATCAGGTAGGTGTTATCATTAACTTTCACCAGTGAGTGTCCACCATCAAAACGGTCCAGATCATCGTCTTCGCTTGGAACGTTGTTGAGCAGTACTGTTTTGGTCATGCCGTTCATGATGAAATCTTCTGAGAGAACTCCTGAAAGAGTGGTCTTTTCATCAGTAGTAAGGGTAGAGCCGCTGACGACCTTGAGGAACGCATTGATGAAGGTGTTTGCTGCCGCATCGATAGCTTCTTTATCAGTTGCCGGTGCAACTGTCGGAACCCCAGATTCCTCAAGAGGTGTAGTGACTTTATCTTCCCAGATGTCAGTTGTTGTAGAAGTGGTAATCTCAACGCCAGAAGCTTCTGACAGGTCTGTTAACACTTCACTGCTGAGGTCTGCGTAACTTCCAGAAATTATTTTTTCGAGAAGAGAAGCGCCTGCATCAGAGTTGGTTGTACTTTCATCTGCATTTGAAAGAGCTACTGTGACAATATTACGTGAGCTTTCATAAGTAACGTTGGCTTCGTCAGTTACCTGTCGTTTGAGTTCGCTATAATCGATAGTAATACTGGTAACATTTCTGATCAGATCTTCTAGTGTTGCAACAGTTACTCCTGTTTGAGTCGAAAGAATATTTGCCGCCGAAATCGCTACCTGAGCAAAAGCTGTGGTCAGGTGGTTACTTTCTATGGGAGAACTGAGGTCGGTATTGGCAAGATCAGTGACCATGTTCTGTACCAGCAGATCGCCTTTGCGGGCTTCGATGATGAATCCGGGCGCACCATCGAGGCCGCTTACTGTTGCTGTATATTCACCGTTGCCATTATCGATCATGGTAAAGGTGCCTCCACCATTGGCAAGAGTAAGTGTAACCACAGCACCTTTGACGACGTCGGTCGTGACTTGAGCTTTGATTCCGGCTTTCAGGTTGCCAAGAATGTTGCTACCACCAGCCGCTGGCTTCTTAATGACTGTTTTAACCAGTGTGGTAGACGGAATATAATCGTCATCGTCGTCTCCGAAGAGACCGCAGCCGGCTGCCGAGAAGGCGAGCATCCCTACAATAAACAACACAAAGAACTTTTTTAACACTTTTCCTAATACCTCCCTTTATTTACTTCATATATGAAGCATTGCGCCGCCTAAATTAGCGGCAATCAAAGCTGATGTCAAGTTCAGGGTGAAATTTTCAGTTATTCTGTGGCTGAAGAAATAGGAAGGCCCGTCAGGATTGATGGTCTGCGTCGTAATCGTTTGTCGATAACGATCCCGAAACCGATACCGATTTGGATATGTCAATCTGTGAGATTCTGCATTTTTTTTCAATCCGGGGAGAGGAATTTGCGTTATACTCGTCGTGTAATTAATACCGGCGGGTCGTTTTTGTTTTTGCTGACGGCCGGGTATCGCGCAGAGATAGATTTTGAGGAGGCGTTATGAAACTTCTGATTCTGCTGTGTCTTGTCTGTTCCGGTGTGCTTTGTATGAACTCGGCGCAGGCGGCCGAGATTGGCTTCGACGAAGAATTCTGTCTGTCAGAAGACCGGGCCGAAGCACTCAAACAGCTGATTCCGGGCACTGCCGACTATTACTACTACTGGTGCCTCTATCACCAGATGCGTGGTGAAGACGATCAGCTCGTCAAGCTTCTCGAACAGTGGGTTAAACGCTACGGCCACACCGCGCAGGTCGAAGAGATTCGCAATCGCGAAGCGCTTCTCAACTACAGTAAAGACCCCGGTGCGGCGTTCGACCATATTATCCGCAAACTGAACCTGCGTTTCGACCACCAGAAAGAGCAGACAGTAAGCAAAAGCACCTATCCCAGCATTCTCGATGAGAAGGCTTTCAGTTCAGATGCTTTTATAAAGCAGGCACTCAGCGAATATTCTGACTTTGGCGGCTTCGAAACCGCCGGCGTCGAGTCGATGATCGATCAACGTCTCAACCCCGATCAGCGCCGCGACCTGCTCAAACGCATGACGCGTCCGCACGGCCGCAACCTCGTGCAGATGGTGGCCGATGACCTGCAATACAAGCACAGCGGCGGCTTTGGCAGCATCAATATTCATAACCAGATGCTGCGCAACCAGCTTGAACAGCTGGTCAGCAAAATGCCCGAACTTTTCAAAAACAGCAACTTTGTGCTCGCTTATCTGCGAAAAATGCAGCCGGGCGAAGATACCAACTGGCAGCAGAACGACGAGATCAAGCTCGCACTGCTCGAAAAAATGTATCAGTATGTGCGCCCGCTCGAACCAATGTTCAATTCGCTCAAAGCGCACCTTATCTATCATATCCTCGACCTCAAGCGCAGAAACGGCATCTACGACCAGGCACTGTTCATCGAATATCTCAAGCTGCCGCGTCCGGTTTCCTACATCAAGCAGACGCTCCTCGAGAGCAACGAAGGCCGCAATTTCCGCGTCGATCTCAATGCCAACTACAGCTCTTCAACACTGTTCGGGCGAGTCGGCAGCGACGAACAGCTCGTGCGCGATTACCTGCAGGCACTGCTCGTCGACAAAAATGACACCGGCATTTTTCAGAGCTATATCGAAACCAACTATCTCAACCGCGTTTTCGCTGAAACCAAAATAGTTAACGGCATCGGCGACATGGAACAATGGTTCTCGCTGCTCAATGCCCAG
This sequence comes from Candidatus Riflebacteria bacterium HGW-Riflebacteria-2, assembly GCA_002839435.1. GTDB lineage: Bacteria > Muiribacteriota > Ozemobacteria > Ozemobacterales > Ozemobacteraceae > Rifleibacterium. Next base: position 15,332 of record PGYA01000057.1, on the reverse strand, counting down.
GAAGTGAAAGAACTCAAGGAACGCATCGAACTCGATCTGCTGCCGACCAATCGCCTGGTTATCAGGCCACAGGACCAGATTTCACTCGATGTTCGCGTGAAGAACGTTAAAAAGCTCATAGTCAAGATCTACAAGCTCAATCTCGCCAGCTTCTACCGCGAAAACATGGCAGAAGTCACAACCGCCATCGATCTTGACGGTCTCGTTGCAAACGAAGAGCGTCTGCTCGACTACCCGCAGCCCGAGCACCGGCGCCATGTCGAAAAGTTCACTTTTCCAGAACTTAAGGATAACGGTGTCTATGTTGTCGAGTTGATTGGCAACGGCATGAGCAGCCGCGCGCTGATTCGTCGTGGTCAGCTCTATTTTGCCGAGCGCAGCGGCCCGGCCGGACAGCTTTTCACCATATTCAACGATGATGGCGGGCAGGTCGTAGATGCTGTCATCATGCTTGCCGGTCAGGAATACAAGCCTGACGAGCAGGGCGTCATCAATGTTCCTTACAGCACTTCGCCACAGAATCGCAAGTTTGTGGTCAAACAGGGCGATTTTGCCGCTCTCCATACATTCTTACATCAGTCCGAAAGCTACAATCTGACCGGCAGCTTTCATGTCGATCGCGAGGCACTGATCGAAGGTAAGACCGCCAGTCTGGTCTTCCGCCCGGCGCTTACGCTTAATGGCATGCCGATAGATGTCGGTCTGCTCAAGGAAGTCGCGCTGCTGATCACTTCGACAGACCGCGAAGATGTTGTCTCGACCCGTGAAATTTCAGGCTTTGAGTTGTTCAACGACAAAGAATCGATCTTTGAATTCAAGGTTCCTGAAAAGCTCAGTCATATCTCATTCTCGGTGCGTGGCAAGATCGAAAACCTCAGTCAGGGCAAAAAAGTCGATCTCAATGTTGAGCGGCGCTTCTCGGTCAACGCAATTGACCGCACTGAAAAGACTCTCAGCTTCTTCGTGCGCCGTTCGGGGTCTACTCATATCGTCGAATTGCTTGGCAAAAGTGGCGAGCCCTGCGCTCAGATTCCGGTAAATGTCGAAATCAAACATAGATACACCAGACGCACGCTGCTGACCACGCTGCAGACAGACGACAGCGGCCGTGTTTACCTCGGCGCCCTCAAGGATGTCGAATATGTGAACCTGAGCGGAGCTGAGATGAATAACCACCAGTTCGCACCCGGCCAGGATCTTGTCACCATGCCTGAACAGGTCTGCGCGAGAAGTGGCAGCGAGATTGTTATTCCGCTGCCGGAAGCTCCCGATCTGAAAATCGAAGACATCTGCTCGCTCTATGAAATCAGGGGCGGCACCTATGTCGAAGACTTTACCGGCAAGGTCAGCATAAAGGAACGTGGTCTGCTGATCAAAGATCTGCCGGCCGGTGACTTCGAGCTTTATCTCAAACAGTCACTTACCGCGATTCAGCTTAAAATTGGCGAGGGGAAAAAGGTGCGCGGTTACCTGGTCAGTCAGCGCCGTTGCCTGCCGCTGACCCGGCCAATGGCGCTACAGATCGTCGAGGCCAAAGCAGATTCTTCTGGCAACAAGCTGGTTATAAAACTTGCCAACAGTGGGCGTGATATTCGTGTGCATGTGATTGCAGCGCGGTTCCTGCCCGAATTTATGATCTTTGACGAATTCGCCGCCATGCAGCCACCGTTGCTGGGAATAACCAACCTTACCATGCCTGAGTCGCGCTATCTGTCTGGCCGTAACATCGGCGATGAATATCGCTATATCCTTGAAAGACGCTATTCAAAAATCTTTCCGGGCAATATGCTGCGCCGGCCGGGTCTGTTACTAAACCCCTGGTCTTTGCGCAAGACCGAAACGACAACAAGAGACGCTCTTGGCGGCGCAGCCTGGAGTGGCTCGCCAGCTCCATCGACTCAGGCCGCGCCCTCTATGAAGGGTAGTCGGCGAAGAGAGGCAGCTGGCGAAAGTATGCAGGGTTTTGTAAATCTCGATTTTCTCGAAGAACCATCGCTGTTGCTGGCCAACCTGCAGCCTGATGCAAACGGGCTGCTCGAAATTGATCTCAATCAGTTTGGCCCGCGCCATAACCTGCAGATTCTTGCGGTTGACCAGTATGCCGTGGCCTACCGCGAAATCTCCTTCCCGGAAGTCGCGGCCAAACATCGCGATCTGCGCCTGACACGCGGCTTTAACCCTGAAAAACATTTTTCCGAACAGAAAAATATTACCGGGCTGACTGCTGATAAAAGCCTGACGATCGAAGACATCACAACTACCCGCATCGAGCTTTTCGATTCGCTGCCAGCGGTATACCGACTGTTCATGGCGCTCAATCCCGATGCAAAGCTTACCGAGTTCTCGTTCGTCAACAGTTGGCCGGCGCTCGAAGAAGCGCGCAAGCTCGAACTTTATTCGAAGTATTCCTGCCATGAACTGAATTTCTTCATCTACAAGAAGGACCGCAAATTCTTCGACACTGTCGTCAAGCCTTATATCGCCAACAAGCGTGACAAGACCTTCATCGACAAATGGCTGCTCGAGCTCGATCTCAAAGAATATCTCGAACCCTGGGCATTCAACCGCCTCAACGCTTTTGAACGTATTCTTCTCGGACAGCGCCAGCCAGATCAGGGGGCGTCGCTCGAACGGCATTCAATCGACAGTTTCGATCTGTTGCCGGAAAACCGCGAGCGCTTCAATCATCTGTTCAAAACCGCGCTGAAGGGCAGCGCGCTCGAAACTGGCGCTGCGGCCGGGTTCGCTGATGCCTTCAAAGATGCGAAGAAAATGCAGAATGAGTATGATGACCTCAGTCTGGCTGAACCATCGTTAATGGAAATGGAAATGGAAATGGCAATGGATAGCGCACCCCCGATGCGGTCGGCGGTTTCGAAAAGCCGGGCGATGAAGCCAATGGCTCCGCCACCGCCACCATCAGCCATGCCCATGGGCCTGGCGCGCGAAATGAAGGAAGAGGCTTCTTTTGTCGATGGCTTTGAAGGCGGCAGTATGGAGGAAGCTGCCGGGCGACGCGAGAAGGTGCGTCAGATGTTCCGGCAGGTTGATACCACCGAAGAATGGGTTGAAAACAACTATTACCAGCTGCCCATCGAACAGCAGCTCGCCGACCTTATCAAGATCAACGCGTTCTGGCGCGACTATGCCAGCCACCGCGGTGGCACGGCATTTGCCTCGAAGAATATCGCAGAAGCCACCGGAAACTTCGCCGAAATGATGATGGCCCTGGCGGTTACCGATCTGCCGTTCAAGGCCGAAAAGCATCAGACTGAATTTAACACCGGCAAAATGTCGTTAAAAGCGGCTGGTAATGTCATCGTGTTCCATGAAGAGATCAAACCTGCCACTGCGGCCGACGAAACCGCAAGCATTCTCACCGGTCAGAATTTCTTCGCCTATAACGACCGTTACTACTACGAGCGCAACGAGCGTTTCGACAAGTTCGTGACCGAAGAGTTTCTCGTGCGCAGGGTTTATGGGTGTCAGGTCGTTATTACCAATCCGACCTCATCGATCAAGAAGGTCGATGTTCTCATGCAGGTGCCCAACGGAGCCGTGCCGGTGCTGCAGAGTCTGTATACTCGCAGCATTCATCTGCAGCTCGAACCCTTCTCGACGAAAACAGCTGAATATTACTTCTATTTCCCGCATCCGGGCAAATTCAAACATTATCCGGTGCATGTTTCAGAGAACGAAAAACTGCTGGCCTCGGCCAAACCCTTCGTCTTCAATGTGGTCAAGGAGCTCACCAGCTTCGACAAAACTTCATGGCCATGGATCTCGCAGAATGGCAGTGATGCCGAAGTGCTTGAATTCCTGGCACGCGACAATGTCGAAAGACACGACCTCGAAAAAATCGCTTTCAGAATGAAGAAGGTCGATTTCTTCAAAAAGACCCTCGAATTGCTGCGCAGTCGCCATGCTTATAACCACACTCTCTGGTCGTATGGAATTCAACATCGCGACCTGCCGGCGATTCGCGAGTATCTCGCCAGTTCGCCGATTGCCAGCCAGGTTGGCAGCAGTTTCGTCAGCGAACTTCTCGTCGTCAACCCGGTAGATCGTCACACCTATCAGCATCGTGAATACTGGCCGCTGGTCAATGCCCGCGTTTATCAGCTTGGCAAGAAACGTGAGATTCTCAACTCGCAGTTTGCCGCGCAGTATCAGGCATTGCTCAACGATCTGCGTTATCGCAAGGAACTCCTTGACTACGACCGTCTTGCTGTTGTCTATTACCTGCTTCTGCAGGATCGCATAGAGGACGCTGGCAGGCATTTCGCGAAGATCAGCGACAAGGCTCTGACCGGAACGATTCAATACCAGTATATCGAGGCTTACCTCGCGTTCTCCAACAGCGAACCTGACAAGGCGGTAAAAATCGCCGAACAGTATAAGGATTACCCGGTTGTGCGCTGGCGCAACTTCTTTGCCGACATTCTTGCTCAGGCTTCTGAAATCTCAGGTTCTGGCCCGAAACTTACCGACGAAGAAGACCGCGAACAGAAACAGCGTCTGCTGGCGGCAAGTCAGCCTTCCATCGAGCTTGCCGTCGATAATCGCACCGTAACTCTGCGGCATCGCAATCTCGAAAAGGTAACGGTCAACTTCTATCTGATGGATATCGAACTGCTGTTCTCACGCAAACCATTCGTGCAGGAAGTCAGTGGTCAGTTCTCGATCATCAGGCCGAACCATACGCTCGAACTGCCTCTCGATGCCAAGGCCGCTCAGTCGCCGATCAAGATTCCCGAACAGTATAAAGATCGCAACATGCTGGTCGAGGTAACGGGTGGCGGCCTGAGCCGGTCGGCAGCCTACTACCCGCACTCTCTTGCAATCAGCATGATAGAGGCCTATGGTCAGCTTCAGATATCCGGTCTGCATGATGGTCGACCGGTTGCGAGTGCCTATATCAAGGTCTATGCCCGCCACAAGGACGGTCAGATACACTTCTATAAAGATGGCTATACCGATCTGCGCGGCAAGTTCGACTATGCTTCGTTGAGCACCAGTCAGCTCGACAACGTCGATAAGTTCTCGATTCTGATCATGACCGACAACAGTGGTGCGGTGATTCGCGAAGCCGCGCCGCCACCGCGCTGATGTAAATTCGGCCGGGGCAGAAATGCCCCGGTGTCGATATCTGAAACAGAGTAAGGTAACTGATTAATGCAACCAGTAAGGGCGCAGGCGGGTTTCTCATGAGCGAAAACTTTTTGCACAAGGAGGTGCTTATGACGAGCTGCTCAGGATAGAGCAGCTCGGCCGAGCCAGGCAGTTTTGACTCAAAGCCATAGCTTTTCAAATTATATCTACGTCTGGGGAGAGTTGTAGCGAATGAGATTCCGCTGAGAGCCCGAATAAACAATGTTCATTCAAGAGTCCATTAACTTTTGTAATGTTCAATAAAAGTCAGGGGTAAGACATAAGTAGCTCAGAATGGCCTGTATGTGGGTCTTTCTGAGCTATCATCATTTTAAAGCCATGCTTGCTGTAAAATTCGATGGCTTTGCTGTTGGCTTCGTAAACGGTTAGAGAAAGAGTCTGGCGCATTTGCTTGGCATGGTTAAGCAGTTGGCTGCCGATGCCGCGCCCCTGCTGATCTGGTGTTACAAAAAGGGCCGCCAGGATATTCTGCTGAAGTGCTGCGAAGCCAAGTATGCGTTCGTTTTCGCAGTAAACCAGGTTCTCGCTGGCTGGCAGGTATTTATCGCGCATCTCGCCAGCGTTTTTGTGCCAGAAATCGCTGCTGATAAAATTATGGGCTCTAATTGAGGCGCTCAGCCATATTTCGACCATGGCGGGGATATCTTTCGCCACGGCCCGGCGAATATGGCCGCCGCCGGCAGGTTCTCGGCCAGGTCTGTTGCCGCCGGTCCGATAGCTCTCTTGCAACTGCATGATGCTTTCGAGATGGCTCTTTCCTTCTTGATCGAGCCAGGAGATGGCGTCGGCGGTTGGCTGGCCAAACTGGCAGCGATAATAGCGGTAGTATAAGGGATTGACTGCCAGCACTGCGCGGGCGAAGTCTTCGTTATCGAATACTCCGACAACTCTGCCGTCGCCGATGGCATCCCAGACGACAAATATCGGCTGGTTTGACGTGGCTGATTCAGGCAAATCGGCTGCGCTGGCCCTTTCCTGCAATTTCGGCGGTGGTGAAAAATGCGACCTGATAAGCTTGAATAATCGTGCAAGCGGCGTTTCAGGGCGGGTTGGTTTTTTGCTCATCCGCTGATTTTAATACTAAAATGCAGTGCCGACAATACAAGATTTCATTTTCGAAAACTGTGCAAGAAAACTTATGATTTTAGAGTTTTTCGTCGAAATAACAATTAATTTGCTTGCGTACTCTTCCATAATTTGACTGTTTGTCATATTATCAAAGAAGTTGTGTTTCAATGCTGGTTGCAGCTTTTGTAAGTTAAAATCTATAAAGGAACGAAAAATGATCTCGGGCGTGTTGAAAGCCAATGAACTTAGTGAGGTTGGGGCGTTAATTCAGAGTGAAAAAGCCCTGTTGATGATCGAAAGAGATGTATACTGGCCTAAATGGGATTCCCCCTGGTGGTATATTCTGCTGCTGGAAGAAACCGGTCGGCTGGCCGAAGTGCCGGTCGAGGCCTTCAAGGAACTTCTTACCTGCGCGGATCGCCAGTATCTCAAGGTCTTCCCGGTGCGTGAAGAGGATGTAGACGGGCCGGTGAACGGCCATACCGAGGTTATGTGCTTCTGCTTTCTCGGCAGCCTCATGAAGGTGGCTGCAAAGTTAGACTTCGACGTGTTTGCCCACGTTCCCTGGGCGAAGAACTGGGTGGTGCGCTACCAGTTGCCAGACGGCGGTTACAACTGCGATGAATCGGCTTATACCGGCAGCGGCAAGAGTTCGCTGGTATCAACTACTGCCATGCTTGAAGGCATGATCGAATATGCCAGATTTACCAAAGACCTTGAAAGTTACGCCGTTAACATGCAGAAAGCGGTGAGCTATCTGCTCAAGCACCAGGTTTTTCTTTCGACCGCCGGCAAAGAAATTCCTGATGCCAACTGGGATAAGCTAATTTTCCCGCGTTTCTATGAATACGATTTTTCGCGCGGGCTCGAGGCGATATTCGATTTTCTGCTGCTGACCGGCAAAAAAGTGCGCGGCGTCGCGATTGAACGTGCTCTAACCACCCTTCGCCAGAAGACAGACAGCGGTCTGGCCCATTCAGAGAAGCAGTGGCTGGGCGAAGAGAAGACGGTTTCCTATTACATTGAAAAGCCGATAATGTTCAAGGATATGGCGAATGTTCCGCTATTGATGAAAAAGCTTAACAGCAGCGCTGATAACGAATTTGTGCCGGCCATGCTGGCAAGAGTTTCGCGCAAATATGAAGAGGTCAAAAGCCGCGGCCTGATCGTCTGATAAAACATTGCTGCAAAAAGCCCGCTGACATAGTTGTCAGCGGGCTTTTTCGTTAACGCTGGTTACTTGTTGACCTGGAAACTGACATCGCCTTTTTCAAAGAAGGCGACAATCTGTTTAACCGCAGCAACGCCGGCATTGACGTTGGCTTCTTCGGTCTGGGCACCAAGTTTTTTGGGCGTGAAATAGAGGCGGTCGGCATAGTCTTTTTCGAGATCAGCTGCGCAACCGGGCGCGACGTCGGAGACATATCTGAAATCACTGCGGGCAGCCAGAATCTTTTTGAGGCTTTCCTCGCAGACTACTTCTTTGCGGGCAGTGTTTACCAGAACGGCGCCTTTAGGCATGCGGTTGAGCAGGTCGAAATTTATCGACTTTTTGGTCTGCTCGTTGGCCGGAATGTGCAGCGAAACGTAATGGCAGGTGCTGTAGAGTTCTTCGACCGATTTTACGGCTTTAACACCTTCCGCTTCTATTTTGTCAGCGGATACAAAGGGGTCAAAAGCATAGACTTCCATACCAAAACCCTTGGCTATGCGGGCAACGTTGCGGCCAACGTTGCCGTATGCATGCAGACCAAGTTTTTTGCCCATAAGTTCGCTGCCTGATTTGCCGCTGAATTTGCTGCGGGCGATATAGACCATCATGCCAAATGCCAGTTCAGCAACGGCGTTGGCGTTCTGGCCAGGCGTGTTCATGGCTACGATCTTGCTGGCAGTGGCGGCGGCAAGGTCAATATTGTCATAACCTGCTCCGGCGCGAACGATGATTTTGAGCTGTCCGGCGGCATCGATGATCTCTTTAGAGGCGAGGTCGCTGCGAATGATCAGGGCGTCGGCGTCTTTGACAGCTGCTTTGAACTGGGCAACTTCAGTATATTTTTCGAGCAGTTCGATCTTAAAATCAGGTTTGTTGGCGATAACGCCTTGCATCAGGTTTATTGCTTCGGGTGCGAAAGGTTTGTCGGTGGCAACCAGAATTTTTTTTGTCATTTTATAATTCCTTTCCTTTTTCTGTTTCCGGACTCGGGCTCTGTGTCAGTAAACAAAAGCGGGGCGCCCCATTACGGCGCCCCGCCGAAAATCGTTACGCGTTGGCCTGATCGAACTTTTTGATGAAATCGGCAAGTTTCTGGCAGCCTTCGATGGGCATTGCGTTATAGACTGAGGCGCGCATGCCACCGACGCTGCGATGACCCTTGAGGGTAACCAGTCCTTCGGCTGAGGCTTCTTTGAGGAATTTATCATTGAGTTCTGGCTTGTCGGTAAAGAACGGAATGTTCATCAAAGAACGATCCTTGCCTGGTTTAACATGTGCTTTGAACAGCTTGGAATTGTCGATGGCATCATAAATGATCGCGGCTTTCTTCTTGTTGAGCTCTTCATAATAAGCAACGCCACCGAGTGCGAGCATGTGGTCGAACACCAGCTTGGCGATGTAAATGCCATAGGTCGGCGGAGTGTTGAACATCGAACCTGAATCGACGTGAGTTTTGTAATCTAGCATGGTGGGCAGGCCGCTGACCTTGCCGAGCATGTCTTCTCTGATGATTACAATGACAACGCCGGCCGGGCCGATATTCTTCTGGGCACCGGCATAGATCATGGCATAATCCTTGACATCAAACTTTTCACTCATGATGTTAGATGACATGTCAGCGATAACAGGTATGCTGACCTTCGGTGCTACCATGCATTTTGTACCATATATGGTGTTGTTCGAGGTGATATGCAGGTAGTCTGCGTCTTTTCTAACTTTATTTACATCGACTTCGGGGAAGAATGAGAAGGTACTGGCCTCGGATGAAGCAACAACATTTATATCCATCCCGAGTTTCTTGGCTTCCTTGATGGCCTTGCCTGACCATTCGCCTGAATTTATATAATCCGCCTTTTTATTTACGCCAAAATTCATCGGAATCATGGCAAACTGCATTGAAGCTCCGCCCTGCAGAAAAAGCACCTTGTAGTTGGCAGGAATGTCCATCAGTTTGCGCAGACCGGCTTCGGCGTCGTCGATTATTTTCTGGTAAGTCGATGAGCGGTGGCTCAGTTCCATAACGCTCATGCCGCAACCCTGGTAGTTGAGCATTTCGTCTGCAGCCTGCTGCAAAACCTTTTCGGGAAGCACGGCCGGACCGGCTGAAAAATTATAGACTCTTTTCGACATAGTTATCTCCTGTTGTATATATATTCTGCTGCCCTGGTCAAAATTCCTTTCCTGCTGGGCATTTTTATCTAATAGCACCGACCTGCGGTCAAGTCAACCCGTTTCGATTTGTTTAAAAATGTTTGATTGTTGTCTTTTAGCCGCTGTGGTATTATTGGGAATAATACTATCGTAGAGAGGTTGCTGATGCGAAGACTCAGTGCCGGTTTACTGATTTCAGCCATCTGCGGGTTGTTTACAGTTCAGCCCGGATTTCTGCAACTCCAGGCCGTTTGGGCGCAGGAAGAGGCTGCCGATGCCTCGAGCCGCGAAAACGCCGAGATTCTGTTCGAAGAAGCGCTTGAGCTTAAACGAACCGGGAACATGGCGGGAGCCATTGATTCTTTTGCCCGTGCCATCCGCATGGATCGCTCTATTCTTGCCAACGACGATCAGGGCCTGATCGAAGCTCTCAAGGCAGATTGCGAAGAAAAACTCAAAGCCGCGCCTGAAGATGTAAAAATTCTCGAACTGCTGGGCTTTGTGCATGCGGTCTGTTATTCAGACTACCCTGCCGCGATTGCCTGTTACCAGAAAGTTTACGATCTGGTAAGCGATCAGACCATAAAAGATCGCACTGCGTCGTTGATCGAGAGGCTTAAACTTTCGTCAGAAGTGCAGCAGAACTACCAGCAGGAAGTTACAGCCAGCCTGCGTGACGAGCGCCTCAAGTCCTGGAGCGAAATGGAACGTGTCGATCGCTTTGGCGAAGAGTCCGCCCGTATGCAGGAGAAATCGGCTGATCTTGCCGAAGCTTATAAAGCCAAAGATGAACTTGCCAACCGGGTTCCCCAACTTGAGCAGGAGCTTAACGAGCTGCAGTCAGAATACGACAAGGCGAACCGGCTGTTTTACAGCATGAGTGATAATGCCCTTTACGAACGCCGCCGTCGGCGTCTCAAAGATGATATCGCCGTGAAAGAAAAAGAAGTTGAAGCGGCGCGGGCCGAACTGCAGGAAGCAGAGTCATCGGCGGCTGAGCTGGAGAAAGAACTGGCAAAGGCAGAAAAAGCCAAAGACGCGAGCCCGGTTCGATCTTATGATGAATACGGCAATTCAGCGCCGCCGGCTGAAGATCAGGCCAATCCGCCGGGTGAAGACTCGGATAGCGCGGCCGACAATACTGATGAATCTGCCGGCGACACAGATGACAGCGAAGAACAACCGCTGCCGACACCGAATAATCCAGATTTTCCATCAGAGCCGGACGAAGAGAACCCTGATTCGGCAGGCGGCGACAAGCAGAAGACAATCGAAGACTACATCGACAATCTATAAGTTCTGGTATTCGTTGCTAAAGGTTTATGTACATGAAAAACCGCCGGCCTTAAGCCGGCGGTTTTTTAACTGTTAAAGCGACAGAGCTTCAACCGGGCATGAAGAAACGCAAGCCCCGCATTCAATGCAGCCGTCGCCTTTGTATACTGCTTTGCCGTCTTTCATTTCAAGCACTTCTACCGGGCAGGTGCCGATACAGGCGCCACATCCAACACAGGTGTCAGCGTTAACCTTTATAGCCATGACGATCTCCTTGTTTTGTGGTTATCAAATTGAATTCAAAACTCCAAGCATAATAATAAATAAATCATTGGAAGTAAAGTATTAAAGAATTTGCTGCCGGCTGGCTTTTTGTTGTGCTAGAATTTTGACAAAAATCAGCACATATATCAGGAGCCGCCATAATGTCAGACAACACTTTATCTCCATTGCAAAAAATGAAAGCTCAACTCACCAGGCTTGCCGGCCAGCCATTCAGTGGCAGATATCAGGTCCCTTCTCTCTGGGTTACCCCGGGAAGTGACCTGAAAGATGGCCAGACAGCGCTTCTGGTCAACCCGGCTGAGTTCTACCTCTCTCATATCGAAGCGGTCGAGAAGCTCAGACTGCCGGATATTGATCCTCTTCGTTCTCTCAACGGACAGCTCGGCAATGGCAGTGGCGGCAACTGGATCGCAGATGAATCTATTTTCAATATTTTTGTCAGGCTTACTGCCGCTTACGATCATAACGGCGACGGCACTCTAGGCGGTGCGAAGCATGATATTACGCTGAACCAGGAAGGCATACGAGAGTCAGGTACTTTTCTCAAAGCGCTTGCAATGCTTGGCTATATCAAGGCGATAGGTTGTTCAACCATTCATCTCCTGCCGGTTACCGCCATCGGACACGACGGTAACAAGGGTGAACTTGGCTCGCCTTATGCGATACGCAACCCATACCGGATCGAAGAGAGCCTGGCTGACCCGCTGCTGGAAATGAGTGCGGCAGAACAGTTCAGTGCTTTTATCGAAGCTTGTCATCTTCTGGGAATCAGGGTGATAGCCGAGTTCGTCTTTAGAACGGCCAGCAAAGATTCAGACTGGATAGCCGAACACCCCGAATGGTTCTACTGGATCGATGCCGGTGTTTCAGATCGGAAACCCGGTGAAAGTGACCTTGAAGTTGCGGCCAAGCACTATGGCAACCCGATTTTTACAGCTCAGGAACTGGAAGTTATCAACAACAAGGTTAAAAACGGTGATTTGAACGAATTACCGCCGCCGCCAGTTCAATATCGCAGGTTTTTTAAATTGCCCCCGGCAAAAGAGACGGTAAAATTCAACGAAAAGCAGCAGTTTCGTGGCGAAGGCGTCGATGCCGAAACTGCCCGCAAAACGCTGGTGAGAATACCAGGGGCCTTTGCAGACTGGCCGCCAGACGATAACCAGCCACCCTGGGGTGATGTCACCTATCTGCGCATGTATGTTGACGAAAACCCCGCAATGCCAGAATTCAACTATATTGCCTACAACACTATCAGAATGTACGATAGTCGGCTGGCTCGCCCAGAATTGGCAAATCAGGCGCTCTGGCAGAATATAATCGATCTTATTCCTTACTATCAGGACAAGTTTGCCATCGACGGTGTAATGGTCGATATGGGCCATGCCGTTCCGGTAAGTCTGATGCAGCAGCTGATAACGCGCGCGCGCGCGGTCGATCCCGACTTCGCTTTCCTCTCAGAAAATTTCGAAATAAATCAGGAGAGTGTCGATGCCGGTTATAATGCGGTAGTCGGCTATGCCTGGTGGGTAGAATACCAGCGTGAGGGCATGTATGACCTGCTGAATCATATCGGCAACCAGGGTGTACCCTTGCCATTCTTCGGAGCTGTCGAAAACCACAATACACCGCGTGCGGCTGGTAGAGCCGGTGGCGAGCTTTACAGCAAATACGCATTTCTGGTTAACAGTATGCTGCCGCTGTCGGTGCCGTTTATTCATTCTGGTCAGGAACTTGGCGAACACATCCCAGTCAACACCGGCCTTGATTTTTCCAACCAGGATCTCGAAAATCTCAAGGGTTGCAAGTTGGCGCTGTTTGATATGTGTGCCTACAGATGGGATGGCAGTCACCCGGTACTTGGCTTTATTCAGAAAGTTTTGCAGCTGCGTCAGCAGTTTGCTGCCGCGATTAACCGCTGTGATCGCGAATCTTTCTGCATGGTGCAGACCGGCCAGGCCGATGTTATCGGTTTTATCAGGCGTGGCGACGGGCAGCATGTGATGATTCTTTTCAATCGCAATCTTGCCGATGAACTGGCGGGCGAGGTCAGTCTCGAGTGGTGCCTGCATACCGACTGCCAGCGGCTGGAAAATCATCTGGCCGACGATTATAACCATGCGGAATGTAAGGTCGAGTATCAGAAGTTGCATTACCAACTTAAGCCGGGTGAATGTTGTTTCTTTGCCTGGAACTCATAATGACAACAGATGACTGATGAATTGAGCCTGGAACGCGCGCGCGAGCTGATTGCGTCTTCTGTCGCCCTGGAGCGACAGGAGGGAATTGTCATGGCGGTGCGTGGCGGCTTTTTTTCTTTGATTCAGCCGATTACCGAAATAGCAGGTAACGACAGCGACGATGAAACCCGCTTTCTGGCGCGCAAGGCGCTGGAACGACTTTCTGGCGCACAAGAGGAACATCCCGACAACGTCGCTTTCGCTCAATTATCGGTAGAGCAGTTACTGGCGCACGAGGATCCGCACGCGCGCCTGACCGGGTTGAAAAAACTGCCGGCCCCTCCCGACCGCACCGGGCGTCTTCTTCTGCTTAACGCTTTGGGCGCTGAAACAGTGCCGCAGCTTATTGCCAGCATGGTGATTGGCCTCGGCCGCTATGCCAACCCGGAAGATATTTCTGTCATTGCGCCGTTTCTCAGACATGGAGATGCACGAATAAGAGCTAATGCTGTTGAAGCGCTGGCCATGTTCGAAAAGGAAGAGGCCTATCGCTTCGTTATTGGGAGCATGGCCGACGAAGATAACCGGGTTAAGGCCAATGTGGTCAGGGCTCTGCAGGGTATCGGCGGTCAGTCTCTATTTAATCTGCTCAAAATGATGGCGCAGGACGAAAAGCTCTGGACAAGAGCTTCCGCCGCCTATGCATTTTATCGTATCAAGTCGCCGCAGTCACTGGTCGCACTTGCACGCATGGCTCTCAAGGATGAGTCGCCTGAAATCAGGCAGCGTGCTCTCGAATACATTTTATCCGAAAAGAGAGAAGGCAATCCGGCAGCTGCGGTAATTCTGGCAAAGCTCGAACAGAGCAGAACACACGAAGAATTTGTTGTCGCAATGCCTGATGATGAGGCCGAACCGACTTCTGATCATGACTATGAGAGGCTTCTCGCCAGCGACGATGCGGCGCAGCGCTATATTGCCCTGAGTCAGTTGAGTCAGGCCGAAGCCAGTGTGCATGCCAGTGTTCTTATAAAGGCTTTCGAGCGTGAGCAGGATTCTTTTCTACTGTCGATGATGCTGGCAATTGTTCGTGAAAAAAAGTTGTCGGGAGGTTTCGAACACAGCTGCAGGTTGCTTACACATGCTGATGACAGAGTCAGGGCTAATGCCGTCGAGGCGGTGGCAGCAGCATTGCCTGCCGGAGCTTCGCTTGACTGTCTGCTGCCGCTTTTGCATGATAAATACAGTCGGGTTGTGGCAAATGCTCTGCTGGCACTTTACAAATATAATCGTATCGATGCTGCCGGCGAGTTGCAGAACATGCTGGCAAAAGGCCGGGAGGCCTTCAAGCGCAGCGCCCTGTATGTCATATCACAGCTGCGCGAACAGATTCTAGTGCCAATTCTCGAAACATTGCTGCACGACCATAATCCGCGCGTGCGTGACAGTGCCTTTCAGATTCTCAATGATTACGCTGATGCGCGAGTGAGTGGCGCAATCATGCTGTTGCAGGAAACTCGCAAACAGATCGAACTCGAGAAGAGCCGGGATCGTTTCTTCGAAAACAGTCTTGATCGTGTTTTTTCCGGTGTACTGCGACTGTTGCGCTCTATTGGCGGCGATTCTGAAATTGGGACAGACAGGAAGATTTTTAAACGTAATCCGCAGACCGAAAGGCATGCACTGCTGCAACTGGGCGAGAAATGTCTGCAAAATCGGATTGTCGATGACAGAACCCTCGAGTCGCTCAGCTCAATTGATTCTGAACTCAAGCATATAGAGGACTTAATCGGTGAATCGGCGGCAAAAGGTTGTGAAGGCACGGTCAATGAAGAAGCCAGTCGCAAATCAGAGCAGGAACTGCTTAAAATCGAGCAGCAGAGCCTCAGACATCGGCGCGAAGCAATTTTGACCTTTCTCGCCTTCGAGGTTTACAGCAACCGTTCGCATCTCGATGCTCGCGCTACATCTCTTTTGATGGCTGATCT
>PGYA01000056.1 GCA_002839435.1 Candidatus Riflebacteria bacterium HGW-Riflebacteria-2 | reverse complement strand
GCAGGTTTCTCATTCGCGTAAGCTTGTGACGAGCATGCCTGCCATCCAGCAGGCAAGCGAGGAATCGCTGGAGCGAATGAGATTCTGCCGAAAGCCCGGTATAAGCGGTATGCCACGTATCGAATTCTTGAACTCATATGTGACAGAGGCTAGTGGTTTGTCTCATTTTGAATAGCACGTTTGTAAGCCGTTCCCTTTCAAAGGTTGAGGGCGCAGCAGTTATTGTATGTGTTGATTTGAATGTCATGGTGTTTGAGAATTTTTATCAGGTCGTGGTGCGGTTGCACGATTTTTCTGATGCCGTACAACCAGGCTAAAATATCGACGTCACGGCGGTAAGTGCCGGCCGGGCGCATGCATCCAAGCAGTAATTGTGATTTAAGCCTGTTTCTGGCGTAATTGAAGACTTCACAGACTCTCGCTAGCTCTGGCGGTTGCGCTTCGGCAAGTTC
Organism: Candidatus Riflebacteria bacterium HGW-Riflebacteria-2; assembly: GCA_002839435.1. Classification (GTDB taxonomy): domain Bacteria; phylum Muiribacteriota; class Ozemobacteria; order Ozemobacterales; family Ozemobacteraceae; genus Rifleibacterium. The sequence continues at coordinate 28,582 of PGYA01000056.1, read as the reverse complement.
AGTACCTGGTGTCGGTCTGAAGATGATAAAAACAGCCTGTTTGACAGGTTGCCCGGCGAGAAAGTCGAGAGTGCTCTCTTCACCAGAATTTTTGCCTTCATTTATGCCTATGCAGATGTGCGGCACAGTATCAAAGTGCTTTGCATAGCTGATATAAAGTTGTCGGTAATCTTCGGTATGATATTTCAGTTTGAAGATTTTTCTGATAACCTCGTCGCTGCCTGGCAGATCGAAAGAAACCACCGGATGGCGCCGCTTAAGTGGCAGCAGCCGTTCTACCGGCTGAAAGCCGGGGTGCAGATTGATCTGTAGTTTTTCGGGTAAAGCGAGAATGCGGTCGATGTGTTGGCTGATCGGCACTGCGCCCTTGCTGGAACTGCCGCCACTGATGAGAACCGCATCATAATCGTTCAGCACATCAGTCTGCAATTTTGCCAGTGCCTGCATACCTTTGAGATAGTGGCCGTTACAGTGCGCGCAGTTTTGTTCGCAGGATTTATCTGTTAAAGATACGCTCAGGGTTCTGACCGGACAGATTTTGTCGAGATAAAGGGATTGTTTGTCGGTCAACTCAGCCAGTTCTGGTGCCAGATCACGAGCTTGTGCTGAAAGCATCGATAAAAGTTCGTCACGCAGGGCTGACATGACAATATCAGATTTCGTCGTCGGCCGAAACTCGAATGACCTCGGAAAGGGTGGTTATGCCGCGCAGAACCTTGGCCAGACCATCCTGGCGCAGGGTGCGCATTCCCTGTTTCATCGATTCGTTTTTGATTACACTGGTCGCGGACTTTTCGACGATCAGTTCTTTGATGCGTTCATTGGGAACCAGAAGTTCGGTAATCGTAGTACGACCGCGATAACCAGTCTGATTGCATTTCACGCAGCCCTTTCCCTGAAATACTTTTGTTTTGCCAGCCTGATACAGCAGCTTGGAACGCTTGATAACGGCTGGTGCCGGCTGATATTCTTCCTTGCATTCTTCGCAGATAGTTCTGACCAGGCGCTGTGCCATTATGCCGATAATCGAACTGGCGACCAGGAAAGGTTCGACGCTCATGTCGATAAGACGGGTCATCGCACCGGCAGAATCGTTGGTGTGCAGGGTAGAGAAAACCAGATGCCCGGTGAGAGCTGCTCTTATTGCGATCTCAGCAGTGTCGTAGTCGCGGATTTCGCCGACCATGATAACGTCGGGATCCTGGCGCAGAATTGAGCGCAGACCGCCGGCGAAAGTAAAACCGGCCTTGGGGTTGATCTGACCCTGATTTATGTTGGCCAGCTGGTATTCTACCGGGTCTTCAATGGTGACGATATTTATTGAGGGATCTTTGATGCACTGTAGAGCCGCGTAAAGAGTCGAAGTTTTACCACTGCCGGTTGGACCGGTAACCAGTATGATGCCGTTCGGTTTCTTGATCAGGGCACTGAAGCCGTTCAGCGTATCATCGGGGAAACCAAGATCTTCGAGCCCGAAAAGAACCGTGCTCTTGTCGAGAATACGCATGACGACCTTTTCACCGCGCAGGGTTGGGTAGGTTGACACGCGCAGATCGATCTCGCGGTTTTGCAGCTGCAGTTTGATGCGGCCATCCTGCGGTATGCGCTTTTCAGCGATATCGAGTTCGGCCATGACCTTGCAGCGGGAAATACAGGCTGCTTCAAAAGTTTTTGGCAACGACATGACTTCCTGCAGCATGCCGTCGATTCTGAAGCGGGTGCGCAGCACATTTTCGTCGGGCTCGATATGTATATCAGATGCCTTTTCTTTTATTGCGCGCATTATAATCAGATTGACCAGCTGAATGATGCTCTGCTTGTCAGTCACATTGATCGAAGCGAGGTCGATAACCTGGTCACCCGAACGCTTTTCGCCATGGCCCTGAATGCGCTTGGCGAATTCTTCTATGCTTGAGTTGAGCGAAGGCTGGCCGGCGGATGAGTGCCCGCTATCTGTTGCACCTGGAATATGTGTGGTTGCGTCTTCCCGGTAAAATTCGTCAAGAGCTATCTGGAGCTCAGACTTGGTAGATACCAGCGGCTTGATTTTGCAGGCGGTTGTGTATTCGAGGTTGTCGAGCACGAAACTGTCGAGTGGGTCAAGCATGGCCACGGTTACCGCGCCTTTTACCCGTAAAATCGCAATACAATGGTATTTGCGCGCGATGTTTTCGGGTATGAGCTTGACTACTTTGGGGTCAATAACATAGTTGCGCAGGTTGGCATAGCTGAAATTAAGCTTGGTAACCAGAAAATCCAGCAACTGCTGTTCATTGAGATACTTCAAATTGATCAGCGTGTAGCCGAGGGTGTCGCTGGTGCGTTTTTGTTCGGCCAGTGCTGTGTTCAACTGCTCCTGGGTGACGAGACCATCGGCTACCAGAGATTGCCCGAGAAGCTTTTTTTCTATACGTGACATATAATTATTCCGTCAGGCCAAGGTTCTGTTCAAATTGGCGCTGTGCGCTCATGACAAAGTCAACGATTACCTTTTCATGTTCAGCCGAAACGTTGTTGAAAGATACGATGCACTCATGCACTGCTTTCTTGTTCGACATGAAATTTTCGCTATCCATCTGGGCAGCTTTGAGTCTGACCAGACGGCCTTGAATACCCTGAATAAAATTGCTGCCGATCTGGAAGGCAAGAATGATATATTTGCCCTGCTCAACATCTTCTGAGGTCTCAACGACACAGCCGCCGGCCGAAAGATTTATAATGACGCCGCGCATTTCAAAGTCGCTGCCACTGAGGGTGCCATCGATAAGCTCGCCTGAGAGCAGAACTTTAAATTTGCAGGGAACGCGTGTCTCGGTGCGGATCGCCGAGCGTTTGTTGGCGCCTTCGACCTGAAAGTCAAAAGGAACCAGAGCATTCTGGAATACATCGGACAAAGTGCGCAGCTCTTTGGCGGAACTGCTGGTCTGGTCAACAATAACTGTTTTACTAAGTGCTGTGCTGGCGATATTCTGGATCTGCAGTGAAATCTCATCGGTAATCTGCGAAATGGTGTTGACCTTCTGATACATGATATCAGAGGTCTCACTCTGTCGCTCTGCCGAGAGGCTGATATCCTTGATAATTTCGTTGAGTTGGTTCGTCGTCTGAACCATGCTGCCAAGGCTTGATTCTACGTTGCTTACGACATGCATGCCCTGGTTAACCTGAATGGTGTTGTTCTGCATCATTTCGGCGGCATTTTCTGTTTTCTGTAGAATGTCGTTGATCAGGTTGTTGATCTTTTTCGAAGATTCCGCCGAACCACGCGCCAGTTTACGAACTTCTTCGGCAACGACTGCGAAACCGCGGCCCTGTTCCCCGGCGCGTGCCGCTTCAATCGCTGCGTTAAGAGCCAGCAGGTTGGTCTTTTCGGCAATGTTGGCAATTTCGGTCAAAATTGTGCCGATCTGTTTCGAACGGTCATTAAGATCGCTGACCAGAGAAGCCGAACCGTCGGTGAGTTCTTTGATCTTGAGCATTTTCTGAACCGCTTCTTTAACCGAAGTCTGGGTGCTGGAAGCAATTTCTGATACGCTCTGGCTGTCTTCCTTGGCAATAATCAGCTTTGAGCTGATATCCTTGGAAAGGCTGAAGCTGTTTTCGAGTGAGGAAATGGTCTCGCGCAGATTGGTAGCGTTATCGCCGGCCTTTTGATTGATGGCACCGACGCCTTCAACTATTTCCTTGATTACCTGAGAACTGGTCTGCGAGGTTCTATCAAGGTCGGTTGAAGCTTCTTCAAGTTTGAGTGATATCAGCAGAACGCGCTTTAAAACCGAAAGCACCATCTTGAACATCTGGTCGAAGATGTCAAGCTCTGCGCTCAAGCCTGTTTTGGTCGATACAAAAGCTTCGGCCTTTAGCCCTACCTTGTTGATCAGGTCATTTGAGATAAAAGCTATGATGCCGCGTAGAATTTCGCGACCAAAAAGGCCGATGAGAACTCCGGCAACTATGCCCAGACCAACAGAAGCAATGATAAAAGTCGTTTTTACTGCTGTTCCGAGTTTGCCGATGAAAATGCCGAGGCCGGCGCAGCCGAGGCCGATTGAAATGCCGATGAGAAAAGAAAATATCCACAGATTTCTCTGTGAACTGGCATTTTTATTGATTATTAGTGTGTGAAGAGCCATATTCGGGGCAAACCCTGATCAGGAAGTCTGGGCATCGTTGTTGTCAAGTATTTTCGTCTTCACAGCGACAGATGCCTCAGATTTAGATAATTTATTCTCTTTGCAGATTCTGTCAAGAATTCCGTTTACAAATTCGTAACTTCGTTCAGCAGAATATTTTTTTGCGAGTTCAATAGCTTCATTGATCGTTGCGTTTGCCGGAATTTCTTCAAAATAAAACAGTTCGCAGATTGCGATGCGCAAAATGCAGCGGTCAATTGCGGCCATACGTTCAATCGACCAGTTTTGTGCCGTTTTTTCAAGCAGCTGATCGATGTTGATATGATTGTCACTTGCTCTCGCAACCAGTTGCCTGGCAAACTCTTCTACTAGAAAGGTTTTTTTGCGCTTGTTCTGAGTCTTTTTATAAAACTCTGCAAGTTCATTGTGTGATTGCTGGTGACCAGTGACACCCTTAAAATATTTATCAATGATAGTTCTTATCTGTTCTGGCAGATCTTCTGCCGCCACCTGCGGAAAGGCAGAAAGGCTGTCGGAGAAGTCGGGGATAAACTCCTCGACTTCTCCCGACAGTATCTGCTCGATTTTTGTATCTTTGAGAAATTCCCGGGCGAGAGCCTCGAAAACTGGGTGATAGAGCGTGCTGCTCAGAACCTGTTCAAGTGCTTCTTCATTGCCTGATTTAACCATCTCGGCCTGATAAAGCGCCTTCAACGCCATTTCTCTTGCTCGTCGCCGCGGAGAATTCATCAAGTGTGTTCCTTATGCTTCAGATGCTTTTGCTTTTACGGGTTTGTGATTCTGAGCTTTGAGGCTCTTTTCGCGGTCTTCGGCGTATTTGAGAGCGCCGTGTGCAGCAGCCAGACGGGCTATCGGCACGCGGAATGGCGAACAGCTCACATAGTCAAAGCCAAGCTTGTGACAGAACATTACTGATTCGGGTTCGCCGCCGTGCTCGCCGCAGATGCCGATCTTGAGATCGGGTCTGGTGGTGCGGCCACGCTCTACGCCCCATTGCATCAACGCGCCAACACCTTCCTGATCGATGCTCTGGAAAGGATCGTGCTTGAGAATCTTCTTGTCGTAGTAATCCTGCAGGAACTTGCCAGCGTCGTCGCGGCTGTAGCCGAAAGTCATCTGGGTCAGATCGTTGGTGCCGAAGCTGAAGAATTCTGCTTCGGTAGCGATCTGGTCAGCGACGATAGCTGCGCGCGGGATTTCGATCATGGTGCCGATCAGGTACTTCAGCTTGCCGGCAACGCCATGTTTTTTCACGGCAGCTTCAGCAACCTGTTTAACGATGGCTTTCTGATGCTTAAGTTCTTCGAGGGTGCCGATCAGCGGAATCATTACTTCTGGATATACGGCGACGCCTTCTTTGGTAAGCTTGCATGCTGCTTCAAAGATTGCTTCTGCCTGCATTTCAGTGATTTCGGGATAGGTAATGCCGAGGCGGCAGCCACGGTGACCGAGCATCGGGTTGAATTCATGCAGTGAGTCAACTTTGGTTTTGACCGCGGCTGCGCTGATACCAAGCTGCTTGGCCATTTCTTTCTGGTTGGCTTCTTCGTGTGGTACGAATTCGTGCAGCGGCGGGTCAAGAGTTCTGATGGTGACCGGATAACCTTCCATGGCCTTGAGGATGCCATAGAAATCATCAGTCTGGAACTTGAGAAGCTTCTTGAGAGCTTTGCGGCGGCCGGCTTCATCGTCGGCAAGAATCATTTCGCGCATGTAATCAATGCGATCGCCTTCGAAGAACATATGCTCTGTGCGGCACAGGCCGATGCCCTGGGCGCCAAACTTGCGTGCCACGAGTGCATCTTTCGGTGAGTCAGCATTGGTGCGAACATCGATCTGTCTGCTTTTGTCAGCCCACTTCATGATGATGCCGAAATCGCCTGAAAGGCTGGGCTCGATGGTTTTAACCTGGCCGAGCATAACTTCACCGGATGAACCGTCAAGACTGATCCATTCGTGTTCTTTAACGACAGTGCCCTTGATGGTCATCTGGCGCTTTTTATAGTCGATCTGAACTTCACCAGCGCCTGCTACGCAACATTTGCCCCAACCGCGTGCAACGACGGCTGCGTGCGAAGTCATGCCACCGCGTGCGGTAAGAATGCCCGCGGCTGCGTCCATACCACCGATATCTTCGGGGCTGGTTTCAATGCGCACCAGAATTACTTTTTCGCCTTTGGCCTTCATGTGTTCGGCGTCTTCAGCGTTAAATACGACTTTGCCGCTGCTGGCACCTGGAGATGCCGGCAAGCCCTTGGTTAGTATTTTTTTTGTGGCTTTGGGGTCGAAAACCGGGTGCAAAAGCTGATCGAGGTCGCTGGGTTTTACTCTCAGCAGAGCCTGGGTTTCGGTGATCAGCTTTTCTTTGGCCATATCGACGGCGATCTTGACTGCAGCAGCAGCAGTTCGCTTGCCGTTTCTGGTCTGCAGCATCCAGAGTTTGTTCTGTTGAATGGTGAATTCGATGTCCTGCATGTCTTTGTAGTGGTGTTCGAGTTTCTGATAAACATCAACCAACTGCTTGTAGACTTCGGGCATGGCTTCTTCAAGTGAAGGATGTTCGCTTTTGCGTTCTTTTTCGCTGATATTGTTGTCTTTGGCCCATTCTTTTGAGCCCTTAACAGTAACCTGTTGCGGAGTTCTGATGCCGGCAACAACGTCTTCGCCCTGAGCATTGATCAGGTATTCACCATAGAACGCATTTTCGCCGGTGGCGGGGTTGCGGGTAAAGGCAACACCGGTAGCGCAATCATCGCCCATGTTGCCATAAACCATGGCCTGGATGTTAACTGCTGTGCCCCAGTCAGCTGGAACGCCTTCTTTTTTGCGGTAGATAATGGCGCGTTCGCCCATCCATGAACCGAAAACGGCATTTATCGCACCCCAGAGCTGTTCCATCGGGTCAGTCGGGAATTCCTTCTTGGTTCTTTCTTTGATCAGCTTCTTGTAGCGCTGAGTCAGTTCCTGAAGGATTTCTGCGGTCATCTCAGTGTCTTTGGTGATTTTCTTTTCTTTTTTCAGCTTTTCCATTACGTTTTCGAATGGATCTTCTTCGTCTTTTGACTCAGGTTTCATGCCCATGACCACGTCGCCATACATGTGGACGAAGCGGCGATAGGAATCCCAGCCAAAGCGTTCATTGCCGGTCTTTTCAATGATGCCCTGAACGGTCTCATCGTTGAGACCCAGGTTGAGGACGGTGTCCATCATGCCGGGCATTGAAACGCGGGCGCCTGAGCGCACTGATACCAGCAGAGGATTTTTCTTGTCGCCAAATTTGGCTTTCATGGTTGCTTCGATATGTTTAAGACCGGCATCTACCTGCTTTTTAAGGTCGTCAGGATATTTGCGGTTATTTTCATAATACACTGTGCACATTTCTGTGGTAATAGTGAAACCTGCGGGAACGGGCAGTCCTATGCTGTTCATTTCAGCCAGATTTGCGCCCTTGCCGCCGAGAAGGTTTTTCATGTCAGCCCGGCCATCAGCTTTACCAGCCCCGAAAGTGTAAACGTATTTGGTCATCAGTGCCTCCTGATAAAATCATTAAAAATATGTGGTCTGACCACAATTGATACCGAGAAAGAATAGCACATGCAATAAGTGGATGCAAGGTACTTGAAAGGTTTGTCTGGAATTATTTTTGCAGGATAATGCCGCCTGATAGCGATTCTCAAAAGATTGCCAGCAGGCGCGTCGGCTATTATGGAGAGTTTGCAGAGCTTGTTGCTCAGTCGCGCGACTTTTGTGAAGTGATCAACCCAGCAGGCGGGCAATCTCTGTCATGACGGTATGTGGATCAAAAGGCTTGAAAATAAAGCCGTCTGCTCCAGCTTCCAGGCCTCTCTTGCGATCCTGATTCAATGCCAGGGCTGTCAGCATGATGATTGGTATGTCTCTGGTCTGCGGCGATGTCTTTAATTCCTGGCATATCTCGTATCCGTCCTTTTCCGGCATGGCTATGTCGAGTATTATCAGGTCTGGCTTAATTTCAGCGGCCATTTTTGTTGCATGCAGCGGTCGCGTGCAACTGTGACTGGTATAGTCGTAGAGACCAAATATGGTAGTCAGAAGAAGCACTATCGCTTCTTCGTCGTCTATGATCAGAATGTTTTTGCTGGTTTCACTCATACTTTGTTTATCTTATGTGAACATTGCTCAAAATACAAGCAATTCACCCAGCCGGCCTATGAAAAGCGAGAAATAAGTGGCAAATTGACCTTAGCGCCTGATAAATGTTATATAAGGTATGGAGAATAACATGAAAAAAATCAGCTCGTTGCTGGTCGTTTTTATTACCGCCGCGGCAGGTTTCTGGCTGGGTGGTGTTTTGACGCGTCCGCCGGCTCGCGTCGTTGATTCTAGCAGAGTGGAGGCATGTCTTGAAATTTACCGTTGTTATCGCGAGCATGGCGATCAGCAGAAGCTGGCATCTGATCTTGAGCCTCTTGCGCTAAGTCCGAGAGATTTCCAGGAAATCATTGACCGTTTTATCTATTACCGCACGCGAAAATCGTCTATGGATCAAGCTATGAAGCTGCTTAATGCCTTTAAAATGGGCTATGACATCGACGCGGCATCGGTTTACGAGATTTCAGGAATGGCTTCCGAGCCTTTCCGTCTTGATGCTGAAATACTGGCTGTTTTTGAAAGCAGGCCAGAGCTGATTAAAAAAGCCTTCGAGGAAAAAAACGATGAACAATCTTCCAGCTGACCCAAAACCGGTCGGACATGATGAAACTGCTGCAGTTGAGCCAGAAAAATCATCTGCGACGCAGAACCCCGATGCAGCAAAAGTTGCCGGCAAGCCGTCTTCCGGTCGGCTGATGAAAGCTTTGCGTTCTTTCTGGCAAGCGCTTGAACTGCGACGAATCATCTTCAAGACGTTAACACTTTTATATGCGCTGGCGATTTTTGGCTACGCCTATTTCCAGATGGCGAGTCACCGAAGTGTGCTTTCTTATATGGGTGTTATGTTGTTGATGGTAATTGTCTACGCCGAAATTCTGGTAATCCGTGATCATCTGTGGGTTATCGAAGGCAGCATGCGTGAGTCCAGGCGCTGGCGCGATATTTTCTTCAGCCAGACCAGCTTGCGGCGCCAGAGAATCAGAAAATTTCTGAGTATTCTTTTCGCAACCTGTATTTTCTCCTATATGTATTTCAAGGCTGGAGCGGGAGACAAAGGCCTTTTGTCTTTTATGGGTATCATGCTGCTGATGACCGTTCTCTATTATGAAATTCTTACCATACGTGATGAGGTGTTCATAATAGGGCAATCTCTTCAGCCCGAATCTGACGCTGAAGTCGATAAGCGCAAAGAGCATTACGACAAACTGATTGAAAAGGCAAAGAACGGTTCTGAAGTTCCTTCCGTGCAGCCCTCAGACAATGCAACCCACGATAAAAGCTGATAACATCAGCATGCAGTCAGCATGCTGTCTGACCATGCACAGAGGCATCAGCTCCGGTTTCTTTTCGATCAGGTTTGCGACATCACTTCTGACAGTTGCCCTGATTTTTGTTGCAGGAATGTTGCATGCTGGCGAACCGACCAAGCCCGCTTCTTTTGCCGGTCCCTTTTATTTTCGTCTGCCAGGCTTTCGCAGTTTTGTGCTGCAGCATGATTTTTCAGGGGTTCCTCTGGATACTCTGGTGGCAGTTCGTCCTGATGTTCATAACCCTCTTGCCACCGATGCAAGAATGCTGGTAGGCAGTTATACGGTTACCATGCTGCCAGGCGCTTCTCTTAAGCTTACAGCTAGAGGTTTTGTTCCACTCGCCGGCCGGTTTATTTTCTCGGGCGAAGGTGATGAACCGCTGGTTTTCGCCAGCAGAGCCTACGAATTGTATTATAACAGCGGTCGTCTGTTGCTTGAAGTGACGCCTGATGATGGTACCTTCATTGCTTTGCGAAATAAGGGCGATGCCTTTGTGAAGGCTTTAAATCGGCAAATTTTCGATCTTGCAGCTGGTCAGGAAGTATATTTTCCTTTGTTTGGTGAGGCAAAACTAAAAAAGAGGCTGAGCGGTTTCTGGAGTGATCCACCGACCGGTTTTTCTGCGGCCCGTCGCCGGCTTGATTCGACTTCTTCAGCAGAAGAAGACGCCGAAGAAGCAGAAGAAGACGCTGAACAAACAGACAGAACAGAAGTTACGCAAGATTCTGAGGACACAGGTAGTGGCGATGATGAAAAAGATCTCGATGCCACCCAAGAAGAGGTTGCTGAAACGGCTGACGCAACAGTAGAAGATGATGTTGCAGATAGCGTAGGCGGCGCAGCATTAGAACAGAAAACGTCAACAGATACTACAGATATAGATAAAGATCCGGTAGAGCATAACCCGATGCCCAAAAATATCGAGGCTGACGAAGATATCTGATTTTACAGATCCTGGTTAAATCTCGATACTCAAGGGCAAAAGCCTGATAAACTCAATTTCTTAACGCGCTGTCGCCAGAATGCCGATAATAAAATGGCAGGATATTTCGAGCCATTTCCGAGGTATAACATGCTGATTTTCTGGTCGCTGGCTGCCATCGTCATGGTGGTGCTTTTAAAGGAGGCTGCGCGTGGTTAAACGAGTAATGCTTTACATTATGGTAACGATGTTCTGGCTTTTCACGCTGACTGGCTGTGTCTAAAAATGAATCGGGGGCAGTTCTTCTTGAACTGCCCCCGGCTAAAAAGCTTATCAGTAGCCTTTTCCCCCGGCTTTTTCTCCTTTAACAATCCCGACTGAGGCGCTCGCGCCTATGCGGGTCGCACCAAGCTGAATCATGTTAATGGCAGTTTCGGTATCGCGAATGCCGCCACTTGCTTTAACACCCATGTTGGGGCCTACCGTCTGGCGCATCAGGCAGATATCTTCGAGCGTCGCGCCACCAGTACTGAAGCCTGTCGAAGTTTTGACAAAATCAGCACCGGCAAGTTTAGAAAGCTCGCAGGCTTTGACTTTTTCTTCGTCAGTCAGCAGTGAAGTTTCCAGGATGACTTTGACTGTATTACCGCAGGCTGCTTCGACAACCCTGGCAATATCCTGTTTAACCAGTTCGTAGTCTTTTGATTTAAGGGCTCCGACATTGATGACCATGTCAATCTCGCTGGCGCCATTGGCTATGGCGTCGCGGGTTTCGGTTGCCTTTACAAATGAAGAAGTTGCACCAAGGGGAAAGCCGTTGACAGTGCAGACCTTGACCGGGCAGCCATCGAGAAGTTTGGCGGAAAGACCAACGTTTGCAGGGTTGACGCAGACTGATGCAAATGAGTATTCGCGAGCCTCTTCGCACAACTTTACGATTTCATCGCGGGTGGCGTTGGGTTTGAGAAGTGTGTGATCGATATAACGGGCAAGATCTCGCGATGGCAGCGGCGAATCAAGACCTTTTTCTACTCTCTCAGCCCCAGCCTTAATAACGTTTTTGACCTTTTCGGAACAGTAGGAAACACAGCTGCCGGGAGACTTGCTGCAGTCTATTGTGCAGGCGTCTTCGGTTAGGGTGCTCAGGCCAGCCATCGGCTTTATTGGCGCCGGTTCGGCGAATCTACGGGGAGCAGCGGGTTCTGCTTGTTTGCTGACCGAAGAAGTACATGTCGTACAGGTCGCGCATTCCCCGGCCGCACAGGCTGCACAATTGAGCTCGGGGGTGACTTTAATGCTGTTGAAGCGCTGAAAGACCACTCCCATATCTTCGAGTTCACGACGAAACTTGTCGATTTTTCTGGCAATTCCGGTTGGAAAACACCTGGTGGCTTCGAGAATCGATTCGTCGCATACGGTAATCTTTATTCCGTCACCGAGGGCGTGGCAGAGCACTCTGGTAATGTATGTATCAGCTATCAGACTGGCTGCCTTGGACAGACTGTTTATTGATAAAGAGGGCACTATGAGATGAGAAATGCCTTCAAGCGCCTTGTGGCTCGCTACATTGCCAGCATGAATCAGGCTAAAGCCCTTGCCAATATTATCTTTTCCAAAATTTTCGTAAAGGTATGAAGACACAATAAGTTTGCCGCCAGCCGGTGCTATTGCATTGATCTGTTTAAGCACCTGGTCGATTACCTTGAAATTGGCGGTCAGTAAAACTGCTGTTTGCCCGTCTTTTACCGGTCTGCCCACATCGATGCTGCGCTGCGGGGGAGGAGTATAAGAAGAGCCACGGTTGGCTGAATCTGCCTTAAGCTTCATCATTACCTCTTTTGCAATCTGTTCTACAATCGATTCCATTCTGACAGCCCCCTGTTATGCTATTTCAAATGTTGATTTTTCGAATACTTTTTTGTCGTCAAGCATTATGTGATCGACGACCCCAACGATGGCAGCATCAGCCGGTGCTTCTTTCATTCCAAGCATGTCGTTAACCGAACTGCCTTCTTTCATGATCAGTACAACTTCACCAATATCTACTCCGATAAAGTCGATGCACAGCACGGCACTGCCTTTGGCCTGCATTTTCAGGCTGAGCGGCTGCACCAGCAAAAGCGGCCGGGCTTTGAATGACTCGTGCTTTATCGTAGCAACAACCTGCTTTACAACTTTTCCGATAACCATCAGCTGCCTTCCAGATTGTCGATAATGCCTATGATAGAGGCGTCCGACGGCGGGCGCAGTTTAATAAACGGAAACGCCGCTTCGCCGCCGCCGCAGAGAAAAACCGTTTCACCGTTGCCGGCGCCGATTGAGTCGCAGGCAACAAAGGGTTTGCCCTGCGCTTTGCCTGTGGCATCTATACGAGTGACAAGCAGCAGCTTAAGACCCGTCAGTTGCGGATCTTTCATGGTGCAGACTGCTCGCCCGAGGACTCGTCCCAGATACATTGCTTACCTGCTTTTCGACTATTGTGTTCTCAGAAAATCTAACAGATTCTTAAACTCCATGCAACCTTATTCGCGGTTTTGAGCAGTCTGAATTTTTGCAATAAAAATGCCCCGCAGCTGCGGGGCATAGTTTCGTAAAAAAAATAAGTTCAGGCGTAAACGTCGATGCGGCTGCCAAGTGCTTTTACTGCTGGCTTTGGTTTTCTGGCCATGCTTTCAGCTCTAGCTTGTTCGGGGGCCGGTCGAGCTGGTTCTTCACGCGGGCGCTCGGTTGCACGCGGTTCCTGTTCGCGGGAATACTCGACAGGACGTGGTTGATAACCGGAAACTCTATCTGTAGCCATATTATGCCACCTTTCGTCATGACCGGACAATCATTTCCCGGTCAGATGTTTATTCTAACTAAAATATATTAGTTTCAGCCCAAAAACGCAAGGTCAGCTTAATAATACTGATCAGTCATGAGTTTTTCTGGCGGTGTCGGCAAAGTGTCGCAGCAGTCCGGCTGTTGATGAGTCGTGTGCGCTCAGATCGACTTCTCTGCCGGCCAACAAGCCTTCTTCTTCGGCCAGAATCTTTTGTGCCAGCACTTTGCCCAGTTCCACTCCCCACTGGTCAAAGCTGTTGATGCGCCAGATTATGCCCTGAACGAATATTTTCATTTCATACAGGGCCGTAAGCATACCCAGATTGTAAGGCGTCAGCTTATTCAGCAACAGCGATGATGTCGGTCGGTTGCCGGTGAAGACCTTGTGTGGCAGCAGCATTTTCTGCTGTTCAGCCGAAACCCCGCTGCGCTCGAGGTCTTCTCTCACCTCATGCGTGGTTTTGCCTTTCATCAATGCTTCTGTCTGTGCAAAAAAGTTGGCCATCAGTTTTCGGTGATGATCGCCGATCGGGTTATGACTTGCCACGCACCCGATAAAATCGGCTGGAATGAGCTTTCTTCCCTGGTGAATCAGCTGATAAAATGCGTGCTGGCCGTTCGTTCCCGGTTCTCCCCAGATGATCGGGCCGGTCTGGTAGTCGATAGAGTTGCCTTCCCGGTCAACATATTTGCCGTTGCTTTCCATGTCGCCCTGCTGAAAGTAAGCGGCAAAGCGATGCAGATACTGGTCATACGGCAGTATGGCCATGCTTTCAGCACCAAAGAAGTTGTTATACCATATTCCCAGCAGCGCCATCAGCACCGGAAGATTTGTTTCATAAGGCGTCTTCAGGAAGTGCTGATCGAGAGCGTGTGCTCCTGCCAGCAGCTCTTCGAAACGATCGAAGCCAATCACCAGCGCAACCGGCAGGCCGATTGCCGACCACGAAGAGTAGCGGCCGCCGACCCAGTCCCAGAATGCGAACATGTTTTCGCTGTCTATGCCAAAGGCTTCGACCGCTTTCTTGTTAGTTGACAACGCGACAAAATGCGAAGCTACAGCTCTCTCATCGCCTGTTTTTTTGAGCAGCCATGCGCGGGCAGTATGCGCATTCGTCATCGTTTCCTGAGTGGTGAAAGTCTTTGAGGCGACGATGAACAGGGTTTCTTCAGGTGGCAGATCTTTGGTCTTTTCAACAAAGTCGGTGCCGTCTACATTAGAAACGAAGCGTGGTTGTGGGCCGTCGGCATAGTGCTTGAGTGCCTCGGCGATCATCACCGGGCCAAGGTCTGAGCCGCCGATGCCGATGTTCACGACATACCTGATCTTTTTGCCGGTATATCCTTTCCATTCGCCTGATCGCACGCGTTCACAGAACTTTTTCATCTTTGCCAGAACGGCATTAACTTCAGGCATTACGTCTTTGCCATCAACTATTATGGGTGTGTTAGAACGGTTGCGCAGAGCAATGTGCAGAACCGCACGGTTTTCAGTCCAGTTTATCTTCTCGCCTGAAAACATCGCTGCCGCCGCCTCTTTTACTCCAGCAGCATGCGCCAGTTTTACCAGCAGGCACATGGTTTCTTCGGTGATGCGATGCTTTGAATAGTCGAAGAGCAGATCGCCGAATTGCAGGCTGAACTTGTCAAAGCGCTTCGCGTCCATGGCGAATAGATCACGCATATGCAGGCTTTTGATTTTTTCATAATGTGCGGCAAGATCTTGCCACTCTTTGCATTGGGTCAGAGTCTTACCTTTTTCAATTTCCTGGTCGATTTTTGCCGAAAATAGGTTCATCGCGACGCTCTCCTGTAGTTTGTTTATTGTGAAGTTATACTCTGTAATCCGGTCAAACATCAACCCCGTTTTAGCCACTTCATATATATTCTTTCTCTCCTCGCCAACGGTCACGCGGATAGCGACAAGCGCGTCTTTTGAGCTTCTTGCTATGTCAATGTGCAAATGCGACAAAATGTGATACAATTACGTGCAATCAGTTAGCGAATCGCATGATTCAAAGGAGTTTATGAAGTTATGCAAAAAGTGGTAGCAGCAGCGGTGCAGTTTTCGGTTGAACCGATGGCCGTAGAACGCAACATGGATAGGGCTTACGAGCTCATTTCTGAATGTCATAAAGTCTCCGGAGCTAATCTGATCGTATTGCCCGAGAGTTTTACCACGGGTTTCACCCCAAAAGGCAAAGCCGAAGACCTCTGGGAGATCGTCGATGAAATTCCCGGCAGATTGACTGACAGAGCTGTCGCCTGGGCAAAGGAATTCAACTGTTATATCTGTTTTCCGACCTATGAACGTGGCCCACAGAAAAATGTAGTTTATAACAGTGCCGCTCTGGTTGGCCCTGAAGGCCTGATTGGTGCTTATCGCAAAACCCACCCGTTTCCGACCGAACGGATCGAAGGCGGTGGCTGGACAACTCCCGGTTCCGATGCCTGCTGTCTCGAGACGCCAATTGGTAAAATCGGTATAGTTATCTGTTACGATGGCGATTTCCCTGAACTTGCCAGAGTGACTGCGCTGCGGGGAGCCGAGATTATCTGCCGGCCATCAGCCTTTATGCGAACATTTGACCACTGGGAACTCACCAATCGCGCGCGAGCCTATGACAACCACGTCTACTGGGTTGCAACTAACAGCGTTGGGCCTGATGCCAGCGGAGCATGGTTTTTTGGATCTTCGATGATCGTTCACCCAACTGGCGTCAAACTTTCGCAGGCGCGCTCATGTGATGAATACGTATGGGCCAACCTCGATCCCGACCCAATCAGAACCGTGGTTCCCAATAACTCGGCACCGCAGATTTTCGATCATCTAGAAGACCGCAATGTGGCTTCTTATGAAGGCATCCTTGCCTTGGGCCGCTCTTCGTTTGAGCCTGCCCGCCGTATTCCATATACTCGCTGGAGATAATCATGCCAGGTCCAATAGACGGAATCAAAGTTATCGACATGACCCGCGTACTGGCGGGGCCCTTTTGCACAATGACCCTTGCGGACCTTGGTGCCGACGTGATCAAGATAGAGCGCCCGGATGGCGGCGACGACTCGCGCGCTTTTGGCCCGCATCAGAATGGCGAGAGCGCTTATTTCATGAGCATCAATCGTGGCAAAAAAAGTCTTACGCTTGATCTCAAGTCAGAGAAGGGTCGCGAAATTCTGATTAAACTGGTCAGTCAGGCCGATGTGCTGGTCGAAAACTTCAAGCCCGGCGTCATGAAAAAGCTCGGTCTTGGCTACGAGACTCTCAGCAAAATCAACCCGCGTCTCATATATTGCGCCTCGTCAGGTTTCGGCCATTCAGGCCCATATAGCAGTCGCCCTGCCTATGATCTTATCATTCAGGGAATGGGCGGTCTTATGAGCATCACTGGCCCGGATGCCAGTCAGCCTACCAAGGTTGGCAGTTCTATTGCCGACATTTTTGCCGGCGTCTTTTCGGCCATCGGTATTTTGAGCGCCCTGTATTCGAGGGAGAAAACCGGCCGCGGGCAAATGGTTGACATAGCCATGCTCGACTGTATGGTGTCGATTCTCGAAAATGCTGTGGCACGTTACACCGTATCTGGCGTCGATCCGGTTCCGATAGGCAATTGTCATCCTTCAATCGCGCCATTTTCGTCGATCAAAACTTCAGATGGCTTTATCAATGTGGCCTGCGGCAACGACAGCCTCTGGAAAAAACTTTGTGAAATCATCGAGCGGCCAGATCTTGCCGCAGATGCCCGCTACGAAACTAACCACAGCCGGTGTGAGCACATGCCCGATCTTCTGCCAGCTCTTAACGAGTCAATGCGCAGCAAGCCATCGGCCTACTGGCTGGAGAAGCTGGAAACAGGTCATGTCCCGGCCGGGCCGATTAATTCGATCAGTCATGTACTGGCTGATCCTCAGGTGCTGGCGCGCAACATGCTGGTAGAGCTGACACATCCGGTTGCCGGTAAGGTCAAGATTCCGGGGTCTCCGGTAAAACTTTCTGAAACCCCGGCTGAAGTTAAGCTCCCGGCCCCGGTTCTGGGGCAGCATAATGAGGAGATACTTCTGAAGCTCGGGTATACACAACAACAGATAGCCGATTTCAAAAGCACAAGAGTTATCTGATTTAATAGCACAGCTGTTGTTAATGGAATTTGAGGATTTGCCTGGAGTCGCACCCAGAACCGATCAGGTGTGTGTGCAAGCTCGTCATATTTGTAATGGAGTTACACTATGAAATCCTGGATGAGAGATTATAGCAGTGGATCAGTGATTTTTCAGGAAGGTGAGCCGGGTAACGTTGCTTTCATTCTGACCGAAGGCAGTGTCGAAATCGCTGTTGGCAGCGGTGACAAAAAGAAAGTTGTTACGGTTTTCAAGCCGGTCTCGGTTTTTGGTGAAATGGCGCTGGTATTGAAAGACCAGAAGCGTACTGCTACTGCCGTGGCCAGATCAGATTCTAAGGTAGCAGTCATTTCAAAGCAGGATTTCGATGAGTTTCTCGAAAAATCTCCCAAACTGATTGGCGTTGCGCTTACTGCGCTGGTACACAGGTTGCGAACGACCACCGAAAGGCTTGGCAAAACTCCAGATCTCTTTATGGGTATCGCGCACATTATTGATCTGCTTGCACAGTATACGGTTGCCGGAGTGAAATACAATTCGTCATTATCGATGATCAGGTATGATAGTCTGGTGAAGACTGTCAGTCAGGCTTTTTTGGTTGAAACCTCTGAAATCACAGGGATTTTAGAAATGATGGAAACGATGGGCCTTCTCGAACAGCAGTTCCTTCAGGATACTTTATATCTCAACGTCAAGGGCAGGGAAGATTTTCTAAAACGTTGTGTCAAGATTCGTGACACCCTTGGTCGTGCCAATCTTCTTGAATGATTGCAGCAATAATCCGCGAAATTTATTGCCAATTCTGGCTGAATCTGCTACAATACGCAAACAGGTTATGAAAGCTGTTTAATCAGCCTGACCTCCGGGGCGTAGCGCAGTTGGTAGCGTACTTGAATGGGGTTCAAGTGGTCGCTGGTTCGAGTCCAGTCGCCCCGACCGAAAACCGTCATCAGTCAACGACTGATGACGGTTTTTGGCATAAGCCTAAAACTTTCTGGACAAATTTGACGGATGAGCCTATTATGGCAGCACAATATGCTTAACAAGGAAAAGGAGTCTTTTACATGAAGCATGGATCAGTCAAATTAGATACCGCTTGTATTCACGCCGGGCAGGCACCCGACAAGCTATTCGGTGGCGTCAGCGTTCCGATTTTCCAGTCGTCAACCTTTGCCTTTGAAGATGCTGCGCAGGGAGCTGCCAGGTTTTCCGGCAAAGACGACGGTTATAAATATACCCGCATTGGCAATCCGACTACGTCAGCTCTTGAATGTTGTATTGCTGAACTGGAAGAAGGATTTGCCGGGCTGGCTACTGCAACCGGTATGGCAGCAATATCAACCGTCTTCATGACTTTTCTCGGAGCCGGAAAGCATGCTGTTTCTACGGGTTCGGTCTATGGTCCTACCAGAACCCTGCTTGAGAAAGAAATGAGCCGATTTGGGGTTGAATCGACTTTCGTCGATACAGCAGACCTTGCCAGCATTGAAAAAGCCATCAAGAGCAATACTGCCCTTATTTACGTAGAAACACCGGCAAATCCGACCCTTGCAATCACAGATATTGCAGCGGTTTCTGAAATTGCAAAAAAAGCCGGCGTTCTGCTGGTAGTTGACAATACCTTCTGCAGTCCGGTATTACAGAAGCCGTTAAAGCTGGGTGCCGATATCGTGTTGCACAGCATGACCAAGTTTATCAACGGTCACAGTGATGTTGTTGCCGGCATGCTGGTAGCAAAAAATGCAGAATTGCGCAAACAGATGCATCAGGTTCTTTGTCAGACCGGCGGGACAATCGATCCGCATCAGGCCTGGCTGGTTTTGCGTGGTGTAAAAACTCTGGCTTTGCGAGTTAAGGCTGGGCAGGCTAACGCCATGCGACTGGCTGTCGAACTGGAAAAACATCCGAAAATCGAATGGGTTAAATATCCTGGTTTACAGTCGCATCCTCAGTATGAGCTGGCCAAAAAGCAGATGGCAGGGCCGGGTGCGATGATTTCATTTGAGCTGAAAGGCGGCGTTAAAGCCGGCAAAACTGTCATGGATTCAGTAGGTTTGAGCACTCTTGCCGTCTCTCTTGGTGGTATTGAAAGTTTGATTCAGCATCCTGCCAGTATGACCCATGCCAGCATGGGATCAGAAGCCAGGTCGCAGGCTGGAATCTCAGATGGCCTTGTGAGACTTTCTGTTGGCTGCGAAGACTACGAAGACATCAAAGCAGATCTCTGGCAGGCTCTCGACAAGATCTGAGGCCCTCTCAGCAACCAAGTAAGCCAATAAAAAAGCACCGCTCTCGTCTCAAACGAAAGCGGTGCTTTTTTATCGCATTCTTATCTTTGTCAGACTTTATTGGCATAAAAAAACCGCCGGGCATAACCCGGCGGTTTTTGTGTTTTAGATCAAGTGGCGTTAACCAGCTTAAGCATTGGCATGAAGACGGCGAGAACAATACCACCGATTACGATCCCCATGAACACGATAACGATCGGTTCGATGATCGAGGTCAAGCCCTTAACGGCGTTATCTACTTCGGTGTCGTAAAAGTCGGCGATCTTGGAAAGCATTTTGTCGAGTTCACCAGTTTCTTCACCTACCGCGATCATCTGCACGACCATCGGCGGGAAAACCCCTGAGTTCTTGAGGGGGTCTGCAATTGATTCACCTTCGCGGATCGAAACGCGGGTTTTATCGACGGCCTCGGAGATAACTACATTGCCGGCGGTTTGCGAGGTAACTTCAAGTGCCTGAAGAATCGGCACGCCTGATGCAATGAGCGTGCCAAGTGTTCGGGTGAACTTGGCAACCGCAACTTTGCGCATCATAAGGCCGATTGCCGGCATGCGCAATATATTGGTGTCAAATATGCGGGAGCCGGTTTTTGTCTGAAAGAAGTTGTAGATCAGAATAGGAACGGCCACGATAGCCGGGATGATGATGAACCACCAGTTGATCATGAAGTCTGAAGTCCCCAGCAGAATCTGGGTGGCCATCGGCAGTTCAACGTTCATGCCCATGAAAATTTCCTTGAACTGCGGCAGAACGAAGAGAACCAGTGCGAGAACTACGAGACCGGCGATGGCAAATACGACGACCGGGTAGGTTAACGCACCTTTTACTTTTGATCTGAGGTTTTCGGAGCTTTCAAGATAGTCGGCGAGACGCTCAAGAATCTGGTCGAGGATACCACCGACCTCACCGGCTTTGACCAGCGAGCAGAACAGGTCGCTGAATACTCGGGGGTGTTTTTCAAGAGATTTTGAGAATGTCGCGCCACCTTCAACGTCAGATCTGATCTGACTGATGATCTTTTTGAAGGTCGGATTTTCTGCCTGTGCCTGGAGAATGGTCAAGCAGCGCACTAGCGGAACACCAGAGCCGATCATGGTCGCAAACTGTCGGGCGAAGATACATACTTCCTGGGAACTGACGCCGCGCTGCAGAAAACTCAGCGAAATGCCGCCTGAACCCTTTTTTTCGGTGATATTGGTGACGAAATAGCCCTTTTCGCGCAACTTGGCGATGCAGACTTCTTTGCTTTCACCTTCCATTTCGGCTGAAACTATTTTGCCATCCCAGTTTCTCGCCTTATAAGCGAAGGTCGCCATGAAAACTCCTCCTTCAATTTGCTAGCATACGAACAGAATTGCCCTGCGATGATTTGGGCTAAAATATGATTATTTCAAGTATAGTATAAAACGAATCGGTAATTTTCGGCAATTATTTAATTAAGATTCGCAAAAACTCTTTAACTGGACAGATATTTTTCTCTGAGTTAGCATAGACGCATGAAAACTCTTGTATTCGCTGAAAAACCATCGGTAGGCAAGGATATTGCCCGCATTCTCGGGGCAGCTCGAAGGGGAGAAGGCTTTCTCGAAGGGCAGGACTACGTGGTCACCTGGGGTTTCGGCCATCTTGTATCATTGGGGCACCCGGAAATACAGAACCCGGCCTGGCAGAAATGGAGTCTCGAAACTTTGCCCATGCTGCCAGAAGACTGGAAGCTGTCGGTTCTTCCGTCTTCGCGGCAGCAATATGAGAATGTTGCAAAACTTTTTAACCGCGACGACATCGACCAGATAATAAATGGCGCCGATGCCGGCCGCGAAGGCGAACTGATTTTCAGACTGGTTTACCAGCACTGCGGATGCCAGAAACCGATCAGGCGACTGTGGATTTCAAGTATGACCGACGAAGCTATCAAACATGGCTTTGAAGACCTGCGTCCAGGGGAAAAATATGATGCGCTGGCGCAGGCCGCATTATGCCGCAGTCGCGCCGACTGGCTGGTCGGCATGAATTTTACCCGCGCCTATACCAAGCGCATGAATAGCATGTTTACACTTGGTCGCGTGCAGACGCCTACGCTTGCCATGGTTGTTAACCGCCATCTTGAAATACAAAACTTCGTTCCAAAAGACTACTGGGAAGTCAACGCTGTTTTTTCTGACTTCAGCGCGTTGTGGTTCAATCCTGAAGCTGATGAATACCCCAGTCGCATCGACCAGTCCGAAAAAGCAAAAGAACTGGCAAACCGGCTTAAGGGTGAAGTGGCAGCTGTCCACAGCGTTAAGAAATCTAAGAAAAAGCAGTCGCCACCTTCCTTGTATGATCTGACAACGTTGCAGCGTGAGGCTAACTCAAAATATTCGATGACGGCGGCAGACACTCTGGCAACGTTGCAGACGCTCTACGAGAAGCGAAAGGTCGTTACTTACCCGAGAACAGACAGTCGCTATCTCTCTGACGACATTTTCCCGACCATTGAAAAGCGTCTGGCATCTTTGCCAGGTCAGTATGACGAGTATCTTGGCTGGTTGCGAAAAAACCGGCCGACAAAGGATAAAAGAGTTTTCAACGATGCGAAGGTCTCTGACCATCACGCTGTAATACCTACTGAAAAAAAGGTTGCTGATACGGCTGGCTGGCCCGCTGAAGAAAGAAATATCTACGATATGGTCGTCCGCCGCTTCCTCGCGGTGTTTTATCCCGATCATGAGTATCTCTCGACAACTGTGGTAATGCGATGTGGCAAAGATAATTTCAAGGCTTCCGGCCGGGTAGTTACCGAAGAAGGCTGGCGGGCACTCTATCCGAAACGTCAACAGGCCTCAGAAAAGGCCGCCGACAAAGAAGCCGATGCCAGCGCCGAGGACGACGATAACGAACAGTCATTGCCTGACCTGAAGAAGGGCGACACCAGAAAAATTGAAGATGCTGTGCTGCTCACCAGAAAAACCAGACCACCGGCAGCCTATACTGAAGCGACGCTGCTTCAGGCAATGGAAACCGCAGGCAAGCTTGTTGAAAGTGAAGAACTGCGTGATGCCATGAAAGACAGTGGCCTGGGAACTCCTGCGACCCGCGCTGAAATCATCGAAAAATTGATTCGGGTCGAGTACATGTTACGCGAAAAGAAGAAACTGGTGCCGACCCCAAAGGGTATTAAGCTTGTGGAAGTAGCCGCTGCCGAGATTAAAAGCCCAGAGATGACGGGCAGCTGGGAAAAGAGACTCTCGGATATGGCCAGGGGCAAAGATGATCCCGAAGCTTTTATGGGAGATATCGCTGCTTTTGTCAGAGCTATTGTTGGTCAGATAAAAGGTGCGCGCAATCTCTCAACATATTCTGCGCCCGGGCAGAGGCCGGCGGCGGATCGATCGCGGGTTGCGCGAGAAGGGGCAAATGGCGATCAGCGGCAACGACCACCCCGGTCGGCAGATGCCCCTGCCACTTCGTCGCCGTCAGTGGTTGCCCGCAAGACTTTTGGCGAGTGCCCGGCCTGTGGCAAAGGGCAGATAATCGAGGGCAGTCGTGGTTTCGGCTGTAACCGTTTCAAAGAAGGCTGCAACTATGTTGTCTGGAAAGAGTTTTATGGCAAAAAGCTGACCCAGTCAGCTATAGATCTTCTGATCCAGGGCAGGACGACACGCCTGATCAAAGGCTTTAAACTTGAAGACGGGCGCGTGGTCGCCGGCCGATTGAGCATGAAAGAAGACCGCAGTGGCATAGAACTGCTTTTGGCAAAAGAATAACCGCAGATATTACTTTACAGCCTTCTGAAATCAGATAGGTTTTGCACATGGATATAGCATACAGACTCATTATGTATCTTCTCATGGCCAATGTTGGTTACATGATGTTTTCGCTTTTCCAGAAAGGCTTTAAGAACTATTCCGGCTACATTTCGCAGCTGTTTTTTCTGCTGTGCCTGATGATTGTAATGATTGCGCGCGATGTCAGCGGGGGAATGGCGATAAGCGTCTCTCTTGGCGGTATTGGCCTGCTTGTTCTGCTGCCCATGTATCTGCAGAGGCAGATAGACGTTCTTATGGCAGAAAACCGGTTTGCCGAAATTGAGCCTTATGCTCGCTGGAAAGCTCATATTGCCTGGACGGATCTGAACCATCATCTGCATGAACTGGCAGTGCTGGCGGAAAAGTTCGGCGAAAACATTGCGCAGCTTGAACTTGAAATGCGATCGATGCTGCATCGAGGTGAGCCCTTTGATGGTGTCACCAGGGTTTTTCTTGGGTTGATACATTTTAACAACCGCAATTTTAGCGGATTGATAGATGACCTCAGATTACCCGAACAGGATTTTTCGCAGCAGTCTTTTGAAGAACTGCTCTATCTGGTGCGTGCTTATCTTGAAACAACCAGATATGACGAGGCGGTAGCGGCCCAGCTCGCTCTTGAAAAAGCGATGCACACCGGAGATGATTATTCGCCGGAAAAGCGGGCGAATCTGGTTATCAGCCGGATGATCTTTTTTGCCTTTCTTGGCTGGAACAAAGAATTTGATGATCTGATCGAATCTGGCGAAGAGGGAATCGACAGCCTGCCCGTCAGCCTCAAGGACTTCTGGTGGGGCGTCTGTCGCTTTAATTCAGGCGATTACGAAGCAGGCGCTAACAAAATGGCTGGAATAATCAGTGCCGCCGATAAAGACGGCGATGAGAACAGCGAGGCCTGGTTGCCTTTTATGCGTAAGCGCTATTTTTCGCTTGTCGAAAATCGCGATTTTTTTGACCGCAAGGTGCTTTCACACCTGCGCGAGCTTTATGCACAAAACAGCGAGATATTCGAACTGGTAATTCATGAAGATATCAGACAGCGGGAAATTCTGGTTGAAGCGCCGGCAAACGCCAGCAGCATCCTTTCCTGGCTGGTCATGATCGTTTCTGTCATTCTCATCGTAACTCGTAATATAGAAGATATCGTGACTCTTATCGATCTTGGCGCCAACAGCTCTTATCTGGTTAAACAGGGGGAGTATTTTCGTTTGTTTACCTACCAGTTCATTCACATAGGCTGGACTCATCTGCTGATGAACCTGGTAGCGCTAAAATTTTTCGGGCCGCCCATAGAGCGCATTCTCGGCTGGCCCCTTTATCTTGCAGCCTTTTTCCTTTCCGGTATTGCTGGCGGTCTGGCGGCTGTCTATACTGGCCAGCCCCTTTCTGCAGGAGCTTCCGCTGCCGTTCTTGGGCTGTTGTCAATTGCAATAGTTTTTGAGGTTTTTCGGGTGAAGGGTTCAGAAGCTCTGGCCCGCCGCAACAATTTTTCGACTCTTCTGTTTATACTTGTTATCAATCTTATCATTGGTGCGGTAGAAAAGGGCGTTGACAACAGTGCTCACCTGGGCGGCCTGCTTGGTGGCGCTATTCTCGCTGTTTTAATGCTGCCGCTGCTAAAGTCGTCTGCTCTGAAAAAACTGGCCGGGTATGCTGCTGTCGCCGTTCTTGTCGGGATAGCCGGTTTCTCTGGCTGGCAGATGTCAGATCTTGCCGGAAAAGGGTTTTATCCACGCTCGCTAAGGGAATTCGCAGAAGTCAGCAATGCATCAGCAACTTTCTCTTTGCAGCTTCCAGTCGGCTGGCAGATTGACCCTGAAGAAAATAAAGCCCTTTCTCTGGATGTTGTGGGGCCCTTCCGTGAAAGGGTGTCAGTGCTGGTCGGGCTGAATCGTGAGCCGATAGAGAAGGTTTTGAATGAATATGTTGCGCAGAGAACTCAGGAGATAGAGATCACCGATGAAATAACACTTAAATCGCGCCGGGGACCTGAGCTGCTGAATCAGCTCGGATCAGATACCTATCGCGTTCGCTGGTTGATCGGGGCCGGTGGTGGACCGCTTTCAGTGGTTGATTATCTGGTTTTTAAAGATGATGTGCTATTTCTGATCCGCTTCTTTATCGGAACCGAAGCGGATACAGCCTATGAAAACCTTATGGAAAAAGCAGTTGCCAGTTTCAGGCTGCTGCCGGCAAAAGAATAGAGCTTTAAGAAAAGGTTTTGTAATAATCTTTAGTTTGCCTCTTGAAATTGTGGAGTTAAAGTATTATACATTCCACTAGTATCTATATCTCTATAGGGGGCTACGTTTTTCATGAGGAAAAAATTGATCGCAGTCGTAATAATGGCTATTCTTGCTCTGCCAGCCGGCGCTTTTGCAAAGTCTGGAGACTGGTGGAAGCCAGGCAGTTGGTTCTCAAAAAAGAGCCGGTCGACAACTATTACCGGTATCGTTGATTCTGTGGCTGAAGGCAAAGTCATGTTCAAGACTCTCGACGGGCAGACTCTGCAGCTTGTCGGTGAGAGTGCAGCCAGCATCGGTGAGAACCGAAGCGTAAAAATCAGGGTATTTGGCAATGTTGTAAAACCTGACCAGAAATTCCCTTCTGGCGCCGTTCAGGTTCGAAATTTCAAGGTTCTCGAAGCTATGCCGGCACCGGTTGAACCAGTTGAACCGGAACCGACCTATGAACCAGAACCCTACATTGAACCCGAACCAATCGAAGAACCGGCACCCTATGTTCCGGCAGAACCAGTATCTGTAGTTGATGACGAAGATGAAGAAGACGATGCTCCTTTCGTCGATGACGCAACCGAATATGCCAGTAATGAACCAGAACCGGCTGTCGAAGAAGAAAAGACCTATGTGGTCGCCTCAGGCGATACTCTTGGCAAAATCAGCCAGAAGGTCTATGGAACTACTGCTCAGTGGAAAAAGATTGCCGAACACAACGGGATCACCAATCCCAAGTTGCTCAAAGTTGGCATGACTCTTCGCATCCCGTAATGCTTAACAGCCTGGCACCACACTTTGTGTTGCCAGGCAAAAACTCGAATTAATAACTGGTCAAGCGCTTGCAGTTGTGGTAACCTCACAGGCAATTCACCGGTATTTCAGGAGGAAAAACTATGAAGAATGTTGATATGAGCATCGAAGGTAATATCCTTACCCTCAAGGTCGATCTTTCCAAGGATTTTGGCAAGTCTTCTTCAGGCAAGTCCGTCATTATCGCTTCAACAGAAGGAAACTATGCTATTCCTGGCCGTGAAGAAAAAGTCGGCCTCAACGTTTACCGCAAAGTGTGATCTACGGTAAATAATCTAATTTGAAAAGACGACATCGCCAGATGTCGTCTTTTCTTATGCTCATTATTAGCTTCTCGCCACATCGCGAATTCGCAAAGACACCTTTGCCGGAGGGGCTAGGCGGATTCTTCTTCTTCTTCTTCTTCTTCTTCTTCTTCTTCCAGAGCTTCTTCGTCTTCAGCTTCTAGTTCGGCTTCTTCGGTTGTTTCTTCTTCTTCCTCTTCCTCTTCCTCGGCTTCATCGGCGGCGCTCGCTTCCTCGGCTTCTTCCTCTGCTGATTGTTCTGCGGATGTTTCTGCAACTTCGCCAGGCACATCTGCGGCTGCAGCCTTTGCCGGCGTGCTGGCGGCCGGTTTTTTCTTGAAGCGCGCGAAAATACCCTTAAATTTTTCCAGCAATGGTGCCAGTTTCTGCATGAGTTTGCCCTGCGCTTTTGTTGTCTGCTCTGGTTTTGCTTGTGCAGCCGGGGTGTCGAGGTCGATACTGGCGGCCGCTTTCTTTTTCTTGATTACATGTGAAATACCGCCAATCAGGCCGGCAATTACCAGCAGCAGCGGAATCATGAATTTTTTGAAAGTCATTTTCCAGTAGAACGCCGACGCCCCTTCCGGCGGATTCTTGGCTTTGAGTGCTTTGGCGAGGTGTGCGCCTGCTTTGGTGGTATCGGGTTTTCTGGCGTTATAAAAATACAGGGCCATACCGTAATTTGCCATCGCGTCATTTTCGTCGAGAGCTATCAGCTGGTCTGAATTTCGACGAATCTGCAAATAGTTTGGTTTTGCTTCGTTAATTTCTGACTCTATGATATAACGCAGGCCGTCCTTAGTTGCTCCTGCTTCAGGATTTTCGTTGAAAAGGTTTTTCAGACCTTTCCAGTCTTGTTTCTTATAAAGCCCCATGGCTGTGGCAAGCACAGCGTCATGACTGCCGGCCGGCGCGGTTTCTTCCGTTACTTCATCGCTTGTTTCGCCCGCCTCTTCCGGCGCTTCGGCAGACATTTGCAGAGCTATGTCAAAGGCATCTTCAGCCAGCTGACGGTCGCGCGCCAGAGATGCTGCAAACTCTACTACCTCCGGGTTCTGGCGAAGCGTTTGCCATGCTGCCATCAGATTGCCCGTCGGCGGCGGATATTTCGGGCTGGCCGGTATTGCTGCCAATGGAATAACTGGTGGAGGTTTGATAACCGGTGGAGGGGTGGGCTTATCAACATTTGTGTCCGGTTGCTGTGAAGTTGCGGCAATTTGTGACTGTCTGGCAGCCGCTGCGTCGGTGTTTTCCGTATTTGCGGTTTGCGCTGGTTTTTCGCGGCCTGGCTTATCATCATCAGAAAGATTCTTGATCAGCTCTATTGTTGAATTAACGGCAGGGGTGTCAACTATTGATTTTATCTGGTCAATTGATTCTTCGAGCTCTCTGGTAGAAGGGCGTGGGCGACCATAATACTCGACAGTCGAGTTGTCCGGCAGTGTAACCGGCGGTTTTATGGCCTTGATCTCGGGTAGCGTATAGTTTACTTCGGGCGGGGGCAGTTGCCGCAGAATTTCTTCAGGGTCGATCTGGGCCGTGGCCTGTGACCATGGCGCCAGCATTGTCAGAAGAAATATTACGGTAAGTGCTCTCAAGATTTACCTGCAAATTTATCACGTTGGGTAACAGCCAGACTGTCGCAGCGCTCATTCTCGGGATGACCGGCGTGTCCTCTGATCCAGTTCCAGCTCAGGGTGTGGCGGGCAGCCTGCACCA
>PGYA01000055.1 GCA_002839435.1 Candidatus Riflebacteria bacterium HGW-Riflebacteria-2 | reverse complement strand
ACTTACAAGCTCTTCATCATCGATGCCTCCGGCAATCTCTCGGCGGCTTCAACCGCCGACGTTACCGTTGACAACACGGCTCCGACAAACCAGAATACTGTTCTGGCCGCTTCGACTATAGTAAAAGGCAGCGTGGCCGTTACTATCGTTTCGAGCGGTGATGCCGCGAACTCTGTCTGGCTGGCACCAGCCGGCACGACGAGTTTTGTCGAATCCGCAACCATCACCAAAGCTGGTGGAACCGCAACTTCGATCAATGCTCCAGCCACCGAGGGTACTTACAAACTCTTCGCCATCGATGCCGCTGGCAACATCTCATCAGCTTCAACCGCCGACGTGAACGTTGACAACACTGCTCCAACTAACCAGAATATCGTTCTGGCGGCTTCGGCTTCAGTAAAAGGCGGCGTGGCCGTTACTATCGTTTCGAGCGGTGATGCAGCGAACTCTGTCTGGCTGGCACCAGCCGGCACGACGAGTTTTGTCGAATCCGCAACCATCACCAAAGCTGGCGGAACTGCAACTTCAATCAATGCTCCGGCCACCGAGGGCACTTACAAACTCTTCGTCATCGATGCCGCCGGCAACATCTCAGCAGCATCAACCGCCGACGTGACAGTTGACAACACTGTTCCAACAATCGTCAGCGTAATCCCCGCAGAAAATGCGGTGCATGTTGCGACCAATACCTTGATAACTGTCACCTTCAGTGAAGCGATGACAACCTCTACTATCACTGATCTGGCATTCACAGTGGCCAGCGGCGCAGTTTCCATCAGCGGCGACATAACCTTCAGCGCAGACCAGAAAGTTGCCACTTTCAGTCCATTGGCACCCCTGCCTCATACCAGCTTGATAACTGTCAACGTAACAACAGCAGTAAAAGATATTGCAGGAAATGCTTTGAATACTAATGTTTCGTGGAATTTTACCACAGCACCGATCTGGGCACAGGTCGCCTGCGGAACCCAATATACCTTAGCAATCAAGACTGATGGAACGCTCTGGGCCTGGGGATCAAATTTAAGTGGCCAACTGGGGGATGGAACGACCACGCAAAAAACTTCACCAGTTCAGATTGCCGGAACGACCTGGAAACAGGTCGCTTGCGCGAACTCCCACTCTGTAGCAATCAAGACCGACGGCACGCTCTGGGCCTGGGGTCGTAATGTATCCGGAGAAATAGGGGACGGGACGACCACGCAAAGAAACTCACCGGTTCAGATAGCCGGGACGACCTGGAAACAGGTCACTTGCGGAGATTTTCACACCTTGGCAATCAAGACCGACGGTACGCTCTGGGCCTGGGGTAATAATGACCACGGTCAATTGGGGGATGGAACGACCACGCAAAGAACTTCGCCGGTTCAGATTGCCGGGACGACTTGGAAACAGGTAGCCGGCGGGGGGTATTCTACCACCTTGGCAGTCAAGACAGACGGTACGCTCTGGGCCTGGGGCTGGAATAACAGTGGTGAATTGGGAGACGGAACGACCACGCAAAGAACTTCACCGGTTCAGATTGCCGGGACGACTTGGCAACAGGTCGCTTGCGGGGGATCACGCACCTTGGCAATCAAGAGCGATGGCACTCTCTGGGCCTGGGGTGGGAATTCTCAGGGGCAATTGGGAGACGGAACGACCACGCAAAGAACTTCACCGGTTCAGATAGCCGGGACGACTTGGCAACATGTCGCTTGCGGGCGATATGACACCTTTGCAGTCAAAACTGATGGAACGCTCTGGGCTTGGGGCTGGAATCTTTACGGTGAAGTGGGAGACGGAACGACCACGCAAAGAAATTCACCGGTTCAGATAGCCGGGACAACCTGGAAGCAGACCGCTGCGGGAGCCAATCACACCTTAGCAGTCAAGACCGATGGCACGCTCTGGGGTTGGGGCAACAATCAGTACGGTAATTTGGGGGACGGGACGACCACGACAAAAACTTCGCCAGTACAGCTTGGACAATGAGTAACGGCTAATTTCTATGGTCGCTGGCGGCAATTCACCGCCGGCGACCTGTTTTATGCACACCACGGTTCATTTTCCGCGGAACAGTGAGTGGACAGGCATTATCTGAATGCCGTCAGCTTCTGCGTATTCTTCGCCAAGATGGAACAGGTAGCCACGCGCATGCTTGCCAGTCTGCTGCACAAATTCTCTAAGATTTGCGATGTCTTTGCTGGATGGGGCCCTTGTTGCCTTTATCTCGACGGCATGCAGGGTGTTGTCGGCTTCAAAGACCAGGTCTATTTCGCGGCCGGCAACGGTTTTGTAGTAGTAAAACTGTTCGGCTTTTATGAAGCCCAGCTTTCTCCTCTTCTCGAGCTCTGAAATTACAAAATTCTCGAGAAGCTGCCCCTCACAAACACAAAGAGGAATTGAAGAGATGATACAAAATGTATTTTTATTCTGATATGGATAAATTGAAAGCCAATTTTGATTTTAACGTGGATAAAATGAAAGTCAACTTCGATTTCAGTCTGGATGAAATCAAAATATAATGCAGAAGAAGCATAACGGCAATGTCTGAATGTCGTCTTGAAGACAATGACAAAATTCCGGACTGTTATCTGCGAAAATCGGCGGAATCTGCGGAAAAAGTTTTTATAGCTTCAGGCCGCGGCGGCGGATTTCGAGCAGCTTTGCCGGTGATGGCGTGCGCGTGTAGTTGATGTTGTCGGTGCGATTGGGAATGCCGACGAAGTGGCCTTCGTGCTTTATCCGCGCGAGATTGCGCAGCAGGCAGCCAGCTTCAACCTGACTCGATCTGTAGGGAATCTCGATATACGAACGGCAGCCAGTTACATCGACCTCGCAGCGGTCGATGATATCTCCGTCGTCGATCTTTTCGTTCATCCAGTGAATTGAAAAGCCGACCGGGCGGCCTTCGATCCAGGCCCAGAGATCACACATGGTGCCGCGGTTATCAGGCAGCAGGCCATGATGGATGTTTATACAGCCTATTTTGGGCAGGTCGAGCACCGGCTTCTTGTAAATGTTGCGTGTGCGCATATTCACCATCAGATCAGGCTTAAGATCACCGATGAACTGCAACGCTGAAGGCTGGTTGACGCTCGAGCAGCGAAAGATCTTGATTCCACGTTCTTCGAGCACTTTGACGCGCGGATCATTGATGCGCGACTGCAGCATGTTGCGCAGCAACGCAAGACTGAAGCGCGGCGCCCCGATTACCTGCAAGCCTATAATATTCTTGAGCAGCAGCTTATTGGGAACTTTTAAAATGATCATCGCAGCTACATCAACGCCTTCCGACAGCTTCTCCGGGTCGGTAACCCGCTCAACCAGCGACAGATAGTTATCTTTTACGTAAGTCACATCTGAAGTAACGTAAATGGTTTTCATATGATCAGCCCTTCTTGCTCTGCATGCCGCCAGAACGGCCGTAGCGCGCATGCGCCTGAGTGAATTCATCTGAGGCCATGGCACCGATGATCGAGATTTCACCGGCGAGAACTGCGGCCGCGAGAATTTCGGCGAACTTGCCCGATTTCCCGGCGCCGGCGCAGCCCATCATGTGCAGGCAGTTGTTCTGCGTCGGCAGGCGGGTGCCGCCACCAACTGTTCCAATCATTATGCCGGGCAGCGTCACGCTTATCTGCAATTCGCCATCGACCAGTTGCAGGCTGGTGATACCGGCGGCGGATTCGGCGACGCAGGCCGGGTCCTGGCCGGCTGCGATATAGACGGCAGCCAGGGTATTGGCGTAATGCGCCTGCATGCCAAATGAATGCGCCTGCATCGAGGTCACCATGGCCAGATCGGCAAGCCGGCACATCTGCTGCGGCGTCGTATGCAGCATGCTCTCGACCACGCGGGCCGGCACAACACACTGCGCAACCAGTTTCTTGCCGCGCGTGCGGGTGAAATTAACGGCGTTGATCTTCTTGTCACCTGACAAATTGGACTCAAGAAACCATTCCCTGATCTTGCCGGGATAATTGTCGAGAATGTAATCAACGGCGTTGCGAGTGGCGATGGTAGTCATGTTCTGGCCGGAAGCATCGCCGGTCGAATAATTGAAGCGCAAAACCATCGTGCTGCCGATGGGAAAGGGCTCTATCGACTTGAGCTTGCCGTGGCTGGTAGTGCTTTCGGCCGAGCGCGCAATTTTTGCAAAGTTATCACTGACCCAGTCGCTGAATTTTTCGAGTTGTTCGAGATCTTTGAGAACAAATACCGGCGTGCGAATGACACCTTCGTCGATAATACGCACCTGGGCGCCACCTGACATGTTTATGACCTGGCAACCTCGCGAAACCGAAGAAACCAGCGCGCCCTCGGTAGTAGCCATGGGCACTAAAAATTCGCCTTCGGCATGACTGCCGAGAACTTGCAGCGGGCCGCAAAGTCCAACCGGCACCTGCACAAAACCGGCAAAACCTTCGATATTTCCGGTAAAAGCGGCAGGATCTTCCGGCACCGGCAGTTTAAAATCCTGGTATCCGGCCTGGTCGCGCACAAATTGCTGGCGCTGCTCGAGAGCAATCGGTGAGAAGTCAAGCAACGGCGGCAAACCTGGTGTTGTTGGCGCTCCGTTGGCTGCTTTTACAATAATTTCAGGGCTGACCTGATCAGCAAAGAACTTGAAGAGCTCATCGAAAGTCTCGACTGAAGTGCCGATCAACTCTCGAAAAGATATGCTGAAACGTTGTTCGAGCTTGATCAGCATGGCGATTACACCAAGAGAATCAAGCTGCATAAACGAGTCGAGACGGCTGGAAAGCTCGAACTTATCAGGATCCACATTCAGAAAAGCCGCGACTTCATGAACAAAAGCGTCAACTGCTTCACGATTGTCTGCAGCTCTGGCAGCAGAGGTTGAGCGTTCAGACTGTAGATTCTTTGCGGCCGCTTCCGGGCTGAACATCGCCGCCACTTCGAAGCGTTTGATTTTAGCGCTGGCAGATCGCGGCAGGGGGTTATCGACAATGAATACCTTTCTGATTCTTTCTGCTTCGGGCCATTCGGCGACTCTTTTGCGAATGTCGTCTTCAACGTATTCCTGTTCCTTGCCGACGCTGTAGTCCTTGAAAAACTCGTTGCGGCCGAGCATGGCGATTGCCGGAATCTCAAGACCGCCCTCGCAATGTCCGAAAACCACAAATTCTTCGGCGTAGGGCAGAGTTCCAAGTCGCAGTTCAAGCTCGTCAGGATAAACATTCAAGCCAGAAGCAGATATAATTACCTCTTTAGCCCGACCGCGAATATAAACGTAACCGTCTTTATCGATCTGAGCGATATCTCCGGTTTTGAAAAAATCTCCGACAAACATTTCCCGGTCAAGCTCCGGCTGGCCGAATACACCAGAAAAAATTGTGGGAGTCGCAAGCAACAACTCGCCGACACCATCTACCGGCTTGTCGATCATCGCCCTGACGCCATGCTGCGCTTTTCCGACCGCTTCGAGGGGGCATTTATGGCCAATCAGCACGCCCGCGGTGGTTTCGGTCATGCCGAATCCCTGAAAAGTTCTTATGCCGCGCGAGTTGAGCAGCTGCATGACCTGTGCCCTTGGAGCGGCACCGCCGATGATCATGGTAATGCCGGCAAACTTGAGTTCCGGTTTCTGCATGAGTCCGAAAGCAAAAAGGTCTGCCAGACGTGGCACAGCCATGATATAGGTAATGCGATATTTCATCATTACCGGGATGATCTCGGCTGGATTGAAACTGTTGCAAACAGCCAGGGTAGAATGGCAGCCAAGCATAACCAGACCAGCGTCAACCAGCGAAAAAACGTGAGTAAACGGTAGCAGGGTCAGCATGCGGTCATCGCGGTGGTAATCGGAAATCTTGAGTCCAAGCTCTATCGAGGCAGTAAAGGCCTTGTGACTCAACATAATACCCTTGGGTTTGCCGGTAGTGCCCGATGTGTAGATTATGGCGGCAATATCGTGCGGCTTCAGTTCAGGCTCACTGGCCTGCGGGCAAAGCTCTTTGCCGAGGCTGAAAACGTCAAAATGCAGATTCAGCGTAGTAAAAATTTCTTTATCATTGAGGTCAAACTCGCCGATTCTGTTCTCAAAGCGCCGCGAAACCACAATCAGGGCGGGCTGACAGTCTTCAATGATCGCCTTGAAACGAGCAACGGCAATATTGCCGTCAACCGGAACAGCGATAGCTCCCGAACCTGCAATACCGAGGAAGATCGGAAGCCAATGCAGATGATTTTCGCTGATGAAAAGCACCCGATCGCCTTTGCTTGCCCCGGCCTCGCGAACCACCTGCGATACATCGGCGATTTCCTGCCAGAGTTGCTCATAAGTGAGTTTGTCGCTGCTGCCACGCCCGTCGTCGTGAATAATTGCATCTTTTCCGGCAAATTCGCTCACTGGCGATATCTTGAGGGTATCACTGAACATCGGGGTTCTCCTTCACACATCAGGATTGACTCATACCAGCATATTACAAACCGCGCCAAGGTTAAAGTGTAATTTATGGACTGCTTTCAGGGGCGTGGATGACTGCTGAAGAATTCCCAGATAATGTCGTTGCCGGGAAAATTTGGCGTGGGCTTGTCAGAGCCGGCCCGGGGCACTCGCGTCGAACCCGGCCAGGCGTGGCCCATATCGTGAATGACGTAGGCAATGACTTCGCTGTTGTTGCGGCCATTTTTAAAATGATGAATCGTTGTATTCATTTTTTTATCGAAGCTGGAAGCAGGTGTCTTGTCACAGCCATTGGCCGTGACCCAGAGATCTATAGTCTGTGAGGCTGACCACATCTCTTTTGCTGCAGCAATTGAGCTTTTCTGCAGTCCGCCCTCGATCGGCACATGCTCATCGATCAAACCCTGAATAATGCAGGCCGAAACCGGAATCTGCGGCGTTGGCGGATGATGCCAGCTTTTTTCGCCTTCGTCTCTGCCGCCGGCAGTGCCGACAACTGGTGCGATGGCGGCGAAACGGTTGCCGGGAGCCGCAGCGAGAAAGTGACAGAAAATCGCCCCATTCGACAGGCCGGTCGCATAAATGCGCTTCGGGTCGATCGGATATTTGCCTGCAAGCTCGTCGAGCAATGCGTTTGCAAAACCCACATCATCGACATTGTTCTGATGCGCATAGCCGAAGCCAAAAGCGACGTTCCAGGTCAGCAGAACATGTTCGCTCTCGCCGGTGCCGTTGGGCGCAACCAGCATGAAACCGGCCTCTTCCGCCTTCTTTTCGAGTTCGTAATAATACAAGGCACCGCGCGCACCGCCACCACCGCCATGAAACAGAAAAACTACCGGCAAGGCCGAAGTTTTATCCCACTTCGAAGGCAGATACAGATAATAAGTGCGCTTGCGCCCGGCATGCTCGATCTCATATAAGGTCGATGCAACCTGTTGTTCGAGCGCTTTTTTATCAACCCGGGCACGAATAGCATCTTTGATCTTTTCGCGCAACCACTGCGCCGACACAGGTTCGGCAAAAAAGCCGGCCAGCGCTAAAAACATTATTAGAAGCGTAAGACCGGCTTTTTGCTGCTTCATTTTCTTCTGCGCTGTTCGGACTTGATTGCGGCCATAAATGAGTTGTTGTTCTTAGTTGCAAGAGCGTTTGCAATCGCGGCATCTGTGCTTACACGGCCGAGTTCGCCTTCATCGACAAGGCTCAGACCATTGGCAACTTTTTTGAGTCTGCGGGCTTCAGCCATAAACACAGTCTTGTAACCACCAATACTCATAAAGCGCTTGCGCTCAATCATCATTTTCATTGCCTGAATCTCATTTTCAGCAATGAACATTTCGAGAAAACCCTTCTTGAAAACTTCGGTAATCTCGTCATCGATGGCATTGGTAAAAGTAATTCTAACGATTCGTCGACCGCGCATCACTTTGGTAGAAACGCTGCGGCTCCAGATTCCGTCATTGACCGGCATATTAACGACATCGACGTTGCCTTCGAATATTCTGTTGTACTGCTCCGGCGTAATCTCGAGAAAAAATTGGTTATCAGCTGATTTCTCATCTGATTTTTTCTTGATATCCTTGTTGCCAAAAAAGATCTGTACATTGAAATAACCAGGTCTGGTAAATGACCAGGCAATCGTATCGAACCTGGTGTCGGCATTCCCGATTCCCTTGCCGTTCAAATAGAGACCCATAGTCTCTGCAGCCATCAATTGAGGCACTGCCACCAGCAAAGCCAGTATCAGACAAGCCAGACCAAGTGTTTTTTTCATGGTCAACTCCTTCAGTGTCATTTCTTACAGCCTAACAAATTTAGTCCACCTGAGCAAATCGTGATTACCAAAATCTTGACATCACGAGCGCGGGAAAATTGTTGTAAGGTCTTTCCAGCTGATGTTGAAACGTTGCAGGTATTTGCGCAGACGGTCGGAATCGTTGCTCGAGCGCTTTTTCTGCAGGGAACCGGCGAAGAGTTTTCGGCCGGCTTCGGCCATACTGGCTGAGCTGCGGCAGATTTCGAGAACAGCAGTGAGCTGCAACCGATCGAACAGGTCGATCTCAGCCAGCTGCTGGCGGCCGAGAATTGACTCGATCAATGCAAAATCGCTGTCAGCAGACTCGCAGCGCCATTCGTTGCGGAGCCGTGCCATTTCATTTTCGACGTCGGCAACACCAATGCGGTTGCCCTCGCAAAGTGCCATCATTCGTGCCAGAGAACTGTTTAAATCGCGGAAATTGGCGACCCACAGAGCTTCTGTTGACAGAGCAAATTTAACATAATCCTTGCGTGCTTCGCTGCTGAAGCTTACCGGCCGGCCGAGAGTCTGCGAATGCAGTTGAAGCTCGTAGTCGATGTTCGGCTCGATGTCTTGCGGGCGCTCTTTCAATCCGGGCAGTGTGAATTCCCAGAATTTGATGCGGGCCAGCAGATCCTGGCGAAAGCGGCCGCGCTGGCATTCCTGTTTGAGATTGCGGTTGGTTCCGGTTATCAGCTGAAAGTCACTGCGGATTTCCTTGTCGGCACCGACCGGCAGATAGAGCTTTTCTTCGACGGCGCGCAACAGCATGGCCTGCTCGTCAAGGCCAAGTTCGCCAATTTCATCGAGAAAGAGAATACCTTTGTCAGCCGCCTTGAGCAAGCCCTCACGGCTTTCGGTCGCGCCGGTGTAAGCGCCCTTCTTATGGCCGAAAAGCACAGACATCGCCATATCTCCGCGCAAGGTGGCGCAGTTGACTTCGACAAACCGCCCCTTCACCCGGCCGCGCTGCCGGCGCAGCTCATAGATCTGTCTGGCCAGCCGTGATTTGCCGGCACCGGTTGGCCCGGCCAGCAGAATCGGCGCGTCGCTGCGCAGAGCAACCCTTTCGACTTCGGCAATCAGCCGGTTGAATTCGGCATTTCTGGTTTTGATGCCGGATTTGAGAAATGAGATATCATCGTTAGTCTGTATGGCAAAGCGACGCGCAATGCTGTCGTAACGAGAAAGATCGAGATCGATGATTTCGTAGCTGCCCGGAGGCTGATTGTGCCGACCCGGCCCGGTTTGCAATAGACGCGCCGGGAAAAACCCGGCCTCGGTCAGTAGAAACACGCAGATCTGGGTAACGTGCGTGCCGGTTGTAATATGCATCAGATACTCTTCGTCTTCGCGAAAGCTGAAATTCTGTGAATAGCTCAGCAAGACAGAGAATACCTCTTCAAAATCCCAGGGATTCTTGAACTCAAGATACTCGACGAGCACTTCGGTTTCGGGCGAGATCAACTCGATATCGGCCTTAACCTGCCGCGCCAGGCTCTCATCGCGTTTGCTACAAAGCAGATGAAAGCGATCGATCAGCAGATCTTCGTGCTGACAGACCGCGACAGAAGGGCGCCAGTTCTCCCAGCGCTTGTCTTTGCCGCGACGGTCAAGAACCGTCCCCAGAAAACCAATTACCACTTTTTTCATAAACCACCACTCACAGACAATTTGTTAACCGCCAAACAACTCTTTGTAAATACAGTTTATAAATTAGCGATACCGCTTACTCGGGCTCTCGGCAGGAACCCAACGCTACAACTCTCGCCAGGCGAGAGCAATATTGAAGAGCCATGGATCTGCGTCAATAGTGCCTGGCTCGAAGTTTCCGCTTATGGGATGCCTGCCTGCGCCCTTAAAGATATCTATATACTTGCATATTCAATCTTGATAAAGAATTTTTATATAAATAAATATAATATACTATTTTTAATTATATAAATAGTCTTGATGAGAGAAAATTAGAATCGGCTGAAGCCCTGGCCCCAAAAGGGTTTAAGGCAAATCAGCAAAACTGGCACGGCGATTGCAATTAACAGTGCGTCGGTTGATTCGTCCGCCCTGGTGCCCGCCCTCTGGGTAAGGGTATGCCGGTGGCGGTTGGAAAGCGAGATCGACACCTCTGGATAGCTCAGCGGGTAGAGCAATGGCCTCATAAGCCATGGGTTGCAGGTTCGATTCCTGCTCCAGCCTCAACTGTTTACCAACAGTTTTCCGCCTGAGGAGTGTTCGTGGAAGCTGACAGGCTGATTTCCGAAGCGCGGGCAGGGTCGGAAAAGGTAGCGGCGCAACCGCTCGAAGACGGCAGATACCGCATACTGCAAAGCTGTGCGAGCTGTTTTCCGGGAGCCGGATGTTCCGGTGACCTGAAAGCAGAAACCGGCGGCGGCGGGGTTTGCTCAAGCAGGCTCCAGCAGAAGCGCAGCTGGCAGACGACACGGATACTCCGACGGCCCAGATATTACCGGGCAACTCATAGTTGCCAGCAGAATATGCCCTATATTTCGTCAGACGCATGGGCTCGGCCCTCAGCCGGGTTGCTTTTTCTCCAGCGATTCGCTCCGCTCACAAGCTTACGAAAAAGCAAGCCCGTCTTCGGGCCTCGCAGCATCACTCTTATAGAATCGAAAGGAGACGGTTATGTTGAAAGTTATCAAGATCAAGAACGCTGAAACTGGCCTTAAGTTCAAAAATGGCAAGCTGGTCGAGGCTCTACAGCCTGGCTGGCACCTCGTGCGCACCCTGTTTGGTGAGCGTGTCGATGTGCTTAACGAAAAGGATCTGTTCATCTGGCATCAGGAAGTCGATCAGATCTTTAAAAGCGGCCTGCTGAACGACCGCATCAGAGTCGTCGATCTTAAAGACAATCAACGTGCTGTTCTCTGGGTCGATGACCGCTTCTACGCTCTTCTAGGCAGTGGTCGTCAGCTGATCTGGACTACACAGAAAGATATCAGAGTAGAAGAAATGACCGTCGATGACCCGCGTCTCGAGCACCGTCACCTCTACAAGATCGGCAAATCAGGCGCGGCCAAGGAACTGCTTGAAACCATTCAAGTCGAGCAGGGCGAAACCTGTGTCTATCACCGCGATGGCAAGTTTATCGCTGAACTCGAACCGGGTTTTTATGCCTTCTGGAAGGGCATCTCGGCGCTTAAATTCATGGTTGTCAGCAGGAAAGAAAAAGTAATCGATCTTTCCGGCCAGGAAATAATGAGCGCTGACAAGGTCAGTCTGCGCCTGAATGCTGTAGTTAACTTCAAAATCATCGATGCAGTTAAATCGGTATCTGTTTGTGAATCGGCCGAAACCGCGATTTATCGTGAGGCGCAGTTGCTTATGCGGGCAGTAATCGGCTCCCGCAAGATCGACGAAATGCTGGCCGGCAAAGAGCAACTGACTGCCGAAATCGCTGCGATGCTGCGGAAGCAGGCTGAGGGCTATGGTATCGAGATTGTCGGATTCGGCATCAAAGACATCATTCTGCCTGGCAAGATGCGTGAAATCATGAACAAGGTCGTCGCTGCACAGAAAGAGGCTGAAGCGAACCAGATCATCAGACGCGAAGAGACTGCGGCGACAAGAAGCCAGTGCAATACCGCCAAGATGCTTGAAGCCAATCCGACTTTGATGCGCCTGCGCGAATTCGAGCTGATCGAGAAGGTTACCGAGCGCTCGAAAATCAGCCTGATTCTTGGCGAAAAAGGACTGGCGGAAAAGCTGGTAAACATGCTTTAATAGCAGGAAATGGAGAGAAGATATGATCAAAATTGACGGGTCACAGGGAGAAGGCGGCGGACAGATTCTCAGAACGGCGCTGGCTTTGTCAGCCTGCACCGGCCAGGTTTTTTTGATCGAAAACATCAGAGCCGGCCGCAGAAAGCCCGGATTGATGCGCCAGCATCTCAGCTGCGTGCATGCTGTACAGCAGGTCTGCGCGGCCGAAATCGAAGGCGACGCAATTTCTTCGCAGACGCTGCGCTTTGTGCCGGGCCAGGTTAAGTCGGGTGAATACCACTTTGCGGTCGGCTCGGCCGGCAGTGCCATGCTGGTGCTGCAAAGCGTTCTGCCCCCATTGCTTCTGACTGGCAAGCCGTCGCAACTGATTCTCGAAGGCGGCACCCACAATCCGATGTCACCGCCTTTTCATTTCATCGCTGAGGTTTTTGTGCCGACAATAGCAAAGATAGGTTTCAACTGTTCGTGTGAAATCGAACGCTGGGGCTTTTACCCGGCCGGAGGTGGCAGAATAAGCGTAAGCATTCTGCCAACTGCGGCCCGGCTGCAAAAAATCGACCTGTGTACTCCTGGCCAATTCAGCGGATCATCGGTGCTGGCGGCAGTCTCAAAAATTCCCTGGGAAATCGCAGAAGACGAATGCAACACAGTTGTAAACGCCGCCGATTTTGAGGTTGTACACAAGCAAGCGCTGACAGTAGATTCACCGGGGCCTGGCAATGTTGTCATGTTGCGCCTCGATTACAAAAACACCCGGGCAATGTTCTGCGGCTTTGGAGAGCTTGGTGTTTCACGCAAAAAGGTGGCGTCAGCAGTCTATCGCGAAGCAAACCGTTTCTTTAAATCAGGCGCGGCTGTCGATCTGCATCTGGCTGACCAGTTGCTGCTTCCGATGGCTCTGGCAGGCGGTGGGGCCTATACCACGACCGAACCAACGCAACACACCAGAACTAACATGAAGATCATCGAAATGTTTCTGCCGGTTTCACATGAAATCAGCCAGATCGACGCGAAACTCTGGAAACTTCAGGTCGAGTCAAAAAAATCCGCGAGCGACAAAAATGTTTCGCGTGAAACATTCGACACTCGTATTGGCTGATCAACAGACGGGTTAAAACCCACTGACATTCGCGGCTGTCTGTGTACACAACTCCTGCGCTGGCACGCGCTGTCAGCAGCGACTGAATAGCCTTTGAAGGAGGCAAAAAATGGAATGGATCAAAGATAAAAAATCAATTTCGCCTTCGGCGAAAGTAGCAATCAAGTCATGGTGCAACGACCTCGAGCCCGACGCTCTCAAGCAGGCTGCCAACCTGGCCGCGCACCCGGCCGTCGATATGCATGTCGCGCTTATGCCAGACTGCCATGTCGGTTACGGCATGCCAATCGGTGGCGTAATCGCCTGCCGCGAAAGCGTTATTCCGAATGCCGTCGGCGTCGATATCGGCTGCGGCATGGGCGCGGTAAAAACCAGTCTTA
This sequence comes from Candidatus Riflebacteria bacterium HGW-Riflebacteria-2, assembly GCA_002839435.1. Classification (GTDB taxonomy): domain Bacteria; phylum Muiribacteriota; class Ozemobacteria; order Ozemobacterales; family Ozemobacteraceae; genus Rifleibacterium. The sequence continues at coordinate 16,142 of PGYA01000055.1, read as the reverse complement.
CCATCGAGCAGATCGGTGAAACGCGCGAGATAAGAGCAATTGTCGATGACATTAAGAAACTGGTGCCGGTTGGCGAAGGCAAATGCCATGCAAAACAACAGACCTGGTATGGGTTTGCCGAGTATGAAGAAGAAATCGCCGGCAATGCACCCGGCTGGTTCGACCGCTCACACTTTGAGCATGACCGCAAGAACCTCGGCACGCTCGGTGGTGGCAATCACTTCATCGAAATTCAGGCCAGCGAAGACGGCCAGGTCTGGCTGATGCTGCATTCAGGCTCACGTAACCTCGGTTACCGTATCGCTTCTTTCCACAACAAACTGGCACTTGAGCTCAACGCGAAATGGCATGCCGAACTGCCCTGCAAAGATCTCGCCTTCCTGCCGGCCGACTCAAAAGAGGGCCAGCACTATATTCGCGATATGAATTTTGCGCTGCGCTATGCCCTGGAAAACCGCGCGCGCATGATGGCAGCTGCGAAGTCGGTTATGGCTGAACACTTTGCCGATATCGAGTTCATTGAGGAAATCAATATTCATCATAACTACGCTTCCTGCGAAAGGCATTTCGGGCGCAACGTCTGGGTACACCGCAAGGGTGCGACTTCGGCACGCAAAGATGAACTAGGTATCATTCCGGGCAGCATGGGCGCCTCTTCGTATATAGTGCGTGGTCTCGGCAACCCTGAATCGTTCAATTCATGCTCGCATGGCGCCGGCCGCAAGATGGGCCGCATGGAAGCCAGCCGCCAGCTTACGCTTGAAGAATGTAACCGCGCCATGGAAGGCATCGTCTTCGACCGCTGGGGCAAAGCCGGTGGCTTCGGCCGCAAAAAGGCGAAAAACGCGATGTACGACTTCGGCGAAGCCCCGCAGGCTTACAAAGACATCGACACCGTCATCCGCTGCGAACTAGACCTGATCGAACCTCTGGTAAAACTGCGCCCCCTCGGTGTAATCAAGGGCTGAAACTGACATCTGCCGGCTTTTAACCAGGCCGGCAGATTTCTATTCTGACAGCATTTGAGCCTACTGGTCTGTCAAAGTTGACTTATAAGATTCAACCTTCGGGATACTGCTTTCCCGGGCTCTCGGCGGAATCTCATTCGCTACAACTCTCACCAGGCGTGAGCACGGTTGTATAGCTATGGCTTTGCGTCAAAGTTGCCTGGTTCGAAGTTTCCGCGCCTGAGAAACCCGCCTGCGCCCTATATTGAGGCCTTAATAACTACAAATTCAACTTTGACAGACCACTATTTTTTAACCAGACGAATGCCCGTGTCTTCGAGATGCACGAGACCCTTCTTATAGAGGCCGCCGATGGCTTTCTTGAAGTTTTTCTTGCTGGTGTTGAAAAGCTGGTAGATTTCTTCGGCCGGGCTTTTGTCGGTAACGGCAAGAAAGCCACCGACAGTGCGCAATCTTGCAATAATCTGGTCGCCGAGATCGCCGATTTTTTCGAAACCCGGCTTCTGTAGATAGAGATCGACACGGCCGTCTTCTCTGATATTTTTGACGTAGCCGGTGACTTTCTGGCCGATTTTAAGCTTCTGAAACAAGTCGTTGTTGTAGACAAAACCAAGTCCAGTATTGTTGATAACAGCACGATAGCCAAGATCGCTTTCGTCGCATATAGTCAGCGATACTTCCTGTTTCAGCCGCAAATCGCCAGGAGCGATACTCAGGTATTTTTCCAATTTGGTCGAACCGGTTATACGACGGCTTTTCGGGTCAAAATGAACGTATACGACGTAGGAAAAGCCCCGCACCATTTTCTGCTGCTGTTCACTGGTCGGCACCAAAAGAAGCTTCGGCATGCCCCAGTCAAGCAGCGCACCCATGCTCTCGACGCCGGAAACTTTCAGCAGTGCCACTTCCCCTGGCATGGCCAGAGGCTTGCGCATGGTCGCGACCAGCTCTTCTTCGTTGTCGAGAAACAGAAAAACATCGATGACATCGCCCTTTTCTGCCTTTACGGTGACATCCCAGCCGGGAATCTTCAGCTCACCGAACTGTTCGCCGTCAACATAGATGCCGGCAGTCACGCACCTGGTTACCTTCAATTTGTTGAAAAAGCCTAAGATTGCCATGTATTACTCCAGTCTGATGAAACAAATGTAGTGAATGGATTAACCGGCGGTGAGCCAGATATATATTGCGAGTCCGGGCAAAACTGCGTGAAACAGAAACCAGCCAATCGATATGTGACGGGCTTTCTGCGGTTCACGCGCCAGATAGAAAAGGGTGATCTCCTGCCCCAGCTTACGTGAATCGCACCAGAAAGGAACTGGCTGCGTATAGGTTTTTTCTTCGCTGTCGAAGCGGCCTCGCGCCTGGTATGATATGCCGGTCAGCACTGGTTCAGAATAAGGCTCTGGCGGCGCTACCACGTTGGGATGCCGGCGAAAACCGTATTCGTCATTTTCGTAAAACTTTGAAGCGGACGACTGATATCCGTTAATACTGCCTTTCGTGCGCACTCCACAGGTGATGTAAAAAAGATCGAGAACAAGCTGCACTCCGGCATAAGCACAAATGGCGATCAGCACATATTTCAGCCCCATCATGGCCAGAAAAAGCACGACGCCAAATAGCAGATACAGCCCAACAGCATAGAGTTTGTCACGGATTTTACGGTTCGACATAAAAGCATTATAGCATTGTCGTAAGATTTTACTGCAAATTTTGGTTGTATACTTCAGCAATTCACTCTAGTAGAGACAGGTGAATTCTCATTCTGTGAAATCCTGTAGCTACGCGAAGGATGACGATGTGCGATTGTCAAAATAAACTGGCGGAATTTTTGGCTGATTTCGGTTACAATTACCTGAAAAATTAGCAATGGAGAGACCTGAATGCAAGAAGGCCATACTGTTACTGCCGAAATATCTTTTGCCCGCGCCATGCTTGTCGTAGCCTTTCTGCTGGCAGCGCTGATCAGCGGACTCATGCTGTTTGGCGCCTCGCCGCATATACCTATTATGGTCACCGCGGCATTTGCTGCTCTGGTAGCTATCTTATCCGGTCAATCCTGGAAAGAAATCGAAGGCGGCATTCTCAAGACTATCGGCATGGGAATGCAGTCGATACTGATTCTGATGATTATCGGCTGTCTTATCGGCGTCTGGATACTTTCAGGCATAGTTCCGGCCATGATTTTTTACGGTCTCAAGCTTATCTCTCCGGGCATATTTCTTGTCGCCACCTGTATAATCTGCGCGATTGTCTCTCTGGCCACCGGCAGTTCCTGGACCACCGCCGCAACTGTCGGTATTGCCCTGCTCGGCGTAGGATCAGGCCTTGGCATACCAGTCAACATGGTGGCCGGAGCCATTATTTCGGGCGCCTATTTCGGTGACAAGATGTCGCCTCTCTCAGACACTACGAATCTTGCACCAGCGATGGCCGGCACCAACCTGTTTGAACACATCAGACACATGATCTACACCACCGGCCCGAGTATGCTGATTGCCTGCATAATCTACGGTATTCTCGGCATGAACTATGCGGGTAAAGAACTCGACACAACTGCAATTGACACCATGCTCAGCACACTCAGCACAAACTTTTACATTACTCCCCTGCTGATCATTCCGCCGATACTGGTTATAGTGATGGTCGTGCTCAGAGTGCCGGCCCTGCCCGGCCTGTTTGGCGGCATTCTGCTGGGCGCAGGTTTTGCCACCTTCTTTCAGGGCTCCGGCATGACCGAAATCATCAAGGCCGCGCATTCAGGTTATGCAGCCCAGACCGGTCTCGAAACGATCGACAGCCTGCTTTCGCGGGGCGGCCTTGAAAGCATGATGGGAACAATATCCCTGATTCTTATAGCCCTTTCGCTTGGCGGTGTCATGGAAAGCTCAGGCATGCTCAACGCCATCGCCCGCAAAATCGTGACCTACGCAAAGACGACTGGATCAACTGTTGTTGCGACTTTCTGCACCTGTGTCTTCTGCAATCTCGCCGCCGGCGACCAGTATCTGTCGATCGTTATCCCTGGTAGAATCTATAAAGACATCTATCGAGACCGGGGCCTGCACCCGAAGAACCTGTCGCGCTGCCTCGAGGATTTCGGCACCATCACCTCGCCACTGGTTCCCTGGAACACCTGCGGAGCCTTTATGGCAACGGCGCTCGGCATTCACCCGTTCGCCTACCTGCCCTACGCCTTTTTGAACCTGATCAACCCTCTTGTCTCGATATTTTACGGCTATACCGGCATCACCATGGAAAAGCTGCCGCCGCAAGCGCCATCTGACGAGGTTGCCCAAATCGAACAGGCAATAACTGACAATGCAATGTCTCATCATTAATCTGCCAAAATCTTAGTTTAAGCCAATATGCAACAAGGAGAGCTTATGAAAAAGTCCAAGTTCCTGAGATTTATACTGTGTTTAACGATTGCAATCGCCTTCGCCGCGCCGAGTCAGGCCACAGAAATCGATGCCATCAATCAAGTGCAGGCAGAGACACCTCTGGTTCTCACCCGCATCATGCTTGATCTACACCTGTCATATTTCGAGAGAAACGCCGTCAGATTGATGGATATGCGCGTTTCGCCAATGATTGTTAGTGAAAGCCACTTTGAAGTTCCAGTTGAGATGGGTTTCATGCTGACGCAAAATCAGATTCCACTGGCCCTGGCAGCTTTTGAAGAGTCCTCTGGCGGGAAAATGATCGCGTCACCGCGTGCTGTAACCGTCTCGGTATCGGCCGAGAGTAAGCCAGACGGAACCCCTCTGCTTAGCATGACCGTTCTGGCAACTCTGCACAACAATGTTAAAGCCGGCTACAACAGCTCGCTCAAACAAGCATTCGAGGCATTTTCAAAGGTCACCACCTTCACACCGCAGATCACTGGCAAAAAAGAACCAGCTCCCGAAAACAATGCCGAAGCAACCGCAGGCAAGAGCGCATGGATAAGCAATCTGCGCATAGACTCTGACCTTCGCCTGCAGATAACCGGCTATGCTCAAGAAGCACGCATGATAAACCAGCTCTGCCGTGAGTTTGAAAAGACCGGAGTTTACAGCGAAATGTGGCTCAGCAGCATGACTCGTAATGTCTACAATAAGCACCCGGTAATGCGCTTCGACATCATCGGCAGAGTTAGCAACTAGAACTCGTAGCCGGCGCGCAGTCGGATATCTTTATGCAGGTTGGCATCTGAACCACCGCTGATCATGCCTCCAGCCAGCTCGATATAACCCCACTGCACGCGCCGGTTCAATCGAGCATCAAGGTTTTGCACCGAGCCGCCGCTGTTTTCGAAGCGGGTGTCTTCGACCCCGATACTGAAACGCGTCTTGTGCGAAATGCGGCGTTCAGCGCGACCGTAGAGAGTGCGACTGGTTGAGGCCGGAGTTGTTTCATTGAGATAGCCGATTGTGGCGTTATCGCGATTGCTGGCCTGCCAGGAGACGCTGCCATCATAGAACCAGGTGTCTTCGGTTTTGGGACCATTGAACCAGAAACTGTTGCCAACACCGGCTTCAAAATACAGCTGCCCGGATTCGCAACCGACATAGTGGCGCATCTGGCCTGAATCGGTTACGTCGTTGAACATCAGCCGGTAGTCAGAAGTCAGATCAAATTTGTGCGGATCGATATACTGCATTGCAAGATTGACCGTATCAGTGCCACCGCCGCCAAGATATTCGCCGGTCATACGGAAATCGCTGATGTTGTAACCGAGCATGACGCCACCAAAACTTTCGTCATACTGCTTGACCGCCTTGACCGCCATAAATGCGTTATCATTGAAGCTGTAATGCAGTCGCCCTTCACCAAAGGACGGCTGCCCCTTGACCTTAGTATCGACATTGGCAATGCTCCCGAGGTCTATCGTCGTTTGTAGCCGGTTCCCCCAGGGGTAGAACCACGAAACACCATCTACGGTCTGCAGGGTGTTGTTGCCGGCCATTATGCGCCCGACCTTGAATTCGAGAGGATTAGACAGATTATAGCCTTTGAAAGAAGCCTGATAAAGCATGTTGCGTTCCGGCGCAAAGCCCATATAGTCAGTATAAAGGACATGGCGAAAATTGAATTCGCTTACCAGGTGTGAGGTTTTTCGGGTATAGATAAGGCGCTGCGCTGATTTCTCGCGAAACGGCCCGAAAGGCGTGTCGGTGTTGCACTCTTCACGCTCGAGCACCGGCACCGGCATCAGGCTTCCCTCTGGTCTGATTGAAGCTAAAACAGGACGTACAGCCGGGCAAAGCCAGGCTGCCAGCAGCACTAACCAGAGAATTGTCTGCCTTCTGTTAATGATCGTTTCCCGATTTTATATTACACATTCCTGATATCGGAAAAATCGGGCAAAAGTATTAAACCAAGACAAACTACTTTTTGCGAAGAACGAAATCGCCGGCGCGAGTCTGGATTCCAGTGCGATATGCCAGGTCGAGATTGTCACACTGCACTGCCAGGCCGTCCTTGACCGGAAAAATAAACCAGCTGTCGAGATCCTTGCCGGAAAGAGGCGAGCCATCGTTGGCGGCGCGGCGCGTAAAACGCAGATAAGAGCCGCTGAGAGTGCCGGTAAATGCAAACGCAACGGTTGAGGGTGGCGACGTGACGGTATAGTTCTCGATCGGCTTAGTTGATTGCGGTTCGATGTTAAACGAGCCGTTAACGCTATTGCCGCTCGTGCTGCAGGTCATTACAACAGCAGCCTGAACCTCCATCACCGGTTTGCCCGAGCCATCGAGCCGCCAGTAAACAACATTACCCGAAAAAGTGCCGTTATAGCTGAACGCATTGCCCGCCCTCTGCATAACATCAGCCAGCTCTTGATCTTTAACCAGGGTCGAGGCACCATTACTTGCAGCCAGACGCCAGGCAGCCGAAGCCAGCCCGCTTTTACCAAGTTCTGTCTGCAGACTGCCAACAAGTTTGTCGATAAGACCCGAATTAACCTGATATTCGGCAAACTGATCGATCGAAAACTTTTGGGAAGAGCCAAACGCAGCCCTGAGATACCATTCAGCTGTACTGCGCAGCGAAAGTCCGTAAAGCAAGCTGATCTGACGCCCACTGTGCGGAACAAAAGCAATCAGACTGAAATCGCCACGGCGCAATTCAAGTTCATAGGCCGCTGCCGGCGATATTTTTTCGACACGCAGTTCGCGGGTCGTATCATTGAGCGAAAATTCAGCAACCCGGCCGTTCACCTTGAGCGTCGAACCTGAGGCAAACCGGGCAAATGCTGTGGCATCGTTGCTTTGTCCGGCGGCGCCCAACAAACCCTGATTGGCAACAATCGGCGCCGACACTGTTCCGGTAATGGTCACCGAATCATCTATGGCTGGCGGATTAGAAGAACCCGGCACCGAACAGCCAGCCAAAAAGGCAAAACAGAACACAATCAGCACACTCAAATAAATTCTTGATTTAAACATGTTCCGATTATAACGCCAGTCACCGCAAGGTACAAGACCAAATTTTGACTTTCTCGGCAACAGCATTTTCCCTATTGCCCAACGTTCGCCTGAGGTGCGCAACACTTTGGGCAAAACCACCTATAAGTGCTTACAAGGCCGCGACTTCCAGGCCTGTATTAGCCGCTTTGCTGCCACGGACATGACTGATTCGATTCAGCATGTTGCCACCAGCAGTCATGAAACAGGGAATGTATTCGCGCGAAAAGCCATGAACAATACCAGCTTGATCGGTTTCCCAGAGAACTTCGAGTTCGCGACCGATAAATCTCTGGTAAAAAGCCAGCGCTGACTTCTGCCAGACAGCCGCAACCTCATCGGAACGACGGTTTTTGCTGACATTGTCAATCTGACCACTCATGGTCGCTGCCGGAGTGCCATCGCGCGGCGAAAACTTGAAAATATGTATGCGTGAAAACTGAATTTTTTCAAGAAATTCGAGAGTTTCAGCAAACTGCTCATTGGTTTCGCCGGGAAAACCGACGATCAGGTCGGTGGTAACACCGGCAAATGGCATGCGCGCGCGAATTCTCGCGACAACCGCAGCAAAATCAGCCGAACTGTATGGTCGGCGCATGGCACGCAGAATCGAGTCACTGCCTGATTGCAAAGGCAGATGCATGTGAGCGCAGGCCTTGGGAGAAGTTGCTACCCAGTCGATAAGTTCGTCAGTTACTTCAATTGATTCAATCGAGCTGAGCCTGATGCGGTCGAGGCCATCTATCTCTTCGAGTTCTGTCAGCAGCGGCAGCAGCGATGGCTGGTAATGCCCGAGATGAATGCCGGTCAGAACAAGTTCGCGATGACCTTCTTCGACAAGACGACGTGCTTCGGCAACAGCATCGGCTATCGGGCGCGACCATTCGGGGCCACGCAGATGTGCGACAATGCAGTAAGAACAAAACTGGCTGCAACCATCCTGAACTTTCAGAAAAGCACGTGTACGGGCTGTTACGGGCACAGCAACAGTGCTGCCGGGTTCTGCCTGCACGTCAAACGAGAGAGCCGCCAGCATCGCAGATATCGATGCCGGCTCGGCATCTTTCAGCAACCAGTCGACTTCTGCCAGTTCTTCGTGGCGCTGCGTCAACAGCCGGGCCTCGCATCCGGCCAGTATCAGCTTCACCGCCGGCCAGCGCCTTTTTGCCGCACGTAGAGTCTGACGAGCCTTCTGCGAAGCGCGACCAGTAACCGAACAGCCGTTGAGAATGAACATGTCAGGCGCATCGTCAACCTGCCTTAGACCGAATTGTCGAAGCTTCTCGGCCAGACGTTCACCGTCATATTGACTGATCTTGCAGCCAAGCGATTTTATCAGAAAAGATGTCATAAGACGCTTTATTTATCACTATTCAAACAAGATTTCAAGCTCAATCACAGTATTTATTGAGTTCAGCAAAACAAAACATAAACGATCTTCCGGAAATAGTCGCCTGCAAACTTAACTTCGTCGGTGTCGAGTCGAAAAAACTCGGCAGGAGTGTGATGAAAAACCGGCAACATCATCAGACAGAATCACATACATATTCATTAAATGCGACTCTGATCCCGGTCAGTGCATGGCATGTTTTTTGCTCCACACTGACCGCGCAAAGTGTGCGTACACTCAGGAGGGTTCGATGCAGAAAAAATTCCGGTTACTTGCTTTAACCGCGCTGATATCAGGCCTTTTCAATTCTGGCGTCATGGCAGCGAATCCGCCGGCAGCAGATGGCACACATTATTTTTCCGCCCAGGCCAAAGGAATGAAAGCCCCAGCCTGGCAACGCTCAAGTAAACGTCTCCAGACTGCACGCAACACCCTCGGAGAGACTGAAAGGCTTCTCAGGACCAAGGTTGGCGACAAAGAGTCCTTCTCTACCTTCAATTTCGCCACTAATAAATGGGAACAGACAGAAGCCAGCCTGGTTGCGACCAGCGACAATTTCATGATCTATCTCGAAGAAGGCAACCTGCGCTGCCGTGAAATAGACATCACCAGACTGCTCAAAGAACTCGAAGACAATATATATCCGACTACGACACGCTATTTTGGCCGCGAAAATCGGCCGGGCATCGACAATGAAGAGCGCATAACCATTCTGCTGATGGACATCAAAGACAACGCGGCGCAGGGAAAAACCTATACCAGCGGCTATTTTAACCGCGGCGACTGTTACCGACCTGACGAAATACCTGCTGGCAGCGACCTCAAGAGCAACCAGCGCGAAATGCTTTACATCGACACCAACCCCTCAGAAGTGAATACTCCTGAATTCTTCGCCACCATCGCGCATGAACTGCAACACCTGATCCATTTTCATTACGACGCCGACGAATATGACTGGGTCGATGAGGGCTGTGCCCAGATTAACACCTGGTTCTGCGGTTACGGGCACCCACGCCAGATCAGCGCTTTTCAACAGACGCCCGATAACAGTCTCGTTGCCTGGAGCGTCTGGAACCAGGTCGCCAACTACGGCCAGACCTATCTCTGGAACCTCTATCTGGTCAACCGTTTTCTCAAGACCGACGAGGCGCGCCAGAAGTTCTACAACAGCCTGGTCAGCAGCAAAAAAGCTGGCATTGACGGCTTCAACTCTGCACTGAGTCAGTTCAAAACCAATTTTTCAGATGCGTTCGACAACTTCTATATCACCAGCTTTCTCAATCAGCCAGAGCTCAAGCCGGCTGCCTACACTTACGGCCAGCTGCTGCCCGACTACTCACTGCCTGTCAGCGGTTATTACACCAGCTTTCCGACAACTATTCGCGACAGCGTCAGTCTCTGGGGCGCCGACATGTACAAACTCAATCTGGCTGGGGCCGGCAGCACAATCAGGGTTGATTTTGCCGGTGATCTGACCACTCTCGACAACCAGTTCGAAGTGATACTGCTCTTCGTCAATGAAGTCGATAAAAAGGTCACCGCACGCCACCGCATCGCCAACATCAAGGCGACCACTCCCCGTCGCAACGGCATCGCGCGCGTCATGCTGCCGGGCCACAACAATGGCGACTACGACTACCCGGCACCGCCTGTCAGAACCCAGATGGGGCATATAGAAGTTGTAGTGCCCCCAAATGCTGGTATGATGTATCTAATGGTGGTCGGAAAAGCGCCCGCCAATGTGCCAGATTCAATGCTGGCATGGTCGGCAAAGTCTACTTACCGCCTCGACATCAAAACGATCGAAAATGCCACTGCGCTGCGTGCTGCCGCGAACGCAGAGTTTAACAGCAAGCTTCTCAAGCAATATGAAAGCCTTAGCGCCGACAGCTCAGCCAAAAGTGTCGATTATCTTGAGGCCTTGCACAAACAGATTCTGAGCGATGTAAACTCAGCCTTTGCCAATGGGAACAGCAGGCTTGCACAAGAATACATCAGCGAAATAGATGCCAGCGTAAATGCGAACCTGCTTTCGGCTCTGAAACGCGACCTGCTCGCGCAGAAAAACTTCAATCAACTGCAGCAATAAGCTGCAAGTCCAAGACTCATAAATTTAACGGCTGCAAAGCAACAATGATTGCCTTGCAGCCCCTATCTTTTATGGCTCTACGTCAGACGACTGTCTCTGCCTTGCCGGAAGGGCCAGAGGTCTGTGCCTCTTTACTCAAACTGCAATTGCAGTTCGGGCAGAACTTCCAGCCGGGCTTTACTTCTTCGCTGCAGCCGGGGCACTTTCCCAGCGGCCGCTCGACTTTTTCGCCGCACCAGGGGCAGTTGGCAAACTTGTCTTCAAGAACACCTCCACAGCTTTTACAGCTGTTAACTGCCGGAGCGTCCGGGCGCACAAGCAGATAGACCAGCAGACCAAAAACGTTGGTGAACAGAGTAAAAGTAGCCCAGAGAACCGGGCGACTCAGGCGGCGTTCCTGGGCATCAGAAAGAACGAAAATCGGCGGCGCCAGCATCAGAAACAGAAATATCGCCGGCGGCAACAGTCGCATCACAATCTGCAGAGCCAGCAGACTCAGCAGCGCCACACAGATATAGAATAAAATCGTCTTGGGAGTAAGGTCTTTTTTGTCTGGCAAGTTCATATTATTACCTCCGGGTTGATATCCTGCCTCAGCAGGCGAATGTGCGCATGCCGACCGAGAACAGACGGCGCAGCAGGTTGAATTTCTTTTCGCCAGCAGGCTGGCGCAATGCGGTTTTTATGATAAGCGGCGAACTGATCATGGCGAACAGGCCACCGGCTGCGAAAAAAATCAGAAACAGGCCATAGTCATTGAGAAAGGCAAGCGAAGAAACCAGCTCATTTTCGGCAAGCCAGCCGGTCAGCATTGGCTGCACCAGCAACAGCGACAGCCAGATGATAACGGCCATTGCGGACAGATATGAATACTGCAAAATCAGGAGGTTTCTGATGCGGCCAGCACTTTGAATTGCCGGCCTGAGCTGCTGAACTGAGTCCAGTTGACTTTCAACGCCTGAAAACAGATGTTCCGGTACGGCTTCGTAAATTTCCGAAGCATCTTCGAGATGCGTCAACACCTTCTGCATCTGCGCAAATTCCAGCTGGCATTCTTCGCAGTCTTTGAGATGTTCTGCTATCGCAGCGGGAATCTGCCGCGGCGGGTCGGCGAAATACTCTACCATGCGTGACTGCAGTTCAACGCATTCAGTTTTTCTTTTCATCGGAGTTCTCCTTGAAGAAGAAGTTTCGCAGCTTCTTCAGACCATAGAATATTCTGCTTTTGACTGTTCCGGCCGGAACCTGAGTAATTTCAGCAATTTCATCTATGCTCAAATCCTCGAGATGACGCAGGGCAACAACCTGCTTCAGATCATCAGGAAGACGATCGAGTAATTCAATGGCGCGCCGGGCATCTTCGTTCCGCGCCGCCTTCTCTTCTGGGCCGATTCCGGTATCCGGCGCCGCATCATCCAACACTGCCTCTTTCGTTTGCTGCCTTGCATGCTTCGACTCAAGCCAGTTAAGACAATGTCTGGTCGCCACCAGGTAAATCCAGCTTTTTGCCCGGCCCTTTGCCGGATCAAACAGAGGAGCATTTTTCCAGATTCGCAGCATCGCCTCCTGAAAGACTTCATCATAATCGTCGCTCTTCGCTGCAATCATGCGTTTTACCAGTCGGTAGACCGCCGGCGACCAGTTCTGATAAATCTCTCTGAAGGCGCTTTTATCGCCTCTGGCTGTATCCAGCAAAAGTTGTTCGTCGCTTCTTTTCATGTGCTTTCATATGCTAATACAAAAAAAATCCAAACCGGTTCAAAAAAAATCAGCTAAATTTTTACTGCAGACAATCAACGATTAAATTGCGGTTATATAAGCAAATGCCGGTTAGAAAGCAAACATGGATCCTGCGACTACGCGCAGGATGACGATTGCACCCTTTCGGGTCATTCTGCGCGAAGCAAAGCGAAGTCGCAGAATCCACTTTTCAGCACCTGAAGCTTAATCGAGAATTGCTGCAATTTCAGGGAAAAGGAATCGCAGGCAGGTCGTTGACAATAATGCCAATACCGGCGCGATGAAATGGCTGCGCCTGTAGATCGACCTTTGAAAACAGCCTGACGCCGCTGATCTGAATGGCAATAAAAGCACGATAAAAATTATCGGTGCGCTTCGCATACTGCTGACTCAAGCGATCAGCGTTGCGGGCAGCCAGTCCGACTGATTCGACAAAATGTATGGTCAGAGCCAGATTGCAGTTGTGGCGCAGCTCCATCTGACGTAGATCATGAACAGCATTCAACGCCAGAAGCTGCACTTTAAGAAAATCCTTACGGGAAGCGGCCAGTCCGCTTTTCCACTGCCAGGCACGCAGCATTTTCCGAAGTTCACGGCGACCGGCGCGATCGAGCATACCCCGCCGCAGTAGCGGCTTGTCAGCAGAAGAGATATTTGCCATCGGAACAAAATCATCTCGCAAAACAGGAATGCCAGCCCTGCGATACTTGTGTGCCCAGCGGTCAAAAAAGCTGGTCAATGGCAGAAGGCTATATTCGAGTGAGGTATACAGCAACGATACTTTGCGGGTAGCTCCATTCGAGATGCGTTCATAATATTGCCTGCGAGCCCGGTTAACCTCGAGAGCTTCTCTGACATGGACGGTAAAGGGCTTCTGCTCATGATCTATCGCTTCAGGAGGTATCGCGGCATGTTGCCTCTGGCCCTCAGCCTGAAGAACCTCAAGACGGCGCGAAAAATTCTCATCGTCGTCGCGCGCGAAAGTAAGTTCAAAAAAACCAGACCAGATTTCTGCAGTCGTTTCGTTGAATTCTTCTGAGTTCTGCTGGCTGTCAAAAAAGCTGACAGCCCTGGCGGCCGCCGCGTCAAATTTTTCAGGCGAGGGATCTTGCAGCTGTTCAAAACTGCTGAGCTGCATAAACTGCTCGCGCAGGTTATTTGCGATTGGGTCCTGCGCCAGCACAGAACTGCCGACAAACAGCATGAACGCCAGCATAATGTGATACAGACAATTTTTATTGAATGTGCGCATGGTACAACAATTGTAGTGATAAACTCATAATTATACAACCCTGTCCCTGCCTGAACAAAGTTTTGTGCTATTTTTACAAAGTGCTTTGTTGCATTATTGGCGAGGGAGAATTATAATTTTCACGAAGTTCTGTCGATTGGTCTGTCTTGTTGGAGGATCATCAATTGTTAAAGTACCTGTGACACTGCAAAGGAGATATTCAAAATGGGGTCCATATTGGTAGAGATCTGGGATGCTACCGGCAATAAAAAAGTTAAAGCCGAGTTACCAGATGATGAAGCTTTGAACCGAATCATAATTCTTCTGATCGACAAGATGAACCTGCCCAGATTCACCCCTGACGGGCAATTAATGAGCTATAAATTCCATCACAAGGCATCCGGGCGACAGCTCCTCGATGACGAAACATTCCATCAGGCCGGAGTACAATCTGGCGATGTTTTGAGAATTCAGCCCGAAATCACAGCCGGAAAAATGCCATGAGTCCAGATCAGTTCAAAGCTGATCCCGACTCCGATGTGTTGATAATCGACACAAAGAAGGAAGAAAACCGGTTTTCGCGTTTCGAACTGATTCGCTGGTGGGATCAAAAGCTTCTACAGAACGCCAACATACTGGTGATTGGTGCTGGTGCACTTGGCAACGAAATTATTAAAAACCTTGCCCTGACCGGCATAGGTAATATTCTGCTGGTCGATTTCGATCAGATAGAGCCGTCGAACCTTTCGCGATCAATTCTGTTCAGGGAATCGGACCGCGGACGCTACAAAGCCGACGTAGCCGCTGAGCGCGCCCGCGAGATTTTTCCCGATATCAACATCAGATCGCTGAGCGTTAACGTGGTCACCGACTTTGGTATCGGCGCTTTTTTCTGGGCTGACGTTATTCTTGGTGGGCTGGATAACCGCGAGGCGAGACTCGCCATCAACCAGAACTCGCTGAGATGTGGCAAAACCTGGATCGATGGCGCGATAGAAGGCCTGAGCGGCATAGCAAGAGTCTTTGGGCCAGACGGCCCGTGCTACGAATGCACTATGAGCGAAGTCGACTGGAAAGTTCTCAATGCCCGAAAATCCTGTACTCTACTGACCAGAGAAGAAATGATGTCAGGCAAAACTCCGACCACACCGACTATTGCCAGCCTTATCGCAGCAGTTCAGTGTCAGGAAGCGATTAAACTGCTGCATGGCCTTGAAGTCATTACAGGCAGAGGGTTCTTCTTTGAAGGATTGAGTTTTTACCAGGATATTATCACTTACAAGCGCAAAGCTGAATGTTTCTCGCATGAGCGTTACACGCCTGTTGTCGAACTCGACGCTGAAGCGCGCAAACTGACATTGGGCGAAGCCCTCAAAATCATCCGCAAGGATCTCGGGGAGTTCGCGATAATGGAACTTCGCCACGAGGTGCTAACCGGATTTTCCTGCTCAGAGTGCGGGGTGGATGTTGAGTATCACTCATCTCTCGGCCGAGTCAGCGATGCTGATGCAGTATGCCCTGACTGCGGCAAACAGCGTTTTCCAATCATGTCGCATCAGTTTGACGGAAGCGAACCCTGGCCGGACATGACACTGGCAAAGTTTGGCATACCAGATTTCGATGTATTCATCGGCAGTGATGGCGAACGTCAAATATATTATCTGTTAAACGGCGATAGACAGAGGATTCTCGGCCCTCTGGTCAGCAAGGTGCAGCCATGAGCCAGACAAAAAACCCGACCAATAACCAGCCAGCAGTAGAAGGACTAGATTTTCACGGCGATTACGAAATTCATCAGACCAAAAAGAAGCCATTCCCGGGGCGCAGCGTTGTCGAACCCAGGGTTATGATCGATGCCAACGTGTATGCCGAAATCAAAAAGCATGCCTCTGAGACCGTGGCTGTCGAGCAGTGCGGCATACTCGTCGGTAACACCTGCCAGGATGACCTCGGGAAATACCTGGTTATCAATGGCAGCATCAGAGGAAAACACGCTCGCAATGAAGGCGCCCAGGTTGTTTTCACCCATGAAACCTGGGAGTATATCCATTCAGAAATGGAAGCCAGCTTCAAGGGCCGGGCGATTGTTGGCTGGTATCACACGCACCCCGGCTTCGGCATTTTCCTGTCTGACATGGATAAGTTCATTCAGGACTACTTTTTCAATCAGCCGTTTCAAGTAGCTCTGGTAATAGATCCAACTTCTTCCAGAGAGGGGCTGTTTGCCTGGATCAACGGCAAAACCTGCGCCCTGTCGCGGTGCTGGGTTGGC